>NZ_JBFBBC010000013.1:0-211857 GCF_040689545.1 Streptomyces sp. NPDC051180
TGCTCGTACTGGGCGTACTCGCGCTTTCGCCCGGTGCGGCGAGAGCGCGTGCCAGGCGTCGCGGGGCAGAGGGGAATGTGACGACAGGCCCTAGGCGGCGGTCTCCCGCCTCCTCCCGTCGTCCCTCCCGTCCTCCCGTTCCTCCGTCAGGAACTGCTCCAGGACGGGGGCGAGGACGTGCGGCGCCACCTCGGACGTCTGCCCGGTCAGCGTGCGGTGCCGGCCGCGGGGCAGGGCGGCGGCGAGGCCGCGGGCGGCCCGGCGGGTCCCCGCGGGACTGAAGCCGCCGTCGACGACCAGCACGCGCGTGTGGACCTCGGCGAGGGCGCGCCCGGGCGGCGGACCGTCGCCGAGCACCGCGAGGTCGTGGGCGAGGGCGCGGGCCGGTCCCGCGCCCGCGAGCCACGCCTCGGCGGGTAAGGACGTGTCCGCCGGGACGAGGCCGAGCGCCGCCTCCGGACGGCCCTCCTCCAGCAGCGCCGCCACCCGCCGCCACACCTCCGCGGCCTCCGCCGAGTACGGCGGCTCGTACACCGACAGGGCCGCCGCCGGCAGCCCGGCGGCGACCGCGGCGAGCGCCAGCGCGCCCCCGGTCCCCGTCCCGTGCAGGGCCGCCCCGGCCCCGGCCGCTTCCACGACCGCCGCCAGGTCCTCGATCTCGCGCTCCACCGCGCAGGGCCCGGCGTCCCCGCTCCCGCCGCGGCCCCGCCGGTCGTAGGCGAAGACCGTGAAGTGCCGGGCGAGGAGCCCGGCGAGCGGCCGTTCGGCCGCCGCGGTGGCCAGGGCCCCGCTCACCAGGACGACCGGCGCCCGCCCCTCGTGCCGCCCGTCGCCGTACCGCTCGTACGCGATCGCCGTGCCGTCCCGTGACGTGACCCGGCCGCGGACCCTGCCCAGCGTGGTGCTCACCTCGTCCATGGCAGGGCAGACCGCGGCCGCCTCCCGAACTCATCGCCGCCGGACGGGATTTCCCGGAGAAATTCCGAAGCCGCTGGTCACGGCCTACGGTGGGGGCCATGAACATCTGCGTCTTCCTCTCCGCCGCCCAGCTCGACGAGCGGTACACGACCCCCGCGCGCGACTTCGCCCGTCTCCTCGGGAAGGCCGGTCACACCCTGGTCTGGGGCGGCTCCGACACCGGTCTGATGAAGGTGGTCGCCGACGGCGTCCAGGAGGCGGGCGGCCGGCTCGTCGGCGTCTCCGTCGACTTCCTCGCGCACAAGGCCCGGCCGGACGCCGACGAGATGGTCGTCGCCCGGGACCTCGCCGAGCGCAAGGCGCTGCTCCTCGCCAAGTCCGACGCGATCGTCGTCATGGTGGGCGGCACCGGCACGCTCGACGAGGCCACCGAGATCCTGGAGCTGAAGAAGCACGGCAAGCACGTCAAGCCGGTCGTCCTGCTGAACACGGCGGGCTTCTACGACGGTCTGAAGGCCCAGTTCCACCGCATGGACACCGAGGGCTTCCTGCCCCTGCCCCTGGCCGACCTCGTCTTCTTCGCCGACGACGGCCCGGCCGCCCTCGCCCACCTGGAGGAGAACATCGCCTCCCGCTGATGCGAGCATGGTCCCCATGGCTACTCATGTGATCACCGGAGCCGGTTCCGGCATCGGCGCGGCCGTCGCGCGCCGCCTGCACGCGCGCGGGGACGAGCTCGTGCTGCACGCGCGCGACGCGGGGCGGGCGAAGGAGCTCGCCGGGCAGTTCCCCGGGGCGCGGACGCTGGTCGGCGACCTCGCCGACCCGGACCGGCTGTCCTGGGCGTTCTCGCACCAGACCATGCCGGAGCGGGTGGACAGCCTGCTGCACATCGCGGGGGTCGTCGACCTGGGCCCGATCGGGGAGCTCACCCCGAAGACGTGGCACCACCAGCTCAACGTCAACCTGATCGCCCCGGCCGAGCTGACCCGGCACCTGCTGCCCCAGCTGAGGGTCTCGCAGGGCCACGTCGTCTTCGTGAACTCCGGCGCCGGGCTCAACGCGCACGGCGAGTGGGGCGCGTACGCCGCCTCCAAGCACGGCCTCAAGGCCCTCGCCGACGCCCTGCGCCACGAGGAGCACGCCCACGGCGTCCGGGTCACCTCGGTCTACCCGGGCCGGACGGCGAGCCCCATGCAGGAGAAGGTGCACCGGCAGGAGGGCAAGGAGTACGACGCGTCGAAGTGGATCGACCCCGAGTCGGTGGCGACGGCCGTCCTCACGGCGATCGACCTGCCGCGCGACGCGGAGATCAACGACCTCACCGTCCGACCGGGGCGCTAGCCGTGAGCGAGACCGAGGACATGGGCGACACGAGCCCCTGGGGCCCCGCCACCGGCGTCGGCTCCCTGCCGGGCGGCGACGCCCGCGAGGCCGCCAAGGCCGCCACCGGCTCCTTCGAGGACTTCCCGTTCCTCGCGGAGCTGCCGGCCCGCGGCCCCGGCGCCGACATGATCGGCCGCACCACCGGGATGCTCGTCGACCTCTACGCGCACGTGGAGCCGAGCGGCTGGCGGATCAGCGACCGGCCGGGCCGCGACACCAAGCGCGCCCGCTCCTGGCTGGGCGAGGACCTGGACGCCCTGGAGGAGTTCACCCAGGGGTACGAGGGCCCGCTCAAGGTGCAGGCCGTGGGCCCGTGGACGCTCGCGGCGGCCCTGGAACTGCGCGGCGGCGAGGCGGCCGTCGGCGACCCGGGAGCCTGCCGCGACCTCACCGGCTCCCTCGCCGAGGGGCTCCGCGGCCACCTGGCGGACCTGCGCAGGCGCGTCCCCGGGGCCCGGCTCGTCCTCCAGCTCGACGAGCCCTCGCTCACCGCCGTGCTGCGCGGCCACGTCCGCACGGCCAGCGGGTACCGCACCTACCGGGCCGTCGACCGGCAGGTCGTGGAGTCCGCCCTGCGCGACGTGATCGCCGTCCACGACGGTCCGGTCGTCGTCCACTCCTGCGCCCCCGACGTCCCCATCGCGCTGCTGCGGCGGGCGGGCGTGGCCGGTGTCTCGTTCGACTTCGGCCTTCTCACCGAGCGTGACGAGGAGACGATCGGCGAGGCCGTGGAGGCCGGTACGACGCTCTTCGCCGGTGTGGTGCCGTCCACCGACACCGCATTGTCCGACCCTGGCGGTAGCGTCATGGGTGTCAGGACGCTGTGGCGCAGGCTGGGGCTGAATCCGGGGACTCTCGCGGAGTCCGTGGTCGTCACCCCCACGTGCGGGCTCGCGGGCGCTTCGCCCGCCTACGCCCGCGCGGCGCTCGCCCACTGCGCCCGGGCGGCGAGATCGCTCGCGGACAACCCAGAGTGACCGGGTTCAGAGGCACGGGAGGACGGACGAAGGTGGCAGTCGAACAGGGGGCCCTGCCCGCCGAGGCACGGGAGAAGCACGCCGACCTCGCCGAGCAGGTCGAGGAGCACCGCTTCCGGTACTACGTGAAGGACCAGCCGGTCGTCAGCGACGGCGAGTTCGACCGGCTCCTGCGCGCCCTGGAGGCGCTGGAGGAGGAGTACCCGGAGCTGCGGACGCCGGACTCCCCGACGCAGAAGGTCGCGGGGCAGTACGAGACGGAGTTCACCTCCGTCGAGCACCGGGAGCGCATGCTCTCCCTGGACAACGCCTTCGACGACGAGGAGCTGGCCACCTGGGCCGAGCGGGTCGCGCGGGACGTCGGCACCCCCGACTTCCACTACCTGTGCGAGCTCAAGGTCGACGGCCTCGCGGTCAACCTGACCTACGAGCACGGGCGGCTGACCCGGGCCGCCACCCGCGGCGACGGCCGCACCGGCGAGGACATCACGCCCAACGTGCGGACGATCGCCGACATCCCGGAGCGGCTGCGCGGCGACCGGATCCCGGAGCTCGTGGAGATCCGCGGCGAGGTCTTCTTCCCGATGGAGGGCTTCGAGGAGCTCAACGCCCGGCTGGTGGCCGCCGGCGACAAGCCCTTCGCCAACCCGCGCAACGCGGCGGCCGGTTCCCTGCGCCAGAAGGACCCGAAGGTCACCGCCTCCCGCCCGCTCCACATGGTGGTCCACGGCATCGGCGCCCGCGAGGGCTTCGACATCTCCCGGCTCTCGGAGACGTACGAGCTGCTGCACGCGTGGGGGCTTCCCACGGCGCGGCACAACCGGGTGGTCGACTCGCTCGACGGGGTGCGCGCGTTCATCGCGTACTTCGGGGAGAACCGTCACTCCGTGGAGCACGAGATCGACGGCGTGGTCGTCAAGCTCGACGAGATCCCGCTCCAGGGCCGGCTGGGCTCCACGGCCCGCGCCCCGCGCTGGGCGATCGCCTGGAAGTACGCGCCGGAGGAGGTCAACACCAAGCTGGTCGACATCAAGGTCGGGGTCGGCCGGACCGGGCGCGTCACGCCGTACGCACAGGTGGAGCCGGTGACGGTGGCCGGTTCCGAGGTCGAGTTCGCCACCCTCCACAACCAGGAGGTGGTGAAGGCCAAGGGCGTCCTCATCGGCGACACGGTCGTGCTGCGCAAGGCCGGCGACGTCATCCCGGAGATCCTCGGACCGGTCGCCGACCTGCGGGACGGCACCGAGCGGGAGTTCGTGATGCCCGCGGAGTGCCCGGAGTGCGGGACGCCGCTGAAGGCGATGAAGGAGGGCGACATCGACCTCCGCTGCCCGAACGCCCGGACCTGCCCGGCCCAGCTGCGCGAGCGGCTCTTCTTCCTGGCCGGCCGCCAGTGCCTGGACATCGAGAGCTTCGGCAAGGTGGCCGCGGCGGCGCTCACCCGCCCGCTGGAGCCGGCCGAACCGCCGCTGCTGGACGAGGGCGACCTCTTCGACCTGACGATCGAGCAGCTGCTGCCGATCAAGGCGTACGTCCTCGACGCGGACAGCGGACTGCCCAAGCGGGACCCGAAGACCGGCGAGGAGAAGATCGCCACGGTCTTCGCCAACCAGAAGGGCGAGCCGAGGAAGAACGCCCTGGCGATGCTGGAGAACATCGCGGCGGCGAAGACCCGCCCGCTGGCCCGCTTCATCAACGGGCTCTCCATCCGGCACGTGGGGCCGGTCGCGGCCGAGGCGCTGGCCCGCGAGTTCCGCTCCCTGGAGCGGATCGAGCAGGCGAGCGAGGAGGAGCTGGCGGCCGTCGACGGCGTCGGCGGGATCATCGCGGCCGCGGTGAAGCAGTGGTTCGCGGAGGAGTGGCACCGCGAGATCGTGCGCAAGTGGCGCGCCGCGGGGGTCACCCTGGAGGACGAGGGCGCCGGGGAGGACGAGGGGCCGCGTCCGCTGGAAGGGCTCACGGTCGTGGTGACCGGCACCCTGGAGCGGTTCACCAGGGATGGCGCAAAAGAGTCCCTCCAGAGGCTCGGAGCGAAGGTGACCGGTTCCGTTTCGAAGAAGACCGCCTTCGTGGTCGTCGGCGAAAACCCTGGTTCGAAGTACGACAAGGCGATGCAGCTGAAGGTTCCGGTTCTGGACGAGGCCGGCTTCTCCGTCCTGCTCGAACAGGGGCCCGAGGCGGCGCGGGAGGCCGCGGTCCCGGTCGCCGAGTAGCCGCCCATCACCCCACGGAGGGCCACCCGTTCGGCGCATACCAGATCGTTACGGGTGGCTGGGCCGCATTCGGGCAAGAGAGGGAGAGCGCTGCCCGTCGAAGCCCTCGGCGGCCTAGTGTGGTGACCGTGCGTCTTGTTCCGCACGGCCGCCCGGGGGCTCCGCCCCGCCGCGCGCCGGCCGGAGGACGGACGGCCGCACCGCGGCCCCGCGCACACCCGACGGCACCGCCGCCTGTGAGAGGGACGGGAATGGAACCGACCGAGAGCGCCGCCCCGGTCCCACGGTCACACGGCCGTGCGGTCACCCCGGGCTTCACCTCCCGGCTGCCCGCAGCCGTGGTGGGCATCGCCGCCGTCGTACTCGCCGTCGGGCTCCAGCGAGCCCTGACCACCGGTCACGGACTCTTCCCCGGCGGAGCCGCCGGCTGGTCCCTCGCCGTGCTCACCGGCCTCATCGTCGGCCATCTGGTCGCCCTCGGCCGCGACCGCTGGTGGGGCGGCACCGGCTCCGGCGCCGCCCTCACCCTCGCCGTCCTCCTGCTGTACGGCTGGGTGCCCGCCGGCCTCGTCTCGCTGACCGTCGTCACCCTCGTCGGCGCCGCCCGCCGGGACCGCTGGCGCCAGGGCCTCCTGCACGGCGCCGCCGACGTCCTCGGCGTGGGAGCCGCCGCCGTCGTCCTCGCCCTCTTCGGGGACGTGCCCACCGTCGAACAGCCCTGGTGGCCCCTCGACTGGACCATCGGGGACCTCCCGGAGGTCCTCGTCGCCGCCGGCGCCTACCTCGTGGTGACCCGGCTCCTCCTGTGGTACACGCTCGCGCCCCAGGGCCGCGGCCTGCCCACCGTCGCCCGCACCGCCCTCCTGCGCCAGGGCCTCGTCGCCGTCGCCCTCCTCGGCATCGCCCCGCTCATCTGCGTCGTCGCCGCCACCCGGCCGGTCCTGCTGCCGCTCTTCGCCGTCCCCCTCATCGCCCTCGACTCCACCCTCTGGATCGCCCGCGCCCGCGCCGAGGAGCAGCTGCGCGACCCGCTCACCGGGCTCCCCAACCGCCAGTGGCTCCTGGAACGGGCCTGGACCGCCCTGGAGGAGGCCGAGGCCGCAGGCGCCCGCGCCGCCCTCGTCCTGATCGACCTCGACCGCTTCCGGTCGGTCAACGACACCCTCGGACACCTCGCCGGCGACCGGCTGCTCCTCCAGATCGCCGAACGGCTCGACCTCGCGCTGCCCCGCGGCGCCGAGGCCGCCCGGCTCGGCGGCGACGAGTTCGCCGTCCTGCTGCCCACCGCCGACTCCACCACCAGCGCCCAGCGGGTCGCCCGCCACCTCGTCGCCGAACTCTCCTCCCCGCTCGACCTCGACGGGCTCACCCTCGTCCTGGAGGCCAGCGCCGGCGTCGCCGTCTTCCCCGACCACGCCCTCGACGCCGAGGGGCTGCTGCGCCGTGCCGACGTCGCCATGTACCAGGCCAAGCGCGACCGCACCGGCGTCGAGGTCTACGAGTCCAAGCGCGACTCCAACACGCCCGACCGGCTCGGCCTCCTCGGCGACCTCCGCCGCGCCCTGGACGCCGGCGAGGTCGAACTCCACTACCAGCCCAAGGTCCGCTTCGACGGACAGGTCGCCGGCCTGGAGGCGCTCGTCCGCTGGGTCCACCCCGAGCGCGGCAAGGTCCCGCCGGACGAGTTCATCGCCATCGCCGAGTCCTCCGGCCTGATGCCGCACCTCACCGAGTACGTCCTGGAGACCGCGCTCGCCCAGGTCGCCCGCTGGCGCGCCCAGGGCCTCAACGTCCCGGTCGCCGTCAACGTCTCGCCGCGCGACGTCCACACCCCCGGCTTCGCCGGCGCCGTCGCCGCCCGGCTCGCCCGCCACGGCGTCCCGGCCGGCGCCCTCCAGCTGGAGATAACGGAGCACGTCCTCCTGGAGGACCCCCAGCGGGCCGCCGACACGCTCAACGGCCTCACCGGCCACGGCGTGAAGATGTCCCTCGACGACTTCGGCACCGGCTACTCCTCCCTGGTCCACCTCCGCCGGCTGCCCGTCAGCGAACTGAAGATCGACCGCTCCTTCGTCGCCCGGCTCGCCGTCGACACCGAGGACGCCGAGATCGTCCGCTGCACCGTCGACCTCGCCCACTCGCTCGGCCTCCTCGTCGTCGCCGAGGGCGTGGAGGACGACGAGACCTGGGAACGCCTCCGGGACCTGGGCTGCGACGCCGTCCAGGGCTGGCTCGTCGCCGCCGCCATGCCGCCCCCCGAGGCCACCGCCTGGCTCCTGGCCCGCGGCGAGCACGGCTGGCGCCGACCCGCCGACATCGCGGCCCAGGTCGAGCTCGACCAGCCCTCGGGGCAGGTCGTTCCCTGAGGGGTGCCGCGCTGCGGGCCAAACCGTTTCACGGGCAGGGGTACGGGCCCCATAGGATGGACCAACACCATCAAGCTCACCCCGTGAGGATCCGCATGCCTGGCATCACGCGCGAGGAGGTCGCCCACCTCGCACGGCTGGCGCGTCTGGAGCTGAAGGGCGAAGAACTCGATCACTTCGCCGGCCAGCTCGACGACATCATCGGCGCGGTCGCCCGCGTCTCCGAGGTCGCCGACCAAGACGTACCGCCGACCTCCCACCCGCTGCCGCTGACCAATGTCATGCGCGCGGACGAGGTCCGTCCGTCGCTCACCCCCGAGCAGGCGCTCTCCGGCGCCCCGGCCCAGGAGCAGCAGCGTTTCAAGGTGCCGCAGATCCTGGGGGAGGACTAACACGTCATGACGGACAACATCATCATCAAGCTCACGGCAGCCGAGATCGCCGGGAAGATCGCCGCCGGCGAGCTGACCGCCGTCGAGGTCACCGAGGCCCACCTCGCCCGCATCGAGGCCGTCGACGAGAAGGTCCACGCCTTCCTGCACGTCGACCGCGAGGGCGCCCTCGCGCAGGCCCGCGCCGTCGACGAGAAGCGCGCCCGCGGCGAGAAGCTCGGCCCGCTGGCCGGTGTCCCGCTCGCCCTGAAGGACATCTTCACCACCGCCGGCATGCCGACGACCGTCGGCTCGAAGATGCTGGAGGGCTGGATCCCTCCGTACGACGCGACCCTGGTCAAGAACCTCAAGGCCGCCGACGTCGTCATCCTCGGCAAGACGAACATGGACGAGTTCGCGATGGGCTCCTCCACGGAGAACAGCGCGTACGGCCCGACCGGCAACCCCTGGGACCTCACCCGGATCCCCGGCGGCTCCGGCGGCGGTTCCTCGGCCGCCCTCGCCGCGTACGAGGCCCCGCTCGCCATCGGCACGGACACCGGCGGCTCGATCCGCCAGCCCGCCGCCGTCACCGGCACCGTCGGCGTCAAGCCGACCTACGGCGCGGTCTCCCGCTACGGCATGGTGGCCTTCTCGTCCTCCCTCGACCAGGGCGGCCCCTGCGCCCGCACGGTCCTGGACGCGGCCCTCCTCCACGAGGCGATCGCCGGACACGACCCGCTGGACTCGACCTCCATCGACGCCGAGGTCCCGCAGGTCGTCGAGGCCGCGCGCAACGGCTCGGTCGCCGGCATGCGCGTCGGCGTCGTCAAGCAGTTCCGCGGCGAGGGCTACCAGGCCGGCGTCGTGCAGCGCTTCGACGAGTCCGTCGAGCTGCTGAAGTCGCTGGGCGCCGAGGTCGTCGAGCTGGACTGCCCGACCTTCGACCTGGCCCTCTCGGCGTACTACCTGATCGCGCCGTCCGAGTGCTCCTCGAACCTGGCCCGCTTCGACGCCATGCGCTACGGCCTGCGGGTCGGCGACGACGGCACGCGGTCCGCCGAGGACGTCACCGCCCTCACCCGTGAGGCCGGCTTCGGCGACGAGGTCAAGCGCCGCATCATCCTGGGCACGTACGCGCTGAGCTCCGGCTACTACGACGCGTACTACGGCTCCGCCCAGAAGGTCCGCACCCTCATCACCCGCGAGTTCGAGAGGGCCTTCGAGGAGGTGGACGTCATCGTCTCCCCGACGACCCCCACCACCGCCTTCCCGATCGGCGAGCGCGCCGACGACCCGATGGCCATGTACCTCGCGGACCTGTGCACGATCCCGACCAACCTGGCCGGCAACGCCGCCATGTCGCTCCCCTGCGGCCTGGCGCCCGAGGACGGTCTCCCGGTCGGTCTGCAGATCATCGCCCCCGCCATGAAGGACGACCGGCTCTACAAGGTCGGTGCGGCCGTCGAGGCCGCCTTCGTGGAAAAGTGGGGCCACCCGCTGCTTGAGGAGGCTCCGTCGCTGTGAGTGCCATGGCAAAGAAGGCCAAGAACTTCAAGAAGTCGAAGACCGGCGTCTACGTCTCGCTGGCGACCACCGCGTTCGGTGCCATCAGCGTGGCGAAGCAGGCCAAGATGGCCCGCAACGACAACGACATGCTGCGGCTGATCGATTCCGCCGTGTCCGCCGCCGCCATCGTTACCGGCCTGGCGATCCTCTACCGGGAGCTCAAGCGCCTGGGCGACGACGACGTCCTGCTGGGCTGAGAGGGAAAGTCTCACCGTGACTGTCACTGAACTGCTGTCGTACGACGCGGCCCTCGCGGCGTTCGACCCCGTCATGGGCCTGGAGGTCCATGTCGAGCTCGGCACCAGGACCAAGATGTTCTGCGGCTGCTCGACCGAGCTGGGCGCGGACGCCAACTCGCAGACCTGCCCGACCTGCCTCGGCCTGCCCGGCTCGCTGCCGGTCGTCAACGAGATCGGCGTCGAGTCCGCCATCAAGATCGGCCTCGCGCTGAACTGCGAGATCGCCGAGTGGTGCCGCTTCGCCCGGAAGAACTACTTCTATCCGGACATGCCGAAGAACTTCCAGACCTCCCAGTACGACGAGCCGATCGCCTTCAACGGCTACCTGGACGTCCAGCTGGAGGACGGCGAGATCTTCCGCGTGGAGATCGAGCGCGCCCACATGGAGGAGGACACCGGCAAGTCCACCCACATCGGTGGCGCGACCGGCCGCATCCACGGCGCCTCGCACTCGCTGCTCGACTACAACCGGGCCGGCATCCCGCTCATCGAGATCGTCACCAAGCCCATCGAGGGCGCGGGCGAGCGGGCCCCCGAGGTCGCCAAGGCGTACGTCGCCGAGCTGCGCGAGCTGATCCGCGCCCTCGGGGTCTCCGAGGCGCGGATGGACAAGGGCCAGATGCGCTGCGACGTGAACCTGTCGCTGCGCCCCAACGGCACCAAGACCTTCGGCACCCGCTCGGAGACGAAGAACGTCAACTCGCTCCGTTCGGTGGAGCGCGCGGCGCGCTTCGAGATCCAGCGCCACGCGGCCGTGCTCACCTCCGGTGGCACGATCGTGCAGGAGACCCGTCACTTCCACGAGGACGACGGCTCCACCACCTCCGGCCGCATCAAGGACAACGCCGAGGACTACCGGTACTTCCCGGAGCCCGACCTCGTCCCCGTCGCCCCGTCCCGTGAGTGGGTCGAGGAGCTGCGCGCCGGTCTGCCGGAGCTGCCCCGGGTGCGCCGCAACCGGCTGCGCGAGGAGTGGGGCGTGTCCGAGCTGGACATGCAGTCCATCCTCAACGCGGGCGCGGTCGACTCGATCGTCGCCACGATCGAGGCGGGCGCGGACGCGACCTCGGCCCGCAAGTGGTGGATGGGCGAGCTCGCCCGCAACGCCAACGAGCAGGGCGTCTCGCTGGAGGAGCTGGCGATCACCCCGGCCGACGTGGCCCGGGTGTCGGCCCTGGTCGCCGCCGGCGACCTGAACGACAAGCTGGCCCGCCAGGTCATCGAGGGCGTCCTCGCCGGCGAGGGCACCCCGGACGCGGTCGTCGAGAAGCGCGGTCTGAAGGTCGTCTCCGACGACGGCGCGCTCGGCGCGGCCGTCGACGAGGCCATCGCGGGCAACGCGGGCATCGCCGACAAGATCCGCGGCGGCAAGGTCGCCGCCGTCGGCGCGCTCGTCGGCGCCGTCATGAAGGCCACCCGTGGCCAGGCGGACGCGGCGAAGGTCAAGGACCTGATCCTGGAGAAGCTGGGCGTCAGCGAGGGCTGATCCCCTCCGCGCGCACGGCACGGCGGCCCCGCACCGGAACTCCGGTGCGGGGCCGCCGTCTTCCTCCCGGGTGCGGGATCAGAAGCAGGAGACGGTGGTGGAGGGGCGCATCAGCAGGGAGCTGGCCTCGTCGCGCTGGCCGGAGTGGTTGCCGTCGACGTTGTCGTCCGACAGCTGGGTGTGGGTGACGTAGCTGCCCGGGTTGACGCAGAAGACCAGCCCGCCGCCGTAGTTGACGTCGTAGTAGTAGTGGCTCTCGTAGCCGCCGTTGCTGGAGTTGCTGGCCGACCACGAGTTGTCGTTGACCCCGTGCCCGCTGCTGAAGATGTCGTCGGTGAAGTCGGGGTCGCTGTTGAAGTACATGTGGCTCGACGCGCCGATGCTGCCCTCGAAGAGGCAGTGGAAGCCGGGGGAGCAGCTGGGGCCGGCCGACGCGGACGTCGCGGTGGCGATGCCGCCGCCCACGAGGAGCGCGGTGGCGCCGGCGACGGCGGCGAACTTGGTGCGGAATCCGGTGTTCGAGCCGATCCTGGTCATGTTCTGATCTACCTTTCGGTGGTCGGTTGTGTCGCCTGAGGCATGGACCGCGAGGGTGCGTGGGGGAGAGGAAGCTCCTCCGCGCACCCGCTTCCCGTTCGCGGGCCGTGGGGTGTCGTCGTCAGAAGCAGGAGACGGTGGTGGAGGGGCGCATGAGGAGCGAGCTGGCCTCGTCGCGCTGGCCGCGGTTGTTGCCGGTGACGCCGTCGTTCGAGAGCCGGTCGTAGTTGACCGCGCTGCCCGGGTTGACGCAGAAGACCAGTCCGCCGCCGTAGTTGACGTCGTAGTAGTAGTGGCTCTCGTAGCCGCCGTTGCTGGAGTTGCTGGCCGACCAGACGTTGTCGTTCACCTTGTTCGCGGTGCCGTCGAAGTAGTCGTCGGTGAAGTCGGGGTCGCTGTTGTAGTAGGCGTGCCCGGCGGAGGTGCCGATGCCCTGGTAGAAGACGCAGTGGTAACCCGACGCGCAGTTGGGGCCGGCCGACGCGGTCGCCGCGGTGCCGATGCCGGCGCCCACGAGGAGCGCGGTGGCGCCCGCGACGGCGGCGAGTCTGCCGCGCAGGCCGGACCTGGGATGGGTCGTGGACATGAAGGGTGTCCCTCTCGTCTGGGTGGAGCGTCCGCTCCCGGGCGCGGGAGCGGAAGAGCGTGGTGGGGCGGTCGGCGGGGGCCGTCGGCGGGTCAGGCCGCCGGGCCGAGGACCGTGCGGGCCGCCTCGTCCTGGCGGGCGGACAGCTTCTTCCAGTCGCCGCCGATGTCGGGGTGCTCGTCGAGCCAGCGCTGCTGCGTGGCGGCGAGTCGCCCGTACGCGGTGGTCAGGTACCCCGTCTCCGCCTTGCAGCGCAGATCGGCCGCGGCGACGGGGTCGGTGCGCCGGGCCTCCGCCGTGCGGAGCGCGTTCTGCACCTGGACGGGGTCCTGGGCCTTGACCCTGTTCCGGTCCATGCACTCCCGCCAGCGGGCGGTCGCCGCCCGGAACGCGGGGTCCTTCTCCACGTCCTTGCGGGTCTGCTCCTGTGCCTCGAAGAGCATGATCCGGACCTGGAGCCAGCGGATGCGCCCGTCGCCGAGCACCCGTGTCTCCGCCTCGGCGAGGCAGCCCTCGCCGGGCCGGGAGACGCTCAGGCGCAGGCCCTTGGCGGTGACCCGCTTGCCGTCCTCGCCGAAGAGGGCCCGCGCGTAGGCGGCGGTGCTCTCCGGGCTGCCGGAGGCGGGCGGCGTCTCGGGCGGCGGGGTGGCGCCTGCGCGGGGCGGGTCCGGGGTCTCCAGGCCGAAGGGCCGGGGGCGCTCGTCGGCGCCGTCCGGAGCCTTGGGCGGAGGGACGGGGGCGTAACGGAACCCCCGTCCGGCCATGCAGGCGACGGCGATCCGCTGCTGCGCCTCGGTGCTGCGGACGTGGGAGGTGAAGAGCAGGCCGGTGATCGGCGGAAGCCGGTGCAGGGCGGTCAGCGGGGCGGGTTCCGCCGCCGGTTCCGGGGCCGGTCCGGGCGGTGCGGCGGCCGGACCGGAGCAGCCGGCTGCCGCGGCGAGGGCCAGGCCGAGGGCGAGTGCGCGTACGAGCCCCCGCGGAGCGACACGCCTGCCCCAACGTCTCTTCGTCAGGGTCTCGGGCATTTTACGATCCACCGTCCTGTTGGCGACTGTGCTGATCACGTCGACCGTGCTGATCACGTGGCGAACGGGTCAGAGTCTGCGTTCAACGGGGGAGTGTCATGAACTTTGTTGCGCTGGAACGCAATTGCCCTGGTGGGAGGGGTTGAGGTGCTGCGGATCCATTTCACGGGGGAGGACCTCGGCCGGATTCGGCTCGCCACCGAGCCCGATCCGATGTGGGAGGTGCTGATCAGCCTGAACCGGCTGCGGAGAAGGGACGCGGGGGTGCTGTTCGGGCCCTGGCTCCGGGAGTCGCTGCCCCGAGTCCCCTCCGGCACGCGGCTGTTGACGGCCCTCGCGCCGCCCGTCGGGTACTCGGTGGACTTCCTGACCCCCGCGGTCGGCGGGACCCTCGAAGACCGGATGGAGGCCCTGAGGTCCACGCCGCAGCATCAAGTGCTGAGCGACATGAGGGAGTTCGCGCGGCAGAATCCGACGAGACGGTTACCGGCCTGGGCGCGGGAGCTGACGGAGGGGGAGCCCGAGGGGATCGGCCGGCTGGCCGACGCGGCGCACGCCTACTTCGACGCGGTGCTCGGCCCGTTCTGGGAGCGGATGCGGGTGCAGGTCTGTCGCGACCGGTCGCGGCGCTCGGCGGCGCTCGCGGAGGGCGGCTGGGACGCGGTCCTCAGCACGCTCCACCCGTCGGCGCACTGGGACTACCCGGTGCTCCGGCTCGACTTCCCGGTCGACCAGGACCTCCACCTCCAGGGGCGCGGGCTGCTGCTCCAGCCGTCGTTCTTCTCGCGGTACGCCCCCACGACCCTCGCCGACCCGACGCTGCCGCCGGTGCTCGTCCATCCGATCGAGCACGACGCCTACTGGACGACGCCGGAGGCGAATCCGGCCGACGGGCGGGCGCTCGCGGCGCTGATCGGCCCGACCCGGGCGGTGCTGCTGTCCGCGCTGGCCGAAGGGGTCGCGACCACCGGTCAGCTCGCCCGCCGCGCGGGCACCACGCCGCCCAACGCCAGCCGGCACATCACCGCCCTGCGGGAGGCGGCGCTGGTCTCCAGCCTGCGCCACCGCAACGCGACCCTGCACTCGGTCACCGAGCTGGGCCTCGCGCTGCTGGAGGGGGTGAGGCTCCGCATCCGGGTCTGACGGTCGGCGGGGGCCCGGTGGAGTGGCCGGAAACTGCTTGGATTTCCGGCGCGTTCCCTTGGACGTTCACCACCGGGCCCCCGGCGGGTCTTCTCGTGGTCATCCCGTCTCACTACCGTCGCCGGCGTACCACCCAATGGCTCGACGGAGAACCATTGGACGTCGACTGGAGGCATGTCTTGTCATCCGAGATGTCCCGCAGAAGGCTGCTCGCGCTGGGCGGAGGTGCCCTCGGCGCCGCGGCGGCCGGTTCGCTGCTGCCGCCGTCGCTGCAGGCGGCGATGGCCGCGGAGCCCCCGGCCGGGGGGATGGCGGCGGTCCGGCACGTGGTGATCCTGATGCAGGAGAACCGTTCCTTCGATCACTACTTCGGCACCCTCCGAGGCGTCCGCGGATTCGGCGACCGCAACGCCGTCGAGCTGCCCTCGGGCCGCCCGGTCTTCGAGCAGCCCGCCGCGCCCGGCCGGACCGTGCTGCCCTTCCCCGTCCGCGGCGCCGCCGAGACGCAGCAGAAGGACCTCCAGTACATCGGCGACCTCGACCACTCCTGGGGCGGCGGGGCGAAGGCGTGGCACGGCGGCTGGATGGACGGCTGGGTCTCGGCCAAGACCGCCGCCACCATGGCGTACTACGACCGGCAGGACCTCCCCCTGCACTACGAGCTCGCCGACACCTTCACCGTCTGCGACGCCTACCACTCGTCGATCCACACCTCGACGAGCCCCAACCGCAACCACCTCTGGTCCGGCTGGACCGGCTTCGAGGCCGACGGCAGCCGGGCCGTCACCAACGCCGCCTACGCCGAGGGCACCCACCCCGGCTACGGCTGGTCCACCTACGCCGAGCGGCTCGAAGCCGCCGGGCGGAGCTGGAAGACGTACACCGAGTGGGAGAACTTCACCGACAACAACATCGAGTTCTTCACCACCTTCAAGAAGATCGCCCGCAAGGCGCTCGCCGGCACCGGCGGGCACACCTACATGGAGTCCTTCTACGCCGCCGTCCGCGACACCGACGACAGCGCCGAGCGGACCCGGCTCCTGGCCCTCCTGGAGGAGGGCGTCGCCGGCCTCGCCCCGGCCGAGCGCTCCCTCTTCGAGCGCGGACTGCGCCGCGTCGAGTCCGGCACCCTCGCCGACGCCTTCCGCGCCGACGTCGCCGCCGGCACGCTGCCCGAGGTCTCGTACCTCGTCCCCTCCGCGATCGACTCCGAGCACCCCGGCTCCTCCTCGCCGATCGCCTCCGCCACCCTGGTCTACAAGGTGCTCGACGCCCTCGGCGCCCACCCGGACGTGTGGCGCCACACCGTGGTCCTGATCAACTACGACGAGAACGACGGCTTCTTCGACCACGTCCCGCCGCCGGTCCCGCCGGCCGAGAACGCGGACGAGCGGTGGAAGGGACAGCCCACCGGCCTCGGCATCCGCGTCCCGCTGCTCGTCGTCTCGCCGTGGTCGACCGGCGGATACGTCTGCTCCGAGACCTTCGACCACACCTCCGTGATCCGCTTCCTGGAGCGGCTCACGGGGGTCGGGGAACCCCACATCACGCCCTGGCGCCGCACCGTCACGGGCGACCTCACCTCCGCCTTCGACTTCAAGCGCGGCCGGCGGCGGCCCGAGGTCGAGCAGCCCGGACCGATCCCGCCCTTCACCGGCCGCTGGCGGCCGCAGCCCCCGGCCGTGCAGCGGATGCCCGTCCAGGAGCCCGGCGTCCGCCCCGCCCGCCCCCTCCCGTACCAGCCGGACGCCGCCGCGACCACGGGTGCCGGTGCCGTCACGGTCGCGCTGAGCAACCGCGGGAAGGCGAGCGCGCACTTCGCCCTCTACCCCTACGCGGGCGAGTTCGCCGTCCCGCAGCACCAGGACGTCAGGGGGACGGGGGAGTGGACCGTCCCCGTGCCGGGTGACCGCTACCGCTTCACGATCACCGGCCCCAACGGTTTCCGCCGCGAGTTCGAGGGCCCCGCGGCGGGCGGCGCCGAGCTGGCCTCGCGCATCGACCATCACGACCGCGACCTGCACCTCACCGTGCGGAACACGGGCGAGGCCCCGGTCGCCTTCACCGTCCGGCCGCTGGGCTACGGCGACGAGGACGACCTCGCCGACTGGACCCGCACCGTCACCGTGAAGCCCGGGCGGACCCGTACCGTCGTGCACTCGGCCGCCGACGCGCACGGCTGGTACGACGTCGAGGTGACCGCCCCCGGCGGCTTCCGTCGCCGGCTCATGGGCCACATCGAGAACGGTCGCCCCAGCGTCTCCGGGTGACTCGCCAGGCGGGTGCGGGGGTGGGAGGACCCCGGTCCTTTAACCTCCGCACACGCCTGTGAGCATCGACACGAAAGGGACAAAGGATCACGTTTGGCTGTAAGAGTGGGCGCACGTAGGTCACGCGCGTTCTGCTCGGGCTGTTCCCGTGCACGATCACGAACCACCAGGGAGCACGTCCTTTGGCAGCCATCGCCCGATGGTGCATCCGGCACCGTCTCGTCGTCGTCCTCCTGTGGCTCCTCGCTCTCGGCGGGGTCGGCGCCGGGGCGATCGTCGCCGGCAACGCGTACTCCAACGACTACGAGGTCCCCGGCACCGAGTCCGGCCGGGCCACCGCCCTCCTCGACCGCGGCTTCCACGGCCTCGGCGGGGACAGCGACACCGTCGTCTGGCACACCGACCACGGCAGCGTCCGCGCCGACGCGGTCGAACGGCGCATGACCGCGATGCTCGACGAGGTCGCCGACCTGCCCGGCATCGCCGCCGTGACCTCCCCGTACGGCGACACCCGCGGCCAGATCAGCGAGGACGGCCGCACCGCCTACGCCACCGTCACCTTCGACGAGCAGGCCGACGACATCCCCGAGGCCCAGGCCCGCGCCCTCGTCGACACGGCGAAGGCCGCGGCGGACGGCACCGAGGGCCTCCGGGTCGAGCTCGGGGGCAGCGCCGTCGCCCTCACCGAGGCCCCCGGCGGCCACATCGCCGAGGTCGTCGGCGTCGCCGTGGCGGCCGTCGTCCTCTTCCTCGCCTTCGGCTCGCTCGCCGCCTCCGCGCTCCCCATCGCGACCGCGCTCGTCAGCGTCGGCATCGCGTACTCCGGGATCGTGCTCCTCGGCCATCTGATGACCGTCGCCGACTTCGCCCCCATGCTCGGCATGCTCGTCGGCCTGGGCGTCGGCATCGACTACGCGCTCTTCATCGTGACCCGGCACCGAAGGGGCCTCAAACGAGGGCTCTCCGTCGCCGAGGCGGCCCAGACCGCCGTCGCCACCACCGGCCGTGCCGTCGTCTTCGCCGGGGCCACCGTCTGCATCGCCCTGCTCGGCATGCTGATCCTGCGGCTCGGCTTCCTCAACGGCGTCGCCATCGCCGCCTCCCTCACCGTCGTCCTCACGGTCGCCGCCTCCGTCACCCTGCTGCCCGCGCTGCTCTCCTTCATCGGCCCGCGGGCGCTGTCCCGGCGCGAGCGGCGGACCCTTGTCGAGCACGGGCCGCAGCCGGAGCTCCCCACCGGGTTCGCGGCCCGCTGGTCCGCCTTCGTCGAGCGCCACCCCAAGCTCCTCGGGGCCGTCGCGGCCGTCGTCATGGGCGTCCTGGCGCTGCCCACCCTCACGCTCCACCTCGGCACCTCCGACCAGGGCAACAATCCGGCCACCGCGACCACGCGCCAGGCGTACGACCTGATCGCCGAGGGCTTCGGCCCGGGCGTCAACGGACCCCTCACGCTCGTCGCCGGGCTCGACGGCGCCGACGACCGGGTCGCCCTCGACCAGCTGCCGGCCGCGCTCTCCGCCACCCACGGGGTCGCCTCCGTCTCCCCGGTCACCTACAACAGCTCCGGCGACACCGCGGTGCTCACCGTCGTCCCCGACTCCTCGCCGCAGTCCAAGGCCACCAGCGACCTGGTCGACCGGCTCCGCCAGGACGTCATCCCGCGGGCCGAGGCCGGCACCTCCCTCGACGTGAACGTGGGCGGCGTCACCGCCTCGTACGACGACTTCGCCGAGATCATCGTCGGCAAGCTGCCGCTCTTCGTCGGCGTCGTCATCGCGCTCGGCTGCCTGCTGCTCCTGCTCGCCTTCCGCTCGATCGGCATCCCGCTCAAGGCCGCCGCGATGAACGTCGCGGCCGTCGCCGCCGCCTTCGGCATCGTCGTGGCGATCTTCCAGTGGGGCTGGGGGACCGAGCTCCTCGGCCTCGGCAGCGCCGGCCCGATCGAACCCTTCCTCCCCGTGATCATGGTCTCCGTCCTCTTCGGGCTCTCCATGGACTACCAGGTCTTCCTGGTCAGCCGGATGTACGAGGAGTGGCTGGAGACCGGGGACAACCGGCGGGCGGTCCGCGTCGGGCTCGCCGAGACCAGCCGCGTGATCAACTCCGCCGCCGTCATCATGATCTCGGTCTTCCTCGCCTTCGTGCTCTCCGGCGACCGGGTCATCGCGATGTTCGGCATCGCGCTCGCGGCGGCCGTCGCCCTCGACGCCTTCGTCCTGCGCACCCTTCTCGTCCCCGCGCTCATGCACCTGCTCGGCGGGGCGAACTGGTGGCTGCCCAAGCGGCTCGACCGGATCCTGCCCCGGATCAGCATCGAACCGCCCGAGTGCCGCGAGGTCGCCGACGCGCGTGCGAAGATCCCTGGACAGCGTGTGACGGCCCCCGCCACGACCCCGGCCCCGGCCGCAGAGGAGAGGAGCGACGATGTTCGCGATATCGCTCGGTGACGACGGTGCCGAACTGCGGCCCCTGGAGCCCTGGCAGGCCGAGGAGCTCCTCGCCCACATGGACCGGGGCCGGGAGTTCATCGGACGGCACATCGCCCTCCCCGACTTCGTCGCGGACCTCGACTCCGCCCGCGCCTACCTCACCTCGTACGCCGAGAAGGCGGCCACCGACACCGGACGGCTCTACGGCATCTGGGCCGACGGCACGCTCGTCGGCGGCGTCCTCTTCCGGATCTTCGACGCCGCCAACGGAACCGCCGAGGCCGGCTGCTGGCTGGAGCCCTCCGCCGCGGGCCGGGGCCTGATCACCCGCGCCTGCCGGGTCATCATCGACTGGGCGATCGAGGAGCGCGGGATCCACCGCGTCGAATGGCTCGCCTCCGCGGCGAACGGGCCGAGCATCGCCGTCGCCCGCCGCCTCGGCATGACGAGGGACGGCGTGCTGCGGGAGAACTACCTCTACCGCGGCACCCGCGCGGACACCGAGGTCTGGGCCGTCCTCGCCCCCGACTGGCGCGCCGCGAAGGCCGCCGCTTCTTAAGGCCGCTCTCATGTGGGCCCCCTAGCGTGCGCCGCATGGACATCAAGACGACCGAGAAGACCGACGAGAAGACCGCCGAGGAGACCGGGGAAGCGGCGGCCGCGGAGGCCGCCGCGGCCGCGGAGGACACCGCCGCCCGGGAGGCCGCGGACCCCCTCGACGCGTCCGACGCCCCCGGCGGGACGCACGACGAGGACGCGGGCGACGAGGAGACGGACGACGACGAGGCCCTCCTCGCCGCCGCCCCCGAGACCACCGGGACCGGCGTCGGCGCCGCGGCCGTGATCTCCGCCGCCCTCGGCGCCGTGGCCCTCACCGGGACCTGGACCGGCAAGGTCGTCTCCGAGCGCGAGACGCTCATCGGGCAGATCAACACCTCCCAGAGCGGCTCCCCGGCCCAGCAGATCTCGGAGATCTACGGCGACGCCTGGCACAGCACCGCCCTGGTGAACGGCGTGTTCGCGCTGCTCGCCCTCGTCGTCGCCGTCGTCGTGCTCACCCTGCCCCGCCGCACCGGATGGGTCCGCGCGGTCGCCGTCGCCGGCGCCGTCCTCGGCGGCCTCGGGCTGCTCCTCTCGGTCGGCACCTACTTCGACCTGTTCCTGACCCTGCCCACCGCCGGGTCCTGAGGCGGGCCCCGGTCCGCCTAAGGACCCCCTGAGACCCGCCTAAGGCCCCCCGTACACCGAACATGCGGCACACGCCCGATGTGACCGCATCCCCTGGGAAACGACAGTAGAGGCATCGCAAGGAGCGATACCGAAACCGAGAAGAACCAGGGAGCACCCGATGTTCGCGTACGAACTCCACCGCATGCACCACGCCGAGCTCATCCGCGAGGCCGCCGCCCGGCGCCTCTCGCACGAGGCCGCCGAGACCGCCGGGGCGACCCGGGGTCTGCGGCTCTTCGGCCGGCGGCACGGCGGCCACGACGCGGAGGGGCGGGTGGGCGACGGCGACCGCGGCCGCTTCGCACGGGCCGCGTGACCCCCGTATGAGCGACCGTACGGATGGTTGTGCGATGCTCGGCGCCGTGGAGACCAGGTCAGTCAGTCCCGTCTTCGTCGGCCGGGCCGGCGAACTCACCGCCCTCACCGAGGCGCTCTCCCGCGCGACCGCGGGAGAGCCCCAGGCCCTGCTGATCGGCGGCGAGGCGGGGGTCGGCAAGACCCGGCTCATCGAGGAGTTCCTCGACACGGCCTGCGACCGGGGAGCCGTGGTCGCCGTCGGCGGCTGCGTCGAACTCGGCGCCGACGGACTCCCCTTCGCGCCCTTCGCCGCCGCCCTGCGCTCGCTCCGCCGCCGGCTCCCCGACGAACTCACCGCCGCAGCCGACGGCCACCAGGCCGAACTCGCCCGCCTGCTGCCCGAACTCGGCGACCCCGGCAGCCACGAGACGTCCGACGAGGACTCCACCGGCCGCCTCTTCGAACTCACCGTACGGCTCCTGGAACGGCTCGCCGCCGACCGCACGATCGTGCTCGTCCTGGAGGACCTGCACTGGGCCGACGCCTCCACCCGGCACCTGCTCACCTACCTCCTGCGCACCCTGCGCCGCGGCCGGATCGTGGTCGTCGCCAGCTACCGCGCCGACGACATCCACCGCCGCCACCCACTGCGCCCCCTCCTCGCCGAACTCGACCGGCTCCGCACCATCCGCCGCGTCGAACTCGCCCGCTTCACCCGTACCGAGGTCCACCGCCAGCTCACCGGCATCCTCGCCGCGGAACCCGACCCCGGACTCGTCGAGGAGGTCTTCGCGCGCTCCGACGGCAACGCCTTCTTCGTCGAGGAGCTCGTCGTCTCCCACGAGGCCGGCTGCGCCCTCGGCCACCTCAGCGACTCCCTGCGCGACCTCCTGCTCGTCCGGGTCGAGGCGCTCCCCGAGGACGCCCAGCGGGTCGCCAGGATCGTCGCCGAGGGCGGCTCCACCGTCGAGTACGACCTGCTCGCCGCCGTCGCCCGGCTCAGCGAGGACGAGCTCATCGAGGCGCTGCGGGCCTGTGTCGGCGCCAACATCCTGCTCGCCGTCCCCGACGGCGACGGCTACCGCTTCCGCCACTCCCTGGTCCGCGAGGCCGTCAGCGACGACCTGCTGCCCGGCGAACGCTCCCGCCTCAACCGGCGCTACGCCGAGGCCCTGGAGACCGACCCCGGGCTCGTCCGCGCCGACGAGCGCGCCACCCGGCTCGCCACCTACTGGTACCACGCGCACGACGCCGCCAAGGCCCTGCCCGCCGTCCTCCGCGCCTCCGTCGCCACCCGTAAGCGCCACGCCTACGCCGAGCAGCTCCGCCTCCTCGAACGGGCCATGGAACTCTGGGACGAGGCCCCCGCCGAGATCCGCCGCGAGCTCCGGCCCATGGACTACGCCGAGGCGTACCCGCCCTGCGGCTGCGACCCCGAGACCACCCCGCTGCGCTACCTCGACCTGCTCGCCGAGGCAGCCGTCGCCGCCCGCCTCAGCGGCGAACGCGAACGGGCCGTGAAGATCGGCAAGATGGCGCTGCGCCTCCTCGACACCGACGAGGACAAGGACCCGCTGCGCGCCGCCTGGTTCTGGACCGAGCGGGCCCGCCTCCAGTCCAACCTCGGCCGCGGCGACGGCTGGGAGGAGATCGCCCGCGCCCAGGAACTCGTCAAGGGCCTCCCACCGTCCGCCGTCCACGCCACCGTCCTCGTCGGCGCCGCCGGCTGGGGCATGCTCCGCAACCCGGGACCCGACGCCCTCACCACCGCCGAACGCGCCGTCGAGTACGCCCGGCTCGTCAAGGCCGAGTCCATCGAACTCAACGCCCGCCTCACCCTCGGCACCATCATGACCGCGGCCGGCGACGTCGAGGCCGGACTCGCCGAGATGCACGACGTCCGCGAACGGACCACGGCGCTCGGCCAGTTCAACGAGGCCGCCCGCGCCCACATCAACATCTCCTCCGCCCTGGAGTCCCTCGGCCGCTCCCGTGAGGCCGTCGAGATCGCCGACTCCGGCATCCGGCTCTCCCGCTCCTACGGCCTGGTCGACAGCGTCGGCTGGATCGAGGCCAACCGCGCCGAGTCCCTTCTCGCCCTCGGGCGCTGGGAGGAGGCCCGTGAGTCGTCCGAACGCGTGCTGCGCCGGGCCAGCAGCACCAAGCCGCGTGGCTCGGCCTCCCTCCGACTCGCCCAGCTCGCCGCGGCCCGCGGCGAACTGCCGGCGGCCGCCCGCCACCTCGCCGACGCCCGCGCCGTCTACGGCACCCGCGACCCGATCCCGCAGTACACCCTGCCCATGGCCCAGGTCGCGATCGCCGTGGCCGCCGCCGAGGGCCACCTCGCCGAGGTCCGCGCCACCGTCGCCGCCGCCGCCGAGGCCGGCTTCCCGCCCGGCACCCACCGCTACGGCTGGCCGCTCGTCCTCACCGCCGTCGCCGCCGAGGCAGACAGCCGCGGGCTGCCCGCCGCCGACGAGGGCCGCCCGGAGGCGCTGGAGCTGATCCGCCGCTGCCTCCTCGGCCTCGCCACCCCGGCACCCCTCTGGACGGCCCACTCCCGGCACGTCTCGGAGGAGCTCGCCCGCGCCGAGGGCCGCGAGTCCGCCGCCCGCTGGGCCGAGGTCGTCGCCGCCTACGAACCCCTTGAACGTCCCGCCCAGCTCGCCCGCGCCCGCCATCGCCACGCCGACGCCCTGCTGGTCGAGGGAGGCCGCCGCGAGGAGGCCGCCGCCCTGCTGCGCGAGGCCCATGCCGAGGCCCTCCGGCTCGGCGCCCGCCCCCTCCGCGAGGACACCGAGCTCCTCGCCGCCCGCGCCCGTCTCTCCCTCGCCCCCGACCGGCAGGCCCAGGCCCCGGCGGAGCCCGGCGACGACGGCTTCGGCCTGACCCCCCGCGAGCAGGACGTCCTGCGCCTGGTCGCGGTCGGACGCACCAACCGCCAGATCGCCGAGGAGCTGTTCATCTCACCCAAGACGGCCAGCGTCCACGTCTCCAACATCCTCGCCAAGCTCGGCGTCGCCGGCCGCGGCGAGGCCGCCGCCCTCGCCCACCGCCTCCACCTCCTCGACCCGGCCCTCTGACCCCGGGCGCCCCGCCGCCTCCGCCCCGGGGCGGGGCACCCGTATCGTCACCCGGCCCGAGCGCAGGTCTATCGGGCCGCGCGACGGGTCGGCGTCCCCCGGGTCCTCCCGGGTGAGGGCCTGCCGCCGCAGCTCCTCCTCGGTGTGCCTGCGCCCCGGTGCGAAGAGCTCCTCGATTCCGCCGAACACGGTCACCGCCTCCTTCAGCTCACCTCCAGCCGGAGGATCCTGTCGTCCCCGGGCCCTGGCGTCCCCCGGGTGTCGGTCTCGCTGGTCACCAGCAGGAGCTGTCCGTCACCCGCCGCGACCACCGTGCGCAGGCGGCCGTACTCCTCTGTCAGGAACGCCTCCGGGTCCCCCGAACGTTCCGCTCCGGACAGCGGCACACGCCACAGCCGCTCCCCGCGCAGCGCGGCCATCCAGATCGCTCCCCGTGCGTACGCGATGCCGCTCGGGGACGCCTCCGAGGTCGGCCACTGGGCCACCGGGTCGACGAACCCGGACCGACCGGCCTTCCCCTCCACCTCCGGCCAGCCGTAGTTGCCGCCGGGCTCGATCAGGTTCAGCTCGTCCCAGGTGTTCTGCCCGAACTCGGCCGCCCACAGCCGGCCCGCCGCGTCCCAGGCGATCCCCTGCACATTGCGGTGCCCGGACGAATAGACCACCGAGTCCGCGACGGGGTTGCCCGGCGCCGGTCCGCCCTCCGGCGTCATCCGCAGGATCTTCCCGCCCAGCGAGCCCCGGTCCTGGGCGAGGCCGGTGCGGCCCGTCTCGCCCGTCCCCGCGTACAGCATGCCGTCCGGGCCGAACGCGATCCGCCCGCCGTTGTGCACGACCCCCTTGGGGATGCCGGTCAGCACCGGCTCCGGCGCGCCGAGCCGGTCGCCGTCGCCGCCGCCGTACCGCAGGCGCACGATGCGGTTGTCGGACGCGGCCGTCAGATAGGCGTACACCCAGCCGTCCCGGACGGCTAGGCCCAGCAGACCGCCCTCCCCGCCCGGGGCGACCCCCGGCACCTCGCCGAGCACCGTCTTCGCGCCGGTCCGCCCGTCCACCCGGGTGATCGTCCGCTCGTCCCGCGAGGAGACCAGCAGGTCGCCGTCGGGCAGCCGGGCGACGCCCCACGGGGACTTCAGCCCCTCGGTCAGCGTCCCCGCCACCGTCGCCCGCCCGCCGCCGGACGGAGCCCCGGCCCCCGGGGACGAGGGGGAGACCGCGGCCGGCGGTGACGTGCCCGGCCGGTCCCCCGGGTCCGCAGGGTCTCCCGAGGAGCAGCCGGCCACGAGCATCAGCACGGCGGCGCCCCACAGGGCCTTCACAACAGCAGGACGGCTCATGTCCGGTCCCCTTCGACGAGTCGAGCGGCATCCCTTCACCCTTGATACACCGCTCGACCCGATCAGGTTCCCGACCGCCGCGGACCACCCTCGCGGCGCGTCAGTCCCAGGATCCCCGGGGCGCCGGGAGCGACGCGATCTCCGCCAGGTCCTCCGCCGTCAGCCGGAGCTCCGCCGCCCCCGCGTTCTCCACCGCCCACCGCTCCCGCTTCGCGCCCGGCACCGGCACGACGTGCGCGCCCCGCCCCAGCACCCAGGCCAGCGCGACCTGCGCCGGGGTGACGTCCGCCCCGTGCCGCGCGGCGACCCTCCGCAGCCCCGCGACGAGCGGCTGGTTCGCGGCCATCATCTCCGCCGTGAACCGCGGGTGCCGGGCCCGCGGATCGTCCCGCTCGAAGCCGCTGCCGGGGGTCAGCGTCCCGGTGAGGAAACCGTTCCCCAGCGGCATCGCCGCCAGGAAGCCGACGCCCCGAGCGGCGCACCAGGGCAGCAGCCGCGCCAGCGCCTCCTGCGACCACACCGACAGCTCGGCCTCCACCGCCGCCACGGGGAACACCTGCTGGACGCGCTCCAGTTGGCGGATCGTTCCCTCGTAGCCGTCCCGGCCCGCGCCGACCGCGCCCCGGCGGGCCGAGCGGGCGCCGACCGCGCAGAGACCGAGGGCCCGCACCTTGCCGGCCGACACCAGGTCGGCCATCGCGCCCCAGGTCTCCTCGACCGGCACCTCGGGGTCCGCGCGGTGCAGCTGGTAGAGGTCGATCACATCGGTCTGGAGCCGCCGCAGCGAGGCGTCGCACGCCCGACGCACGTATCCCGGCCTGCCGTTGGCGACCACGTGCTGGTCGCCGACGAGCAGTCCGCACTTCGTCGAGACGAACGCCTCCGCCCGCCGCTCCTTCAACACCCGCCCCAACAGCAGCTCGTTGGTGAACGGTCCGTACATGTCGGCGGTGTCGAGCAGGCTCACCCCGGCGTCGAGCGCCGCGTGCACGGTCCGCAGCGAACGGTCCCCGCGCTGTTCCGAACGGCTGTACGCCCAGCTCATCGGCATGCACCCCAGGCCGATCGCACCCACGTCGAGCGCCGTCGCCCCGATAGTCCTGCGCTCCACCTGCCGGTACCCCTCCCTGTGCCGTCCCCCAAAGTAACCAATGACGAACGGGATTCTTCGCATAGCCTCCCGGTCATGAGATTCGAAGACACGGCCGCCGACGTGTGGCTTCCGGTTCCCGCGGACGAGATCGAGGGGCTCCCCGCGCCCGGCGCGTCAGGGCTGAACTACCGCTTCTGGGACGGCGGGCCGGAGTTCCCGGCCGATCCGGCCCGGTGCGCCTTCTACGTCGTGCCGTACATGAAGGGGTCCGAGATCGCCGTACGGCCGCTGGCCGCGATGACCTCGCTCCGGGCCGTGCAGACCCTGTCCGCGGGCATCGACCACGTCACGCCCGGCCTCGGCTCGCTGCGGCCGGGCGTCGCCCTGTGCAACGCCAAGGGCGTCCACGAGGCCAGCACCGCCGAGCTCACGCTCGCGCTGATCCTCGCCTCGCTGCGCGGGATCCCCGGGTTCGTGCGCGGCCAGGACGCCGAGGAGTGGCGGGCCGGCTTCTACCCCGCGCTCGCCGACAAGTCCGTCCTGATCGTGGGGTACGGATCGATCGGCGCCGCGATCGAGGACCGGCTCGCGCCCTTCGAGTGCGCGCGGGTGGCGCGCGTCGCACGCTCCGCGCGCACCACAGAGCGCGGCCCGGTCCACGCCCTGACCGAGCTGCCCGCCCTGCTGCCCGAGGCGGACGTGGTCGTCCTCTCGACGCCGCTCACCCCCGCCACCACGCACCTCGCCGACGCCGGGTTCCTGGGGCGGATGAAGGACGGCGCGCTGCTGGTCAACGTGGCCCGGGGCCCGGTCGTCGACACCGCCGCGCTCCTCAAGGAGGTGGAGAGTGGCCGGATCACGGCGGCACTCGATGTCACCGACCCGGAACCGCTGCCGGCCGGCCACCCCTTGTGGCACGCTCCCGGTGTCCTGATCAGCCCCCACGTGGGAGGTTCGACCTCGGCCTTCATGCCGCGCGCGAAGCGGCTGATCGCCGGGCAGCTCCGGCGGTTCGCGGCCGGCGAGGAGCTGGCCAACGTCCTCCTGACCACCGGCTGAGCGGCGCCGGGCGCACCGTCCCGGCCGGCCCGGCGGTCCGCAGGGGCCCGCGGGACCGGACGGGTGGCGTCCGTCCCGGCACGCGCCGCGCGGACGTCCCGACGTCGTCACGCAGAGTACAGCGACCCTGTCCCTGAGTGACGAACCTGGTGTATCGTCCCGGAGCGGGGGACTGCGTCGAGTACGGGCTGACGCTGGGGAGCGAAGTGACGGGACATCAGATTCCGAGGGGGGCGACGGGTGCGGCACGGCCGGACGACCGACGACCCGACGCGGCGACGCCGCCGTCGGCCGGCCTTCCACGCCCCGCCGCCGGCCTCGCGCGCTCGGTACCGGAACAGGCCGCGCAGCACGGCGCGCCCCGCGCCACCGAACCGCCCGGCCCCGGGCCGCACGCCGGACCGGGGCCGCACGGCACGGGAGGCGGGGGCCCCGAGGGCCGCGCCCCCGCGCCGTCGGACGCGGCACCCGGCGACTGCGACGGACACGCCCCCGGCGCCGTCGACGAGCCACAGGCCCGCCCGCACGAGGCGGCCGGGTGCGGCGGCGCGGTGCCGGAGGGGTCGGTGAGCGCGCCCGGGGCGGTCCTGACCCGCCCCTCCGCCGCCGACGACCCCGGTCGCCGGGGCGGCCGGGAGCGGGAGCGGGACCCGGAGCGGACCGGCCTCCGGTCGGTCCTCGCCCAGGTCACCCTGGGCCTCATCTGCGCCGGGTACACCACGGGCGCCTCGCTCGGCTGGGGCTCCCCGCGGCTCGCGCTCTTCATGGGCGACTTCGGCCTCAGTGCCGCCGCCCTCACCGCCGCGGTCTCCTGCTTCCTCTACGGCCGTGCCCACCGCGGCAGCGCCCGCCCCGCCTGGCTGCTCTTCGCCTTCTCCTCGTTCATGGCCTGCGCGGGCAACGCGGTGTGGGGCTGGTACGAGGTCGTGCTCCGCGCGGAGGTGCCGGACTCCTCCGTCGCCGACCTCTTCTTCCTGCTCTTCGCCCCGCCCGCCATCGTCGGCCTCCTCGTCCTCGCCAAGAAGCCCGTCACCCGGGCCGGCTGGGTCTGCCTGGGGCTCGACGCCTGGCTCATCGGCGGCTCGCTGCTGACGCTGTCCTGGAGCCTCGCCCTCGCCCGCACCGCCCACTTCGAGGGCGAGCCCGTCGCCCAGGCCGCGCTGTCGCTGGCGTACCCGCTGCTCGACATCGTGCTCGTCAGCATGGTCCTGGTGCTGCACTTCAGGCGCTCGCAGGCGAACCGGTCGGCGACCAACACCGCCATCGCCGCGCTCGCGCTGACCGTGCTGTGCGACGCCCTGTTCACCTCGCCGCTGCTCCGCGAGAACTACGCCTCGGGCCAGCTGCTCGACGCCGGCTGGTTCGCCGGCTCGCTGCTCCTCGCCTACGCGCCCTGGGGGGTGCGCCGCCCGCCCGACGGCGCGGTCGCCGCCCGCGGCCCCCTGCTCCACAGCCGCCCCGTCGCCGGCTCGCTGGCGGCCCTCACCCCGTACCTCGCCGCGGCGGTCTGCACCCTCGGCATCCTGTACAACGTGGTCGAGGGGCGCCGGGTCGACAAGGTCGTCGTCCTGACCGGCTGCACGGTCGTGCTCGCCCTCGTCGTGCGGCAGGGCATCATGCTCCTCGACAACATCGCGCTCACCCACGAACTGGCCCAGAAGGAGAACCACTTCCGGTCACTCGTGCAGGGGTCGAGCGACGTCATCATGATCGCCGCGCCGACCGGGGTGCTCCGCTACGTGAGCCCCGCCGCGAGCGGGGTGTACGGCCGCGACGCCGACGATCTCGTCGGCTCCGAGCTGGCCTCCCTCATCCACCCCGAGGACCTCGGCGCCGTCGTCCACGAGGTGCGGCGCTTCCTGGCCGTCTCGCCCGCCGAGGAGCCCACCACCCGGATCGAGTGCCGCTTCCGCTCCGGCCGCGGCGACTGGCTCAACGTGGAGTCGACCGTCAACCGGCACCAGGGCGGACTGATCTTCAACAGCCGTGACGTGACCGAACGCGTCAGGCTCCAGGCCCAGTTGCAGCACAACGCCGAGCACGACCCGCTCACCGACCTGCCCAACCGGGCGCTGTTCACCCGGCGGGTCCGGCAGGCGCTCGGCGGCCGCCGCTCCTCCGACGCCGGCGCGGCCGTGCTCTTCATCGACCTCGACGGCTTCAAGGCGGTCAACGACCGCCTCGGCCACCAGGCGGGCGACGACCTCCTGGTCCAGGCCGCCCGCCGCCTGCACGACTCCGTCCGGGCCGGCGACACGGCCGCCCGGCTCGGCGGCGACGAGTTCGCCGCCCTCATCGTCGGCGACGGCGGACGGGACCGGGCGGCACGCCAGAGCCAGGTCCAGGAGATCGCCGACCGGCTCCGGCTCACGCTCTCCCGGCCGTACCGCGTCGACGGGGGCAACGAGGTGCGGGTCGCCGCCTCCATCGGCGTCGCCTTCGCCGAGCCCGACATGGAGGCCGGCGACCTCCTGCGCAACGCGGACCTCGCCATGTACCGCGCCAAGGCCGCCGGGAAGGACCGCGTCGAGCTCTACGCACCCCAGATGCAGGCCGAGATCGTACGGCGCACGGAGCTGGCCGCCCGGCTGCGGACCGCCCTCCACGACGGCGAGTTCGCCCTGCTCCATCAGCCGGTCGTCGACCTCGCCACCGGCCGGATCGCGGCCGTCAGCGCCCAGGCGCGCTGGCGGTCCGCGCAGGGCATCCTCTTCACCCCCGCGGAGTACCTCCGGGTCACCGACGACGGGGAGCGCCCGGCGGAGCTCGGGCGCTGGCTCCTGGAGGAGGCGGTGGAGCAGGCCGCCGAGCGGGCGGGAATCGGCCACCGTGCCCCGGTCGCCGTCCGGCTCTCCGCCCGCGGCCTCCTGGACCGCTCGCTGCCGCTCGGCACGGTCGAGTCCCTGCTCACCCGGCACGGCCTGCCGTCCGGCTCGCTCGTCGTCGAACTGGCCGACACCGACGCCAGGACCCCCCTCGACGAGCTCGAACAGCGGCTGGTGGCGCTGCGCCGTCTCGGGGTGCGGATCGCGCTCGACGGATTCGGCAGCGGACATGTGGCGATCAACGCCCTCAGGAGGCTTCCGGTCGACATACTGAAGCTGGACCGGGGGCTCGTCGAGGGCGTGGTTGAGTCGCCCCGGCTCCGCAAGATCACGCGTGGGGTGCTCCGTATCGCCGGCGAGCTGGGGATGCAGACCGTCGCCGACGGCGTCGACGTACCGGAGCAGGTCATCGCCCTGCGCGCGATGGGGTGCAGCCACGCCCAGGGGATGGCCTTCTCGGGCCCGCTCGACGAGTACCGGCTGCGCAGGGCCCTGGTGCGGGACGACTACCCGCTCCCGGGCGGGGTGCCCGTACCGGCCGGAAACCGTCCCCCGATCGGCTCACATACTGAGACGCCCGTCCCACCCACTTGACAGTGGTGAGGCCCGAGAGGGAGGGTCAGTGCCATGCGCACCCGAATTCTCGTACTTGGAAAGCGCGTCGGCTGAAGCGGGGCCACAGTAGGCCCGGCTTAGAACGCACCCGACGCGCTCCCCTCGCTTGCCTCACGGCACGAGGGGTTTTTTGTTGCACTGGCTCACCCCAAAATCGACGCAAACCCTCGCAAAACACCTCGCAAAAACCCTCTGCTTCGAGAAGAGATGCTGATGACCGACCAGGCCACCGGGCACCATCCGCAGCCGCGGCCCCGCGGCGGCGCGCAGCCCGCCACCACCGTCGAGCACGTCACGGGTGCGCAGTCCCTCATCCGTTCTCTCGAAGAGGTGGGCGCGGACACCATCTTCGGCCTCCCCGGCGGCTGCATCCTCCCGGCCTACGACCCGCTGATGGACTCGCAGAAGGTGCGCCACATCCTGGTCCGTCACGAGCAGGGCGCGGGCCACGCGGCCACCGGCTACGCCCAGGCCACCGGCAAGGTCGGCGTCTGCATGGTGACCAGCGGCCCCGGTGCGACCAACCTCGTCACCCCGATCGCCGACGCGCACATGGACTCGGTCCCGATGGTCGCGATCACCGGTCAGGTCGCCTCGAAGGCGATCGGCACGGACGCCTTCCAGGAGGCGGACATCTGCGGCATCACGATGCCGATCACCAAGCACAACTTCCTGGTCACCAAGGCCGAGGACATCCCGCGGACGATCGCCGAGGCGTTCCACATCGCCTCCACCGGCCGCCCCGGCCCGGTCCTGGTCGACATCGCCAAGGACGCCCTCCAGGCGAAGACCACCTTCAGCTGGCCGCCCCAGACCGACCTGCCCGGCTACCGCCCGGTGACCAAGCCGCACGCCAAGCAGATCCGCGAGGCCGCCAAGCTCATCTCCGCGGCCAAGCGGCCCGTCCTGTACGTCGGCGGCGGTGTCATCAAGGCCGGCGCCACGGCCGAGCTGAAGATCCTCGCCGAGCTCACCGGCGCCCCGGTCACCACCACCCTGATGGCCCTCGGCGCCTTCCCCGACAGCCACCCGCTGCACGTCGGCATGCCGGGCATGCACGGCTCCGTCACCGCCGTCACCGCGCTGCAGAAGGCCGACCTGATCGTCGCCCTCGGCGCCCGCTTCGACGACCGCGTCACCGGCAAGCTCGACAGCTTCGCCCCGTTCGCCAAGATCGTCCACGCGGACATCGACCCGGCCGAGATCGGCAAGAACCGCGCCGCCGACGTCCCGATCGTCGGTGACGCCCGCGAGGTCATCGCCGACCTGGTCCAGGCCGTCCAGGCGGAGCACAGCGAGGGCAACAAGGGCGACTACACCGCCTGGTGGAGCGACCTGAGCCGCTGGCGCGAGACCTACCCGCTCGGCTACGACCTGCCGGAGGACGGCAGCCTCTCGCCGCAGCAGGTCATCCAGCGCATCGGCCGCCTCGCCCCCGAGGGCACGATCTTCACGGCGGGCGTCGGCCAGCACCAGATGTGGGCCGCCCACTTCATCGACTACGAGAAGCCGGCCACCTGGCTGAACTCCGGCGGCGCCGGGACGATGGGGTACGCGGTCCCCGCCGCGATGGGCGCCAAGGCCGGCATGCCGGACCGCACGGTCTGGGCGGTCGACGGCGACGGCTGCTTCCAGATGACCAACCAGGAGCTCACCACCTGCGCCCTGAACAACATCCCGATCAAGGTCGCCATCATCAACAACGGCGCCCTCGGGATGGTCCGCCAGTGGCAGACCCTCTTCTACAACCAGCGCTACTCCAACACGGTCCTGCACTCCGGCCCGGACGACATCCAGGCGAACAAGGGCACCCGCGTCCCCGACTTCGTCAAGCTCTCCGAGGCCATGGGCTGCGTCGCCCTGCGCTGTGAGGACCCGGCCGACCTGGACAAGGTCATCGCCGAGGCCAACGCCATCAACGACCGCCCGGTCGTGATCGACTTCATCGTCCACGAGGACGCCCAGGTCTGGCCGATGGTCGCCGCCGGCACCTCGAACGACGAGGTCATGGCCGCACGGGGCGTCCGCCCCGACTTCGGCGACGGCGAAGACGACTGAAGCGCGGAACGCAGCAGAGCGAAAAGGAAGAGACCCAGACCATGTCCACCAAGCACACGCTCTCCGTTCTCGTCGAGAACACGCCCGGCATCCTCGCCCGGATCGCCGCCCTGTTCTCCCGCCGCGGCTTCAACATCGACTCCCTCGCCGTCGGCATCACCGAGCACCCCGACATCTCCCGCATCACCATCGTGGTCAATGTCGAGGGCCTGCCCCTGGAGCAGGTGACCAAGCAGCTCAACAAGCTGGTCAACGTCCTGAAGATCGTCGAACTCGAGCCCAGCGCCGCGATCCAGCGCGAGCTCGTCCTGGTGAAGGTCCGCGCCGACAACGAGACCCGCTCCCAGATCGTCGAGATCGTGCAGCTGTTCCGCGCCAAGACCGTGGACGTCTCGCCCGAGGCGGTCACCATCGAGGCCACCGGTTCGAGTGACAAGCTCGACGCGATGCTCAAGATGCTCGAGCAGTTCGGCGTGAAGGAGCTCGTCCAGTCCGGCACGATCGCCATAGGGCGTGGTTCCCGGTCCATCACGGACCGGTCCCTGCGGGCGCTCGACCGCAGCGCCTGAGAGTCATCGGAGGTCGACCGCCGGTCCATCCGGCGGTCCGACTGACGAGACCCGAAAACCTACCTCCCGCTCCCCGCCGTACGGTGGGACGCAACACCAGCACCTCAAGGAGATTTCCAGTGGCCGAGCTGTTCTACGACGCCGACGCAGACCTGTCCATCATCCAGGGCCGCAAGGTCGCGGTGATCGGCTACGGCAGCCAGGGCCACGCCCACGCGCTGTCGCTCCGTGACTCCGGTGTCGACGTCCGCGTCGGTCTCCAGGAGGGCTCGAAGTCCAAGGCCAAGGCCGAGGAGCAGGGTCTGCGCGTCGTCTCCGTCGCCGAGGCCGCGGCCGAGGCCGACCTCATCATGATCCTGACCCCGGACCCGATCCAGGCCCAGGTCTACGAGGAGTCCATCAAGGACCACCTGAAGGAGGGCGACGCGCTCTTCTTCGGTCACGGCCTGAACGTCCGCTACGGCTTCATCAAGGTCCCCGAGGGCGTCGACGTCGCCCTGGTCGCCCCGAAGGGCCCGGGCCACCTGGTCCGCCGTCAGTACGAGGAGGGCCGCGGCGTCCCGTGCATCGCGGCCGTCGAGCAGGACGCCACCGGCAAGGCGTTCGACCTGGCGCTCTCGTACGCCAAGGGCATCGGCGGCACCCGCGCCGGCGTCATCAAGACGACCTTCACCGAGGAGACCGAGACCGACCTGTTCGGCGAGCAGGCCGTCCTCTGCGGTGGCACCGCGGCGCTGGTCAAGGCGGGCTTCGAGACCCTGACCGAGGCCGGCTACCAGCCGGAGATCGCGTACTTCGAGTGCCTCCACGAGCTGAAGCTCATCGTCGACCTCATGTACGAGGGCGGCCTGGAGAAGATGCGCTGGTCCGTCTCCGAGACCGCCGAGTGGGGCGACTACGTCACCGGCCCGCGGATCATCACCGACGCCACCAAGGCCGAGATGAAGAAGGTCCTCGCGGAGATCCAGGACGGCACCTTCGCCAAGGAGTGGATGGCGGAGTACCACGGCGGTCTGAAGAAGTACAACGAGTACAAGACCCAGGACGCCAACCACCTCCTGGAGACCACCGGCAAGGAGCTGCGGAAGCTCATGAGCTGGGTGAACGACGAGGAGGCGTAAGCCTCCCGGGCGGGGGCCGGACACCATGTCCGGCCCCTTCCCGCATCGTTGGACACCTCGTCCAACCACGGACGGGTGATCCTTCCAACGAGGCGCATGAAGTGCGCCGGCACAGCACTACACTGCTCAACAACATACGCGTCAGGCCCACAGCGTCGTGCGCTTTCACGCGGCAAGCCCCCTCCACCGCCTGCGGCCGTCGGGACGGCCGTCCGCACTGGACCTGTGAGGACTCACGTGAGCTCGAAACCTGTCGTACTCATCGCTGAAGAGCTGTCGCCCGCCACCGTCGACGCGCTGGGCCCGGACTTCGAGATCCGACACTGCAACGGTGCCGACCGCGCCGAGCTGATCCCCGCCATCGCCGATGTGGACGCGATCCTGGTCCGTTCCGCGACCAAGGTCGACGCCGAGGCCCTCGCCGCCGCGAACAAGCTGCGGGTCGTCGCCCGCGCGGGTGTCGGTCTGGACAACGTCGACGTCTCCGCCGCCACCAAGGCCGGCGTCATGGTCGTCAACGCCCCGACGTCCAACATCGTCACCGCCGCCGAGCTCGCGTGCGGTCTGCTCGTCGCCACCGCGCGCAACATCCCGCAGGCCAACACCGCGCTGAAGAACGGCGAGTGGAAGCGCAACAAGTACACGGGCGTCGAGCTGAGCGAGAAGACCCTCGGTGTCGTCGGCCTCGGCCGCATCGGCGTCCTGGTCGCCCAGCGCATGTCCGCCTTCGGCATGAAGATCGTCGCGTACGACCCCTACGTGCAGCCCGCCCGCGCCGCCCAGATGGGGGTGAAGCTGCTGGCCCTGGACGAGCTCCTGGAGGTCGCGGACTTCATCACCGTCCACCTGCCGAAGACCCCGGAGACCCTCGGTCTCATCGGCGACGAGGCGCTGCACAAGGTCAAGCCCTCGGTCCGGATCGTCAACGCCGCGCGCGGCGGGATCGTGGACGAGGCGGCGCTCTACACCGCCCTCAAGGAGGGCCGGGTCGCCGGCGCGGGCCTCGACGTGTACGCGAAGGAGCCCTGCACGGACTCCCCGCTGTTCGAGCTCGACCAGGTGGTCTGCACCCCGCACCTCGGCGCGTCCACGGACGAGGCCCAGGAGAAGGCCGGTATCGCGGTCGCCCGTTCGGTGCGCCTGGCGCTCGCCGGCGAGCTGGTCCCGGACGCGGTCAACGTCCAGGGCGGTGTCATCGCCGAGGACGTGAAGCCGGGTCTGCCGCTCGCCGAGAAGCTCGGCCGCATCTTCACCGCGCTCGCGGGCGAGGTCGCGGCCCGCCTCGACGTCGAGGTGTACGGCGAGATCACCCAGCACGACGTGAAGGTGCTCGAACTCTCCGCGCTCAAGGGCGTGTTCGAGGACGTCGTCGACGAGACCGTCTCGTACGTCAACGCCCCGCTGTTCGCGCAGGAGCGCGGTGTCGAGGTGCGGCTGACGACGAGCTCCGAGTCGCCCGACCACCGCAACGTGGTCACCGTGCGCGGCACGCTGTCGAGCGGCGAGGAGGTGTCGGTCTCCGGCACCCTGGCCGGTCCCAAGCACCTCCAGAAGATCGTCGCGGTCGGCGACTACGACGTGGACGTGGCGCTCGCCGACCACATGGTCGTGCTGCGCTACGAGGACCGTCCCGGCGTCGTCGGCACGGTCGGCCGCATCCTCGGCGAGGCCGGTCTGAACATCGCGGGCATGCAGGTGGCGCGCGCGGAGGAGGGCGGCGAGGCGCTCGTCGTCCTGACCGTGGACGACACCGTCCCGGCTCCGGTCCTCGCGGAGATCGCGCAGGAGATCGGCGCGGCCTCGGCCCGTTCGGTCAACCTGATCTGACGCTCGCCCGGACCCCGTACCCGGTCGCTAGACGTTCGTCTTACACGAGCGTCTAGCGGCCGGGTACAGTGCTGTCATGGGACACAAGGAAGACCTGCTCGAAGGCGCCAAGCGCTGCCTGCTGGAGAAGGGGTACGGGCGCACCACCGCGCGCGACATCGTTGCCGCGTCCGGCACCAACCTGGCCTCCATCGGCTACCACTACGGCTCCAAGGACGCCCTGCTCCAGCAGGCGTTCCTTGCGCTCACCGAGGAGTGGGGGGAGCAGGTCGGCCCCGCCGGCTCCGGCGAGCGGAGGCGCGAGCTGCCGGCCGACCCGTACCGGCGCTTCCACGCCGTCTGGGAGCAGGTGATCGGCGCGGCCGAGGCGAGCCGGCCGGTCTGGAAGCTGCAGACCGAGATCGTCACCCGGCTGGACGACGACGAGAAGCTGCGCGACGCCATCAAGGAGCCGCAGCGCGAGGGGCGGCTCGGGATGGCCGAGGGCTTCCTCGGCATCGACCCGGAGGCCGACCCCGAGAAGGCCAGGGTCGCCGGACTGCTCTGCCAGGCGCTGGCCACCGGCGTGATGATCCAGTGGATGGTCGACCCGGAGACGGCGCCGAGCGCGGACGACCTCACCGCGGGGCTCAGGGTCCTGATGGGGGAGGACAGCTGAGGACCACCTTGGCGCGGGCGTGCTCCTCCTCGACGTACCGCAGGGCGCGCGCCGCCTCGGCCAGCGGATAGGTCCGCTCGACGACCGGGACGACGGCGCCGCTCTCGGCGAACTCCCGCAGCGCCGCCAGGTTCTCCCGGCTCGGCTCGGCCGTGAGGACGTGGAGCCGGCGGCCGGAGAACCGGGAGAGCAGCTGCCCCTTGACGATCAGCGCCATCGGCCCGAAGACGCTGCCGCCCTCGAAGACGCCCCCGCCGGAGAGGACGAGCGCACCGGTGGGGGAGAGGGTCCGGCGGAGGTCGGCCAGCGACCGGTTGCCCACCAGGTCGAACACCAGGTCGTAGCGGTCCGGGCCGGCGGTGAAGTCCTCCCGGGTGTAGTCCACGACCCGGTCCGCGCCGAGCCCCAGCACCAGCGAGGCGTTCCGGGCGCTGCACACCCCCGTCACCTCGGCGCCGAACGCCTTGGCCAGTTGTACGGCGAAGGTCCCGACGCCGCCGGAGGCCCCGTTGACCAGTACCTTCCCGCCCGGCCGCACGTTCCCCAGGTCCCGCAGCCCCATCAGGGCGGTGTTGCCCGCCAGCGGGATCGCCGCCGCCTGCTCGAAGGTCAGGCCGGCCGGCTTGCGCTCCGTCGCCTCCTCCGAGGCGCAGACGTACTCGGCGAACGTCCCGGGCGCCTCGCCGAAGACCTCGTCGCCGGGGCGCAGCCCGGTCACCCCGGCGCCCACGGCCTCGACGCGGCCCGCGAAGTCCCTGCCCCTGATCCGCTCCTTCGGTCTTCGCAGGCCGAGGGCGAGCCTGGCCACGTACGGGTCGCCCCGCATCAGGTGCCAGTCGGCCGCGTTGACGGCGGCGGCGTGGACGCGGACCAGTACCTCCCGCTCGCCCGGCACCGGTCTCTCCACCTCGGCGAACTCCAGCACGTCCGCCGATCCGTACCGGTCCTGCACCCACGCCTTCATGAAGCCCCCTCGCTCGTTCTCCGTCTCCACCACGACGGTAGGGCGCCCGGAGGCTCCGGGGTATCGGGGACGACCCCGACGCGGCCCTGAGGGGGCATCGCCCCGGAGGCTTACAGCTTGGCCGACTTCAGGGACATGTGGAGCAGCAGGCGGTCCTCGCCGTCGTCCAGGTCCAGACCCGTGAGCTGTTCGACCCGGGACAGCCGGTAGTAGAGGGTCTGTCGGTGGATGCCCAGGGCGGCCGCCGTGCGGCCCGCCTGGCCCGCGTGGTCGAGGAACACCTCGGCGGTCCGGGCCAGTTCGGCGTGGGCGGGGGCGAGCAGCGGGGCGACGACGGGGTCGATCTCGGGGTGGTAGAGCGCGGCGAGCAGGCGGTACGGGCCGATCCCGGCCCACTCGGCGACCGGGCCGAGCGTCGGCTGGGCGGAGGCGGCACGCGCCGCCGTGCTGGCCTCGCGCCAGGCCGCCGGGAGCTCGGTGAGGCCCCGGCGGGGGGTCGCGATGCCGGCCGGCGCCGCGCCGCGCAGCCGTTCCGCGGCCGCGTGGGCGGGGGAGAGGTCCTCGGCCGTGCGCAGCCGTACGAGGACGGCGAGGGAGTCGCCCTCCGGGAGGGTGGCGACCGCCGCCGCGCCGGACACCGCCCGGATCGAGGGGGCCTCGCCCCGCCAGGGCGTCACGCAGACGAGGGTGTGCAGGCCGTCCGCGCTGGGGCCGAGGGCGGCCCGGAGCGCCGCGACGGCCATGTCGCTCTGCCAGCCGCGCCCGGCGGTCAGCACGGCGACGAACTCGCGGGAGAGGTCGGCGTCCGCCCGCTCCTCGTCGGCGAGGAGGTCGCCGATGCGGGCGGCGACGTCCATGGCGGCGGCCAGCCGGTCGGGCGAGGGGCCGGGCTCGGCGTCGAGCAGCCAGACGTACCCGAGGACGACACCCCGATGGCGTACCGGCAGGCAGATGCGGTCCCGGAAGACTCCCGCGTCGGGGGCGGCCGGGATGCGGACCGGGCCGGTCGCCCGGGTGATGCCGTACCCCTCGAACCAGGCGCGGACCGCCGGCGTGGACTTCCGGGTCAGGATCGACCGGGTCCGGACGGGGTCCATGGCGGTGTCGTCGTCGCTGTCGTGCGCCCCGAAGGCGATCAGCCCGAAATCGCGGTTCTCCAGCGTCGCCGGGGCGCCCAGCAGGGCGGAGATCTCGTCGACCAGTTCTTGGTAATCGCCCTTCACGACGCCATTCTCGCACCCTTTCAGACATGTGTATGAGAGGGCGCGTACGGATGCGTGACAGCTGTCGATGGCAGAGGATCGGAGCGATCCATAGGTTTCACGGTGGTTCTCCGTGCTGTTCCCGGTTCGTTCCCTTGATCCGGCTATGGCCCCCTTCTCCTCATGCACTTTCTGGAGGTGCCCCGTGCTGGGTCCCGTGATCCTCGCCGCGTCGCGCAGCGACAAGATGCGCCGTTTCGTGTCGGCCGCCCCCGGGACCAAGCAGGTCGTCGCCCGCTTCATCGCCGGCGAGTCGGTCGACGACGTCGTGCCGATCGTCCGCGAGCTGAGCGACCGCGGCCTGGAGGTCACCCTCGACGTCGTCGGTGAGGACATCACCACCGTCGAGCAGTCGCACGCCGCGCGCGACGCCTACCTGGAGCTCATCGGCCGCCTCAAGGAGCTGGGCCTCGGCGAGCGCGCCGAGATGTCCGTCAAGCTGTCGATGTTCGGGCAGTCGCTGGAGAACGGCCACGAGCTGGCCCTCGCGAACGTCCGCCCGGTCGTCGAGGCCGCCGCCGAGATCGGCACCACGGTCACCCTGGACGCCGAGGACCACACCACCCTCGACTCGATGTTCGCCATCCACACGGAGCTGCGGAAGTCCTTCCCGCAGACCGGCTGCGTCATCCAGGCGTACCTCTTCCGCACCGAGGACGACGCCCGCCGCCTCGCGGCCGAGGGCTCCCGCGTCCGCATCGTGAAGGGCGCCTACAAGGAGCCCGCCTCCGTCGCCATCCAGGACAAGCCCGAGATCGACAAGGCGTACGTCCGGATCATGAAGATCCTGATGGACGGCGAGGGCTACCCGATGATCGGCTCCCACGACCCGCGACTGATCTCCGTCGGCCAGGAGCTCGCGCGCCGCGCCGGGCGCAAGCTGGACGAGTACGAGTTCCAGATGCTGTACGGCATCCGCACGGAGGAGCAGAACCGGCTCGCCGCCGAGGGGCACCGCATGCGCGTGTACACCGCCTACGGCACCGACTGGTACGGCTACTTCATGCGCCGCCTCGCGGAGAAGCCGGCCAACCTGCTCTTCTTCGTCCGCTCCATCCTCACCAAGGGCTGAGCCCACCTCTCACAAGGAGTATCGAGACTCATGGACGCTGTCACCCAGGTCCCCGCTCCGGTCAACGAGCCGGTGCACGGCTACGCCCCCGGTTCCCCCGAGCGCTCCCGCCTGGAGACCAAGCTCAAGGAGCTGGCCGAGAACCCGCGCGAGCTGCCGATGACCATCGGCGGCGTGAAGCGTCTCGGCGGCGGCGAGGAGTTCAAGGTCGTCCAGCCGCACAACCACGCGGCCGTCATCGGCACCTTCCGCGGCGCCACCGAGCAGGACGCCCAGGACGCGATCGACGCGGCCCTGGCCGCGGCCCCGGCCTGGCGCGCGATGTCCTTCGACGACCGCGCCGCGATCATCCTGCGCGCCGCCGAGCTGCTGGCCGGCCCGTGGCGCGAGACGCTGGCCGCGTCCACCATGCTCGGCCAGTCGAAGACCGCGCAGCAGGCCGAGATCGACACCCCGTGCGAGCTCGTCGACTTCTGGCGCTTCAACGTGGCCTACGCCCGCCAGATCCTGGCCGAGCAGCCGCCGGCCAACTCCCCGGGTGTGTGGAACCGTCTGGACCACCGCCCGCTGGAGGGCTTCGTCTACGCGATCACGCCGTTCAACTTCACGGCCATCGCGGGCAACCTGCCCACCGCCCCCGCCCTCATGGGCAACGTGGTGGTCTGGAAGCCGTCCCCGACGCAGACCCACTCCGCCGTGCTCCTCATGGAGCTCCTGGAGGAGGCCGGCCTGCCCAAGGGCGTCATCAACCTGGTGACCGGCGACGGCATCGCCGTCTCCGAGGTGGCCCTGAACCACCGCGACCTGGCCGGCATCCACTTCACCGGCTCGACCCGCACCTTCCAGCACCTGTGGAAGACGGTCGGCACCAACATCGAGAAGTACCGCTCGTACCCGCGGATCGTGGGCGAGACCGGCGGCAAGGACTTCGTCGTCGCCCACCCCAGCGCCGACCGCGCCATCCTGAAGACCGCGCTGACCCGTGGCTCCTTCGAGTTCCAGGGCCAGAAGTGCTCCGCGTCCTCGCGTGCCTACGTTCCGGCCTCCATCTGGAACGACGGCTTCAAGGAGGAGTTCGCGGCCGAGGTCGACGGCATCACCATGGGTGACGTCACCGACCTGTCGAACTTCATCGGCGCCGTCATCGACGAGCGCTCGTTCGCCAAGAACAAGGCCGCGATCGACCGTGCCGCGGCCGACCCGACCTGCACGATCGTCGCCGGTGGCACCTACGACGACTCGGTCGGCTACTTCGTCCGCCCGACGGTCATCGCCTGCACCGACCCGGAGAACGAGGTCTTCAAGGCCGAGTACTTCGGCCCGATCCTCGCGATCCACGTGTACGAGGACGAGAACTACGACGCGATGCTGACCCAGATGGAGTCGGTCTCGGACTACGCCCTCACCGGCTCGGTCATCTCCGGCGACCGCGCGGCGGCCGCGTACACGATGGAGAAGCTCCGCTTCGCCGCGGGCAACTTCTACATCAACGACAAGTCGACCGGCGCCGTCGTCGGCCAGCAGCCCTTCGGCGGCGGCCGCGCCTCGGGTACGAACGACAAGGCCGGCGCCCCGCAGAACCTGATGCGCTGGACGCTGACCCGCGCCATCAAGGAGACGCTGGTCCCGCCGACCGAGTACGGCTACCCGCACATGGGCTGACGCCCGCCCGCCTCGTAGAGGCCCCCTGACACCGCCCCCCTCCCCGGTCCCCCAACCGAGGACGGGGGCGGTTCTCATGCGCCGACCGGTCCGGGCGGGGTGTCGAACCCCCCGGCCACGCGGAGCACGCTCTTGCCGTGCGTGGCGCCCTCGCGCAGCCTGCGCACCGCGAGGCCGAGCTCGGCCGGGTCGTACTCCGCGGTGACGTCGACGGAGATCCGTCCCTCGGCCAGCAGACCGAGGGCGCGGCGGGCGGAGTCGGCGAGGCGTTCGGGGTGCGTCCGGCTCAGCAGGGCGCCGTTGTAGGTCATCAGCGATCCGCCGTCCCCGAGCAGCGCGTCGCTGTCGGCGAGGACGGGTGCGTGTCCCCCGAGCGCGCCGTACGCGACGAGGCGTCCGTGTGGCGCCAGGGCGCGCAGACCGGCCTGCCGGGTCGGGCCGCCGACCGGGTCGAGGACCACGTCGAACCGTTCGTCGCCGAGTCCGGCCGGGAGGTCCCCGCGCAGCAGGACCTCGTCGAAGCCGGACCGGGCGGCGTAGGCGGCCCGGTCGGCGCTCCCGGCCACGCCGACGATCCGGTCGGCGCCGGCCAGCCGGGCGAACTGCGCGGCCTGGCCGCCGACGGCGCCGGCCGCGCCGTGGATCAGGACCCGGTCGCCCGCACGCACACGGGCGACGGTGTGGACGAGGTCGTAGGCGGTCGGCGTGGACCAGCCGAACGCCGCCGCCGTCCGCAGCGGCAGCTCGCCGACGGCGAGCGCGAGGGCCGCCGGTACGACGACCACCTCGGCGTGGGCGCCGCCCGCGGCGAGCGCGGTGACGGCCTCCCCGACGCGGCCTCCGTCGACGCCCGGGCCGACCGCGACGATGTGCCCGGACGCCTCGAAGCCGGGGACGAAGGGACGGGGCACCGGGAAGAGGCCGTCCTTCACCATCGTGTCGCCCCACTGGACGCCGGCGTAGGCCACGCGGAGCGCGACCTCGCCGGGGCCGGGCGCGGGGGTGTCGAGCTCGGTGATGCGGTAGTGGTCGTCGCCGTCGAGAACGATCGCCCTCATGGAAGCAGCCTCCTGTGCTGACTCAGTATCCTGTGACAGGTCGTCGCCGGGAACGGTATGTGTGACAGGTACCTGAGTCAACACAGGATTCTGTGAGTGTGGGTGCCGGAGTGCGGGAATGAGGGAGTGGGCGCATGGCGGACATGCCCGTCGAGGAGTACCTCTGCAGCCGGATCAGGCGTGCGGAACAGGCGTTGATGGCGCACCACGAGGCGGTGCTGCGCGGGCACGGGCTGACCATGACGCAGTACACCGTGCTGCTCGCCCTCTCGCGGGAGGGCGGCATGTCCGCGGCCCAGGCGGCGCGCGCCTGCGGGGTGACCCAGCAGAGCATGGCCAGCGTCGTCGCCACCATGGAGGGCAAGGGGCTCGTCCGCCGTGACCCGTCACCCGTGCACGCCAAGGTCCAGATCGTCACGCCGACGGACGAGGGGCTGGCCGTGCTGGGGCGGGCGTACGAGGAGGTGATCGTCCTCGAGCGGGCGCTCACCGACGCGTTCACGCCCGCCGAGCACGCCGCGCTCTGCGATCTCCTCGATCGCACGACGGCGGTCCTCGTCGACCAGACGCCGCCGGCCCGGACCCGCTGACGGGGTCCGGGCCGGAAGGTCGGCGACAGGGGCGGCCTCACGCCTCCTTCGGGACGCGGCGGGCCAGGAAGTCGCCGATCAGGTCCGCGACGGCCGGCGCGTGGGTCTCCAGGGCGAAGTGGCCGGTGGGGAGCAGGTGGACCTCGGCGTCCGGGAGGTCGCGGCGGAAGGCCGCGGCGCCCGCCGGGACGAAGACCTGGTCGCCCTCGCCCCAGACGGCGAGGAGCGGCACCCCGCTGGTGCGGAAGTACTCCTGGAAGGCCGGGTAGAGGGCGAAGTTGGCGCCGTAGTCGGCGATGAGGCCGAGCTGGATGTCGTCCTGGCCCTCGCGGGCCATCAGTGCGGCGTCGTGGTGCCAGGCGTCGGGGCTCAGCCGGTCCCGGTAGCCCTCGGGGACGCCGGTCTCGTACTGCCACCTGATGCCGTCGAGGGAGCGGATCGCGCGGACCGGCTCCTCGGTCTCGGGGGTGCGGTCCGCGATGAGGGCGAGGACCGGGGCCCAGGCGTCGGCGCCGAGGCCCTCCTCGTACGCGTTGCCGTTCTGGCTGATGATCGCGGTGACCCGCTCCGGGTGGGCGAGGGCGAGGCGCAGGCCGATGGGGGCGCCGTAGTCCTGGATGTAGAGGGCGTACCGCTCCAGCCCCAGCGCCTGGGTGAACTCGTCCGTGAGTGAGGCCAGTTCGGCGAAGGTGTAGTCGAAGTCGGAGGCCGAGGGGGCGGCGCTGCGGCCGAAGCCGAGGTGGTCGGGGGCGATCAGCCGGTAGTGCGGGGCGAGCAGCGGGATCAGGTCGCGGAACATGTGCGAGCTGGTGGGGAAGCCGTGCAGCAGCAGCAGTACGGGGGCGTCGGCGGGGCCCGCCTCGCGGTACGCGATCTCGTGGCCCCGGACGGTGACGGTGCGGTGGTGGGTCGGCAGCACGGACATCTCTAACCCCTTAATTGCGTGTCACTGGTTACGAGAGGACTCCATCACGTCTCTCTCTAACCTGTCAATGGCAATTAAGGGGTTAGTTGTGTCGGTGCGGCGCCACCGCACCGGCCGGTCAGCCCTCGCGTCCCGCCGCCACGCGACCGCGCTCGGTCTCCAGCCTGGCCGTGAGCGCCGCCGTGACGGCGCTGCCCAGGGCGACGAAGACCACCGCGTATCCCGGCAGGCCCAGGGCGAAGTACGCGGCGGCGACGACGGCGCACCAGGCGCCGAGCAGCGCCTTGCCGCGCCGGCTCAGGAACAGCCACTTCGCGGGGGTCGCCGGGACGGTGGACCGGGCCCCGGCGGGCCCGTCGGTGGCCGCCTTCGGGCGCTTGAAGTACCCGTACACCAGCCACTCGCCGCAGAGCTCCCAGCCCTCCGGCTCCAGCTCGCCCAGGACCTGGCCCCGGCGCCCGCCCTTGATCACCTCTCGGCGGTACTCCCAGGCGAGCGCGATCCCCGGGGCCCGGCGGCAGACGAACCGGCCGAGCGCGTCGAGCGACTCGACCTCCCAGCCCTGGTCGCCGTGGACGGCCAGCATCCGGCGGTCGTTGAAGAGGTCGGCGGTCCACGTCCAGTGCTCCGCCGCGTCGTCCGGTTCACCGGGCGCCGGGGCGAGGCCGCCGAGCCCTTCCGCGAACCGGGCGGCCGGACCGAACTCCTCCTCCGGCGCGGTCCCCGTCTCCGCGAGGTGTCCGCGCAGCTCGTCGGTCGTCCGCGCGATCTGTTCCTCGGTCACGCCCGCGGCGCGCAGCGCCTCCGTCAGCTCGGCGAAATAGGCGTCGGTGGTCATGGTGCGGTTCCCCCTGCGTGCAGTTGTGTCCGTACGGCCCGGTGGAACTCCGTCCAGGCCGCGCCCTCCTCCGCGAGCCGGGTCCGGCCCAGGGCGGTGAGCCGGTAGTAGCGGCGCCCGGGTCCGCGCTCGGCGGCGCGGAACTCGGCCTCGACGAGCTCCGCCTGCTCCAGGCGGTTCAGCACGGGATAGAGCGTCCCGCCCTTGATCTCGCCGAGTCCCGCCTCGGCGAGCGCCTTGGCGATCTCGTACCCGTAACTCTCGCCGTGGGTCAGACAGGAGAGGACGAGCAGGTCGAGGACTCCCTTGAGCCAGCTGGATCTGCGGTCTGCGGCCATGGGTACATCTCAGCACTACCTAGGTAGGAATGCAATCTAGATGGCGTTCCCGTCTCCCAGGTGGCCGTCTCAGATAGTAGGAAGTCCGAGTAATTGTGGAGACAGATGAGGAGGGCTGCCCTAGCTTTGTAGAAGCCGAACGTCTCGCTTCATCAAGCGAATGGCGGCCGAGAGCACGACGCCCTGTGCAGGCAACCCCTGCGGCGACGCTCCCCGCCCCTGCCGGCGCCTTCGATCACCACTGATCTCCGCACGCCCGGATCACCACTGATCTCAAGGAGTCGATCCCTCATGGCCGTTCAGACCGCCCCCCGCGTCCGCCACTCCGCCAACCGTCCCAGCGACGAGGCCCGCCAGAACGCCGCGGCCGCCCTCCAGCGCGCCCTCGACCGCCGCGACAACGGCGGGTCCACCGGCCACTGATCCGCCCGTCCGGCCCGCCGTACGACTGTCCGTTCGTCCACATGGCGGACGGAACGTGTCAGACGATGGGACGAAGAGTAGGGTGCCGACATGTCTCACAGCATCAATCTCGCAGTCATCCCCGGCGACGGCATCGGCCAGGAGGTCGTGGCCCAGGGCCTCAAGATCCTCGCGGCCGTCCTTCCCCAGGACGTGAAGCTGGAGACCGAGGAGTACGACTTCGGCGCCAAGCGCTACCACGCCACCGGTGAGACCCTCACCGACGCCGACCTCGACTCCCTCAAGAAGCACGACGCCATCCTGCTCGGCGCCATCGGCGACCCGTCGGTGCCGTCCGGCGTCCTGGAGCGCGGCTTCCTCCTGAAGCTCCGCTTCGCCTTCGACCACCACGTGAACCTGCGACCGTCGAAGCTGCTCCCCGGCGTCGCCACCCCGCTCGCCGGCCAGCCCGCGATCGACTTCGTGGTCGTCCGCGAGGGCACCGAGGGCCCCTACACGGGCAACGGCGGCACCATCCGCAAGGGCACCCCGCACGAGGTCGCCACCGAGGTCTCGGTCAACACCGCCTTCGGTGTCGAGCGCGTGGTCCGGGACGCCTTCGCCCGCGCCCAGGCCCGTCCGCGCAAGAAGCTGACGCTGGTCCACAAGAACAACGTGCTGACCTTCGCCGGCCACCTCTGGACGGACGTCTTCGCCAAGGTCGCGACCGAGTTCCCCGAGGTCACGACCGACTACCTGCACGTCGACGCCGCGACGATCTTCCTCGTCACCGACCCGGCCCGCTTCGACGTCATCGTCACCGACAACCTCTTCGGCGACATCATCACCGACCTCGCCGCGGCCGTCTCCGGCGGCATCGGCGTCGCCGCCTCGGGCAACATCAACCCGAGCGGCGCGTTCCCGTCCATGTTCGAGCCGGTCCACGGCTCCGCGCCGGACATCGCGGGCCAGGGCAAGGCCGATCCCACGGCCACCGTCCTCTCCGTCGCCCTCCTGCTGCGCCACCTCGGCTACGAGGCCGAGGCCGCCCGGGTCGAGGAGGCCGTCGCGGCCGACCTCACCGAGCGCGGCGACACCGTCCGCACGACGGACGAGATCGGCGACGCGCTCGCCGCGCGAGTAGCGAGCTGACCCGCGCCGACTGACTCTCCACAGCAGCCGCCGGGTCGCCTCAGCGCCCGGCGGCTGTACCTGTGCGGCCGCAGGGTGCCACCATCGAACCCTGGACCGTGTTCACCCGTTTCGTGCACCGGCCCCCACGAGCGATAATCGAACGTGGGGCCGCGGCATGCGGGCATGCTCGGACGTCCTCGTACCGGGGGCGTCAGCCGCAGACTGAGGCGTGAGCGCGGTCCGACACACACAACCGGTGAAGGACACGCACTCATGACGACGCCCACCATCGAGCTCAAGCCCTCCTCCAGCCCGCTGTCCGACGCGGAGCGCGAGGCGATCCTGGCCAACCCCGGGTTCGGCCGCCACTTCACCGACCACATGGTCACCATCCGGTGGACCGAGGGGCGTGGCTGGCACGACGGGCAGCTCGTGCCGTACGGCCCGCTGCACCTCGACCCGGCCACCAGCGTCCTCCACTACGCGCAGGAGATCTTCGAGGGCCTGAAGGCGTACCGCCGCCCCGACGGCACGGTCGCCACCTTCCGCCCCGACGCCAACGGCCGCCGCTTCCAGTACTCCGCGCGCCGGCTCGGCATGCCGGAGCTGCCGGTCGAGACCTTCATCGAGGCGTGTGACGCCCTGGTCCGCCAGGACCAGGCGTGGGTGCCTGCGCACGGCGGCGAGGAGTCCCTCTACCTGCGCCCGTTCATGATCGCGACCGAGGTCGGCCTGGGCGTCCGCCCGGCCAACGAGTACCTGTTCGTGGTCATCGCCTCCCCGGCCGGCGCGTACTTCCCGGCGGGCGTCAAGCCGGTCGCCATCTGGGCCTCCGAGGACCGTGTCCGCGCCGTCCCCGGCGGCGTCGGCGACGCCAAGACCGGCGGCAACTACGCCGCCTCCCTGCTCGCCCAGGCCGAGGCCGCCGAGAAGGGCTGCATCCAGGTCGCCTACCTCGACGCGGTCGAGCACAAGTGGGTCGAGGAACTGGGCGGCATGAACCTGTACTTCGTGTACGGGAACAAGATCGTCACGCCCACCCTCACCGGTTCGCTGCTCGCGGGCATCACCCGCGACTCCCTCCTCAAGGTCGCCGAGGACCTCGGCTACGAGTCGGAGGAGGCCCGGATCTCCATCGACCAGTGGCAGGACGACAGCGCGAACGGCACCCTGACGGAGGTCTTCGCCTGCGGCACCGCCGCCGTGATCACCCCGGTCGGCACGGTGAAGTCCGCCCGGGGCGAGTGGCACCACTCGGGCGGCGAGCCCGGCGAGGTCACGATGAAGCTCCGCGAGACGCTCCTCGCCATCCAGACCGGCAAGGCGGAGGACGTCCACGGCTGGATGCACCAGCTGGGCTAGTCCTACTCCGCGGCAGCCAGGGCTTCCGGGGCCGTCGTGGTCCCGGGAGCCCTGTTCGGCGTCAGGGCGGCGTACAGCGCGCCGCCGACGATCCCCGAGAACACGAAGCTGCAGTCGATCCCGCCCGTGAGGGCGAGCAGCGGTCCCTCGTAGAGGGGCGTCGAGACGGCGGCGAGTCCGACGGCGGCGCCGATCGCCCAGGAGACGGTGGCGCGCGGGTGCCAGCCCGCGGAGAACCAGTAGACCCCGCCGCGCGAGCGGTTGTTGAAGACCTGGAGGGCCTCCGGGTCGTACGTGCCGCCGCACCGCGCGTGCCCGATCAGGGTGATCACCGCCCACGGGGTGCCGATGGCGGTGAGCAGCAGGACGAACGAGGTCATGGCGGTCTGGGCGTCCGAGGCGAAGTGACCGAGGAAGACGAAGACGGTCGCCACCGCCGCGACCACGAGCGTGGCGTGCGCGCGGGTGGCCCTGGGCAGGATCGCGTCCAGGTCGAGCCCCATCGAGTAGAGCATCAGACCGGCGTTGCCGACGGAGCCGGCGGTGGCCGCGAGGAGCAGCGGCACCAGGTACCAGGCGGGCGAGGCGGCGACGAGCGGGCCCGCGTAGTCGAGCCCGCCGCGGGACGCCAGTGCGGTGAAGGTGCCGAAGAGCTGGGGGACGAGGAGGCCGACGAGCAGGCCCAGACAGGTGGCCCGCCACACCTTCCGAGGGCTGTGGCGCTCGGGGGAGACGTACCGGGTGTAGTCGCCGAGCAGGGTGATGAAGGCGACCGGTCCGCTGAGTCCGGCGGCGACCGCGGAGAACAGCCACGTCGGCCAGAACGAACCGAGCAGGTACGGGGTGTCCGCGACCGCCGCCGTCGTGAAGTCCCCGGCGTAGGCGGCGATCCCGACGGCGAGCAGGACGGTCATGCCCACCGCGAGCGCCTTGCTGAGGCGGAGCAGCAGCCGGTAGCCGTACACCGCGGCGACCACCGTGCAGGCCGCGAGCAGCGCGTACACCGAGGCGTGCGCCGCACCGCCGGTCGGCAGGCCGACGAGCCGGGCGAGGGTCCCGACCATGACGTCGCCACCGATCCAGAGGGTCAGCGCGGTGTAGCCGAGCGAGAGCAGCAGTCCGACCACCGAGCCGACGAGCCGGCCGCGGACGCCGAAGAAGGCGCCGGAGGAGGTGGAGAGGTTGGTGGCGGTGCGCAGGGAGACCAGGGCCAGCGGGGCGGTGACGGCGACGCCGGCCACCGTGCCGGTCACGACGGAGGTGACCGACGCCCAGAAGCCGAGGCCGAAGGAGACGGGCAGCCAGCCGAAGACGATCACCCCCAGGCAGAGGTTGGATCCGAGCAGGATCGAGACGAGGTCGCGGGGGCCGCTGGTGCGTTCGGCCTCGGGGATGGTGTCGACTCCGCGCTGTTCTATCGGCATGCGGCCTCCTGGGGACGGGCGTGACGCTGGTTTTGAGTGCCGCTCAATGTGACCTCAGGTCGACCGGCACGTCAATCCTTGGAAGACTGCCGATTTGCATTTAGAGTGGCGTTCAAACCCGTGGCCATGCCGTCGCCCTTCCTTCGAGCTTCCCGAGGACTTCCGATGACCTTCCGTATGCCCGCCGAGTGGATGCCGCACGAGCGCACCTGGATGGCCTGGCCCGGCGCCAACCCCACCTTCACGAACGCCGAGGAGCTCGCCGAGGCGCGTGCCGCGTGGGCGTCGGTGGCCCGTGCCGTCCGCGCCTTCGAGCCGGTCACCATGGTGGTCGCCCCCGGCGACACCGAGTCGGCCGCCGCGCTCCTCGGTCCGGAGATCGACCTCGTCGAGCGCGAGCTCGACGACGCCTGGATGCGTGACATCGGCCCGACCTTCGTCACCGACGGCACCGAACTCGCCGCCGTGGACTGGGTCTTCAACGGCTGGGGCGCCCAGGACTGGGCCCGCTGGGAGCACGACTCCAAGATCGCCCGCCATGTCGCGGACGTCGCCGGCGTCCGCGTGCAGAGCAGCACCCTGGTCAACGAGGGCGGCGCCCTCCACGTCGACGGCGAGGGCACCGTCCTCCTCACCGACACCGTCCAGCTCGGCGCCGGCCGCAACCCCGAGTGGACCCGCGAGCAGGTCGAGACCGAGATCCACGCCCGGCTCGGCACCACGAAGGCCATCTGGCTCCCGCACGGCCTCGCCGGCGACTACGGCCTCTACGGCACGCAGGGCCACGTCGACATCGTCGCCGCCTTCGCCCGCCCCGGCACCGTCCTCGTCCACAGCCAGCAGGACCCGGCCCACCCCGACTACGAGCGCTCCCGCCTCTACGTCGAGCTCCTCCGCGGACAGACCGACGCCCAGGGGCGGCCGCTGGAGGTCATCGAGGTCCCGGCCCCCACCGTCCTGAAGGACGAGGACGGCGACTGGGTCGACTACTCGTACATCAACCACTACCTCTGCAACGACGGCGTCGTCCTCTGCGCCTTCGACGACCCGCACGACGAGCTGGCCGCCGAGATCTTCCGCCGCCTCTTCCCCGAGCGCACGGTCACCCTGGTCGACGCCCGCACGATCTTCGCCGGCGGCGGCGGCATCCACTGCATCACCCAGCAGCAGCCGAGGGTCTGACCCGCACGGACCATGAGGTAGAACGTACGAGTGAGTCAGAGCAGCGACCCCACCCCACCCCACCCCCGCCGCCGCAACCAGGCCGCGCCGCCGCGCGAGGACGTGCTCGCCGCGGCCATGGACACGATCGCCGAGCGCGGGCTCGACGGGCTGACCATGGCGGGGCTGGGGCGCCAGGTGGGGATGAGCAGCGGCCACCTGCTCTACTACTTCCGCACCAAGGACGAACTCCTGCTGCGGACGCTGGAGTGGAGCGAGGGGCGGCTGGGGGCGCGGCGCAGCGCCCTGCTGTCCGGTCCCGGCAGCGCGCGCGAACGGCTCGACGGCTACGTGGACGTGTACGTGCCCGAAGGGCCGCGCGATCCGCACTGGACGCTGTGGCTGGAGGTCTGGAACCGGTCGCAGAACGCCGACGACGACGCCCGGGCCCGGCAGGCGGCCATCGAGGGGGCCTGGCACCGGGACCTGGTCGCGATCCTGGCCGAGGGCGTCTCGCGGGGGGAGTTCCGGACGGTCGACCCGGACCGGTTCGCCAGCCGGATGCGGGCCCTCCTCGACGGCTTCAGCGTGCACGTCGCCGTCGGCATCCCCGGCACCGGCCGGGGGCAAGTGCTCGATCACGTGAGGGAGTTCATCGCCCAAACCCTGATCCCGTGACCTTTAGGCACGGAAGTAGTCCCGATCGTTGTGCGATGCACCCTTGTTGCCGCCCGGCCGACTCCGGCACGGTTCCGGTCCATGGGACGAGAGCACTGGAAGAAGATCTGGGTCGGCTCCGCGGGCAACATGGTGGAGTGGTTCGACTGGTTCGTGTACGCGAGCTTCGCGCCCTACTTCGCGGGGGCGTTCTTCCCCGACGGCGACGACACCGCCAAGCTCATGAACACGGCGGGGATCTTCGCCGTCGGGTTCTTCATGCGCCCGGTCGGCGGCTGGCTCCTCGGCCGGGTCGGTGACCGCAGGGGGCGCAAGACCGCCCTCACCCTCACCGTCACCCTCATGTCGGCCTCCGCCCTCCTCATCGCCCTCGCCCCCACCTACGAGGTCGCGGGCTACGGCGGCGCCGCCGTCCTCCTGGTCGCCCGCCTCCTCCAGGGCCTCTCCGTCGGCGGCGAGTACGCCGCCAGCGCCACCTACCTCACCGAGGCGTCCGCGCCGCGCCACCGCGGCTTCGCCTCCAGCTTCCAGTACGTCTCGATGACCGCCGGCCAGGTCCTCGGACTCGGCCTGCTGATCGCCCTCCAGCACACCCTGACCACCGAGGCCCTCCACGGCTGGGGCTGGCGCGTCCCCTTCGTCGTCGGCGCCCTCGGCGCGGCCGTCGTCTTCTACCTGCGCCGCACCATGCTGGAGACCGAGGTGTACGAGGAGACCGCGGGCGACGGCGTCGCGGACGGCGCCCAGGGCACCCTCCGGGCCCTCTGGGCGCACAAGCGGGAGGCGTTCCTCGTCGTCGCGCTCACCATGGGCGGGACCGTGGCCTACTACACGTACACGACCTACCTCACGAAGTACCTGTCCAACTCCGCCGGGCTCCCCCAGCGGACCGCCACCCTGGTCTCCTTCTGCGCGCTGATCGTCTTCGCCTGCCTCCAGCCGCTGGCGGGCCTGCTCTCCGACCGGATCGGCCGACGCCCCCTCCTGATCACCTTCGCCGTCGGCTCCACCCTGCTCACCGTGCCGATCCTGGCGCTGCTGAAGCGCGCGGACTCCTTCTGGCCGGCCCTCGGGCTCTCCCTCCTCGCGCTCCTCGTCGTCACCGGCTACACCTCCATCAACGCCTGCGTGAAGGCCGAGCTCTTCCCGACCGGCATCCGCGCCCTCGGCGTCGCACTGCCGTACGCCCTCGCCAACGCCCTCTTCGGCGGCACCGCCGAGTACGTGGCCCTCTGGTTCAAGAACGCCGGCATCGAGTCCGGCTTCTCCTGGTACGTCGCCGGCTGCGCCGCCGTCTCGCTGGTCGTCTACCTCGCCATGCGCGAGACCCGCGACATCGACCTGGCCCGCGTCGGCCGCCGGGGGAGCGCGGACCGGGCCGGGGAGAAGCGGCCGGCCCCGGCCCCCACCGCCTGAACCGCCGGGCCCGGGGCGCCCCGCCCGCATCCTGAGACTGCGGGGCCGCCCCCCGTGCGGCTGTGGCAGACTGCCGACGTGCTTGCTACCACGATGATTATCGGCAGCAGCGCGCCGGTCCGCAGTGGCCACTGAATCGCGGCACGACCCCCGCGGCAGTGGACACCGTGCCCCAGACCCGCGCGCAGACCTCTCGCACCCGCGAGGGGTTTTTTCGTTTTCCGGCCCCACCCATGCCGGAAACGGACGACGCGTGAGAATGGGGGCAAGTGGATCCAGACCTTCCGGAGCCACATCCGACAGGAGCCATCACAGTCATGACCACGGAGAACGCCGAGAGCGCGCCCCTCGACGACAGCTTCCATGTCTTCGACACGACGCTGCGCGACGGGGCGCAGCGTGAAGGCATCAACCTCACCGTCGCGGACAAGCTGACCATCGCGCGACACCTCGACGACTTCGGCGTGGGCTTCATCGAGGGCGGCTGGCCCGGTGCCAACCCGCGCGACACGGAGTTCTTCGCCCGCGCGCAGCAGGAGATCGCGTTCAAGAACGCGCAGCTCGTCGCCTTCGGCGCCACCCGCCGGGCCGGCGGCAACGCCGCCGAGGACCCGCAGGTCAAGGCGCTCCTCGACTCCGGCGCCCCGGTGGTCACCCTGGTCGCCAAGTCCCACGACCGGCACGTCGAGCTGGCCCTGCGCACCACGCTCGACGAGAACCTGGAGATGGTCCGCGACACCGTCGCCCACCTGACCTCCCAGGGCCGCCGGGTCTTCGTCGACTGCGAGCACTTCTTCGACGGCTACAAGGCCAACCCCGACTACGCCAAGGCCGTCGTCCGCGCCGCGCACGAGGCCGGCGCCGACGTGGTCATCCTCTGCGACACCAACGGCGGCATGCTCCCCGCCCAGATCCAGGCCGTCGTCGCCACCGTCATCGCCGACACCGGCGCCCGCCTCGGCATCCACGCCCAGGACGACACCGGCTGCGCCGTCGCCAACACCCTCGCCGCCGTCGACGCCGGCGCCACCCACGTCCAGTGCACCGCCAACGGCTACGGCGAGCGGGTCGGCAACGCCAACCTCTTCCCGGTCGTCGCGGCCCTGGAGCTCAAGTACGGCAAGACGGTCCTCCCCGAGGGCGCGCTCGCCGAGATGACCCGCATCTCGCACGCGATCGCCGAGGTCGTCAACCTGACCCCCTCCACCCACCAGCCGTACGTCGGCGTCTCCGCCTTCGCCCACAAGGCCGGACTCCACGCCTCGGCGATCAAGGTCGACCCCGACCTCTACCAGCACATCGACCCCGAGCTGGTCGGCAACACCATGCGGATGCTGGTCTCCGACATGGCGGGCCGCGCCTCCATCGAGCTCAAGGGCAAGGAGCTCGGCGTCGACCTGGGCGGCGACCGCGCCCTCGTCGGCCGGGTCGTCGAGCGGGTCAAGGAGCGCGAGCTCCAGGGCTACACGTACGAGGCCGCCGACGCCTCCTTCGAGCTGCTGCTCCGCGAGGAGGCCGAGGGCCGGGCCCGCCGCTACTTCCGCACCGAGTCCTGGCGCGCGATCGTCGAGGACCGCCCCGACGGCACCCACGCCAACGAGGCCACCGTGAAGCTCTGGGCCAAGGGCGAGCGGATCGTCGCCACCGCCGAGGGCAACGGCCCCGTCAACGCCCTCGACCGGGCGATGCGGGTGGCGCTGGAGCGCATGTACCCGCCGCTGGCCAAGTTCGAGCTGGTCGACTACAAGGTCCGCATCCTGGAGGGCCGCCACGGCACCGAGTCCACGACCCGGGTCCTGGTCACCACCAGCGACGGCAACACCGAGTGGTCCACGGTCGGTGTCGGCGAGAACGTCATCGCCGCCTCCTGGCAGGCCCTGGAGGACGCCTTCACCTACGGTCTGCTGCGCGCCGGGATCGACCCCGCCGAATAGTCCCTCTATGTCCTGTTCGGCGTCGTTCGGGTAGCGTCGAACCATGAGGACCAGGGCGATGTCCACAGGGTCGGCCCTCGCGGGGCTGACGATGCTCCTGCTTCTGGTCCTGGCACCCCTCGCGGGCGCCAGGGCCACGGGCGTACCCGACGCGGCCGCCGCCCTGAAGCAGGGCCCGGTCTACGTCGACCCGGGCGCCGCCGACCAGCTCTCCGCAGCCGACGCCAAGGCCCTCGCGCAGAAGATCGAGGACGCGGACAAGCCGCTCTTCGTGGCGGTGCTGCCGGCGAACGGACAGTTCCCGCCGGAGGACCTCTTCCAGAACCTGCGGACGCGGACCGGCATCACCGGCCTGTACGCGATCCGGCTCGGCGACGGCTTCGACGCCCGCGCCGACCGCGCCGTGATGTCCCGCGACGCCGTGGGCAACCTCGTCACCTCCGTCCGGCAGCCGGGTGCCGACGCGGCCACCGAGCTGAACAACTTCGTCGACCAGGCCCTGCCGGTGCTGCGCGGCTCCGCCCCCGCGTCCTGGGGCGCCGCCCCCGCCGACTCCGGGGTCCCGGTGGCCGGTCTCGTCGCCCTCGGCGCGGTCGTCGTGGCCGGCGGAGCGGGGGCGTACGCCGTGGTCCGCCGCAACCGGCTCCGCAAGGAGGCCGAGGAGCGGGCCGCCCTCGACCGGTTGCGGGTGGTCGTCGACGAGGACATCACCGCCTTCGGCGAGGAGCTCGAACGCCTCGACTTCCACCCGGCCGAGCCCGGCGCCGACGACGCCATGCGCGGGGACTACGAACGCGCCCTCGACTCGTACGACCGGGCCAAGTCCCTGATGGCCGCGGCCGCCCGGCCGCACGACGTCCGCCCGGTCACCCAGGCCCTGGAGGACGGCCGCTACTCCCTCGCCGTCCTGGCCGCCCGCCGCGAGAGCAGGCCGCTCCCGGAGCGCCGGCCCCCGTGCTTCTTCGACCCGCGGCACGGTCCCGCCGCCGGGGACCGCGACTGGACGCCGGCCGCCGGCGCCCCGCGCCGGGTCCCGGTCTGCGCGGCCGACGCGGCCCGCCTCGACGACGGGCTCGACCCCGTCGCACGCACCGTGGAGACCGACGGCGGCCGCCGCCCCTACTGGGAGGCGGGCCCGGCGTACGGCCCCTGGGCAGGCGGGTACTTCGGCGGCGGCATGCTCCCCGGCCTCCTCGTCGGCACCATGCTCGGCTCCGCGCTCGCCACCCCGGCCTACGCCGCGGAGTACGGCGGCGGCGAGTTCCAGGGCGGCGACTTCTCCGGCGCCGACTTCGGCTCCGGGGACTTCGGTTCGAGCGACTTCGGCGGCGGCGACTTCGGGGGCGGCGGGGACTTCGGCGGGGGCGGCGGCTTCGACGGCGGCGGCGGGTTCTGACCCGGCGGGCCGCCCCGGCTCAGATCAGCGGCTTCACCGACATCAGCAGATGGCGGTGGGCGCCGTCCGGGCCGTCGGTGAGCAGGGCGCGCTGACCGGGCCCGAGGAGGTGGAAGCGGACCTCCGGGGTGTCCAGCGAGCCGAGCGCGTCCAGGAGGTAGCCCGGGTTGAAGGCGACCGTCATCGACTCCGCCCCGGCGAGGGTGGCGGGCAGGCGCTGGGAGGCGACGTCGTCCTCGTACCCCGCCCGGAGGTGGAGGCCCGAGGAGGAGAAGGCCAGCTGGACCGGGCTGTCGCCCTCGGCGACGACGGCGACCCGGCGGACCGCCTCGGTGAGCGGGCTCAGGCCGGTCACCGCGAGGGCGTGGTCGCCGAGCGCGAAGAGCTTGTCGTGGCGGGGGAGCCGGCCGTCGAGCAGCCGGGTGGTGGCGCGGGTGCCGGCGCTCTCGAATCCCAGGGAGCCGGCGTCGAGGGCGAGGCGGGCCGGGCCGGCGCCGGCGAGGGAGCGGGCGATCTCGGTGAGGCGGCGGGCCGGGACCACGACGTCGGCGCCTTCGCCCGCGCCGCCCGCCCCGGGCTTCCACTCCAGGGTGCGGACGGCGTACCGGTAGCGGTCGGTGGCGGCCAGCGTCATCGTGTCGCTGTCCAGGGCGAGCCGGATGCCGGTCAGGACGGGCAGCGAGTCGTCCCGGCCGGCCGCGACGGCCACCTGTCCGACGGCCGCGGCGAAGGCGTCGCCGTCCACCAGGCCGCGGACCTCGGGCAGCGCCGGAGCGGCGGGGTAGTCGGCGAGCGGCAGCAGGGAGAGGCCGAAGCGGGCGTCGCCCGAGGTCACCGAGAGGCGGGCGCCCTCCACGGCGAGCTCCGCGTGGCCCCGGGGGAGCACCTTGCAGATGTCGACCAGGCGGCGGCCGAGGACCAGGGCCCGGCCCGGGACGGCGGTGTCGGCCTCGACCTCGACACGGGCCGATGCCTCGTGGTCGAGCCCCGAGACCCGCAGCCGGCCGTCCGCCGCCTCCAGCAGCAGGCCGCCGAGGACGGGCAGCGGGGAGCGGGTGGGCAGGACCCGGGCGGCCCAGGTCACGGCCTCGGTCAACACGGCGCTGTCGATGCGGAATTCCATGCCGCCGACGCTAGCGGCCGGCACTGACAGCGGAGTCGGCCCGCAGGGTCGGCCCGTGGTGTCGGCCCGCCGTCGGGAACGCCGAGCGCCCGCCTTCCGCGGGTGCGGAGGGCGGGCGCGCTCGTGGGGCTCCGGAGGGGGTGGACCCGGGGTCAGGCGGCGTTCTTGATGGCGGAGATGTCGAAGTTCAGCTTGACCTTGTCGCTGACCATCACGCCGCCGGTCTCCAGGGCCGCGTTCCAGGTCAGGCCCCACTCGGAGCGCAGGATCTCGGCGGAGCCCTCGAAGCCGACGCGCTCGTTGCCGTAGACGTCGGTGGCGGTGCCGTTGAACTCCAGGTCGATGGAGAGCGGCTTGGTGACGTCCTTGATGGTCAGGTCGCCGGTGATCCGGTACTTGTCGCCGCCCAGCTGCGCGGCCTCGGTGGAGCGGAACGTCATGAGGGGGAACTGCTCGGCGTCGAAGAAGTCGCCGCTGCGCAGGTGGCCGTCGCGGTCGCCGATGCCCGTGTCGATGGAGGCGATCTTGACGTCGATGGAGGCGGTGGAGGCACCCGGGTTCGCCCCGTCCAGGTTCAGTGCGCCCTCGTGCTCGGCGAAGGTGCCGCGGACGTTGGTGACCATCGCGTGACGGACGGTGAAGCCGATGCTGCTGTGCGCCGGGTCGATGCTGTACGCGCCGGTCAGGGCGGCCAGGGCCGGGTCCACGGGGAGGGTGGCGACGGCGACGGCGGACTCGTTGTTCTTGCGGGTGAAGAGACCCATGACGTGCTCCTTGTCGGTGTTTGTTGAACCTTCAACGAGAACGACTGTAGCCCTATTCCGTTCAACATTCAACATCTGGGGAAAACGTCGACGGCACTTGGACTAACCGGAGGCGGTTCTTGGACTGGAGGGTCCCGCGCGGCACGATCGCGTTGACGGTGCCGCCGGGGCGCGGCTGACTGGTCCGCATGTCCCTCCCCCTCTCCCCGAGACTCCGCGCGGCCTGCGCGCTCGCGGCGGCCTCGGCGACCGTGCTGGCCCTGTCGGGACCCGCCCTCGCCGACACCGCCGCGGCCGCCCCGCCCACCGCCTCCGAAGCCCCCGCCGCCACCGCCGTCATCGGATCCGACCGGCTCTCCGTCGCCGTCGCGGAGGACTTCCCCCGCGTCCTGTCGTACACCGACCGCGCGACCGGCGCCCGGCTCCTCGGCAGTACGGCCCCGGTCACCCAGGTCGTCCTCAACGGCACCGCCCGCACCGTCCTGGCCAAGGGCGCCCCCGTCCTGACCGCCCGCTCCGCCGCGTACACCCTCGCCTTCCCCGACCTGCCCGGCGTCGAGATCGACGCGAGCCTGAGCGTGACGGGCGCGACCACCACCTTCCGGGTCACCGCCGTCCGCGACACCGAGACCTTCCGGGTCGGCACCCTCGACATCCCCGGCCACGACCTCGTCTCTGTCGGCTCCGCGGACGGTGGCGCCGCCACCGCCTTCACCCGCCTCGACCCGGACTCCACCCGGACCGCCGACGTCTTCGCCCAGGTCACCGACGCCACCGCCACCGAGGCGAACCCGGTCGGCGCCAGCTACGCGATCGTCAGCACCGGCCGGCTGGCCGCCGCCGTCGAGTCCAACTCCAGCTACGACAAGCCGGCCGGCGCGAGCGCCCGCGACGGCGCCCGCTTCTGGCACCAGGCCCGCAGGAACGGCGCCGAGACCCGCGTCGGCGTCTGGTCCGGCCAGTGGACCTACCGCGGCGACGGCGCCCCGCGGCCCGAGAGCGGCGACGGCCTGCCCTGGGCCAAGGTCGTCGTCACCCCCGACGCCAACGCCGACGGCGTCACCGACTGGCAGGACGGCGCCGTCGCCTTCCGCTCGATCGGGATCAAGGCCCCCGGCAGCGAGCAGACCCCCCGCCGGGTCGTCGCCCACATCCCGTTCAACTTCGCCTCCCAGGCCACCCACCCCTTCCTGCGCACCCTCGACGACGTCAAGCGGATCTCGCTGGCCACCGACGGACTCGGCCAGTTCGCGCTGCTCAAGGGGTACGGCTCCGAGGGCCACGACTCCGCCCACCCCGACTACGGCGGCAACTACAACAAGCGGGCCGGTGGCCTCGCCGACCTCAACACCCTGCTCAGGGAGGGCGGCAAGTGGGGCGCCGACTTCGGCGTCCACGTGAACGCCACCGAGGCGTACCCCGAGGCGAGGAACTTCGACGAGACGCTCGTCGACCGGACGAAGCCGGGCTGGAACTGGCTCAACCAGAGCTACTACATCGACCAGCGCCGCGACATCAACAGCGGCGACCTCGCCCGCCGCTTCCGGCAGTTGCGCGAGGAGACCGACCCCCGCCTGTCCACGCTCTACATCGACGTCTACTACACGCACGGCTGGATCGCCGACAAGACGATGCAGGCCGTGCAGGCCCAGGGCTGGAACGTCGCCACCGAGTGGTCCGAGAAGTTCGAGCGGGCCTCCCTCTGGTCCCACTGGGCCAACGACCTCGACTACGGCGGCGCCACCAACAAGGGCCTCAACTCCCGGATCGTCCGCTTCATCCGCAACGGCGAGAAGGACGTCTGGAACGACCACCCGGTCCTCGGCCAGACCGCCCTCGTCGACTTCGAGGGCTGGACCGGCGAGACCGACTGGAACGCCTTCACCGCCAACGTCTGGCAGCGCAACCTGCCCGCCAAGTACCTCCAGCAGCAGCGCATCACCCGCTGGGACGGCAACGACATCACCTTCACCGGAGGCGTCCGCGGCACCGTCGAGAACGGCCGCCGCACCTTCTACGACCACGGCCGCAAGGTCCTCGACGGCGAGGGCTACCTGCTGCCCTGGGACGGCGGGAAGAAGCTCTACCACTACAACAGGACCGGCGGCACGACCAGTTGGGACGTCCCCGCCGGGCCCCGCTCGTACACCGTCTACCGGCTCACCGACAACGGACGCGTCCGGACCGCGACCGTCCGGCCCGTCGCCGGCCGGATCACCCTCGACGCCGTCGCCGGGCAGCCCTACGTCCTCTACCCCGACCGCGCCCCGGAGCAGCCCGCCCCGCGCTGGGGCCAGGGAACCCCGGTGAAGGACCCCGGCTTCAACGACGCGGGGCTCGCCGGCTGGACGAAAGCCGGGACGGTCGCCCGGGACACCGACGACCAGGGCCGCAACAGCGCCCGGCTCTCCGGCACCGCCGCCGCCTCGGTCCGCCAGCAGATCACCGGGCTGGTCCCCGGCGCCCGGTACACCGCCTCGGCCCTCGTCGAGGTCGAGGCCGGTGCCACCCGGCCCACCACCCTGTCCGTCGGCGGCCGCGCCGTCACGGTCGAGCGGTCCACGCTGGAGGACCGGGTCGCCGCCTCCGACTGGAACGGCACCCGCTTCCAGCGCGCCAAGGTCACCTTCACCGCACCCGCAAACGGCTCCACCCGGCTCACGATCCAGGCCGCGGCCGGCAGCGCGGCGCAGGTCCGCGTCGACGACGTGCGGATCGTCGCCGGCGCCCCCGCGGCCCGGGCCGGGGCCGTCGTGTCCGAGGACTTCGAGGCCGTCGACCAGGGCTGGGGCCCCTTCCTGAAGGGCGACGCGGGCGGCACGACCGACCCGCGCACCCACATCGCCCAGCTGCACGCCCCGTACACCCAGGCCGGCTGGAACGGGAAGGCGATCGACGACGTCGTCGGCGGCGCCGAGTCGCTCAAGTCGCACGACGAGAACAGCGGCCTGGTCTACCGGACCGCGCCCTGGACCGTCCCCATGGAGGACGGCCACCGCTACCGCGTCGCCTTCGACTACCAGTCCAGCCACGCGGGCGCGTACGAGTGGGTCACCGGCTACGACCGCCGGCACGGCCGGGGAACCCCCGTCGAGACCCGACTCACCCCGATCGGGCAGCAGCGGACCACCGCCCGCTTCGAGGAGGTCGTCACCGCCGGCTGCGGCGACACCTGGACCGGGCTGCGCAAGCGGGCTGACGCGCCCGACGGAGCCGACTTCGTCCTCGACGCCTTCACCGTGACCGACCTCGGCCCGGCCGAGGAGCCCGCCGCCTGCGGCACGCTCGCGCTCACCGCGCCCGAGACCCTGGAGCCCGGCCGCCCCAACGAGGTCACGGCCGCCTTCGCCAACGACGAGGCCGCCGACGCCACCGGAGCCCTGGCCACCCTCACCCTCCCCGCCGGCTGGACCGCCGAGCCGGCCGCACCCGTCGCCCTCGGCACCGTCGCCCCGGGCGCGCGGGCCACCGCCACCTGGCGGGTGACCCCGCCGGCGGACGCCGCCCACCAGCCGTACACGCTCACCGCTGGGCTCTCCTACACCGTCTCGGGAGGCGCGCGGAGCCTGACGCAGGCCACCTCCGTCCGCACCCTTCCCCCGCCGCCCACCGCCGACAGCTGGGCGAGCGACCTGGAGTGGACCTCGGCCACCAACGGCTGGGGACCGGTCGAGCGCGACCTCTCCAACGGCGAGACCGGCACCGGCGACGGCTCCCCGCTGCGCATCGGGGGAGTGACGTACGCCAAGGGACTGGGCAGCCACGCCCCGGCCCGGGTCCGCTACTACCTCGGAGGCCGGTGCACCTCGCTCACCGCCGAGGTCGGCGTCGACGACGTCCAGACCGGCCGCGGCAGCGTCCGCTTCGGCGTCCTCGCCGACGGCGTGGAGAAGGCGGCCTCCCCGGTCCTCAAGGCCGCGGACAGCGCCTGGCCGCTCACGGCCGACGTCACGGGCGCCTCCTACGTCGAGCTGGTGGTCGACGACGGGGGCGACGGCAACGGCAACGACCACGCCGACTGGGGGAACGCGCGCTTCCACTGCGCGGACTGAGCCCCCGGCACCGCCGGTGAGGCGCTAAGGTCAGGCGGTCGCTCTCCCGGGTCACCCGGAAGGCGACCGCCTCGCCGTTTTTCCGTCTATGTGGAACCCCTACAACCACAGGGGGTGTCTGGCTGTCGACTCGGCTGTGACAGGTGATGGTTCTGTACAGCCCCACCAGGAATCGACACGCGAGACTGTACGGAGTCGACGGCGGAGTTTTCACGGGTGACTTCGTAGGGTCGGTACATGACCGTTGTGGACCAGATCCCGAGCGAGCCCGCTGACGCCCGTGGCCGAGTGGCCGAGCTGCACGTCCTGCGTGAGCAGGCCCTCCGCGGCCCGAGCGACCGCGCCACCGAGGCCCAGCACGCCAAGGGCAAGCTGACGGCGCGCGAGCGCATCGAGCTGCTGCTCGACCCTGGTTCCTTCAGTGAGGTCGAGCAGCTGCGGCGCCACCGCGCCGTCGGCTTCGGCCTGGAGGCCAAGAAGCCCTACACCGACGGTGTCATCACCGGCTGGGGCACGGTCGAGGGCCGCACGGTCTTCGTCTACGCCCACGACTTCCGGATCTTCGGCGGCGCGCTGGGCGAGGCCCACGCCACCAAGATCCACAAGATCATGGACATGGCCATCGCGGCCGGTGCCCCGCTGGTCTCCCTCAACGACGGCGCCGGCGCCCGTATCCAGGAGGGCGTCTCCGCCCTCGCCGGCTACGGCGGCATCTTCCAGCGCAACACCCGGGCCTCGGGCGTCATCCCGCAGATCTCGGTGATGCTCGGCCCGTGCGCCGGCGGCGCGGCCTACTCGCCCGCCCTCACGGACTTCGTCTTCATGGTCCGCGAGACCTCGCAGATGTTCATCACCGGCCCGGACGTCGTCAAGGCGGTCACCGGCGAGGAGATCACCCAGAACGGACTCGGCGGCGCCGACGTCCACGCCGGCACCAGCGGCGTCGCGCACTTCGCGTACGACGACGAGGAGACCTGCATCGCCGAGGTGCGCTACCTCCTCTCGATGCTCCCGCAGAACAACCGCGAGAACCCGCCGACCGTCGCCTCCGAGGACCCGGCGGACCGGCGCTCCGAGGTCCTGCTCGACCTGGTGCCCGCCGACGGCAACCGCCCGTACGACATGCACAAGGTCATCGAGGAGCTCGTCGACGACGGCGACTACCTGGAGGTCCACGAGCGCTGGGCGCGCAACATCATCTGCGCCCTGGCCCGCCTCGACGGCCAGGTCGTCGGCATCGTCGCCAACCAGCCCCAGTCGCTGGCCGGTGTCCTCGACATCGAGGCGTCCGAGAAGGCCGCCCGCTTCGTGCAGATGTGCGACGCCTTCAACATCCCGATCATCACTCTTCTGGACGTCCCCGGCTTCCTTCCCGGCGTCGACCAGGAGCACGGTGGAATCATCCGCCACGGCGCGAAGCTGCTGTACGCGTACTGCAACGCGACCGTGCCCCGGATCTCGCTGATCCTGCGCAAGGCGTACGGCGGCGCCTACATCGTCATGGACTCCCAGTCCATCGGCGCCGACCTGACGTACGCCTGGCCCACCAACGAAATCGCGGTCATGGGCGCCGAGGGCGCCGCCAACGTGATCTTCCGCAAGCAGATCGCCGAGGCCGAGGACCCCGAGGCCATGCGTGCCCGCATGGTCAAGGAGTACAAGGCCGAGCTGATGCACCCGTACTACGCGGCGGAGCGCGGCCTGGTCGACGACGTCATCGACCCCGCCGACACCCGCCAGGTGCTCATCCGGTCCCTCGCGATGCTCCGCACCAAGCACGCGGACCTGCCGTCGCGCAAGCACGGCAACCCGCCCCAGTAGGACTTCCCTCCCCGCCCTCCGCAGGACTTCCCAGCCAGAGGAGCCATCCACGTGACCACATCAGCCAACCTGCTCCGTGTCGAGAAGGGCCACGCCGACCCCGAGGAGCTCGCCGCCATCACGGCCGTGCTGCTCGCCCGTGCGGCCGCCCGCCCCGAGGACGCCGCCACGGACCACCACGCCCGCACCACGGCCGGCTGGCGCCGCCTGGAGCGCGAGCACGGCTTCCGCGCCCCGCACAGCTGGCGCTGAGCCCCCCCGAGCACCCCGAAGGCCCCCGCTCCGCCCGGAGCGGGGGCCTTCGGCGTGCCGGGGCCGACCGCACGGCGAAGGGCCCCGCACCGAGTCTCGGTGCGGGGCCCTTTCTCCGTCGTCCGTCGGGACTACCGCAGGCGTGCCATGAGGGCGTGCTCCACGAGGGTGATGAGCGCGCTCTTGGCGTCCGCGCGGTGGCGGGCGTCGGTGGTGATGATGGGGGTGTCGGGGCCGATCTGGAGGGCCTCGCGGACCTCCTCGGGCTGGTAAGGCTGGTTTCCGTCGAAGCCGTTGAGGGCGATGACGAAGGGCAGGCCCGAGTTCTCGAAGTAGTCGACGGCCGGGAAGCAGTCGGCGAGACGGCGGGTGTCGACCAGCACGACGGCGCCGATGGCGCCGCGGACGAGGTCGTCCCACATGAACCAGAAGCGGTCCTGGCCCGGCGTACCGAAGAGGTACAGGATCAGGTCCTGGTCCAGGGTGATGCGGCCGAAGTCCATGGCGACAGTCGTCGTCGTCTTGTCGCCGGTGTGGGTGAGGTCGTCGATGCCCGCGGACGCGGACGTCATCACGGCCTCGGTACGCAGCGGGTTGATCTCCGAGACGGCGCCGACGAACGTGGTCTTGCCCACGCCGAAGCCGCCCGCCACCACGATCTTCGCGCTGGTGGTTGAACGGGCCGCGCCGCCGCTAGAGCTTGCGAAGTCCACTGAGCACCCTTTCGAGCAGTGTCACGTCTGGCTGACCGCCGGCGGCCTCGTCGCCGCCCGGCTGGTGGATGGCGACGAGTCCGGCCTCGGCCAGGTCGGCGACGAGGATTCGGGCGACGCCGAGGGGGATGGAGAGAAGAGCCGAGATCTCCGCGACCGACTTGATCTCGAAGCACAGCCGGCAGATCCGCTGGTGCTCGGGCAACTGCCCCTGCAGCCGGGCCGGATCGGCCGTCGTACTGACCAGCGCCTCGATGGCGAGCTGGTAGCGCGGCCGGGTCCGGCCGCCGGTCATCGCATAGGGACGCACGAGCGGGTTGTGCCCGCCCGAGCCTCCCGAGGCGGACGGACCGCGCGAGGCGCTCGGCGAGCCCGCTGCCGCGGACGGGGCGTGGGGCTGCGCGTAAGGCTGCGCCGCACCCTGTCTGCTCGGGGCGGAGGGAAAGTTGAACCGGTTCTGCGCGGTGTCGCCCTGCGGCGCCTGGTGCGCGTCATAACCGTTGTAAGGGCTCGCGCCCGGTGGTGTTCCCACGTCTCCTCCTCCGACTGCCTCGCGGTCCATGTCCCTTGAAGCCGCGCCACCGCACCCTACGGTGCGGTGGCACGAAACGCACTGTCTGTCTGTTAGTTGAGAAGACTTCCCTGAAGCTCCGCACGGAGATCAGGAGTCAGCACGGTGCCCGCACGGTCCACCAGCAGGGCCATCTCGTACCCGACGAGACCGATGTCGGCCTCCGGGTGGGCGAGTACGGCCAGCGAGGAACCGTCCGAGATCGACATGATGAAGAGGAAGCCGCGCTCCATCTCCACGACGGTCTGGTTGACCGCACCGCCCTCGAAGATCCTGGACGCGCCCGCGGTCAGCGAGGTGAGTCCGGATGCGACGGCCGCCAGCTGGTCGGCGCGGTCGCGGGGGAACCCCTCGGACATCGCCAGCAGGAGTCCGTCGGCGGAGACCACCACCGTGTGGGACACCCCGGGGGTGTTGTCCACGAAGTTGGTGATCAACCAGTTCAGATTCTGCGCCGCCTGGCTCATGCTCACACTAACGCTCCTGGTTGTAGGTACTGCCCGGGCCGAGGCCCGATCCGTTCGTGTCCGTTCCCGCGCTGCGTCCCTGCTGGACACCGCGGCGCAGGTTGCTCAACCTGCCCCGGACGTCCTCGGGAGCGCGGGAGACCTGGGGGCCGCCCTGAGGCGTCTGCTCCGCCGTTCCCTCGACCAGGTTGGCCTTCGGGACCCGCCGGGGGAGACCGGACGAGGTGACCCCGCCCGCCTTGGGGTCCTTGAGCTTCCCGGCCCGCTGCCAGCGCTCGTCGTTGGTCGAGCGCCACTCCTCGGAACCGTCGGCGTCGTTCTGCCCCTGTTCCGGCTGCGCGGGCTTCGGCTGCTGCGGCGCCTGCTGCTGCGGCACCTGCTGGGTCTGCGGGGCGACGCTGCCGCGGCGCGGCAGACCGGCGTCGGTCAGCGCGTGGCCGGCGTCCGGGGCGGGGCTGGGAGCCGGACCCGGACGGTCGAAGCCTACGCGGTCCCGGCTCGGTTCGGGAGCGCTCGGAGCAGATTCCGGTTGCGCTCCGTACTCCTGGCCGTAGCCGTTCTGGTAAGCGCTCTGATCCGGCCACTCTGCCTGGTGGGCCTGGGGATCGAACGCATTGCCGTACGGCTGCTGTTCGACCGCCGGGGCCTCGTACGAGGGTTCCGCATAGCCCTGCTGCGGGTACGCCTCATAGCCCTGCTGCGGGTAGTCGTAGCCGTCCTGAGCGGGGTAGCCGGCCGCGTACTCCTGGCCGTAGCCCGGGGTCTGCTGCGGCTGCCCGTACTCCTGCGCCGGGTACTGCTCCGCCGGGTACTCCTGGGCCTGCTGCCGAGCGTACTCCTGGCCCTGGTCCTGGACACCCTGCGCGTACGCCTGGTCCTGGTCCTGGTGCCCGTACTCGTCGCCCTGCTCCGCCTCGTCGCGGAACAGCGGGCGGTCGCCGGACTGCGCCTGGGCGCCGAGAGCGGCGCGACGCCCCTCCCGGTTCAGCGAGCGGTTGACCGGGTCGAGCTGGAGCTCCTCCTCGGCCGGCTGCTCGTACCGCGAGTCGTCGAAGCCCAGGTCCGCCGCGGTCAGCATCGGCTGCTGCTGCGGAGCGGCCTCGAAGGCGTTCTGCTGCTGCTGTTGCTGCGGAATGATCTGCGAGACGGTGAAGTCGTCCTGGAGCGGCTGCTCCGCGCCGCCGCCGTGCGTGATCGCGTCCGGCAGCATGACGAGCGAGGTCGTCCCGGCCTGCTCGCCCGACGGGCGGAGCTGGACGCGGATGCCGTGGCGGTCGGCGAGCCGGCCGACCACGAAGAGGCCCATGCGCTGCGAGACGGCGGCGTCCACGGTCGGCGGGTTGGCCAGCTTGTGGTTGATGTCCGCGAAGTCCTCGGCGGTGAGGCCGATGCCCTTGTCGTGGATCTCGACCATCACGCGGCCGTCGGGAAGACGGGTCGCGGTGACGCGGACCTTGGTCTGCGGGGAGGAGAACGTCGTGGCGTTCTCCAGGAGCTCGGCGAGCAGGTGCACGAGGTCGGTCACGGCCTGGCCGTGGATCTCGGCCTCCGGGACGCCGGCCAGCTCGATGCGCTCGTACTGCTCCACCTCGGAGGAGGCGGCGCGCATGACGTCGACCAGCGGGACCGGCTGGTCCCAGCGGCGGCCCGGCTCCTCGCCGGCGAGGACGAGGAGGTTCTCGCCGTTGCGGCGCATACGGGTGGCCAGGTGGTCCAGGCGGAAGAGGTTCTCCAGCTGGTCCGGGTCGGCCTCGTTGTTCTCCAGGTCGGTGATGAGGGTCAGCTGGCCCTCGATCAGCGACTGGTTGCGGCGCGAGAGGTTGGTGAAGATCGCGTTGACGTTGCCCCGGAGCATGGCCTGCTCGGCGGCGAGCCGGACGGCCTCGCGGTGCACCTGGTCGAAGGCGCGGGCGACCTCGCCGATCTCGTCCTGCGAGTCGATCGGGATGGGCTGCACCCGGGTGTCGACCCGGCCGGGCTCGGTACGGGAGAGCTGGTCGACGAGCATCGGCAGGCGCTGCTCGGCGATGCCGAAGGCGGCGGTGCGCAGCTCGCGCATCGAGCGGCTCATCTGGCGGGCCATCATGCCGGCCAGGATGAAGGCGGCGAGCAGGGCGATGACGACGATGGCGCCGTTGACCCAGGCGTCCGTCTTGGACTCGTCGGAGATCTTCGCGGCCTCGGCCACGGCCTTGTCGACGAGGGCCTTCTCGACCTCGGAGTAGCCGTCGAACTTGGCCGTGGCGACGGCCATCCAGGTCTCGGCCGTGATGCCCTTGGGCTTGAGGTCCGCGAGGTCCTCGGGGCCCTTGGCGGTGCCGATGGCGGAGGCCACGCCCGAGTAGACGGAGCCGTCCTTGCCCTTGGGCAGCTCGACGCCGGCGGCCTGCATGCGCTTGGCGCCCTCGGTGGCCTTGCCGGCCATGACCTTCTTCAGCAGCTCGACGTCCTCGGGCATACCGCCGGAGGAGAACTCGCCGAGGGCGATCTGCTCCAGGTAGTTGTACGAGTTGAACGCCACGGACTGCTGGGCGAAGACGGCCTCCTGGCGGCTGGGCCGGACCAGGAGCTGGGTGCCGATGGAGCGCTGGAGGGACTCGGCGCCCTTGGCCAGCTGGACCGCGTAGACGCTCCGGCCGTACGCGGTGACGTTGCCGGTGCCGAGGCCGAGCTCGTTGGAGAACTCGGTGAGGTAGTGCTGGACGCCGGTGTACCCGAGCTGGGTGTTCACCGGGTCGAGGGAGCGGGTGTACGCGGCCTTGCGGAGCGCTTCGAGCTTGGGCTCCTCGTCCTTGAAGAGCCGCAGGCGGCGCTCCAGGCCCTGGCCCGAGGGAAGGTTCCCGACGGCCTCGTCGAACTTGGCGCGGGCGGCGTCGGTCGCGGCGTACGCCTGCGTCACCTCGTCGCTCTTGCGGTCCTCGGCCGACTTGGCGGCGAGGAGCGGAGCGGCGGTCAGGTCCCGCTCGTTCAGCAGGGCGGTGCTGTACTCCGAGGCGGCGCGCACGATGAGCGCCGTCTTCTCGGCGTCCTGCGCCTCCTGCCAGGTGTCGATCGACCCCTTCACCTGGAAGCCGCCCATGACGAGGCCGACCAGCACGGGTATGAGGAGGATCGCGTTCAGCCTGGTCGGCACCCGCCAGTTGCGGGGCGAGAGCTTGCTGGTGCTGCCCTTGACCGCCTCGACGGGCGGGGGCGTCACGGGCACGTCCGCGGGCGACATCGCCGCGCGCGACGGCGGGGTGAAGTTGCCCCGCGCCTCCTGCTCCGCGGAGCTTTCCTTGCTGCGCCTCACTCGACCAACAACCTCTCGGCGTCGGCACCTACGTTGTGCCGGTGTTTCGTTCAGGGCCGTACTACTCGGGAGTTCATGAATTGCAGCACGTGATGGGGGTCCGTTCCAAACAGTGGGACAAGCCGACTTCTTGCGGTCCGGACCACGCGTAAAACGGGCATAAAGAGCGAGCCCCGCCAAATGGCGGGGCTCAGGTGAGCGCAGTGACACCGATCGGATGCATCGGGTGTCCGAGGCGCCCCAATTCTCTGTCGAAATGTTATGAACGCGCGGGCGGTCGTGTCGAAGGACACAGATCACTCCGGCAGGGGCAGGGGACAGCCGCCCCGGCCGGTCGCGCCCGTCCGTCCTACTTGAGGCGCGCCATGAGGGCGTGCTCCACGAGCGTGATGAGCGCGCTCTTGGCGTCCGCGCGGTGGCGGGCGTCCGTGGTGATGATGGGGGTGTCGGGGCCGATCTGGAGGGCCTCGCGCACTTCCTCGGGCTGGTAAGGCTGGGCCCCGTCGAAGCCGTTCAGGGCGATGACGAAGGGCAGGCCCGAGTTCTCGAAGTAGTCGACGGCCGGGAAGCAGTCGGCGAGACGGCGGGTGTCGACCAGCACGACGGCGCCGATCGCGCCGCGGACCAGGTCGTCCCACATGAACCAGAAGCGGTCCTGGCCCGGCGTACCGAACAGGTACAGGATCAGGTCCTGGTCCAGGGTGATGCGACCGAAGTCCATGGCGACCGTGGTGGTCGTCTTGCCACCCGTGTGCGTGAGGTCGTCGATGCCCGCGGACGCGGACGTCATCACGGCCTCGGTACGCAGCGGGTTGATCTCCGAGACGGCGCCGACGAACGTGGTCTTGCCCACGCCGAAGCCGCCCGCCACCACGATCTTCGCGCTGGTGGTCGACCGGGCCGAGCCACCGCTAGAGCTTGCGAAGTCCACTGAGCACCCTTTCGAGCAGAGTCACGTCCGGCGTGCCGCCGGTCTCTCCGTTGCCCGGCTGGTGGATGGCCACCATGCCGGCCTCCGCCAGGTCGGCGACGAGGATCCTGGCGACGCCGAGCGGCATCGACAGCAGTGCCGACACCTCGGCGACCGACTTGACCTCGCGGCACAGGTGGCAGATCCGCTGGTGCTCGGGGAGCAGCGTGGCGAGGTGCGCCGGGTCGGCCGTGGTGCTGACCAGCGCCTCGATGGCGAGCTGGTAGCGCGGCCGGGTCCGGCCGCCGGTCATCGCGTAAGGACGCACCAGCGGCTGGTCGCCCTCATGTCCGTACTCGTCGACTGAGGCGCCGTACGGATCGTGAGAGGCGGGGGGCGGGGTCATGAATCCTCCGGGCGTGACAGCAAACCTTCTGCCGTCTGATGGGGCCGGTGGGGGGCCGGGTGGGGCGGCCGGACGGTGAACAGTGCCCAGAGCGGTACGGAGGGGCGTACCGCCCTGCGGGTCAGTCGGTCGGTTCGGATGGGTGTCCGGGTACAGAACCGGCTAGTGGAGCAGGCTGCCCTGGAGCTCCGCGCGGAGGTCCGGGGTGAGGACGCTGCCGGCCCGGTCGACCAGCAGCGCCATCTCGTAGCCCACGAGGCCGATGTCGCACTCGGGGTGGGCGAGTACGGCAAGCGAGGAACCGTCGGAGACCGACATGAGGAAGAGGAAGCCGCGCTCCATCTCCACCACCGTCTGGGCGACGGGACCGCCCTCGAAGATCCGGGACGCGCCCGCGGTCAGCGAGGTCAGTCCGGATGCGACCGCCGCCAGCTGGTCGGCGCGGTCACGGGGGAATCCTTCGGACATGGCCAGCAGGAGTCCGTCGGCAGAGACCACCACCGTGTGCGACACCCCGGGGGTGTTGTCCACGAAGTTGGTGATCAACCAGTTCAGATTCTGCGCCGCCTGGCTCATCGCGTTCAACTAACGCTCCTGCTGGTGGTTCGGACCGAGGGGGGTGTTCCCCGTGGTCGAGTTGTTCGCCTGTCGGCCCTGCTGGATGCCGCGGCGCAGATTGGTCAGCCGGCCGCGGACGTCGTCGGGTGCACGCGAGACCTGCGGGCCGGCCGTGTGGGCCTGCTCCTGCGCGGTCCCGGGTACGAGGTTGGCCTTCGGCACGCGCCGGGGGAGGCCGGAGGTGGTGACGCCGCCGGCCGCGGGCTTGCGCACCCGTTCGGCCTGGCGCACCAGCTCGTCGTTGGGCGAGGTCCGCCAGGCGGCCCCGCCGTTCTGGCGTCCGCCGTCACCGGGCGCCGGAGCGGACGGCGACGGCACGACCGGGGTCGGCTGCGTCACGTCCGGCTGCGCCTGCTGCGCGGCCTGCTGCTGGGCCTGCTCCTGCTGGAACCAGTTGGTCTCCAGCGTGTCGTACAGCGGCGTGCGGCCGTCGCCCGCACCGGCCGGCGGCAGCGCCTCCGGACGACGCGGCTGCCCGAGGGCGGGCTGCTGGCGACCGGCGTCGCCGCCGGTCCGCTGACGAGGAGCCGGGGCCTGCGGGGCCTGAGGCTGCTGCTGGGCCTGCGGGACGTACGGCTGGCGGCCGAACTGCTGCTGCTGGCCGCCCTGGTACGCCTGCGGGGCCTGCGGCTGCTGGGCCTGCTGCGGGACCTGCGGGGCGCCGAAGTCGGGCCGCGGGAACTGACCGGTCGAGCCGGGACCCTGCGGGGCGTCCGGGCGCGGGAACTGTCCGGTCGAGCCCGGACCCTGCGGGGCACCGAAGTCGGGGCGCGGGAACTGCGCCGTCGACGCCGGGTCCTGCGCGCCGCCCTGGTACGCCTGCTGCTGGGGCTGCTGGGGCTGCTGCGGCCGACCCTGCTGCGGAGCCTGCGGGGCGCCGAAGTCGGGGCGCGGGAACTGGCCCGTGGAGCCGGGACCCTGCGGGGCCGACTGCGCCGGAGCGCCGTACAGGCCGGCCGCCTCCGGGTCCTCGTGGCCGCGCGGGGCGTCCAGCGGGGACATCTCCTGCTGCGGGCGCCGGACCGGCTGCTGCGCCGGGTCGTTGCCCCAGCTCGCCGCCTGCGGGCGCTGCGGCTGCGGGTTGCCGCCCGGCAGCTCGGCGCGCGGGAAGTCGTAGCCGCCGGGCTGCCCGGCCTGCGGCGCCTGGTGCTGCGGGGCGTGCTGCGGCGCACCGGGTCCGGCCTGCGGGGCGGACTGGTTGCCCTGGGTGCCCTGGTTGCCCCACACGTCCGTACGGGACGGGATCGCGCTCGCCGCGCCGCCGATGAGACCGCCGCCGCCGGGACCCGGGCGCAGCGCGTCCGGGTTCTGCGGCAGCTGGCCGGTCTGGTCGAACTGCGCGTTCTGCGGCTGCGGGGTGCGCTGCTGCGGGGCGCCCTGCTGCGGGGCACCGTCACGGGCGGGCAGCGCGGCCCGGGGACCGCTCGTACCGACCTGGCCGCGCGCGGGACCGGCGCCGACCCGGCCGGCCGCCGCGGACGGCGCACCGCCCGGACGTCCGCCGCCGGGGCCACCGGCCGCACCGGGGCCGCCGGGGAGACGGCCGCCCGGGGCGGACGCGCCCTGCGGCATCGCGCCCTGGCCGCCGGCGCCCGGCTTGGGCATCGGCTTCTTGCCGCCCTGGGCGACGTCGACCGGGAGCATGACCAGCGCGGTGGTGCCGCCCGAGTCGGACGGGCGCAGCTGGATGCGGATGCCGTGTCGCAGGGACAGGCGGCCGACCACGAACAGGCCCATGCGGCGGGAGACGGAGACGTCCACGGTGGGCGGCGAGGCGAGCCGCTCGTTGATCGCGGCGAGGTCCTCGGGGGAGAGGCCGATGCCGGTGTCGTGGATCTCGACGAGCACCCGGCCGTCGGGCAGGGCGTGACCGGTGACCCGGACCTTGGTCTGCGGCGAGGAGAACGAGGTGGCGTTCTCCAGCAGCTCGGCGAGGAGGTGCACGAGGTCGTTGACGACCCGGCCGGCGACCTCGGTCGCCGGGACCGCGGCCAGTTCGATGCGCTCGTACTGCTCCACCTCGGAGGCGGCGGCGCGGAGGACGTCGACCAGCGGGACCGGACGGGTCCAGCGGCGGCCGGGCTCCTCGCCGGCGAGGACGAGGAGGTTCTCGCCGTTCCGGCGCATACGGGTCGCGAGGTGGTCGAGCTTGAAGAGCGAGGAGAGCTGGTCCGGGTCGGCCTCGCGCGACTCCAGTTCGGAGATGAGCGAGAGCTGACGCTGGATGAGGCCCTGGGAACGGCGCGAGAGGTTGGTGAACATCGCGTTGACGTTGCCCCGGAGGAGGGCCTGCTCGGCGGCGAGGCGGACGGCCTCGCGGTGCACGTCGTCGAAGGCCGCGGCCACCTGGCCGATCTCGTCCCGGGAGTGCACACCGACGGACTCGACGGAGGTGTCGACGTCCTGCGGGTCGGACTCGGAGAGCTGCTTGACGAGCTCGGGCAGGCGGTCCTGGGCGACCTTGGTCGCGGTGTCCTGGAGCCGGCGCAGCGAGCGGATCATGGACCGGGCCACGACGAAGGCGCCGATGAGCGAGACGCCGAGGACGAGGAGGATCAGCGCACCGTTGATGATGGCCTCGCGCTGCGACTCCTGCCGCAGCTCACGGGCCATCGTCTCCATGTCGCCGAGGAGGCCGTCCTCGATGACGTTCATGGCGTTGATCTTGATGCCGTACTCGTCGGTGAAGTTCAGGTGACCGCGACGGGTGCCGCCGGGCATCGCGTCGTCCGCGTTCAGCACGCGCTCGGCGTACTTGTCGGCGGCGACGATCGACGGGTTGGCGCCGGTGAGCGAGGCGGTCCGCTCGGCGGCGTCGCCGCCGGTCGACTCGTAGATCGCCTGGAACGACTTGAACTCGACGCCCTCACTGTTGAGCGCGGCGTCGGCGTACAGGCGGTCACCCTGCTGGATGCGGCCCGGGGTCTTGTCGTTCGGCGGGAGCGCGGCGGCGATGATCGCCTGCTGGATGGAGGCGTACTCCTTGGCGGACGAGAACGCGGCGAGCGCGCGGGTCCGCTTGATCATCTCCGGGTTGCTGGTCGCCTGCGCCATGTCCTGGGACAGGCTGAGCAGCGAGCGGATCAGACGGCTGTACGCCTCGACCGTCACCGAGTGGGCGACGCCCTTCTCGTAGGCGTTGCCGCGGATCGTGTTGAGCTGGATGACCTGGGAGGCGATCTGGCTGACGTTCTGGCGGATGCTCCGCAGCGCCTCGTCGCCCTCGGTGGTCGGGATGTCCTCGGTGGCGTCGAGGAACGCCTTGTACTCGCGGTCCGTCTTCCGGCGCGGGTTGGCGACCTGGTAGTCGCTGACCGGGCGGCCGTTGGCGAGCGGACCGGCGGACAGGTCGCGCTCGGACTGCAGCGCCTGCGCGAGGTCGGTCGCCTCTCGGGTCAGCTTGGTCAGCAGCTGCATGTGGTCGAGCTGCTCCATGTCCTGGAGCGACTCGCTGATGCGGATGCCGCCCAGGGTGGTCGCCGCCACCACGGGGAGGGTGAGGAGGGCGACGAGGCGCGTGGAGATGCGCCAGTTGCGCAGGGCTATTCGCGGGCCGACCTCGTTCTCGGGCCGCGGCTTGGCGGGCGCGGCGGCCGACGCGTCGGCCGGAGCGGCCTTGGCCGTCTTGCCCTTGGCGCCCGCGCGCTTGCCGGAGTCGCCGGCGTCGCCGGACGGTCCCTGTCCCTGGTTCGGGCCGTGCGGGGCCGAGGGACCGCGGTCGGTCCCGGCACGCGGTTCCTGCTCCGCCGGAGCTTCCGCTCGGCTCTGGCGGGCCTGGGGAGACCCCGAGCCATCCCTCTTGAAACGTCCCTGCACTAGCGTCGCAACCTTTTGACCAGGCGTCCTTCCGGGTGAACGGAGCGGACGGTGTCGGCGTCAGTCGGGGTACGCGAGTACCCCGGGTGGTCATCGGTGACCGGCGCAGTTCCCCCTTCCCCGCCACACGGCCGGCGCTGCGTTGCGCCCTCCTGCGCGCCGGCTTGAACCCGCGGCGGTGCGTGGAATTCCAGCACAGTGCCGGATCTCCAACAAGGGCCGCGTGTCGCACGGTGAGGGGAATGACAACGCGTGCACGAAGTGTCACCCCATGTAGAAGATGATCACGGAGGTTTCGGACTTTTACCCTCCAATGGTTCCGCGTACTGGTGTGTCCCAGTCGGCATGATCAGGAGCGGAATAGAGCATTCAGTGGAGGAATGTCCCTTTCCGTGGCCGTCGGCGACCGTCCGTAATGCCAGGAATGTCCCACACGTGGTGAGGAAACTCACACGAGAATCGATGTCTGAGCCATGCATTCGAAGGGAATGGCATGTTTAGCCTGACGCTTTACACCCCTTCGCGCCCGCACGCGGCGCCCGTTCCGGAACAAGGTCAGACCACCGCGATGAAGACGACGACGCCCGGCACCACGGCCAACCCCCGCCGTTCCACCCTCGTCCACCTCACGGACGCCGCCGACCTCGGCCGGGGCGCCCTGCCGGAGTACGCGGCCGAGCTGCCCGGCCGGACGGCCAACCCCCGCCGCACGATCCTCATGCAGGCCCCGGCGCCCTACGAGCCCCAGCCGTACGCCACGCCGGCGCGCTGACCCGGCGCGGGCCGCGCCCGCGTCGCGACGCACGTCACCCCCGTCATCGGCCACGCTGATATCGCCGGTCGACCGCCCCCGCGCCGCGTTAGCCTGGAGCGTCAGACTCCAGCCAGTAGCAAGTGAGGGGCGACAGCACTCGTGCGCATCGCCAGATTCTCCATCGACGGCAATGTGGCCTTCGGCGCCGTCGAGGGCGAGGGAACCGTCGAGTCAGGCGGCCTCGTCCTCGACATCATCAAGGGCATCCCGTACACCGACTTCGAGCTCAGCGGCACCAAGGTCCCGCTGAGCAAGGTACGGCTCCTGCCGCCCGTGCTCCCCAACAAGGTCGTGGGCATCGGCCGCAACTACGCGGAGCACGCCGCCGAGCTCGGCAACGAGGTCCCCGACGTCCCCGTCGCCTTCTTCAAGCCCACCACCTCGGTGATCGGCCCCGGCGACGCCATCGAGTACCCCTCCTTCTCCGACGAGCTGCACCACGAGGCCGAACTGGCCGTGGTCATCGGCCGCATGTGCCGCGAGGTGCCCCGCGAGCGCGTGAAGGACGTCGTCTTCGGCTACACCTGCGCCAACGACGTCACCGCCCGCGACGCCCAGCGGCGCGAGAAGCAGTGGGCCCGCGCCAAGGGCTTCGACACCTCCTGCCCGCTCGGCCCCTGGGTGGAGACCGACCTCGACCCGAGCGACCTGACCATCCAGGCCACGGTCAACGGCGAACAGCGCCAGCTGGGTCGCACGAGCGACATGATCCGCTCCATCGAGGACCTGGTCGTCCACATCTCCGAGGCCATGACGCTGCTCCCCGGCGACGTCATCCTCACCGGCACCCCCGCCGGGGTCGGCCCCCTCAACGTCGGCGACGAGGTCGCCGTCACCATCGAAGGCATCGGCACTCTCACCAATAGGGTGATCAAGCGTGGCTAACGCGAACATCCGCGTCCGTTTCTGTCCCTCGCCGACCGGCAACCCCCACGTGGGCCTGGTCCGCACCGCTCTCTTCAACTGGGCCTTCGCCCGGCACAACGAGGGCACCATGGTCTTCCGCATCGAGGACACCGACGCTGCGCGCGACTCCGAGGAGTCGTACAACCAGCTGCTCGACTCGCTGCGGTGGCTCGGCCTCGACTGGGACGAGGGCCCGGAGATCGGCGGCCCGCACGCGCCGTACCGCCAGTCGCAGCGGATGGACATCTACAAGGACGTCGCCGACAAGCTGCTCGCCGGCGGTTACGCGTACCCCTGCTACTGCACCACCGAGGAGCTCGACGAGCGCCGCGAGGCCGCCCGCGCCGCCGGCCGCCCCTCCGGCTACGACGGCCACTGCCGCGACCTCACGGCCGAGCAGAAGGCCGCGTACGAGGCGGAGGGCCGCGCGTCGATCGTCCGCTTCCGGATGCCCGACGAGCCGATCACCTTCACCGACCTGGTCCGCGGCGAGCTCACCTTCACCCCGGAGAACGTGCCGGACTACGGCATCCTCCGGGCCAACGGCGCCCCGCTGTACACGCTGGTCAACCCGGTCGACGACGCCCTCATGGAGATCACCCACGTCCTGCGCGGCGAGGACCTGCTCTCCTCCACCCCGCGCCAGGTCGCGCTCTACAAGGCGCTGATCGAGCTGGGCGTCGCCAAGGAGATCCCCTCCTTCGGCCACCTGCCGTACGTGATGGGCGAGGGCAACAAGAAGCTCTCCAAGCGCGACCCGCAGGCGTCCCTCAACCTCTACCGGGAGCGCGGCTTCCTCCCCGAGGGCCTGCTGAACTACCTGTCGCTCCTCGGCTGGTCCTTCTCGGCCGACCAGGACCTCTTCACCATCCCCGAGATGGTGGCGAAGTTCGACATCGCCGACGTCAACGCCAACCCGGCGCGCTTCGACCTCAAGAAGGCCGAGTCGATCAACGCCGACCACATCCGGATGCTCGACGTGAAGACCTTCGCCGAGGCGTGCGAGCCCTGGCTGAAGGCCCCGCACGCCAACTGGGCGCCCGAGGACTTCGACCGCGCCGCCTGGGAGGCCATCGCGCCGCACGCCCAGACGCGCATGACGGTCCTCTCGGAGATCACGGCCAACGTCGACTTCCTCTTCCTCCCGGAGCCGGTCTTCGACCAGCCCTCGTGGGACAAGGCGATGAAGGGCGAGCCCGCCGCGCTGCTCACCACGGCCCGCGAGAAGCTGGAGGCCGCCGACTGGAGCGACCCCGAGTCGCTCAAGAACGCGGTGCTGGCCGCCGGCGAGGTCCACGGCCTCAAGCTCGGCAAGGCCCAGGCCCCGGTCCGCGTCGCGGTCACCGGCCGCACGGTCGGCCTGCCGCTCTTCGAGTCCCTGGAGATCCTGGGCAAGGAGAAGTCCCTGACCCGCATCGACGCGGCCCTGGCGAAGCTCGCCGCGTAACGGTCCCCCCGTCGGGGTCCCGCCGTGCGGACCGCGCGCTACGGTCGTTCCATGACCATCCGCGCGGTCCTCTGGGACGTGGACGACACGATCTTCGACTACGCCCGCGCCGACCGCGCGGGCATGAGCGAGCACCTGACGGCCGAGGGCCTGGTGGACGGATTCGACTCCGTCGACCAGGCCCTCCGTCGTTGGCGGGAGCTCACCACGCTCCACTGGCGCCGCTTCGAGGCCGGCGGGGTCGACTTCGAGGAGCAGCGCCGGGAGCGGGTCAGGGACTTCCTGGGGCTGCCGCTGACCGCGGCCGAGGCCGACGACTGGTTCGGGCGCTACCTGGCGCGCTACGAGGCCGCCTGGGAGCTCTTCCCCGACACCGTCCCCGTCCTGGACCTGCTGGCTCGTGACTACCGTCACGGGATCCTGTCGAACGCCAGCATCCACAACCAGGAGCGGAAGCTCCGGGTCCTGGGCGTGCGCGACCGCTTCGAGGCCGTCCTGTGCGCCGCCGAGCTCGGTGTCGCCAAGCCCGCCCCGGAGGCGTTCCACGCCGCCTGCACCGCCCTTGACCTGCCCCCGGACCAGGTGGCGTACGTCGGGGACCAGCCGGACATCGACGCGCGCGGCGCCGTCGAGGCCGGGCTCCTGGGCATCTGGCTGGACCGCGCGGACACCGGCGGCCGCCCCGAGCTGAACCGGATCACGGACCTCCGCCAGCTCCCCGCCCTGCTCGGCGGGCATACCCGTTTTGGAGCACCGTCCACCTTCGGGTAATGTTCTTCCTGCGCCGAGGGGAACAAGCCGAAAGGCAAGAACCCGGAAAGCGCAAGCCGAGCAAGATCCTCCCTGGTGGGGAAGTTGCCCCGGTGGCCTATGGTGTAATTGGCAGCACGACGGTTTCTGGTTCCGTTAGTCTTGGTTCGAGTCCAGGTAGGCCAGCTCGCAGAGCTTTATCTGCAAACGTGGATGGCATCCACAAAGCCCCCGTTGTGTAGCGGCCTAGCACGCCGCCCTCTCAAGGCGGTAGCGCCGGTTCGAATCCGGTCGGGGGTACTGATCCATCCTGTAGGTCACTTGGGTAGCTCCCAGTGGATCTACGGTGACATCACCCGGTTTCGGCCGGGTGGGATCGCTAGGGCCCCCGTTGTGTAGCGGCCTAGCACGCCGCCCTCTCAAGGCGGTAGCGCCGGTTCGAATCCGGTCGGGGGTACGGTGTAACCACCATGGCCTATGGTGTAATTGGCAACACTACGGTTTCTGGTACCGTCATTCTTGGTTCGAGTCCAGGTAGGCCAGCTCGCAGAGCTCATCTGCACCGCGGATCTGATCCGCAAGGCCCCCGTTGTGTAGCGGCCTAGCACGCCGCCCTCTCAAGGCGGTAGCGCCGGTTCGAATCCGGTCGGGGGTACACGTAGAAGAAGCCCTTCCCTTCGGGGGAGGGCTTCTTCGCTGTGCGGTGCCGTACGGGACGTCCGTACCGCGCGTGGACACAACTCCGGCCCACCGCTGCGGCGTTGAAGCGGTGGGCCGGGGACGACCGGAGGGAAGGGGCGCGTCAGCCGTTGCGGCGGAGCGCCTCGGAGAGACGGGCGGCGGCGTCGATGACCGCCTGGGCGTGCATACGGCCCGGGTGGCGCGTCAGGCGCTCGATCGGGCCCGAGACCGACACGGCGGCCACCACGCGGTTCGAGGGGCCCCGCACGGGCGCGGAGACGGACGCCACGCCCGGCTCCCGCTCACCGATCGACTGGGCCCAGCCGCGGCGCCGTACGCCCGACAGGGCGGTCGCCGTGAAGCGGGCGCCCTGGAGGCCGCGGTGCAGCCGCTCGGGCTCCTCCCAGGCCATCAGGATCTGCGCCGAGGAGCCGGCCTTCATGGTCAGCGTCGAGCCGACCGGCACGGTGTCGCGCAGGCCCGAGAGCCGCTCGGCGGCCGCCACGCAGATGCGCATGTCGCCCTGCCGGCGGTAGAGCTGGGCGCTCTCGCCGGTGACGTCGCGCAGATGCGTCAGAACCGGGCCCGCGGTCGCGAGCAGGCGGTCCTCGCCGGCCGCGGCCGCGAGCTCCGACAGGCGCGGTCCGAGGATGAACCGGCCCTGCATGTCACGGGCCACCATCCGGTGGTGTTCCAGTGCCACGGCGAGACGATGTGCCGTGGGTCGTGCGAGTCCCGTCGCCGCGACCAGTCCTGCGAGGGTGGCCGGACCGGACTCCAGGGCGCTCAGGACAAGGGCTGCCTTGTCGAGAACGCCTACGCCGCTAGAGTTGTCCATGCAACGATATTCGCGTCTCACTCTGTGAAACGCAAGTTCAATTTTCCGCGGAACTTGTCACTCTGGTGAGGCGGCCGCACAACGGCCCGCGAAACGGGTCTCTAGTTGCGCCGGCACAGACGTCGGCCGGAGGGAAAGCGATGGGTAGGACACTCGCGGAGAAGGTCTGGGACGACCACGTCGTCCGGCGCGCCGAGGGCGAGCCCGACCTCCTCTTCATCGATCTGCACCTGCTGCACGAGGTGACCAGCCCCCAGGCGTTCGACGGTCTGCGCCAGAACGGCCGGCAGGTGCGGCGCCTCGACCTCACCATCGCCACCGAGGACCACAACACCCCCACCCTCGACATCGACAAGCCGATCGCCGACCCGGTCTCCCGCGCGCAGCTGGAGACGCTGCGCAAGAACTGCGCCGAGTTCGGCGTCCGCCTGCACCCGCTGGGCGACGTCGAGCAGGGCGTCGTCCACGTCGTGGGACCGCAGCTGGGTCTGACCCAGCCCGGCACCACCGTCGTCTGCGGCGACTCGCACACCTCCACGCACGGCGCCTTCGGCGCCCTGGCGTTCGGCATCGGCACCAGCCAGGTCGAGCACGTGCTCGCCACCCAGACGCTGCCGCTGGCCCGGCCCAGGACCATGGCCATCACGGTCGACGGCGACCTGCCCGAGGACGTCACCGCCAAGGACCTGATCCTGGCGATCATCGCCAAGATCGGCACCGGCGGCGGCCAGGGCTACATCCTCGAGTACCGCGGCTCCGCCATCGAGAAGCTCTCGATGGAGGCCCGGATGACCATCTGCAACATGTCCATCGAGGCCGGTGCCCGCGCGGGCATGATCGCCCCCGACGAGACCACCTTCGCCTACCTGGAGGGCCGTGCCCACGCCCCCGAGGGCGAGGACTGGGACGCCGCCGTCGCGTACTGGAAGACCCTGAGGTCCGACGAGGACGCCGTCTTCGACGCCGAGGTCGTCATCGACGCCGCCTCCCTGGCGCCGTTCGTCACCTGGGGCACCAACCCGGGCCAGGGCGCGCCGCTTTCGGCGAACGTCCCCGACCCGGCTTCGTACGAAGACGCTTCGGAGCGCCTCGCCGCCGAAAAGGCCCTGGAGTACATGGGGTTGACCGCCGGGCAGCCGCTGCGCGACATCAAGGTCGACACCGTCTTCGTAGGCTCCTGCACCAACGGCCGCATCGAGGACCTGCGCAACGCCGCGGACCTCCTCCAGGGCCGCCGGGTCGCCGACGGCGTCCGGATGCTGGTCGTCCCCGGCTCGGTCCGGGTCGCCCTGCAGGCCGTCGAGGAGGGCCTGGACAAGGTCTTCAAGGAGGCCGGCGCCGAATGGCGGCACGCGGGCTGCTCGATGTGCCTGGGCATGAACCCCGACCAACTGGCCCCCGGCGAGCGCTCCGCGTCCACCTCCAACCGCAACTTCGAGGGCCGGCAGGGCAAGGGGGGCCGGACCCACCTGGTCTCGCCCCAGGTCGCCGCCGCCACCGCCGTCCTGGGCCACCTGGCCTCCCCGGCCGATCTGTCCGACGTCGCCACCACCGCGGGGGTCTGAGGAACCATGGAAGCTTTCACCACGCACACCGGCCGGGCCGTCCCGCTGCGCCGCAGCAACGTCGACACCGACCAGATCATCCCGGCGCACTGGCTCAAGAAGGTCACCCGCGACGGCTTCGAGGACGGTCTCTTCGAGGCATGGCGCAAGGACCCCGAGTTCGTCCTCAACCGCCCCGAGCGGCAGGGCGCCTCGGTCCTGGTGGCCGGCCCCGACTTCGGCACCGGCTCCTCCCGTGAGCACGCCGTCTGGGCGCTCCAGAACTACGGCTTCCAGGCGGTCGTCTCCGCCCGCTTCGCCGACATCTTCCGCGGCAACTCGCTGAAGAACGGCCTGCTGACCGTCGTCCTGCCGCAGGAGACGGTGGACGCGCTCTGGGAGCTCACCGAGGCCGACCCGACCGCCGAGGTCACCGTCGACCTGGAGCGCCGCAAGGTCCTCGCCGCCGGGATCGACGCCGACTTCGAGCTCGACGAGAACGCCCGCTGGCGTCTGCTGAACGGTCTGGACGACATCAGCCTCACCCTTCAGAACGAAGCCGACATCGCGACCTACGAGGCGGCCAGGCCGTCCTACAAGCCCCGTACAATTACGGTCTGAGCAGCGCTTTTCCAAGACTGCGCCCCCCACCTCACGGTGGGGGGCGCAGTCGCTTGTTGGGACCCTGTCGGGCGACAACTCGCCCTAGATGGCACAATCGGTGCATGGAACGCGACAGCCAACTCGAGCTCTACGAGGCAGTCGCCGCCCGATTGAAGGAAGCGCACACAAGGGTGCGCTCACTGCAAGTCCCGGAGGGCGTAAGGATGGCGCTGTCCCGGAAGCTGCTGGTCGTGACGGCCGCGGCGAAGCACGATCTCAAGGACGCGGCAGCGCGTCTGGAGCGGTTGATGAAGGACCTCGACGAGGGCCGATTCCCAGAGGACGACTGACACCAGGAACTCCGCAGCGGCTCTTCCGCGTTGCGGCACTAGGGTGATTAGCCCGTTTCGTGTTTGATTTGCGGTATATACATGCCTAACGTGCGAAAAAGCTTGAACACTTTCGTTCTGGCAATGTCTCCGAAGGGGAAGACGTGAACAAGGCGCAGCTCGTAGAAGCGATTGCCGACAAGATGGGCGGTCGTCAGCAGGCCGCCGAAGCCGTCGACCACGTGCTCGACGCCATCGTGCGTGCCGTGGTCGGGGGCGACCGGGTCTCGGTCACGGGCTTCGGCTCGTTCGAGAAGGTCGACCGTCCGGCCCGCTACGCCCGCAACCCCCAGACGGGTGAGCGCGTCCGGGTCAAGAAGACCTCGGTTCCGCGCTTCCGTGCAGGTCAGGGCTTCAAGGACCTCGTCAGCGGCTCCAAGAAGCTCCCCAAGGGCGGCGAGGTCTCCGTCAAGAAGGCCCCCAAGGGCAGCCTCACCGGCGGCGCCTCCGCCACCGTGAAGAAGGCCGCCGCCAAGCGGGCCACCACCGCCAAGAAGGCCGCCGCGAAGAAGGCGACCCCGGTGAAGAAGGCCACGACGGCCGCCGCCAAGAAGGCGACGCCGGCGAAGAAGACCACCACCGCGGCCGCCAAGAAGGCGACCCCCGCGAAGAAGGCCACCACCGCCGCGAAGAAGACCACCGCCGGCGGGGCCGCGAAGAAGGCCACCACCGCGGCCGCCGCCAAGAAGGCGACCAAGGCCACGGCCAAGAAGACCGCGCCGGCCGCGAAGAAGGCCACGGCGACGAAGGCGCCCGCCAAGAAGACGACGGCGCGCAAGACGACCGCCAAGAAGACCGCCGCCAAGAAGTAGGACGAGCGGTACCGACCCGCCGGGCCGGGCTCCCACCGGGGAGCCCGGCCCGCGGCGCGTCCGGACACGGGCCCGGACCAGGGACGTCAGAAGGTCTGGAGCGTCACCAGGGTGATCAGCGGAGCGGCCCCGGGAGCCGCCGGCTCCGTCTCGATCCGCACCCGCTGCCCCGGCCGGAGCAGCCGCAGGCCGCCCGCGTCGAAGGCGTCCGCCCCGAACTCCACGGGGGTGCCGTCGTCGAGCAGCACACTGCCGCTGTGGGTCTCGGGGTCGTACGTGAACGCGGTCGCCTGCATGGGCCGCAGCCTATCCGGCCACGGGCAGCCACCGGGCGGCCGTCCGCGGGCCGAGCCCCAGGGCCCGGGCCTCCTCCAGATCCTCGCCGGTGTCCACGTCCCGGCGTACGGAATCCACCCCCGCGAGCCGGATTTCCACCGCTCCCGAAGACAAATGCCGCAACCTCGACGCACCCCCGAATGCCGGTTCCAATTCCACCCCCGGACCCGCCGAGAGGAATGTCGTACCTATTTCGGCGGCATCCGCGAGAAATGCCCTCGGAAATGTCCGGGCCGCGTCCAGGACCCGGGTCAGCTCCGCGGGGCGCAGCGCCGGCAGGTCCGCGTTGAGCGCGGCCACGCGTGCGAGCGGCCGCGCGTGCCGTAACGCGCGCACCCCGTGGGCGAGGGCCGCGTTGAGCCCCGCCGCCGGGGTGTCCGGCACGATCCGGGCGCCCAGGGCCGCGAGGGCCGCCCCGGCCGCCGGATCGTCCGTGACGACCACCACATCCCGTACGCGCGCGCACTCCAGCACCGCCGCGACGGTGTCCTCGGCGAACGCCAGCGCGAGACGGGGGCGCAGGCGGGCTCCGGCCGCCGCGGCCAGTCGGCTCTTCGCCAGGGCAAGGGGCTTCAGGGGTACGACCAGCGACCAGTCGTCGTCCGTATCCGTGTTCATCGCGGCCTATTCTGTCCCGCCCACGCGGTCCGCCGCCGGTTCCGGGGCGTACGGTGTCACTCGACAGAGCAGGAGCACGGGGCGACACTTGATCCCCTGCCAGCCTGTCCCGGAGAAAGGTGTCCGAGTGCCCCGCCGCAGAATCGGCTTCTGGTACCGCCTCGCGGCGGTCATCGCCAAACCCCCCCTGGTGGTTCTGTTCAAGCGGGACTGGCGCGGTATGGAGCACATTCCGGCCGACGGCGGATTCATCACCGCGGTCAACCACAACTCCTACCTGGACCCGTTGTCCTACGCGCACTACCAGTACAACACCGGCCGCGTCCCGCGCCTCCTCGCCAAGGCGGGCCTGTTCAGGACCCCCTTCGTCGGCATGATGCTGCGCGGCACCGGACAGATCCCGGTCTACCGCGAGACGACCAACGCGCTGGACGCCTTCCGCGCCGCCGTGGACGCCATCGAGCGCGGCGAGTGCGTCGCCTTCTACCCCGAGGGCACCCTCACCCGGGACCCCGACATGTGGCCCATGGCCGGCAAGACCGGTGCCGCGCGGGTCGCGCTGCTCACCCGCGCCCCCGTCATCCCGGTGGCCCAGTGGGGCGCCAACCTCGCGATGCCGCCGTACGCCAAGGAGAACAAGCTCCGGCTGTTCCCCCGCAAGACGCTGACCGTGCAGGCCGGTCCGCCGGTCGACCTCTCCCGCTTCCACGGACTCGAGCCCACGCCCGAGGTGCTCCGCGAGGCCACCGAGGTCATCATGGCCGCCATCACCGCCCTCCTGGAGGAGGTCCGCGGCGAGAAGGCGCCCGCCGAGCCGTACGACCACCGCAGGGCCCGCCTCGAACAGCGGCGCAAGGCCGCGGGGGAGGGCACCAAGTGACGAGGGCAGCCGTCTTCGGCAACGGATCCTGGGGCACCGCCTTCGCCATGGTGCTCGCCGACGCGGGGTGCGAGGTCAGCCTCTGGGGCCGGCGCCCCGAACTGGCCAAGGAGATCAACGCCACCCGCACCAACCCCGACTACCTGCCGGGCGTCGAACTCCCCGCGGCCGTCAGGGCCACCGCGGACGCGGCCGAGGCCGCCCGCGACGCCGACTTCACCGTCCTCGTCGTCCCCTCCCAGACCCTGCGCGGCAACCTCGCCGCCTGGAAGCCGCTCCTGGCCCCGGACACCGTCCTCGTCTCCCTCATGAAGGGCGTCGAACTCGGCACCGCCAAGCGGATGAGCGAGGTGATCACCGAGGTCGCCGACGTGCCCGCCGAGCGCGTGGCCGTCCTCACCGGCCCCAACCTGGCCAAGGAGATCGCCGCCCGGCAGCCCGCCGCCGCCGTCGCCGCCTGCGTCGACGAGACGGTCGCCCAGCGGCTCCAGGCCGCCTGCATGACCCCGTACTTCCGCCCGTACACCAACACCGACGTGGTCGGCTGCGAGCTCGGCGGCGCCGTGAAGAACGTCATCGGCCTCGCCGTCGGCATCGCCAACGGCATGGGGCTCGGCGACAACTCCAAGGCCACGCTCATCACCCGCGGCCTCGCCGAGACCACCCGCCTCGGCCTCGCCATGGGCGCCGACCCGCTCACCTTCTCCGGCCTCGCCGGCCTCGGCGACCTCGTCGCCACCTGCTCCTCGCCGCTCTCCCGGAACAACACCTTCGGCACCAACCTCGGCCGCGGGATGACCCTCCAGGAGACCATCGCGGCCACCAAGCAGACCGCCGAAGGCGTCAAGTCCTGCGAGTCCGTGCTCGATCTGGGCCGCCGCCACGGCGTCGACATGCCCATCACCGAGACCGTCGTCTCGATCGTCCACGACGGCAAGCCGCCGGTCGTCGCGCTCAAGGAACTGATGTCGCGGTCGGCCAAGCCCGAACGCCGCTGACCGCCCCCGCCCCGCCGCGCCCGTACACGCGCGGCGGCAGCGGGGCGCTCAGGAGTTCGGGAGTCGCAAGGTACGCTCATCGCGATATGAGCGAGAACACCCAGAGCCCCCGCAAGCCGCGCGTGGCCGTCGTCTTCGGCGGACGCAGCTCCGAGCACGCCATCTCCGTCGTCACGGCGGGCGCCGTCCTCAGCGCCATCGACCGGGACAAGTACGACGTGCTGCCCATCGGCATCACGACGGACGGGCGCTGGGCGCTCACCGCCGACGCCCCCGAGCGCATGGCCATCGCCGACCGCGCCCTGCCCAACGTCGCCGACCTGGCCGAGTCCGAGGAGGGCGGCGTCGTCCTCTCCGTCGACCCCGCCAACCGCGAGGTCGTCCTCACCGAGCCCGGCGCCGTGCCGAAGGCCCTCGGCGAGGTCGACGTGGTCTTCCCCATGCTCCACGGCCCCTACGGCGAGGACGGCACCCTTCAGGGCCTCCTGGAGCTCTCCGGCGTCCCCTACGTCGGCGCGGGCGTCCTCGCCTCCGCCGTCGGCCAGGACAAGGAGTACATGAAGCGGGTCTTCGTCTCCTTCGGCCTGCCGGTCGGTCCCTACGAGGTCATCCGGCCCCGCGAGTGGGAGCAGAGCCCGGCCGCCGCCCGCAAGAAGATCGTCGAGTTCGCCGCCGAGCACGGCTGGCCGCTTTTCGTGAAGCCCGCCCGCGGCGGCTCGTCCATGGGCATCACCAAGGTCGACGACCTCTCCGGCCTGGACGAGGCCATCGAGGAGGCCCGCCGCCACGACCCCAAGATCCTCGTCGAGTCGCTGCTGCGCGGCCGTGAGATCGAGTGCGGCGTCCTGGAGTTCGAGGACGGTCCGCGCGCCAGCGTGCCGGCCGAGATCCCGCCCGTCACCGACCACGACTTCTACGACTTCGAGGCCAAGTACATCGACTCGGCCTCCGGCATCGTGCCCGCGCCGATCGGCGACGAGGCCACCGCCGAGGTCCAGCGCCTGGCCGTCGCGGCCTACGAGGCCGTCTCCTGCGAGGGTCTGGTCCGCGCCGACTTCTTCCTCACCGAGGACGGCGACTTCGTCATCAACGAGATCAACACCATGCCGGGCTTCACGCCCATCTCCATGTACCCGCGCATGTGGCAGGAGAGCGGCGTCGGCTACTCCGAGCTCGTCGACCGGCTCATCCAGGCCGCGCTGAACCGCTCCACCGGCCTGCGCTAGCGGCCGCGGAACGCCCGGTCCGGAGTGCCCCTCAGGAGCACTCCGGATCCAGCCCGCACGGGACGGCCGCCGCCACCGGGGCGGCCAGATCCACCAGCGGGCCCATGTCGTGCGCGTACCGCTCGTCGAGGCTCACCTCGACGTACGTCTTGCGGTACACCGTGGTGAAGCGGGGCGCTCCGCCCTGCGTGCGCTCCAGCATCCAGCGCACGCCGTTCGCGGAGACGCCCTGCGCCTTCGGATCGCTCATCTTTTCGGGCCGGGGGACCCCGCAGCGCAGTACGATCGCACCGTCACCCCACCCGGCGGTCAGCTCGGAGCCGGGCTTCGGATCACTCCGTCCCTGCCCCGCCACGGTGTCGGGAAGCTCCTTCGCCAGGGCCTGGCAGAAGGCGGCCTCCGCCGCCGGGGGGCTGGGAACCACGACGGACGCCGCGGCGCCCGACGAGGAGCAGCCGACGACGGCCAGCAGCAGCACTCCTGCCGTGGCGGCGGCGGGCAGGCCGAAGGGCCGGTGGGAAGAAGTCACCGGCCAAGCGTAGACGGGGGCTACAGATGAACGACCGGGCAGGTGAGGGTGCGCGTGATGCCGTCCACTTGCTGGACCTTGGCGACCACCATGCGGCCGAGCTCGTCGACCGTGTCCGCCTGCGCGCGCACGATGACGTCGTACGGACCGGTCACGTCCTCCGCCTGGAGCACCCCCGGGATCTTGGAGATGGTGTCGGCGACGGTCGACGCCTTGCCCACCTCGGTCTGGATGAGGATGTACGCCTGAACCACGGAACCTCCAGGGCGACCACGAGGATCTTGTGGGAGAAAGGGACGCCACGGTACCGCGTCGCCGCGGGCCGCGGGGAGACCCGCGCGTCCCGGGACGCCCGCGGTGTGGCGTACGCAGGACAGAAGTTGACGGTCTACTTGACGGTACCCAGCACGGTGACGGCCCGCGACCCGCGGCGCGCCCAGACGCGCCACCGCCCGCCGGCCGGCACGACGACACGAGGTGAGACGCGGTGAAGGGCACAGTCGGAGAGCTGGGCGAGTTCGGGCTCATCAGGGAGCTCACGTCCCGGCTCACCTCCACCCCCGCGGTGCGGATCGGGCCCGGCGACGACGCCGCGGTCGTCTCCGCCCCCGACCGGAGGGTGGTCGCCAGCACGGACATCCTCCTCGAAGGACGCCATTTCCGCCGCGACTGGTCGACGGCCTACGACGTCGGCCGCAAGGCCGCCGCGCAGAACCTCGCCGACATCGCCGCCATGGGTGCGGTCCCCACCGCGCTCCTCCTCGGCCTCGTCGTCCCCGCGGAACTGCCCGTCACCTGGGCCACCGAACTCATGGACGGACTGCGCGACGAATGTCAGGTCGCGGGCGCGGCCGTGGTCGGCGGGGACGTCGTCCGCGGCGACACGATCATGGTCTCCATCACCGCCCTCGGCGACCTGCGCAACCACGACCCGGTCACCCGGGGCGGGGCCCAGCCCGGCGACGTCGTCGCCTACACCGGCTGGCTCGGCTGGTCCGCCGCCGGATACGCGGTCCTCTCCCGGGGCTTCCGCTCCCCGCGGGCCTTCGTGGAGGCCCACCGCAGGCCCGAGCCGCCGTACCACGCGGGCCCGGCCGCCGCCGGACTCGGCGCCACCGCCATGTGCGACGTCAGCGACGGCCTCATCGCCGACCTCGGCCACATCGCCGAGGCCAGCAAGGTCCGCATCGACCTGCGCTCCGGGCTCATCGACATCCCCACCCAGATGAACGACATCGGCCAGGCCGTCGGCGTCGACCCCATGCAGTGGGTGCTCACCGGGGGAGAGGACCACGCCATCGTGGCCACCTTCCCGCCCGACGTGAAGCTCCCCGCCCGCTGGAAGGTCATCGGCGAGGTCCTCAACCCCTCGGCGCTGCCCCAGGTCACCGTCGACGGGGCCCCCTGGCACAGCGCCGGCGGCTGGGACCACTTCGGGGAGACCGAGTGACCTCGCGGCCGCCGCTCGTCCTCACCGTCGCCGGATCCGACTCCGGCGGCGGCGCGGGCATCCAGGCCGACCTCAAGACCATGCTCGCCCTCGGCGTCCACGGCATGAGCGTCCTCACCGCCGTCACCGCCCAGAACTCCCTGGGCGTCCACGGCGCCTGGGAGCTACCCCCGGAGGCCGTGCGCGCCCAGTACCGGGCCGTGGTCGACGACATCGGCGTCCAGGCCGTCAAGACGGGCATGCTCGCCTCCGCGGCCCTCGTCGAGACGGTGGCCGAGCTGCTGGCCGCGACCGACGCCCCGGTCGTCGTGGACCCGGTGGGCGTCTCCAAACACGGCGACGCGCTCCTCGCGGAATCCGCGCTCGACTCCGTACGGACCCGACTCCTGCCGGTCGCCACCGTCGCCACCCCGAACCTGGACGAGGTGACGCAGCTCACCGGCGTCCACGTCGTGTACGAGAGCGACATGCGGTCGGCCGCGGAAGGGGTCCTGTCCTACGGGCCGGAGTGGGTCCTGATCAAGGGCGGACACCTGCCCACCGGCCGGGAGGCCGTCGACCTGCTCACCGACGGCACCGAGGAGCACTGGCTCCGCGCCCCGCGCCACGACAACGGCCACACCCACGGGACGGGCTGCACGCTCGCCTCGGCCATCGCCTCGGGGCTGGCCCTGGGGCTGCCCGTGCCGGAGGCCGTACGGCGGGCGAAGGAGTACGTGACCGGGGCCATCGCCGCCGGCTTCGCGCTGGGCTCGGGCATCGGCCCGGTCGACCACGGCTGGCGGTTCAGGGACTGAGTCCGCCCCCGGGCATGGCAAAAGGCCGGTTCACCTAGGTGAACCGGCCTTTCAAGGCAACCGCAGGGGCTGCGCTACGACGGAACGTCGCAATTAGCGCGAGACCTTGCCGGCCTTGATGCACGAGGTGCAGACGTTGAGCCGCTTCGGCGTCCGACCGACCACGGCACGCACACGCTGGATGTTCGGGTTCCAGCGACGAGGCGTACGGCGGTGCGAGTGCGAAATGTTGTTGCCGAAGCCCGGCCCCTTGCCGCAGACGTCGCAGTTGGCAGCCACGGGTCACTCCAAAGACTTCAGATTTACAGTGAAATCCGGCGCACCGGAATCAGGAGTCTGAAGTGGCTTGCCGGGGGATGGCCCGGCGTGAACCAGGCAACCGAAGCAGCATACAACGGCTGGCTCGGTGGAACGAAACTACCACGGTCTGGGCGGCCACCGCCCCGGGCCCAGGTCACAAGCGCGACACCCCGGGTCTACCCTGCGGTGAGCTCACCGCAGAAGGAGGACCCCCGTTGTCGCGAGCCCTTCCGCCTTTCGAGGAGCTCGTCGAGCTCGACGCCGAAGCGCTCAGGACCTGGTGCGCACGGGCGCTGGACGCCCTCGGCCGGGAGCGCGAGGAGATCGACGCGATCAACGTCTACCCGGTCGCCGACGGGGACACCGGCACCAACCTGTACCTGACGGCGGAAGCCGCCCACCGGGCCGTCGAAGCGGTCTTCGCCGCCTCCGCGCCCGACGCCGCCGAGACCGTACGGGCCATGGCGCACGGCGCCCTGCTGGGCGCCCGCGGCAACTCCGGGACGATCCTCTCCCAGCTCCTGCGCGGCATGGCCGCCGTCCTCGCCGACGGATGTGACGGTGATCACCTCGCCCGCGCCCTCGCCGAGGCGGCTGCCTCCGCCCGGCGGGCCGTCGCCCACCCCGTGGAGGGCACCATCCTCACCGTCGCCGCCGCCGCGGCCGGCGCCTGCGCGGCGGGCGGCCCGCTCGTGGAGGTGGCCGGGAACGCCTACGAAGGCGCCAGGACCGCCCTGGCGGCCACCTCGGGGCAGCTGGACGTCCTCGAACGCGCCGGAGTCGTGGACGCGGGCGGACGCGGGCTGGTGGCCGTCCTCGGCGCGCTCCTGGAGACCGTGACCGGACAGACCCCGCCCGACCCCGCCACGGCCCCCGCACCGCCCGCCGCGCCCCGCCCCGCCGAGGAGTGCGCCGCCGCCGGCGGACCCGCCTACGAGGTGATCTACCTCCTGGAGGCCGACGACACCGCCGTGGAACTCCTCCGCGGCCGCCTCGACGCCCTGGGGGAGTCCCTCGTCGTCGTCGGCGGCGACGGACTCTGGAACGTCCACGTGCACGTCGACGACGCCGGCGCCGCCGTCGAGGCCGGCGTCGAGGCCGGACGCCCGCACCGCATCCGCATCACCCACTTCGCGGCCGACGCCGCGGCGACCGCCGGCCGCGGCGAGCGCGCCCAGCGGGCCGTCGTCGCCGTCGTCCCCGGCGAGGGCCTCGCCGGACTCTGCGCCGAGGCCGGCGCGACCACCGTGCAGAACCGGCCCGGCGAACCGCCCGCCCGCGACGAACTCGTCGACGCGATCCGCCGGGCGCACGCCCGCGAGGTCGTCCTCCTGCCCAACGACACCGACCTGCGCCTGACCGCCGCCGCGGCCGCCGAACACGTCAGGGCCGAGGGCATCCGCGTCGCCCTCATCCCCACCCGCGCCGCCGTCCAGGGCATCGCCGCCCTCGCCGTCCACGAACCCGACCGGCGCTTCGACGAGGACGTCGTCGCCATGACCGCCGCCGCCGGAGCCACCCGCTACGCCGAACTCGCCGTCGCCGAGCGCCAGTCCTTCACCTCGGCCGGCGTCTGCCAGGCCGGCGACGTCCTCGGCCTCATCGAGGGCGACGTCGCCGTCATCGGCCAGGACCTCACCGAGACCGCCCGCACCGTCCTGGACCGGATGCTCTCGGCGGGCGGCGAACTCGTCACCCTCGTCGTCGCCGACGACACCCCGCCCGGTCTCGCCCCCGACCTGGAACGCCACGTCCGCGGCGGCTACCTGGCCGTCGACACCACCACCTACCACGCGGGCGCGGGGGCCCCGCCGCTGCTCATCGGAGTGGAGTAGGACCCCCCGCCGGAGGCCGACCCGGGCGGCCGCCGGCCCCGGCCTGGACGCGACTGTCGGTCCCTTGGTGTGGAATGGAACGCGTGCCCGCGCTCGACGAACCACTCAAGAAGTCCCTCGGCCCCGCCACCGCCAAGGTCATGGCCGAGGCACTCGACCTGCACACGGTCGGCGACCTGCTCCACCACTACCCCCGCCGGTACGCCGAGCGGGGCGAGCTCACCACCCTCGCCGACCTGCCGCTCGACGAGCACGTCACCGTCGTCGCCCAGGTCGCCGACGCCCGCGTGCTCACCTTCAACGGCGCCAAGGGGCGCGGCCAGCGGCTGGAGGTGACCATCACCGACGGCAGCGGCCGGCTGCAACTGGTCTTCTTCGGCAAGGGCGTCCACAAGCCGCACAAGGACCTGCTGCCCGGCACCCGGGCGATGTTCGCCGGCAAGGTCTCGCTCTTCAACCGCCGCCTCCAGCTCGCGCACCCGTCGTACGAACTCCTCCGCGGCGACGGCGACGAGGCCGTCGACACCTGGGCCGGCGCCCTCATCCCGATCTACCCGGCCACCACCAAGATGGAGTCCTGGAAGATCGCCAAGGCCGTCGACGCCGTCCTGCCCGGAGCCGTCGACGCCGTCGACCCGCTCCCGCCCGCCCTGCGCGAGGGCCGCGGCCTCGCCGAGCTGCCCGACGCCCTGCGGAAGATCCACCGGCCCCGCACCAAGGCCGACATCGCCGACGCCCGCGAACGCCTCAAGTGGGACGAGGCATTCGTCCTCCAGGTCGCCCTCGCCCGCCGCCGCCACGCCGACACCCAGCTCCCCGCCGTGCCCCGCAGGCCCACCCCCGACGGCATCCTCGACGCCTTCGACGCCCGGCTGCCCTTCACCCTCACCGACGGCCAGCGCAAGGTCTCCGCCGAGATCTTCGACGACCTCGCCACCGACCACCCCATGCACCGCCTCCTCCAGGGCGAAGTCGGCTCCGGGAAGACCATGGTGGCGCTGCGGGCCATGCTCGCGGTCGTCGACGCCGGAGGACAGGCGGCGATGCTCGCGCCCACCGAGGTGCTGGCGCAGCAGCACCACCGGTCGATCACCGAGATGATGGGCGAGCTGGCCGAGGGAGGCATGCTCGGCGGCGCCGAGCGGGCCACCAAGGTCGTGCTGCTCACCGGCTCCATGGGCGCCGCGGCCCGCCGGCAGGCCCTGCTGGACCTGGTCACCGGCGAGGCGGGCCTCGTCATCGGCACCCACGCGCTCATCGAGGACAAGGTGCAGTTCCACGACCTGGGACTGGTGGTCGTGGACGAGCAGCACCGCTTCGGCGTCGAGCAGCGCGACGCGCTCAGGGGCAAGGGGAAGCAGCCGCCCCACCTGCTGGTGATGACCGCCACCCCCATCCCGCGGACCGTCGCCATGACCGTCTTCGGCGACCTGGAGACCTCCGTCCTCGACCAGCTGCCCGCCGGGCGCTCCCCGATCGCCAGCCACGTCGTCCCCGCCGCCGACAAGCCGCACTTCCTGGCGCGCGCGTGGGAACGGGTCCGCGAGGAGGTCGGCAACGGACACCAGGCGTACGTGGTGTGCCCCCGGATCGGCGACGAGGAGGACCAGAAGAAGAAGGCGAAGGCGTCCGCCGAGGACGAGGCCGAGAAGCGCCCGCCGCTCGCCGTCCTCGACATCGCCGAGCAGCTCCGCACCGGCCCCCTCGTCGGCCTGCGCATCGCCGTCCTGCACGGTCGCATGCACCCCGACGACAAGGACGACGTGATGCGCCGGTTCGCCGCCGGCGACCTCGACGTCCTCGTCGCCACCACCGTCATCGAGGTCGGCGTCAACGTCCCCAACGCCACCGCCATGGTGATCATGGACGCCGACCGCTTCGGCGTCTCCCAGCTCCACCAGCTCCGCGGCCGCGTCGGCCGCGGCTCCGCGGCCGGCCTCTGCCTCCTCGTCAGCGAGATGCCCGAGGCCGCCCCCGCCCGGCAGCGGCTCAACGCCGTCGCGAGCACCCTCGACGGCTTCGAGCTCTCCCGCATCGACCTCGAACAGCGGCGCGAGGGCGACGTCCTCGGCCAGGCCCAGTCCGGCGTCCGCTCCTCGCTGCGGGTGCTCACCGTCATCGACGACGAGGAGGTCATCACGGCCGCCCGCGAGGAGGCCACCGCCCTCGTCCTCGCCGACCCGGACCTCACCGCCCACCCGGGCCTGCGCACGGCGCTCGACGCCCTGCTCAGCGAGGAGCGGGAGGAGTACCTGGAGAAGGGCTGACCACGGGCCCCCGCACCGCCCGCCCTAAGCTGGGACGTACGCACCGACCGACGAACGAGGACACCGATGACCCGCGTGATCGCCGGGACCGCCGGCGGGCGCCGCCTGGCCGTGCCGCCAGGAAACGGCACCCGCCCCACATCCGACCGGGCACGCGAGGGCCTCTTCTCCACCTGGGAGGCGTTCCTCGGCACCCTCGACGGGGCCAGGGTCGCCGACCTGTACGCGGGTTCCGGCGCGGTCGGCCTGGAGGCGCTCTCCCGGGGCGCCGTCCACGCCCTCCTCGTCGAGGCCGAGCCCCGCGCCGCCCGGACCGTCCGCGAGAACATCGCCTCGCTCGGCCTGCCCGGTGCCGAACTCCGCTCCGGCAAGGCGGAGCAGATCGTGACGGGTCCCGCCCCGGCCGACCCGTACGACCTGGTCTTCCTCGACCCGCCGTACGCCGTCGGAGACGACGAACTCCGCGAGATTCTCCTCACACTGCGCTCGGGGGGCTGGCTGAGCGAGGATGCCCTCGTCACCGTGGAACGCAGCACCCGAGGCGGAGTGTTCGGCTGGCCGGACGGCTTCGAACCCCTGCGGTCCCGTCGCTACGGCGAGGGAACGTTTTGGTACGGTCGCGCCGCCTCTACGTGCGAAGACGCACGATGACCGGACCGGAGAGCGAGGAACCCACGTTGCGCCGCGCCGTCTGTCCGGGGTCGTTCGACCCCATCACCAACGGACATCTCGACATCATCGCCCGCGCCTCCAAGCTGTACGACGTCGTACACGTCGCGGTGATGATCAACCAGTCGAAGAAGGGCCTCTTCACGGTCGACGAGCGGATCGAGCTGATCCGCGAGGTCACCGCCGACTTCGGCAACGTCGAGGTGGAGTCCTTCCACGGCCTCCTCGTCGACTTCTGCAAGCAGCGCGACATCCCCGCCATCGTCAAGGGCCTGCGCGCGGTCAGCGACTTCGACTACGAGCTGCAGATGGCCCAGATGAACATCGGCCTGACGGGCGTGGAGACGCTGTTCGTCCCCACCAACCCGACCTACAGCTTCCTCTCCTCCTCGCTGGTCAAGGAGGTCGCCGCCTGGGGCGGCGACGTCTCCCACCTGGTCCCCCCGGCGGTCCTCGGCCGGCTGACCGAGCGGCTGACCGCGAAGTGACGCGCGGCCACCACCGCTGACGCTCCGTCACCTGGTGTCGGACGGGAGCCGACTGCCCTTAAAGTCGTCCCGTCCGTCTCCATCCAGCTGTAGAGAGTGGCGAGCACCCGGTGGACGTGCAGAAGAAGCTCGACCAGATCGTCGCGACCGTACAGGGCGCCCGCTCCATGCCCATGTCGGCATCCTGCGTGGTCAACCGGGCCGAGCTGCTCGCCCTGCTCGACGAGGTGCGGGAGGCCCTGCCCGGCTCCCTCGCCCAGGCGCAGGAGCTGATCGGCGGCCGCGAGCAGATGGTCGAGCAGGCCCGCCAGGAGGCGGACCGCATCATCGAGGCCGCCCACGCCGAGCGCGGCTCGATCGTCTCCGACACGCAGGTCGCCCGGCAGTCGCAGGAGGAGGCCGACCGCATCCTCGGCGAGGCCCGCCGCGAGGCCGAGGAGGTCCGCGCCGAGGCCGACGACTACGTCGACTCCAAGCTCGCCAACTTCGAGGTCGTCCTCAACAAGACCATCGGTTCCGTCGACCGGGGCCGCGAGAAGCTCCTCGGCCGCGGTCCGGGCCTCGACCAGGACGGGTACGCGGACCCGGACGCCCCCGAGTACAGCTCCGACCCGCAGACCCTGATCCAGCGGGCCGACCAGTACGTGGACGCCAAGCTCGGCGCGTTCGAGGCGGTGCTCAGCAAGACCCTGGAGGCCGTCGGCCGCGGCCGGCAGAAGCTGCACGGCCGGATCGCCTCCGACGACCTCGGCGAGCACATGGCGGCCCAGGACGGTCTCGGCGGCGCGGTGCACACCAGCGACGCCGACTACCTGGCCGGTCTCGCGGAGCTCGCCGACCCCGAGCCGGTCCCGGTCCAGGCCGCCCCGCAGCAGCAGGCGCAGATCCCCCAGCAGCAGCCCGACCCCTACGCCGGCTACCCGCAGCAGCCCGTGCAGGACCCGGCCTACGGCTACCAGCAGCAGGACCCCTACGCGTACCAGCAGCAGCCCGACCCGTACGCCTACCAGGGGCAGTACGGCTACGAGCAGCAGGCGTACGCCCCCCAGGCCCAGCCGCAGCAGCAGCCGGCCGCGCTCGACGAGACCAGCTTCTTCGACACCGGCATGATCGACCTGGAGCAGCTCCGCCGGTACGAACAGGGGCACTAGCCCCGATTGGGCCCTGAGCGAAGCGTCCAGTATCCTGGCTCTTCGGTCGCGCGTATGCCCGCGATCCTTGCTGTCCACGTTCGGCAGCCTCTCCACGCCGAGAACGATTCCGAAAGCAGGAAGAGCCCTGAGCACGCGCCTCGACCACCGCAATCCCCTCGTGTTCGACACACACGAGCTGGGGCGGCGTCCCGGTGCCCTCCAGCGGATCTCCCGCTCGGTGGAGGCCCCCGGCCTCCTCGGCGTCGAAGGAGTCATCGGAGTGCCCGAGGGCGCTTCGGTGGACATCGATCTCCGTCTTGAGTCGGTCATGGAAGGGGTGCTTGTCACAGGCACCGCCCGTGCATCGGCCGAGGGGGAGTGCGTAAGGTGTCTGGAGCCCGTCGAGCTCGATCTCGACGTGGACTTCCAGGAGATGTTCTCGTACCCCGACTCCGACGACCGGGGCCGCTCCAAGGCGGCCGCGGACGACGAAGCCGAGGACGACGAGGACATGATCCCCCTCGAGGACGGCATGTTCGACCTCGAACCCGTGCTGCGTGATGCGGTGGTGCTCGCACTGCCGATGCAGCCGGTGTGCCGGGAGGACTGTGCGGGTCTGTGTTCCGAATGCGGGACCAACCTGAACGAGAACCCGGACCACCACCATGACGCCGTCGACATTCGTTGGGCGGCACTGCAGGGACTCGCCGGTTCGCTGGGAACCGATGAGAAGGACAACATGAGCGGCAAAGCCTCTGACGGGGACGTCCGAAGCGCCGCCGAGAAGCAGGAGAAGTAGCCGTGGCTGTTCCGAAGCGGAAGATGTCGCGCAGCAACACGCGCCACCGCCGGTCGCAGTGGAAGGCTGCGGTCCCCACCCTGGTTTCGTGTGAGCGTTGCCAGGAGCCGAAGCTGCAGCACATCGCGTGCCCGAGCTGCGGCACCTACAACAAGCGCCAGGTCCTCTCGGTCTGATTGGGCTGGTGAGAGGCGCAATGTCTGAGTCCCGCAAGACGGACGACAAGACGGACCATGCCTCGTCCCACACGCTTCTGGAAGGGCGGCTCGGCTATCGGCTCGAGTCCGCCCTTCTGGTGCGTGCGCTGACGCACCGCTCGTACGCGTACGAGAACGGCGGTCTGCCCACCAACGAGCGGCTGGAGTTCCTCGGGGACTCCGTGCTGGGCCTGGTGGTCACGGACACGCTGTACCGCACCCACCCCGATCTGCCGGAAGGCCAGCTGGCCAAACTGCGGGCCGCGGTGGTCAACTCTCGTGCGCTGGCGGAGGTCGGCCGCGGCCTCGAACTCGGCTCCTTCATCCGGCTCGGCCGGGGCGAAGAGGGCACGGGCGGCCGGGACAAGGCGTCCATCCTCGCCGACACCCTTGAAGCGGTGATCGGCGCGGTCTATCTCGACCAGGGCCTCGAAGCGGCGTCCGAGCTGGTGCACCGGCTCTTCGACCCGCTGATCGAGAAGTCCTCGAACCTCGGTGCCGGCCTGGACTGGAAGACCAGTCTCCAGGAGCTCACCGCGGCCGAGGGCCTGGGCGTGCCCGAGTACCTCGTCTCCGAAGAGGGCCCGGACCACGAGAAGGTCTTCACTGCTGCCGCCCGCGTCGGTGGTGTCTCGTACGGCACCGGCACCGGCCGCAGCAAGAAGGAAGCGGAACAGCAGGCCGCCGAGTCGGCGTGGCGCGAGATCCGTGCCGCCGCGGACGAGCGCGCGGCGGCGGCGAAGGCCGCTGCCGAGGCGGGCACGGGAGAGGTCGCCGACCCCTCTTCTGCCGCACACCGGGCGTCGGCCTGACGGCCCCGTCCCACCGCTTCCCGAGAACCCCGCCCCAGGCGGGGTTCTCGTCTTTTCCGGGGTGCGCGCGCCGGTAGGGTTGAAGCGCTGTCGTCGACGTCCGGAGGAGTCCCCGTGCCCGAGCTGCCCGAGGTCGAGGTCGTACGGCGCGGTCTGGAGCGCTGGGTCGCCGGGCGGACCGTGACCGAGGTCGACGTGCTGCACCCCCGGGCCGTACGACGCCACCCGGCGGGCGGCGAGGACTTCGCGGCCCGGCTGAAGGGGCAGCGGTTCGAGGTGGCGCGGCGCCGCGGCAAGTACCTCTGGCTGCCGCTCGCCGACACCGGCACCTCCGTCCTCGGGCACCTCGGCATGAGCGGTCAGCTGCTCGTCCAGCCCGAGGCGGCCGTCGACGAGAAGCACCTGCGGATCCGCATCCGCTTCGACGACTCCGCCGGCACCGAGCTCCGCTTCGTCGACCAGCGCACCTTCGGCGGGCTCTCGCTGCACGACCAGACCCCCGACGGGCTGCCCGACGTCATCGGGCACATCGCCCGTGACCCGCTGGACCCGGAGTTCGACGACGACGCCTTCCACCGCGCGCTGCGGCAGCGCCGTACGACGGTCAAGCGCGCGCTCCTCGACCAGTCGCTGATCAGCGGCGTCGGCAACATCTACGCGGACGAGGCCCTCTGGCGGTCCCGGCTGCACTACGACCGGCCGACGGCGACCCTGACCCGGCCGCGCTCGACGGAGCTCCTCGCACACGTCCGTGACGTGATGAACGCGGCCCTCGCGGTCGGCGGCACCAGCTTCGACAGCCTGTACGTCAACGTCAACGGCGAGTCCGGCTACTTCGACCGCTCGCTCGACGCCTACGGCCGCGAGGACGAGCCGTGTCGTCGCTGCGGTACGCCGATGCGCAGGCGGCCCTGGATGAACCGCTCCAGCTACTTCTGCCCGCGCTGCCAGCGCCCGCCGCGCCCGACCGTCTGACGATCCGCGCCCGGACCCGGTCCGGGCGGCCGGCCGACGCCGTCCTCGGGGCGGATTCCCGGGGTGCTCAGCCCGTCACGGGCGCCGCGCGCCGCGCGTCGTAGCTCTCCCGGGCCGCCTCGACCTCGGGCATGCGGCCCTCCACCAGGGCGATCAGGCCGATCAGCCGCTCCGCGACGTCGCGGCCGAGGGGCGTGAGCCGGTAGTCGACCCGGGGCGGGTTGGTGGGCTGCGCCTCGCGATGGACGAGTCCGTCGCGCTCCAGTGCGTGCAGCGTCTGCGACAGCATCTTCTCGCTCACGCCGTCGACCCGGCGCCGCAGCTCGTTGAAGCGGAAGGTCCCTTCGTGCAGGGCGCCCAGGGTCAGGCTGCCCCAGCGGCCCGTCACGTGCTCCAGCGTGCCGCGCGAGGGACAGGCGCGCGCGAACACGTCGTAGGCGAGGTCGTCGGTCATGCGTCCACCGTACTCCCGTGCAGCGCTTACCACCATGGGTGCGCTAACCATGAGGTTGCGCTTTCCAAAAGTTAGTGCTCTACTTCCGGACGTAGCCCCGTCGTCCCCCTTCGAGGAGCCTCCTGTGACCACCCCCGTCGTCTCCATCGCCTACCACTCCGGCTACGGCCACACCGCCGTCCTGGCCGAGGCCGTCCGCGCCGGTGCCGCGGACACGGGCGCCACCGTCCACCTGATCGACGTCGACGGGATCACCGACGCCCAGTGGGAGCTGCTCGACGCCTCCGACGCGATCGTGTTCGGCTCCCCGACCTACATGGGCACCGCCTCCGGCGCCTTCCACCGGTTCGCCGAGGACACCTCGAAGCGCTGGTTCACCGACGCCTGGCTGGACAAGCTCGCCGCCGGTTTCACCAACTCCGGATCCAAGAGCGGCGACAAGCTCCACACGCTGCAGTTCTTCCAGACCCTGGCCGGCCAGCACGGCATGACCTGGGTCAACCTCGGCCTCAAGCCCGGCTGGAACAGCAGCGACGCCTCCGAGAACGACCTCAACCGCCTCGGCTTCTTCTCCGGCGCCGGTGCCCAGACCCACACCGACCTGGGTCCCGAGGGCGTCCACAAGGCCGACGTCGCCACTGCCGAGCACCTCGGTCGCCGCGTCGCCCTGACGGCCCGCACCTTCGTCGCCGGCCGGGCCGCCGCCTGACCGTCCGCAGACGAGAGGGGCCCCGTCACCTGGTGGTGACGGGGCCCCTCTCGCGCATCTCCCGGAGCGGCCGGGCCCGCGGGCGGATCAGTAGCCGAAGTCCTGCGTCCACCAGGGGCCGCCGTCGCCGAAGTGGACACCGACGCCGAGCGCCGTGAAGTCGCAGTTGAGGATGTTCGCGCGGTGGCCGTCGCTGTTCATCCAGGAGGCCATGACCGCGGCGGCGTCCGCCTGGCCGCGGGCGATGTTCTCGCCGCCCATCCCCGAGATGCCGGCCTTCTCCGCGCGGACCCACGGGGTGGCCCCGTCCGGGTCGGTGTGGTCGAAGAAGCCGCGGGCGGCCATGTCCGCGCTGAAGTCCCCGGCGAGGTTCGCCAGGCGCGCGTCCGCGCGGACCGGGGAGCAGCCCACGACGGCGCGCTCGACGTTGACGAGACGGAGGACCTCCGCCTCGGCGGCGTCCCCGCGGTCGGCGGTGGAGCCGGCCTTGGCCGTCGTCGCCGGCGCCTCGGTGACCGGCGTCGGCTTCGGGGCGGGGGCCTTCGGGGCGGGTGCCTTCGTGGTGGGCGCGGCCGGGGTCCGGGGCGCGGTGGGGCGGGGGGCCGCCGTCTTCGACTTCGTCGGGGCGGGCGTCGGCGTGGGCTTCGCGGAAGGCTTCGCGGAAGGCTTCGCCGAGGGGGAGGCGGTCTTCTTCGGGGTGCCGACGGGCTTCTCGGCCGTCCGTGTCCCCGTACCGCTGCCGGCCGACTCGCCGGCCGGGGTCTCGGTGGCCCCGCCCTGCGTCGTCAGCTCCGGCGCCTGCCGGGCGGTCTGCACCGGGCGTTCGCCGGAACCGGCGCTGCCCATCGTGAACGTCTCCCCGCCGGGCAGCAGGCCCGAGGCGACGGCGACGGCGCCGACGGCGACCGCCGCGGAGGCGCTGAGCAGTCCGGTGCGCACGGGGGAGCCGCGCCGCTTGCGGCGGATACCCCGGTGCAGGCGGTCCGAACCGGCCGCGTAGTCTTCTGCGGCGGGTGCGGCGCCGGAGCGACGGTGGCGTCCCATCTGCCCTGCCTTCCTGTGCTGGTCTTGCGGTCCGACGTCGAGCCGGACGTCGTCGGGCCGGTGTTCGCCCATCCGGTGTTCGGCCGGCCCAGCTGTCGAGCGGATGCTCGCCGGGGGGCCCGCGGCCCGTGGTCCGCGTCGAGCCCGACCGCAGTGACCAGGCGTTTGCCGGTCTTTGCTGATCTTTGCTCTCGACTCCCGTGCGGGCCGGTCGTCGAACGGATCGCGCCCGAACGGGTGAGTCCTGTTCGGTCGGGACTGTACGCCATGAGACGCGGGGGGCGATGTGCTCATCTGGGAATCCACCCGTTAGCGTGCAGCCATGAGCGACGACGTACGGATGACCGCCTGGGTGCGCGGCCGGGTACAGGGAGTGGGCTTCCGCTGGTTCACCAGGGCAAACGCCTTGGAGATCGGAGGCATGGTGGGCTTCGCCCTGAACCTCGACGACGGCCGTGTGCAGGTCGTGGCGGAAGGGCCGCGTGAGAATTGCCACCGCCTTCTCGCGTGGCTGCACTCCTCCGACACACCCGGACGCGTCGACGGTGTCACTGAGATCTGGGACACCCCGCGCGGCGGTTACGAGGGCTTCGCCATCCGCTGACCGTCACGCGCCGCGACCCCCGTCCGGTGACCCGGAGAGGCGCCGGACGAACGCGCGGTAACGGTCCCGGGAGGGGGAAACCCCCTGGTGGTTGCCAATGCGCGCCCGTCGTGCGAGGCTGCCGGGTAAGGATGATCGCGACGCCCCGAGGCACCGAGTTGCGAGGCCCCGCCGCCCTCTGAGCGGCCGTGGACCCCTCGGTCCGCCCTTCGAACGGGGCGTGATCGTGTTGACCGTCAAACTTTTTGGTGAGACTCTGGAATCCCCGCGCACCTTAGCTGTTTGGCAGTGGAACCGGCACGACAAGCAGTACTGCCGAGCACCGCGGGTGCGAATCCCTCACGACCCACACCGCTACGGTCGGTCACTCATTGTGGAGGACCATCCATCATGGCAAAGGCGCTTCTCGGTTACGTCGGCGGCTCCGACCCGCGACTCCTCGCCGAGATGCGACGGCTTCAGCAGCGCGTCCAGGACCTCGAATCCGAGCTGGTACGGATTCAGTCCGAGAACGACTCGCTCGCGGCTGCCGCCGCTCAGCACCAGGGAGAATCGCTGCTCAACAGCATCGACCTCGACGTACCCCAGGCGGAGCCTGCGCTCACCTGACAGCTCCCCCTGAGGGCCAGGTGGGAAACACTCTCGCCGGCACAGCCGCACTCGGCGCAGCCGGGGACGGCACAGCTGGACATGCAAGGGGCGCTTCGGCGTCCCTTCTTTCTTTCACCCGCTGTTTCCCCCTTGTCCCACCCCTTCTCACCCGAGGATCTGCCCTGCACCTTCGCGGGTGAAACGCGAGGGCCCCGGTAGAGTCCCCGGGGTGCACCTCAAGGCCCTGACCCTCCGCGGATTCAAGTCGTTCGCCTCGGCCACCACCCTCCGGTTCGAGCCAGGGATCACGTGTGTCGTGGGACCCAACGGTTCGGGCAAGTCCAACGTGGTGGACGCGCTGTCCTGGGTCATGGGCGAGCAGGGCGCCAAGTCGCTGCGCGGCGGCAAGATGGAGGACGTCATCTTCGCCGGCACGACCGGGCGCCCGCCGCTCGGCCGCGCCGAGGTCTCGCTGACCATCGACAACTCCGACGGCGCGCTGCCCATCGACTACGCCGAGGTCACCCTCACCCGCATCATGTTCCGGGGCGGCAGCAGCGAGTACCAGATCAACGGCGACACCTGCCGGCTGCTCGACTTCCAGGACCTGCTCTCCGACTCCGGCATCGGGCGCGAGATGCACGTCATCGTCGGCCAGGGCCGGCTCGACTCGGTGCTGCACGCCGACCCGATGGGCCGCCGCGCCTTCATCGAGGAGGCCGCCGGAGTCCTCAAGCACCGCAAGCGCAAGGAGAAGGCGCTGCGGAAGCTCGACGCGATGCAGGCCAACCTCGCGCGCGTGCAGGACCTCACCGACGAACTGCGCCGCCAGCTCAAGCCCCTCGGCCGCCAGGCCGCCGTCGCCCGCCGCGCCGTCGTCATCCAGGCGGACCTGCGCGACGCCCGCCTGCGCCTCCTCGCCGACGACCTCGTCCACCTCCAGCGGGCGCTGACGGCCGAGGTCGCCGACGAGGCGGCGCTGCTCGCCCGCAAGGAGGCGACCGAGGCCGAGCTGCGCGCCGCCCTCGCCCGTGAGGCGGACCTGGAGGCGCAGGCCCGCGCCCTCGTGCCCCGTCTGGAGCGCGCCCAGCAGAGCTGGTACGCCCTCTCGCAGCTCGCCGAGCGCGTCCGCGGCACGGTCTCCCTGGCCGACGCGCGCGTGAAGAGCGCGACCGCCGCCCCCGCCGAGGAGCGGCGCGGCCGCGACCCCGAGGACCTGGAGCGGGAGGCCGCCCGGGTCCGCGAGCAGGAGGCGGAGCTCGAAGCGGCCCTGGAGGCGGCCGAGCGCGCCCTGGAGGACACCGTCGCCCACCGGGCCGAGCTGGAGGCGGCGCTGACGGCCGAGGAGCGCCGGCTCAAGGACCTGGCCCGCGCCATCGCCGACCGGCGCGAGGGTCTCGCCCGGCTCCACGGCCAGGTCAACGCGGCCCGCTCGCGCGCCGCCTCCGCCCAGGCCGAGATCGACCGGCTGGCCGCCGCCCGCGACGAGGCGGGGGAGCGGGCGGTCGCCGCCCAGGAGGAGTACGAACAGCTCAGGGCCGAGGTCGACGGCCTCGACGCGGAGGACACCGAGCACGCCGCCCGGCACGAGGCGGCGCGGCGCGAACTGGCCGACGCGGAGGCCGCCCTGAGCGCCGCCCGCGAGGCCGCCGGAACCGCCGAACGCCGCCGCGCGGCGACCCGCGCCCGGCACGAGACCCTCGCCCTCGGCCTGCGCCGCAAGGACGGCACGGGCGCGCTCCTCGTCGGCGGTCTCACCGGACTCCTCGGCCCCGCGGCCGAACTCCTCACCGTCGCACCGGGATACGAGATCCCCGTCGCCGCCGCTCTCGGCGCGGCCGCCGACGCGGTCGCCGCGACCGGCCCCTCCGCCGCCGCAGAGGCGCTGCGCCTGCTGCGCAAGCAGGACGCGGGCCGCGCCTCCCTCCTGTTGACGGGTGCCCCCGACCCGGCCCCCGCCGGGGTGGCCGACGGCCTCCGCCTCGCCGCGGACCTGGTGCGCGGACCGGCCGAACTCATGGGAGCCGTGCGCCGGTTGCTGGCCGGGATCGTGGTCGTGGAGGACCTCGACGAGGCGGCCGAGCTGGTCCGGGCGAAGCCGTGGGCGACCGCGGTCACCGCCGAGGGCGACCTGTTGGGCGCCCACTTCGCGCAGGGCGGCTCCGCAGGGGCGCCCAGCCTGCTCGAAGTCCAGGCGTCGGTGGCCGAGGCCGCCGCGGAACTGGAGGAACTGACCGTCCGCTGCGAGGAGCTGGCGGCCGCGCAGCACGAGGCCGACGAGCGGCGCCGTACCGCCGGGACGCTGGTCGAGGAGCTCGACGGCCGCCGCCGGGCCGCCGAGCGCGAGAAGTCCGCCGTCGCCCAGCAGCTCGGCCGCCTCGCCGGCCAGGCCAGGGGGGCGGCGGGGGAGGCCGAGCGGACCGCGGCCGCGGCCGCCCGGGCCCAGGAGGCCCTGGAGAAGGCCACCGCCGACGCGGAGGAGCTGGCCGAACGGCTGCTCGTCGCCGAGGAGGCCACCGCCTTCGCGGACGGCGAGGACGAGCCCGACACCTCCGTCCGCGACCGGCTCGCCATCGACGGCTCCAACGCGCGCCAGACCGAGATGGAGGCCCGCCTCCAGGTCCGTACCCACGAGGAACGGGTCAAGGGCCTGGCCGGCCGGGCCGATTCGCTGGACCGGGCGGCCCGCGCCGAACGCGAGGCACGCGCGCGTGCCGAGCAGCGCCGGGCGCGGCTGCGCCACGAGGAGCGGGTCGCGGGCGCGGTCGCCGCCGGTGCCCGTGCGCTCCTGGCCCACGCGGAGGTCTCGCTCGTCCGTGCCGAGACGGAACGGGTCGCGGCCCAGGCCGCCCGTGCCGACCGCGAGGAGGGGCTGACCGCCGCCCGGTCGCGCGCCCGCGACCTCAAGGCCGAACTCGACAAGCTGACCGACTCGGTGCACCGGGGCGAGGTGCTCGGCGCCGAGAAGCGCCTGCGGATCGAGCAGCTGGAGGCGAAGGCCCTGGAGGAGTTCGGGGTGGAGGCGGCCGCCCTGGTCGCCGAGTACGGCCCCGACCAGCCCGTCCCGCCGTCGCCGGCCGCGGAGGGAAGCGAGGGGGCGGCGGATGCGGGGGAGGCCGACGGCGCCGCGGCCGAGGCGCGGCCGTTCGTCCGTTCGGAGCAGGAGAAGCGGCTCAGGGCCGCCGAACGGGCCTACCACCAGCTCGGCAAGGTCAATCCGCTGGCCCTGGAGGAGTTCGCGGCCCTGGAGGAGCGGCATCGCTTCCTCTCGGAGCAGCTGGAGGACCTGAAGAAGACCCGCACCGACCTGCTTCAGGTCGTGAAGGAGGTCGACGTCCGCGTCGAGCAGGTCTTCACGGAGGCGTACCGGGACACGGCCCGCGAGTTCGAGGGCGTCTTCTCGCGGCTCTTCCCCGGCGGCGAGGGCCGGCTGATCCTGACCGACCCGGACGACATGCTCACCACCGGTGTGGAGGTGGAGGCCCGCCCGCCGGGCAAGAAGGTCAAGCGGCTGTCGCTGCTCTCGGGCGGCGAGCGGTCGCTCACGGCCGTGGCGCTGCTCGTCTCCATCTTCAAGGCGCGGCCCAGCCCGTTCTACGTGATGGACGAGGTCGAGGCCGCGCTCGACGACACCAACCTCCAGCGGCTGATCCGGCTCATGCAGGAGCTCCAGGAGTCCTCGCAGCTGATCGTGATCACCCACCAGAAGCGGACGATGGAGGTCGCGGACGCGCTGTACGGCGTCTCCATGCAGGGCGACGGCGTCTCGAAGGTCATCAGCCAGCGACTCCGCTGAACTCTCGATCGTTCAAGAGTTGAACACGTTTACCCTCTGGGGTCTCTTTAAATCACATGACATTGCCTCTTGACTTCGAAACTTGAAGGCATAGTCTCTGCAACGTTGCTTTTACCTTCACGTGGTGGGCGGCGTGAAGTTGTGCGCCACTGGAAGGGCTTCCCCCCATCGAGGAGTCCATGTGTCCAATACCGCGCAGGCGCCCACACCGCCGCCTTCCGGCGGCCGCACCGCACACCCGGACCACCTCGGCCACGTCATCTTCATCACGGCCTCCGCCGCGATGGGCGGATTCCTCTTCGGGTACGACAGCTCCGTCATCAACGGCGCCGTCGAGGCGATCCGGGACCGCTACGACATCGGCTCCGGCACCCTCGCCCAGGTCATCGCCATCGCCCTGATCGGCTGCGCCATCGGCGCCGCCACCGCCGGCCGCATCGCCGACCGGATCGGCCGCATCCGCTGCATGCAGATCTCGGCGGTCCTCTTCGCCGTCAGCGCCGTCGGCTCCGCGCTGCCCTTCGCCCTCTGGGACCTGGCGTTCTGGCGGATCATCGGCGGCTTCGCCATCGGCATGGCCTCCGTCATCGGCCCCGCGTACATCGCCGAGGTCGCCCCGCCGGCCTACCGCGGCCGCCTCGGCTCCTTCCAGCAGGCCGCGATCGTCATCGGCATCGCCATCTCCCAGCTGGTCAACTACGGCATCCTCCAGCTCGCCGACGGCGACCAGCGCGGCGAGATCGGCGGCCTGGAGGCATGGCAGTGGATGCTCGGCGTGATGGTCGTGCCCGCCCTCCTCTACGGCCTGCTGTCCTTCGCGATCCCGGAGTCCCCCCGCTTCCTCATCTCCGTCGGGAGGACCGACCGCGCCAAGGAGGTCCTGGCCGAGGTCGAGGGCGAGGGCGTCGACCTCGACCACCGCGTCGCCGAGATCGACCGCGCCATGCGCAGCGAGCACAAGTCCACCTTCAAGGACCTGATGATCGCGGGGAGCAAGTACCGGCTGCTGCCCATCGTCTGGGTCGGCATCGGCCTCTCGGTCTTCCAGCAGCTCGTCGGCATCAACGTCGCGTTCTACTACTCCGCGACCCTCTGGCAGTCCGTCGGCATCGACCCGTCGAGCTCGTTCTTCTACTCGTTCACCACGTCGATCATCAACATCATCGGCACCGTGATCGCGATGGTCCTGGTCGACCGGGTCGGCCGCAAGCCGCTCGCCCTCGTCGGCTCCGTCGGCATGGCGATCGCCCTCGCCGTCGAGGCGTGGGCCTTCTCCGCCGACCTCGTCGACGGCAAGCTGCCCGAGACGCAGGGCGTCGTGGCGCTCGTCGCCGCCCACGTCTTCGTGCTCTTCTTCGCCCTCTCGTGGGGCGTGGTCGTCTGGGTCTTCCTGGGCGAGATGTTCCCCAACCGGATCCGGGCCGCCGCCCTGGGCGTCGCCGCCTCCGCGCAGTGGATCGCCAACTGGGCCATCACCGCCAGCTTCCCGTCCCTGTCGGACTGGAACCTCTCCGGCACCTACATCATCTACACGGTCTTCGCCGTGCTCTCGATCCCCTTCGTGCTGCGGTACGTCAGGGAGACCAAGGGCAAGGCGTTGGAGGAGATGGGCTGATCCCCGCTGCCCCCCTCCTCACGACGACTGCCCCGGCCGAGGCTCACGCCCCGAGCCGGGGCAGTACGTCGTCGCAGAACAGCCGCAGGCTCCGCCACCCCTCCTCGACCGGCATCCCGCCGCACAGCGGATGCAGCACGAGGCTCTCCAGGCCCAGCGTCCGGCACTCCTCCGGGGTGACGACCCGGTAGACCCCCTCCGCCCGCAGCTCCGCCACCGTCGTCGCCGCCGACCGCACCGCCGAGCGGATGTCCTTCGACTGCCAGGAGGCGTAGGTCCGCGCCTCGTGCAGGAAGTGCTCCCCGTACTCCGCCCAGGTGCGGTCCGGGTCCTCCGACAGGTGCAGCAGCGGGGTCTCCTCGGCCGGCATCATCGTCCAGCCCTCCGTGCCGTACTCCGCGCACCGCTCCCGGTAGTACGCGTCGAGCTCCGGCAGGTGCGCGCTCGGGAAGAGCGGCAGCCCCAGCCGGGCCGCCCGCCGCGCCGCCGCCCGCGACGAACCGCCGACAAGGAGCAGCGGATGCGGCCGGGTGAAGGGCCGCGGGGTGACGCGTACCGTGCGGCCCCGGTAGGTGAACGGCTCGCCGGTCCAGGCGGCGAGGAGGGTCTCCAGGAGCTCGTCCTGCAGCCGGCCACGCCGTCCCCAGTCGACCCCGCGCTCCTCGTACTCCTCCGGGCGGTAGCCGATTCCCGCCACCGTCACCAGCCGGCCCCCGCTGAGCAGGTCCAGCACCGCGATGTCCTCGGCCAGGCGGAGCGGGTCGTGCAGCGGGCCGATGATCGCCGAGACGGTGACCGCGATCCTGCGGGTCGCGCCGAAGACGGCGCCGGCGAAGACGAAGGGGGAGGGCAGCCAGTTGTTGTCGGCCCCGTGGTGCTCCTCGGTCTGCACGGTGTCGACGCCGTGCCCGTCGGCGTAGGCCGCCATGGCGAGCGCGGCCCGGTAGCGCTCCGAGAGGGAGGCCGGGGTGGGGCGCGGATCGACGAGGTTGAACCGTACGACGCTGAACGGCATGGGAAGTCCCCCTTCGCGGGTGCGCGGAAGGGGGACGTTAGCTGACGAAGCGTCAGATGGAAACGGTCGCGCGCACCTCGGCGGGCGCCGGCGCGGCCCTCTCCGGCGTGCGCGGCAGCACCGCGTACAGCACGCCGGCGACCACGATCGTCGCCGCCCAGCCCAGGCCGTTCTCGCCGATCCAGGAGGAGGCCAGCGGACCGGAGAACCAGTCGACCCGGGTGAAGAGCAGTCCCACGAGCAGCGCCACCGCCCACGCCGCCATCGCCTGCCAGGCGAAACCGCCCCGGTACCAGTACGCACTGGTCCGGGTGGTGTCCATCAGAGCCTCCGCGTCGTACGACCTCCGCCGCAGCATGTCGACGCCGAAGACGCCGATCCACGCCGAGAACGCCACGGCGAGCAGCGTCAGGAACGAGATGAACGAACCGATGAAGCTGGTCGCCACCACCATCAGCAGGAAGCCGAAGACCAGGCTGATCACCGCGTTCACGCTGACCGCCGCCGCCCGCGACACCTTGATCCCCAGGGTCTGCGCCGTGAACCCGGCCGAGTACATCGACATCGAGTTGATCAGCAGCATCCCGATCAGGGCGATCACCAGGTACGGCACCGAGATCCACATCGGCAGCAGCTCGCCGATGAAGGAGACCGGGTCCTGCGCCGACGCCAGGTCCGGTGTGGACACCGCCATCACCGCGCCCATCAGCACCATCGGCAGGACCACGATCCCGGCGCCGCCGACCGTCGAGCCGACCACCGCGCGCGACGAGGCGGTCCGGGGCAGGTAGCGGGTGAAGTCGGGGCCCGACGGCACCCAGCTGATGCCGCCCGCCGCGATCGTGCCGATGCCCGCGATCAGCATCGCCGTCGAACCGGCCGGCTTGTCGAAGACCGCCGACCAGTCGGTGTCCGCCACCAGATACGCCAGCACGAGGACCGAGAAGGCGCCGAAGAGGTACGTGGACCACGTGCTGCACACCCGCAGCGCCTGGATCCCGAGCCCCGAGACCAGGAAGGTGCAGGTGACGAAGAGCAGCAGCGTCACCACGATGAGGAGCGTGTTCGACTTCACGCCGAAGAGCAGGTCCAGCACGGTGAGCACGGCGTACGCCCCGGTGACCGCGTTGATGGTCTCCCAGCCCCAGCGGGCCACCCAGATCAGCGCGCCGGGGAAGAGGTTCCCGCGCTGACCGAAGACGGCGCGGGAGAGCGCCATGCCCGGAGCCCCGCCGCGCTTGCCCGCGAGCGAGATCACCCCCACGATCCCGTACGACAGGACCGGCGCGGCGACCGCCACCACCAGGACCTGCCAGAAGTTCAGGCCGTTGAAGACGATCAGGCCGGCGCCCATCGTGAGCAGCAGCACGCTGATGTTGGCCGCGACCCAGGTCGGGAACAGCTCGCGGACCCGGCCGGTCCGTTCGGCGTCGGGGACGGGTTCGAGACCGCGGGTCTCCATGGCACCGTCGAGCGTCGCGCCTTCGGCTTCGGAGGCGTGGGGCATGGGGGTACTCCGTACAGATGTGGGGGGACCCACCCAGCGTACGTGCTCCTTCTCCGGTCCCTTCGTGGCCGATACTGGTCGGGTTATGGAACTCATCCTTGCTGTAGTCATCGCTCTGGTCGTCGCGGTCGCCGTGACGAGCGGGCTCGTGATCAGCGGCCGCAAGAAGAAGCAGCTGCCGCCGGCCGAGCCGCCGTCCACCACGCCGACCATCACCGCTCCGCCCGCCGAACCGCACGTCGGCGAGGAGGCGGAGACGCCGCGGGAGGAACCACGCCGCACGGTCGAGGAGGTCCGGCTCCCCTCGGCCGAGGAGGCCACCGGGACGCCGGCCGCCGTCGAGGACCCCGTCGTCGCCGAGCCCGAGGCCCCCGAGATCGAGGTCCCGGAGCCCACCGCCGGCCGTCTCGTACGGCTCCGGGCCCGCCTCGCCCGCTCCCAGAACTCGCTCGGCAAGGGGCTGCTGACGCTCCTGTCCCGCGAGCACCTCGACGAGGACACCTGGGAGGAGATCGAGGAGACCCTCCTCACCGCCGACGTCGGCGTCGCCCCGACCCAGGAGCTCGTCGACCGGCTCCGCGAGCGGGTCAGGGTGCTCGGCACCCGCACCCCGGACGAGCTGCGCGCCCTGCTCCGCGAGGAGCTCGTCGCCCTGCTCGGCCCCGACCTCGACCGCACGGTGAAGACCGAGAGCCCCGCGGACGTCCCGGGCGTCGTCATGGTCGTCGGCGTCAACGGCACCGGCAAGACCACCACCACCGGCAAGCTGGCCCGTGTCCTCGTCGCCGACGGCAAGTCCGTCGTCCTCGGCGCCGCCGACACCTTCCGCGCCGCCGCCGCCGACCAGCTCCAGACCTGGGGCGAGCGTGTCGGGGCCCGCACCGTGCGCGGACCGGAGGGCGGCGACCCGGCGTCGATCGCCTTCGACGCCGTCAAGGAGGGCATCGCCGAGGGCGCCGACGTCGTCCTCATCGACACCGCCGGCCGGCTCCACACCAAGACCGGCCTCATGGACGAGCTCGGCAAGGTCAAGCGGGTCGTCGAGAAGCACGGCCCGCTCGACGAGATCCTCCTCGTCCTCGACGCCACCACCGGCCAGAACGGCCTCGTCCAGGCGCGGGTCTTCGCCGAGGTCGTCGACATCACCGGCATCGTGCTGACCAAGCTCGACGGCACCGCCAAGGGCGGCATCGTCGTCGCCGTCCAGCGCGAGCTGGGCGTCCCGGTCAAGCTGATCGGCCTGGGCGAGGGCCCGGACGACCTGGCGCCGTTCGAGCCGGGCGCCTTCGTCGACGCCCTGATCGGCGACTGACACCCCGTACGGCACGCGGAAGGGCCCTCGCCACCGGGTGGCGAGGGCCCTTCCGCGTGCCGTGGATCAGAAGTGCGTCCGGTGGCAGATGTACGCCAGCGTGCCGAGCAGCAGCCGCGCCTGCGGCGGTGCGCCCGCCGTGTCCAGCGTCGGCGGCCGCAGCCAGCGCACCGGCCCCATCCCGCCCAGGTCCGACGGGGGAGCGGTGATGTGACTGCCCGGCCCCAGACCGTGCAGGTCCAGATCGGCGTCGTCCCAGCCCATCCGGTAGAGCAGCTGCGGCAGCTCGGCGGCCGCGCCGGGCGCCACGAAGAACCGCGCCCGCCCGGTCGGCGTCGCGCACACCGGACCCAGCGGCAGCCCCATGCGCTCCAGGCGGACCAGGGCCCGCCGGCCCGCGGCCTCCGCGACCTCGATCACGTCGAAGGCCCGGCCCACCGGCAGCAGCAGCGCCGCGCCGGGATACGCGGACCACGCCTTGGTGGCGACGTCGAGACCGGCGCCCGCCGGGACCGGATCCGCGAAGGAGAGCGGGTGCGCGCCCGGGGCGCGGCACCTCCCGTCCCCGCAGGAGCACTGGCCGGAGACGGCGCGCGCCCCGGGGACCACGTCCCAGCCCCACAGTCCCGTGTACTCCGCCACCGCTGTGCACTCCGTGGTGCGTACGCGGCGGCGTGCGCCGGACCGCATCTCACGAATGCCGCCGATCGTGAAACCCATGCCCCCTCCAACGGGTCGAGCCGGTCGGTGGTTACGACCCGAAGTATCGTCGTGCCCCTTCGTCACGTTCCGTCGCCGTAGACGGCGCACTGACGTGAAGGGGGTGGTGCGGACCGGCGCGCGCGCCTCTCCGCGCATCCATCCGCTGACTCCGGTTCGTCGCATGTCAAGTGAATCGCGTCCGGCGCTCGGCGAGTTCATTCGAAGGGGTGGCGAATGGTGGCGTTTCTTGAATCGCCCTCGTGGAGCGGTGATCGTAGGATTACTTTCGGTACACGAACCCGGGGGCCGCTTGCGCGGGCGGGTATGCCGGGGGCAACCCGGTTTCCAGTTCGAAGGAGTGCGTACGCCGGACGGGGGCCGCCGGACGCGGCATTCTGATAGGGCTTCGCACGACAGGCATTCAGGTGGATGGGGGCGTTCCAGTGGGCGGCAACGGCGCAGACGGTACGACTGCCGGCAAGCGCCCCAACGAGCAGCTGGGCTCGTGGTTCGTGCGCAGCGGCTGGTCCAAGGGCGAACTCGCGCGGCAGGTGAACCGCCGTGCGCGCCAGATGGGCGCGCACCACATCTCCACCGACACCTCGCGCGTCCGGCGCTGGCTCGACGGCGAGCAGCCCCGCGAACCCATCCCGCGGATCCTCTCCGAGCTGTTCTCCGAGCGCTTCGGCTCCGTCGTCGCCGTCGAGGACCTCGGCCTGCGCACCGCCCACCAGTCGCCGTCCGTCTCCGGCGTCGACCTGCCCTGGGCGGGCCCGCAGACCGTCGCCCTGCTCAGCGAGTTCTCCCGCAGCGACCTCATGCTCGCCCGCCGCGGCTTCCTCGGCTCGTCCCTCTCGCTCGCCGCGGGCCCCGCCCTCATCGAACCGATGCAGCGCTGGCTCGTGCCCACCCCCGTCGGCGAGGCCGAGCGGCCCGATCCGCTCGCCGACTCCCGCCGCCCCCACCGGCTCTCCGAGGTCGAACTCGACCTCCTGGAGTCCACCACCGCCATGTTCCGCAAGTGGGACGCCCAGTGCGGCGGGGGACTGCGCCGCAAGGCCGTCGTCGGCCAGCTCCACGAGGTCACCGACCTCCTCCAGGAGCCCCAGCCCGCCGCCACGTCCAAGCGCCTCTTCACCTGCGCCGCCGAACTCGCCGAGCTCGCCGGCTGGATGAGCTACGACGTCGGGCTCCAGCCCACCGCCCAGAAGTACTTCGTGCTCGCCCTGCACGCCGCCAAGGAGGCCGGCGACAAGCCCCTCGGCTCGTACATCCTCTCCTCCATGAGCCGCCAGATGATCCACCTCGGCCGGCCCGACGACGCCCTCGAACTCGTCCACCTCGCCCAGTACGGCAGTCGAGACTGCGCCACCGCGCGCACCCAGGCCATGCTGTATGCGATGGAGGCCCGCGCCTACGCCAACATGGGGCAGCCCTCCAAGTGCAAGCGGGCCGTGCGGATGGCCGAGGACACCTTCGCCGACGTCGGCCTCGACGGCGAGCCCGAGCCCGACTGGATCGGCTTCTTCTCCGAGGCCGAGCTCAACGGCGAGAACTCCCACTCCTACCGCGACCTCGCCTACGTCGCCGGGCGCTCCCCGACCTACGCCTCGCTCGCCGAACCCGTCATGGAGCGGGCCGTCGAACTCTTCGAGAAGGACCCCGACCACCAGCGGTCGTACGCGCTCAACCTCATCGGCATGGCCACCGTCCACCTCCTCCAGCGCGAGCCCGAGCAGTCCGTCGTCCTCGCCGAGAAGGCCCTCGGGGTCGCCCGCAGCATCCGGTCCGAGCGGGTCAACACCCGACTCCGCAAGACCGTCGACCAGGCCGCCCGCACCTACAGCGACGTCGCCGAGGTCGTGCACCTCACCGACCGGCTCACCCGGCTCCTCCCCGAGGCCGCCGAGGCGGTCTGACCCCCGGGCCCACGCGCCCCCTCCACGCCGGCCGCGCCGGACGTCCCGTACTGCCCGACTCGGCTCCCCCGCCGCAAGGTCACACGGACGCCCGACGCGGCCGGTCCGCCGTCCGCCGACGGACCCGGACGGGCACCGGCGCCCCCACCCCGTGATCACGGCCGTTCACGGCCGCGTAACACGCCCCACTCCTTCGTCACTGGGCCGAAACATCGAGCGGCATCGACGGAAACCGCGCTGCGCGAATCTCTGGCCCATAACCGGCCACGCCCCTCACGGCCGACCGCTCCCCGGCCCCGCCCCGCACAGGCCGCATTCGACGACGAGGAGACGCCGATGGCACCAGCCATCACGACCCTGGCAGCAGACGCCCCCGAGCTGTCCGCCGCCAACACCGGGTTCATGCTCATCTGCTCCGCCCTGGTCATGCTGATGACCCCGGCCCTGGCCTTCTTCTACGGAGGAATGGTCCGCGTCAAGTCCACCCTCAACATGCTGATGATGAGCTTCATCAGCCTCGGGATCGTCACGATCCTGTGGGTGCTCTACGGCTTCAGCATCGCCTTCGGCACCGACTCCGGATCGCTCATCGGCTGGTCCTCCGAGTACGTCGGCCTCAGCGGCATCGGCATCACCGAACTCTGGGACGGCTACACCATCCCGGTCTACGTCTTCGCCGTCTTCCAGCTGATGTTCGCGATCATCACCCCCGCGCTCATCAGCGGCGCCCTCGCCGACCGCGTCAAGTTCACCGCCTGGGCCCTCTTCATCACCCTCTGGGTCACGATCGTCTACTTCCCCGTCGCCCACTGGGTCTGGGGCTCCGGCGGCTGGCTCTTCGAGATGGGCGTCATCGACTTCGCCGGCGGCACGGCCGTCCACATCAACGCGGGCGCCGCCGCCCTCGGCGTCATCCTCGTCATCGGCAAGCGCGTCGGCTTCAAGAAGGACCCGATGCGCCCGCACAGCCTCCCGCTGGTCATGCTCGGCGCCGGTCTCCTCTGGTTCGGCTGGTTCGGCTTCAACGCCGGCTCCTGGCTCGGCAACGACGACGGCGTCGGCGCCGTGATGTTCGTCAACACCCAGGTCGCCACCGCCGCCGCCATGCTCGCCTGGCTCGCCTACGAGAAGATCCGCCACGGCTCCTTCACCACCCTCGGCGCGGCCTCCGGCGCCGTCGCCGGACTCGTCGCCATCACCCCGTCCGGCGGTGCCGTCAGCCCGCTCGGCGCGATCGCCGTCGGCGCCGTCGCCGGTCTCCTCTGCGCCATGGCCGTCGGCCTCAAGTACAAGTTCGGCTACGACGACTCCCTCGACGTGGTCGGCGTCCACCTCGTCGGCGGTGTCGTCGGCTCCCTCCTCGTCGGCTTCTTCGCCACCGGCGGCGTCCAGTCCGACGCCAAGGGCCTCTTCTACGGCGGCGGCCTGGAGCAGCTCGGCAAGCAGGCGGTCGGCGTCTTCGCGGTCCTGGCCTACTCTCTGATCGCCTCCGCGGTCCTCGCCCTGATCATCGACAAGACGATGGGGATGCGGGTCGCCGAGGACGACGAGGTCTCCGGCATCGACCAGGTCGAGCACGCCGAGACCGCGTACGACTTCAGCGGAGCCGGCGGCGGCGCGTCCTCGCGCTCCACCGCCGCAGCCCCCGCCCCGGCCGTCACGCAGAACAAGAAGGTGGACGCATGAAGCTCATCACCGCGGTCGTGAAGCCGCACCGGCTCGACGAGATCAAGGAGGCCCTCCAGGCATTCGGCGTCCACGGCCTCACCGTCACCGAGGCCAGCGGCTACGGCCGCCAGCGCGGCCACACCGAGGTCTACCGGGGCGCCGAGTACACCGTCGACCTCGTCCCCAAGATCCGCATCGAGGTCCTCGTCGAGGACGACGACGCCGAACAGCTCATCGACGTCGTGGTCAAGGCCGCCCGAACCGGCAAGATCGGAGACGGCAAGGTGTGGAGCGTGCCGGTCGAGACCGCCGTACGGGTCCGCACCGGCGAACGCGGTCCGGACGCACTGTAAGCACACGTGAGGAGCCGCCGGGTGACGAGCCTCGACGCGAGTACAGAGACCGAAGATTCGGGACCCGGCGGTTACGCGGCGGCCCGGCTGCTCCTTCTCCACGAGAAGGAGCGGTCCGGGCCGCCGCGCCGTACCGCCCTCGCCCGGCTCACCGACGACTGGCTGTCCGGCCTCTTCGCCGCGGCCGCACCACCCCGCGGGGTCGCCCTCGTCGCCGTCGGCGGCTACGGCCGCGGCGAACTCTCCCCGCGCAGCGACCTCGACCTGCTGCTGCTCCACGACGGCACCGCCGACCAGGCCGCCGTCGCCGCCCTCGCCGACCGGATCTGGTACCCCGTCTGGGACCTCGGCATCGCCCTGGACCACTCCGTGCGCACCCTCGCCGAGGCCCGCACCACCGCCGGCGAGGACCTCAAGGTCCAGCTCGGCCTCCTCGACGCCCGGACCGTCGCCGGCGACGCCGGGATCGTCGCCGCCCTGCGCACCACCGTCCTCGCCGACTGGCGCAACCAGGCCCCCCGGCGCCTTCCCGAGCTCGACGCACTCTGCCGGGAGCGGGCCGAGCGCGCCGGGGAGCTCCAGTACCTCCTCGAACCCGACCTCAAGGAGGCCCGCGGCGGCCTCCGCGACGCCCAGGCCCTGCGCGCCGTCGCCGCCTCCTGGCTCGCCGACGCCCCCCGTGAGGGCCTCGACGACGCCCGCCGCCGCCTCCTCGACGCCCGCGACGCCCTCCACCTCGCCACCGGACGGGCCACCGACCGGCTCGCCCTCCAGGAACAGGACGCCGTCGCCGCCGAACTCGGCCTCCTCGACGCCGACACCCTGCTCCGCGAGGTGTACGAGGCCGCCCGGACCATCTCGTACGCCACCGACGTCACGTGGCGCGAGGTCCACCGCGTCCTCAAGGCCCGCTCCGCCCGCCCCCGGCTCCGCTCCCTCCTCGGCGGCCGCTCCGGCGGAGGGAAGCCGCCCGTCGAGCGCACCCCGCTCGCCGAGGGCGTCGTCGAGATGGACGGCGAGGCCGTCCTCGCCCTCAGCGCCCGGCCCGAACGCGACCCCGTCCTGCCCCTGCGCGCCGCCGCCGCGGCCGCCCAGTCCGCCCTGCCGATCTCCCTGCACGCCGTCCGCCGCCTCGCCGTCACGGCCAAACCCCTCCCCGTGCCCTGGCCCGCAGAGGCCCGTGAGGAGCTCGTCACCCTCCTCGGCGCCGGCGAGGCGACCGTCCCCGTCTGGGAGGCCCTGGAGGCCGAGGGCCTCGTCACCCGGCTCCTGCCCGACTGGGAGCGCGTCCGCTGCCGGCCCCAGCGCAACCCCGTGCACACCTGGACCGTCGACCGCCACCTCGTGGAGACCGCCGTCCGCGCCGCCTCGCTCACCCGCCGCGTCGGCCGGCCCGACCTCCTCCTCGTCGCCGCCCTCCTCCACGACATCGGCAAGGGCTGGCCCGGCGACCACTCCGTCGCCGGCGAGACCATCGCCCGCGACGTCGCCACCCGCATCGGCTTCGACCGCACCGACGTCGGCGTCATCGCCACCGCCGTCCGCCACCACCTCCTCCTCGTCGAGACCGCCACCCGCCGAGACCTCGACGACCCCGCCACCGTCCAGACCGTCGCCCAGGCCGTCGGCACCCTCGGCACCCTCGAACTCCTCCACGCCCTCACCGAGGCCGACGCCCTCGCCACCGGCCCCGCCGCCTGGTCCACCTGGCGCGCCTCGCTCGTCGCCGACCTGGTCAAACGGGTCGCGGGCGTCCTCGCCGGCGAGACCCCGCCCGACCCCGAGGCCGCCGCGCCCAGCGCCGACCAGGAACGCCTCGCCATCGAGGCGCTCCGCACCGGCGAACCCGTCCTCGCCCTGCGCACCGAACCCGTCGCCGCCGAGCCCGAGGAGCCCGAGCCCGTCGGCGTCGAACTCCTCATCGCCCTGCCCGACCAGCCCGGCGTCCTCCCCGCCGTCGCGGGCGTCCTCGCCCTCCACCGGCTCACCGTCCGCGCCGCCGACCTCCGGGCCGTGGAACTCCCCACCGTCCTCGGCTCCGGCTCCGTCCTCGTCCTCGACTGGCGCGTCGCCGCCGAGTACGGCTCCCTCCCCGAGGCGGCCCGGCTCCGCGCCGACCTCGTCCGCGCCCTCGACGGCTCCCTCGACGTCCCCGCCCGACTCGCCGAGCGGGACGCCGCCTACCCGCGCCGGCGCGGCCTCACCGCCCCGCCGCCCCGCGTCACCGTCGCCGCCGCCGACTCACGCCTCGCCACCGTCATCGAGGTCCGCGCCCAGGACGCCCCCGGCCTCCTCCACCGCATCGGCCGCGCCCTGGAGGGCGCCGCCGTCCGGGTACGGAGCGCGCACGTCTCCACACTCGGCGCCAACGCCGTCGACACCCTCTACGTCACCCGCCCCGACGGCTCCCTCCTGCCCGACGAGGAGGCCGTCGACCTGGCCCGCGCCCTGGAGGCGGCGCTGCGGTGAGCCGCTGATCCGACCGCCCCCTCGCGCCGGATCGGGCGGGAGGGGGCACACACTTCGAGCGGCCGGATACCCTGGAGGGCAATCCGACCGCCCCCGACACCGAGGATCCGCGACCGCCGTGTTCGATACCCTCTCCGACCGCCTTGCAGCGACCTTCAAGAACCTCCGTGGCAAGGGCCGTCTGTCCGAGGCGGACATCGACGCCACCGCCCGCGAGATCCGCATCGCGCTGCTCGAGGCCGACGTCGCCCTGCCGGTCGTCCGGTCCTTCATCAAGCAGGTCAAGGAGCGTGCCACCGGCACCGAGGTCTCCCAGGCCCTGAACCCGGCCCAGCAGGTCATCAAGATCGTCAACGACGAGCTCATCGCCATCCTCGGCGGCGAGACCCGGCGTCTGCGGTTCGCCAAGACCGCGCCGACCGTGATCATGCTGGCCGGTCTCCAGGGTGCGGGCAAGACGACCCTCGCCGGAAAGCTCGGCCTGTGGCTGAAGGCGCAGGGCCACTCGCCGCTGCTCGTCGCGTGCGACCTCCAGCGTCCGAACGCCGTCACGCAGCTCTCCGTCGTCGCCGACCGCGCGGGCGTGGCCTTCTACGGCCCGCAGCCGGGCAACGGCGTCGGCGACCCGGTCCAGGTCGCGAAGGACTCGATCGAGCACGCGCGGACCAAGATGTACGACGTCGTGATCGTCGACACCGCCGGCCGCCTCGGCATCGACCAGGAGCTGATGCAGCAGGCCGCGGACATCCGCGACGCCGTCAGCCCCGACGAGGTCCTCTTCGTCGTCGACGCGATGATCGGCCAGGACGCCGTCAACACGGCCGAGGCGTTCCGCGACGGCGTCGGCTTCGACGGCGTCGTGCTCTCGAAGCTCGACGGCGACGCCCGCGGCGGTGCGGCGCTCTCCATCGCGCACGTCACCGGCAAGCAGATCATGTTCGCCTCCAACGGCGAGAAGCTGGACGACTTCGACGCGTTCCACCCGGACCGCATGGCGTCCCGCATCCTCGGCATGGGCGACATGCTCTCCCTGATCGAGAAGGCCCAGCAGACCTTCGACGAGACCGAGGCCGCCAAGATGGCGTCCAAGCTCGCGTCGAAGAAGGGCCAGGACTTCACCCTCGACGACTTCCTGGCCCAGATGGACCAGGTCCGCAAGATGGGCTCCATCTCCAAGCTCCTCGGCATGCTGCCCGGCATGGGCCAGATGAAGGAGCAGATCGCCAGCATCGACGAGCGGGACGTCGACCGCATGGCCGCCATCATCAAGTCGATGACGCCGGCCGAGCGCCAGGACCCGACGATCATCAACGGCTCGCGCCGGGCCCGTATCGCCAAGGGTTCGGGCGCCGAGGTCAGCGCGGTCAAGGGCCTCGTCGAGCGCTTCTTCGAGGCCCGCAAGATGATGTCCCGCATGGCGCAGGGCGGCGGCATGCCGGGGATGCCGGGCATCCCGGGCATGGGCGGCGGCCCCGGCCGGCAGAAGAAGCAGGTCAAGCAGGCCAAGGGCAAGCGCAAGAGCGGCAACCCGATGAAGCGGAAGGCCGACGAGCAGGCCGCCGCCGAGCGCCGCGAGCAGACGCAGGCGGGCGGCGCGTTCGGCCTGCCGGCGGCGGGGCAGACCCCCAAGGACTTCGAGCTCCCGGAGGAGTTCAAGAAGTTCATGGGCTGACGACCCCGAGGCGCCGGTGAGCGCGGGGGCCCGGGGCGGTGCGGAACCCCCCCCGGGCCCCTCGTCATCCCTCCGCACCGCCCGCGGCCCCCCCCCCCGTCATCCCTCCGCACCGCCCGCGGCCCCCGTCATCCCTCCGGACCGCCCGCGGTGCCGGTTCCGTCCCGCTCTTCGATACTGGGGCCACTGCCGCCCCGAGGAGAGCCACGTGGCCAACCCCGTACCCCCGCGCGACCGGACCGATCAGCCCTGGCGCTCGGAAGGGGCCCCGCCGCCGCCCTCTCCGAAGAAGCGCATGCCGGGGAGCTGGGGCAGCCTCATCCTCACCGCGCTCGTCGTCTACCTGCTGGCCAACATCGTCCTGTCGTTCTTCAACGACGGCGACGGGCCGACGATCTCGTACACCGAGTTCGACAAGCAGGTCGCGGCCGGCAACGTCACCAAGATCTACTCCAAGGGCGACGCGATCCAGGGGCAGCTGAAGGACAAGCAGCCCGTCCCCGACGGCGACGGCGACTACACCAAGTTCACCACCCAGCGGCCCGCCTTCGCCGACGACGACCTCTGGGCGCAGCTGACCAAGCAGAACGTGGTCGTCACCGCCGAGCCGGTCGTCAAGGAGCGCAGCTTCCTCGCCAACCTGCTCATCTCGCTCGCCCCGATGCTCCTCCTCGTCGTGCTGTGGGTGTTCATCGCACGGCGGATGAGCGCCGGCATGGGCGGCGCGGGCGGCATGCTGGGCCGCAAGACCCCGCCGAAGCCGGTGGAGCTGGAGGGCGGCAAGCGGACCACCTTCGCCGACGTGGCCGGCATCGACGAGGTGGAGGGCGAGCTGAACGACGTCGTCGACTTCCTCAGGAACCCGCAGGCGTACCGCGAGATGGGCGCCAGGATGCCCCGCGGCGTGCTGCTCGCCGGCCCTCCCGGCACCGGCAAGACCCTGCTGGCGCGGGCGGTCGCGGGCGAGGCGGGGGTGCCGTTCTTCTCGGCCTCCGCCTCCGGGTTCATCGAGATGATCGTCGGCGTCGGCGCCTCCCGGGTCCGCGAGCTCTTCGCCGAGGCCCGCAAGGTCGCGCCGGCCATCATCTTCATCGACGAGATCGACACCATCGGCCGCGCCCGCGGCGGCGGCTCCGGAATGGGCGGCCACGACGAGCGCGAGCAGACCCTGAACCAGATCCTCACCGAGATGGACGGCTTCACCGGCTCCGAGGGCGTCATCGTCCTCGCCGCGACCAACCGCGCCGACGTCCTCGACCCCGCCCTCACCCGGCCGGGCCGCTTCGACCGGATCGTCCACGTCAACCCGCCCGACCGCGGCGGCCGCGAGGCCATCCTCCGCATCCACACGCGGGAGATCCCGCTCGCCGGGGACGTCGACCTGGAGCACGTGGCCCGGACCACCCCGGGCATGACGGGCGCCGAGCTCGCCAACCTCGCCAACGAGGCGGCCCTCCTCGCGGTGAAGCGGGAACAGAAGGCGGTCACGCAGTCCGACCTCTCCGACGCCCTGGAGAAGGTCCAGCTCGGCGCGGAACGCCCGCTGGTGATGCCCGCGGAGGAGCGGCGCCGGACCGCGTACCACGAGAGCGGGCACGCCCTCCTCGGCATGCTCCAGCCGGGTGCCGACCCGGTCCGCAAGATCACCATCGTGCCGCGCGGCCGGGCCCTCGGCGTCACCCTCTCAACCCCCGACGCCGACAAGTACGCCTACACCGAGGACTACCTGCGCGGCCGGATCATCGGCGCCCTCGGCGGCATGGCGGCCGAGCAGGTCGTCTTCGGCGTCATCACCACCGGCGCCGAGAGCGACCTCGAACAGGTCACCAACATCGCGCGGGGGATGGTCGGCCGCTGGGGCATGAGCGCGCGCGTCGGCCGGCTCACCGCCATCCCGAGCGACGCCCAGCAGGCGTACGGCCTGTCGGCGGCCCCGTCGACCCTCGACACCGTCGACGAGGAGATGCGCCGCATCGTCGACGAGTGCTACGAGAGCGCGGTGCGCCAGCTCCGGGAGCACCGCGACCGGCTGGACGCGCTGTCCGCCGCGCTCCTCGCCAACGAGACGCTGGAGGAGGACGCCGCCTACCGGGCCGCCGGCATCGTCCGGACGGGCAAGGACGGCGCCTGACCCGCCCGGCCGGGCCGGGGCTACGCCACCCGGGCGACGACGTACCGGAAGACGTTCGGCATCCAGACCGTCCCGTCCGCGCGGACGTACGGCGCGAGTGCCTCCTCGATCTCCTTCTCGACCTGCGAGAGGTCGGTCGCCCGCACCGCCTCGTCGAAGGCTCCCGTGGAGAGCAGCCCGCGCACCGCGCTGCCCTCGTTCGCGTACCCGAACGGGCAGGCCACCCCGCCCGTGCCGACCGGCAGCAGCCCCGCGGCCGCCACCAGCCGGTCCAGGTCCGTCCTGATCCCCGGCAGGCGGTCCGCGAGGCGTGCCGCGACCCGCAGCACCGGCTCCGTGGCACACCGCTCCGGCGGACCCCACCCGCCGAGGACGACGACCGAGCCCGGTTGCGCCGAACGGGTGAGCGCCCGCAGCTCGGGCAGGCAGCCGTCCGTCGCGTGGAAGGCCGTGAACACGTCGTACGGAAGGTCCTCGGGCACCTCCTCCGAGACCGCGACCTCCTCCGGCAGCCGCTCCCTGGCGAGCTCCACGCGCGCGTGGTCCCGGTCCACGCCGGCCACCCGCGCGCCCCTCGACGCCGCCATGAGCAGCGCCAGACCGGAGCCGCAGCCGAGGCCGAGGACCCGGGAGCCGGCGCCCACGGCGAGGCGCTCGTACACCGCCTCGTAGAGCGGGACGAGCATGCGTTCCTGGATCTCGGCCCAGTCGCGCGCGGGGTGGTGCGGGACGAGCGTAGGTGTCATGGAAAGAGCCCCAATCCGTGCCTGGACGACAGCCCCCCGTAGTCAGGGAACTGCGCATCCCGGGCCGCGTCCAGTGCTCGCGCCGGACCGATCGCTCCGGGAGAGGGCCGGTGCGGGGCGCCGCACCCGGACCGGGTAAGGTCCGAGCGACACCGGCGGGTCCGACCGGTCGCCGCGCCGGCCCCGGCCCGCCGCGGCCGACCCCCAGGCCGGAGGCACTTTCCGAGGGGCGCGCGTAGCTCGGCTACGCGCCGGGGCGTATGCGCTACTACGCACCAGCTTGACGCCCCCTGCGCGGCTTCTCCGCAGATCGGCGCACTGGCCCTCGTCAGGACGCATCAACGGCAACTGACGGGTACGTGCAAAATATTTGGGATGCCCCGGAATGGAACCCGGGGGCACTTCGGCTCGTTGTACGCGACGTGAGCACGACACCACCTGTTCTCGCCGCAGAGCTGGCACAGGCGTGGGCCGACATTCAGCGGCACCACCCCGAGCTGCCCGACCTTGCCGCGCCCGAGTCCCTGATCGGAGAGTCCTCGTCCGCCTGCGGCGCCGAACTCTCCTTCGAACGACTGCTGCACGAGGCAGTCCACGGCATCGCCGCCGCCCGGGGTGTCCGCGACACCTCCCGTGCCGGCCGCTATCACAACCGCAGATTCCTCGCGATCGCCGAGGAGATGGGCCTCGACCATCCCGAGGAGCCGCACGCGAGCAGCGGCTTCTCCCTGGTCACGCTCAACCCGGAGGCGAGGCGCCGCTACCGGCCCACCATCGAGCGGCTCCAGCGCGCCCTCAAGGCCCACACGGTCGCCACCGCCGCGGACACCAAGCGCTCCTTCCGCGGACCGGCCGCCCGGCACGGTTCGTCCGGCGGCGGCGTCCGCGTCAAGGCCGTCTGCGACTGCGGGCGGAACGTGCGCGTGGTGCCGTCCGTGCTGGCCCAGGCCCCCATCGTCTGCGGCGGCTGCGGCAAGCCCTTCCGGATCCCGGAGACGGTGGGCGCCGCCACCTGAGCCGGCGGCGTGTGGCACAATGGCTAGCTGTACTCGACAGTCGCATAGGACCCCTCTCTCCTCCGGCTGACGCGTCCATCGGGCATCCGAGTACCGCAACCCCACGTGGCATCTCAAGTGCCCAACCACGTCAAGACCAGGAGACACCACTCCAGTGGCAGTCAAGATCAAGCTCAAGCGCCTCGGTAAGATCCGCCAGCCGCACTACCGCATCGTCGTCGCCGACTCGCGCACCCGCCGCGACGGTCGTGCGATCGAGGAGATCGGCCTCTACCACCCGACGTACAACCCGTCGCGTATCGAGGTCGACTCCGAGCGTGCGCAGTACTGGCTGTCCGTCGGCGCCCAGCCGACCGAGCCCGTCCTCGCCATCCTGAAGCTCACGGGCGACTGGCAGAAGCACAAGGGTCTGCCGGCCCCCGAGAAGGCTCTGCTCGTCCCCGCGACGAAGGAGGCGAAGCGCGCCTCGTTCGACGAGTTCGCGAAGACCCTCGAGGGCGGCGACGACAAGGGTGAGGCGATCACCCCCAAGGCCAAGAAGGCCGACAAGAAGGCTGACGAGGCCGAGGCCGCGTCGACCGAGTCGACCGAGGCCTGAGCATGCTCGAGGAGGCTCTCGAGCACCTCGTGAAGGGCATCGTCGACAACCCCGACGATGTGCAGGTCGCCTCGCGCAACCTGCGTCGTGGCCGCGTGCTGGAGGTCCGGGTGCACCCCGACGACCTCGGCAAGGTGATCGGCCGCAACGGCCGCACCGCGCGTGCGCTGCGTACCGTCGTGGGCGCCATCGGCGGCCGTGGCATCCGTGTCGACCTCGTCGACGTGGACCAGGTCCGCTGAACAGGTCGGCCACATCGGTTGAATGATGTGCCGGCACGGGCCGGGGAGGGCTTACGAGCCCTCCCCGGCCCGTTGTCGTTTTTCGTCGTACGAGCTGTGTGACAGGAGAGTGTGGAGCAGTGCAGCTGGTAGTCGCGCGGATCGGCCGCGCCCACGGCATCAGGGGCGAGGTCACCGTCGAGGTGCGGACGGACGAGCCCGAGCTCAGGCTCGGCCCCGGAGCCGTCCTGCTGACCGACCCGGCCTCCGCCGGGCCGCTGACCATCGAGTCCGGCAAGGTCCACAGCGGCAGGCTGCTGCTGCGCTTCGAGGGCGTCCGCGACCGCAACGCCGCCGAGGCCCTGCGCAACACCCTCCTCATCGCCGAGATCGACCCCGAGGAACTGCCGGAGGAGGAGGACGAGTACTACGACCACCAGCTCATGGACCTCGACGTCGTCCTCGCCGACGGCACCGAGGTCGGCCGCATCACGGAGATCTCCCACCTGCCGTCGCAGGACCTCTTCATCGTCGAGCGTCCCGACGGCACCGAGCTGATGATCCCCTTCGTCTCCGAGATCGTCACCGAGATCGACCTGGAGGAGCAGCGGGCCGTGATCGACCCGCCGCCCGGCCTCATCGACGACCGCGCCGAGATCGTCTCCTCCCGCGACGCCGAGCAGGGTGACGACGCATGAGGCTCGACGTCGTCACGATCTTCCCCGAGTACCTCGAACCGCTGAACGTCTCGCTCGTCGGCAAGGCACGCGCGCGAGGACAGCTCGACGTCCACGTCCACGACCTGCGCAGCTGGACGTACGACCGGCACAACACGGTCGACGACACCCCCTACGGCGGCGGCCCCGGCATGGTCATGAAGACCGACCCCTGGGGCGACGCGCTCGACCAGACGCTCGCCGACGGCTACGAGGGCGGTGCCCACGGCCCGGTCCTCGTCGTCCCGACGCCCAGCGGCCGCCCCTTCACCCAGGAGCTGGCCGTCGAGCTCTCCGAGCGGCCCTGGCTGATCTTCACGCCCGCCCGCTACGAGGGCATCGACCGCCGGGTCATGGACGAGTACGCGACCCGGATGCCGGTCTACGAGGTCTCCATCGGCGACTACGTGCTCGCCGGCGGCGAGGCCGCCGTCCTCGTCGTCACCGAGGCCGTCGCCCGCCTGCTGCCCGGTGTCCTCGGCAACGCCGAGTCCCACCGCGACGACTCCTTCGCACCCGGCGCCATGGCCAACCTCCTCGAGGGGCCCGTCTACACCAAGCCCCCGGAGTGGCGCGGCCGGTCCATCCCCGACGTCCTCCTCAGCGGGCACCACGGCAAGATCGCCCGCTGGCGGCGCGACGAGGCGTTCCGCCGTACCGCGGCCCACCGGCCCGACCTCATCGAGCGCTGCGACCCGGCGGCCTTCGACAAGAAGGACCGCGAGATCCTCTCCATGATGGGGTGGGCGCCCGAGCCCGGCGGCCGGTTTTGGCGCAGGCTCGAAGACGTGGAAGAATAGGCCGCTGTCGTCCGTCCGGCGTGCGCCCCTGCCACAGGGGGAACGTCGCCGTACAGAACGGACGGCGCTCCGATTCACTTTCGAACGTACCGCTGATGACCTGTGGCATCGGCGAGGAAAGAGACCTCCATGGCCTCCCTGCTCGACCAGGTCAACGCGGGTTCGCTCCGCTCCGACCTCCCCGCCTTCCGCCCCGGCGACACCGTGAACGTCCACGTGCGCGTCATCGAAGGCAACCGCTCCCGCATCCAGCAGTTCAAGGGTGTCGTCATCCGCCGCCAGGGCTCGGGCGTCAGCGAGACCTTCACGGTCCGCAAGGTCTCGTTCTCCGTCGGCGTCGAGCGCACCTTCCCGGTGAACAGCCCGATCTTCGAGAAGATCGAGCTCGTGACCCGCGGTGACGTCCGTCGCGCCAAGCTCTACTACCTGCGTGAGCTGCGCGGCAAGGCTGCCAAGATCAAGGAGAAGCGCGACCGCTGAGCTTCGGCTCCCGGCACGCGCGACGCTTCCGACTCCTCGCACAGGCGGGCCGGATAGGCTCTGCCAGCGATGGACACCGAAGCACAGCACCCGGAGCGCGACCCCTCTTCCGACGAGGAAGAGGGGTCGCGCTCCGCGCGCGTTTCCGAGCCGCTCCGGCGCGCGCCGTCGTGGCGGCGCACCGCCCTCGTCGGCGGCGCCTGCGTGACCTTCCTGCTGCTCCTGAGCCACTTCGTGATGCAGCCGTTCCTGATCCCCAGCCGGTCCATGGAACCCACGCTCCAGGTCGGCGACCGGATCCTGGTCAACAAGCTGGCGTACCGTTTCGGCAGTGAGCCGCGCCGGGGCGACGTCGTCGTCTTCGACGGCACCGGATCCTTCGTACGGGAGGAACCGGAGGGCAACCCGGTCACCGGGCTCCTGCGGGGCGTCGGCGCCTCCCTCGGCCTCGCCGAGCCCGCCGAGACCGACTTCGTGAAGCGGGTCGTCGGAACCGGCGGCGACCGGGTCGTCTGCTGCGACGACGACGGGCGGATCACCGTCAACGGCGTCCCCGTCGTGGAGCGGTACGTGATGTTCGGCGACCAGCCGTCCAGCGTGCCCTTCGACATCGTCGTCCCGCCGGGCCGGCTCTGGGTCATGGGCGACCACCGCAGCCAGTCCAGCGACTCCCGGGACCACCTGGGCAACCCCGGCGGCGGCATGGTCCCCGTCGACAAGGTCGTCGGACGCGCCGGCTGGGTCGTCTGGCCCTTCGGCCGCTGGTCCGCCCTGCCCGCCACGGACGCCTTCGGCGCCGTACCGGCCCCGTCGGCCGGTGGACACGGGGCGGGGGCGCATGGGTAGCCGCGGCCGCCCCGCGCACGCCTCCGGAGCCGCCCCGGACGCGCCGCTGCCCGGCCGCGCCGAGCGGCGCAGGCTCGCCCGCAAGGTCAAGCGGCGCCGGCAGCGCTCCGCGATCCGGGAGATCCCGGTCCTCGTCACGGTGGCCGTCCTCATCGCCCTCGTCCTCAAGACCTTCCTGGTCCAGGCGTTCGTCATCCCCTCCGGCTCGATGGAGCAGACGATCCGCATCGAGGACCGCGTCCTCGTCGACAAGCTCACCCCGTGGTTCGGCTCCCGCCCCCAGCGCGGCGACGTCGTCGTCTTCAAGGACCCCGGCACCTGGCTCCAGCACGACCCCGCTCCGGCCGCCGACGACCCGATCGGCATCAAGCAGGCCAAGCAGGCGCTGACCTTCATCGGACTGCTGCCCTCGGCCGACGAGCGGGACCTCATCAAGCGGGTGATCGCCGTCGGCGGCGACACCGTCCGCTGCTGCGACAAGGACGGCCGGATCACCGTCAACGGCGTGCCGCTGAACGAGCCGTACCTGCACCCGGGCAACCAGCCGTCCGAGATCCCCTTCGAGGTGAAGGTCCCCAAGGGCCGCATCTTCGTCCTCGGCGACCACCGCTCCGACTCCGCCGACTCCCGCTTCCACCTGGACGAGGAGGGGAACGGAACGGTCTCCGAGGAGCAGGTCGTGGGGCGTGCCGTGGTGATCGCCTGGCCCTTCGGGCACTGGGCGCGACTGGAGCAGCGGCGGACCTTCGACGCCGTACCGGACGCCAGTGCGAGTTCCGCTGCCGCGTCCGGACTGTCGCATAGTGTGTCCCAGCGCAATCTGAACGGATTGCCCGGGCTCCCGACCCCTGCGGAACTTCTGCTCGTTATGGGAGTGGTGGGCCTGTCCCTGTTCCGGGGCAGGCGTTCGCACGGAGTGAGGAGTGGATGTGGGGGATTTGGCCGTCGGCGCACGATCCGGACACGATGAGCCCGAGAAGAGGGCCGACGAGGCCACCGGCGATGGTGTGACGGGTGACGACGTGACGGATGACGGGGTGTCGCACGACGACGCCGAGGACAGGCCCCAGGGCCCGAGGAAACAGCGATCCTTCTGGAAGGAACTGCCGCTCCTCGTCGGCATCGCCCTGGTCCTCGCGCTGCTGATCAAGACCTTCCTGGTGCAGGCGTTCTCGATTCCCTCGGAGTCGATGATGAACACCCTCCAGAAGGGCGACCGGGTCCTCGTCGACAAGCTGACCCCTTGGTTCGGCTCGGAGCCCGAGCGCGGCGAGGTCGTCGTCTTCCACGACCCGGGCGGCTGGCTCGAGGGCCAGGAGGCGCCCACGCCCAACGTCGTGCAGAAGTTCCTCAGCTTCATCGGCCTCATGCCGTCGGCCGAGGAGAAGGACCTCATCAAGCGCGTCATCGCCGTCGGCGGTGACACCGTCTCCTGCAAGGAGGGCGGCAAGGTCGTCGTCAACGGGGTGGCGCTGGACGAGACCTCGTACCTCTACCCCGGCTCCGTGCCCTGCCAGGACTCCTTCGGTCCGATCAAGGTCCCCGAGGGCCGGATCTGGGTCATGGGCGACAACCGGCAGAACTCGCTGGACTCCCGCTTCCACCAGCAGCTGCCGGGCGGCGGCACCGTCTCCAACGACGAGGTCGTCGGCCGCGCCGTCGTCATCGCCTGGCCGGTGAACCGCTGGGCCACGCTCCCCATCCCCGACATCTTCGACCAGCCGGGCCTCAACCAGGCCATGGCCGCCGCCCCCCTCGGCGCGGCCGGTCTGGCCGGAGCGCTCCCGCTGGTGCTGTGGCGCCGCAAGAAGCGCGTCGCGGGGCATACCGCCGGGTAGCAACCCGCGGGTAGGGTGCCGTCCCGGACCGTCGACAGACCTCTGGGGTGCACATCATGAGCGGAATCAAAGGGACCCAGGGCGGCCGCGGCCGCCTCGGCAGCGTGCTGTCGGGGCTGGTCGTGGCCGTCGGCTGTCTGCTCTTCCTCGGCGGCTTCGTCGGCGGCGCCCTGATCTACCAGCCGTACAGCGTCCCCACCGACTCCATGACCCCGACGCTCGACGTCGGATCCAAGATCCTCGCCCAGCGCATCGACGGCGACGACGTGCGCCGCGGCGACGTCGTCGTCTTCGTCGACCCGCTCTGGGGGAACGCGCCCATGGTCAAGCGGGTCGCCGCGGTCGGCGGCGACACCGTCGCCTGCTGCGACCGGGACGGCCGGCTCACCGTCGACGGCAAGGCCGTCGTCGAGCCCTACCTGCGGCCCGGTCCCGGCGGCCGGATCCTCGCCTCGGGCCAGGACTTCTCCGTGACGGTCCCGGAGGACAGCCTCTTCCTCCTCGGCGATGACCGGACCACCTCCCTCGACTCCCGCACCCACCTCCAGGAGGCCGGCCGGGGCTCGGTGCCCCGCTCCTCGGTCGTCGGCAGGGTCGACGCCGTCGTCTGGCCCGCCAAGGGCCTCCTGGAGCCGCCGACGGGCTTCGCCGACCTCCCCGGCGGCACGTCCACGCCGGGGCCGTTCCAGCCCCTCTTCACGGCGATCGTCGCCGGGTGTGTACTGATCCTCGCGGGCGCCGCGTACGGACCGGTGGCGCGCCTCATGAGCCGGCGGCCGGCCGGTCGGCGGCAGGCGAAGAGCGAGAAGGCGAGCGTGTGACGGAGAGCGTGCGGGGCGCGGAGGCGGGTTCCGGCAAGGCGGCCGCCGACGGGGCGACCCGTGGTGCGACCGACGGCGGCCCGGTGCCGGGGGCCGCGCCGCGCCAGGTCGCGCGGGTCGTGCTCCTCGACGCCGACGACCGCATCCTCCTCCTGCACGGGTTCGAGCCCGACGACCCCGCGGACAGCTGGTGGTTCACCCCGGGCGGCGGCCTGGAGGGCGAGGAGACCCGCGAGCAGGCGGCGCTGCGCGAACTCGCCGAGGAGACCGGCATCACCGACGTCGAACTCGGGCCCGTGCTCTGGAAGCGGTACTGCTCCTTCCCCTTCGACGGGCGCCGCTGGGACCAGGACGAGTGGTACTACCTCGCCCGCACGCGCGGCACCGAGTCCGCGCCCCGGCCGCAGGCCCTCACGGAGCTGGAGACCCGCAGTCTCGCGGGCCTGAGATGGTGGACCTCCGCCGAACTGTCGGTGGCCCGTGAGACGGTGTACCCGACCAGACTCGCCGAGCTGCTGCAAGGGCTGCTGGACGAGGGACCTCCGCGTGCACCGGTCGTTCTCGCCCCCGAAATCGTCTAGGGGCGCGCACGGCTGGCGCACAATGGGGGGACGCACGGCTGAAGGGGAACATGCCATGAGCGCCGAGGACCTCGAGAAGTACGAGACCGAGATGGAGCTGAAGCTCTACCGGGAGTACCGCGACGTCGTCGGGCTGTTCAAATACGTGATCGAGACCGAGCGGCGCTTCTACCTCACCAACGACTACGAGATGCAGGTGCACTCGGTCCAGGGCGAGGTCTTCTTCGAAGTCAGCATGGCCGACGCCTGGGTCTGGGACATGTACCGGCCGGCCAGGTTCGTCAAGCAGGTCCGCGTCCTGACCTTCAAGGACGTGAACATCGAGGAGCTCAACAAGAGCGACCTCGAACTCCCCGGCAGCTGACCACCGCACCCCTGCCGGTAGAGGGGGACCACTCCCAGGAGTGACCCGGTTCTCCACAGCCTCCCGGACGTCCACAGCGCCACACAGGGTCCGCGCCTCTCCGTCACAGTCGGTGACGGAGGTGGTACCGCATGAACAAGACCCAAGCCCTCGGACGGTACGGAGAAGAGCTGGCGACCCGTCGGCTCGTCGCGTCCGGCATGCAGATCCTCGCCCGCAACTGGCGCTGCGGCCGCACCGGCGAGATCGACATCGTCGCCCGCGACGGGGACACCCTCGTCGTCTGCGAGGTCAAGACCCGGCGCCTCGGCGCCTACGAACACCCGATGGCCGCCGTCACGCCCCGCAAGGCCGAGCGGCTCCGCCGCCTCGCCGCCTGCTGGCTCGACCGCAGCGGCGCACCGGCGCCCTCCGGCGGCATCCGCATCGACCTCGTCGGCATCGTCCTGCCCCGGCGCGGCGGCCCCGTCCTCACCCACGCCCAGGGGGTGGCGTGATGGGGTTCGCCCGCACCTGCTCGGTGGCCCTCGTCGGCGTCGAGGGCGTCGTCGTCGAGGTCCAGGCCGACCTCGAACCCGGCGTCGCGGCCTTCACCCTCGTCGGCCTCCCCGACAAGAGCCTCAGCGAGAGCCGCGACCGGGTCCGCGCCGCCGTCGTCAACTCCGGGGCGGAGTGGCCCCAGAAGAAGCTGACCGTCGGCCTCAGCCCCGCCTCCGTCCCCAAAGGCGGCAGCGGCTTCGACCTCGCCGTCGCGGCCGCCGTCCTCGGCGCCGCCGAGCGCATCGACCCGCGCACCATCGCCGACCTCGTCCTCATCGGCGAACTCGGACTCGACGGGCGCGTCCGGCCGGTCCGGGGCGTGCTGCCCGCCGTCCTCGCCGCCGCCGACGCCGGCTACCGGCAGGTCGTCGTCCCCGAACAGACCGCGGGAGAGGCGGCGCTCGTCCCCGGCGTCTCCGTCCTCGGCGTCCGCAGCCTCCGCCAGCTGATCGCCGTCCTCACCGACGAACCCGTGCCCGAGGAGGAGACCGCCGAGGAGGGCCAGCCCGACGCCATGCTCGCCGGACTCCTCGTCCCCGGCGCCGGGATCGGCACCGGGCTCGCCGCCGACCCCGCCGACGGGCCCGACCTCGCCGACGTCGCCGGCCAGCACCGGGCGCGCCGGGCCCTGGAGATCGCCGCCGCCGGCAGCCACCACCTGATGCTCTCCGGCCCGCCCGGTGCCGGGAAGACCATGCTCGCCGAGCGGCTCCCCGGCATCCTCCCGCCGCTCACCCGGCAGGAGTCCCTCGAAGTCACCGCCGTCCACTCGGTCGCCGGCATCCTCCCGCCCGGCGAACCCCTCGTCCGGCGCGCCCCCTACTGCGCGCCCCACCACTCCGCGACCCTGCAGTCCCTCGTCGGCGGCGGGAACGGCCTCCCCAGGCCCGGCGCCGTCTCCCTCGCCCACCGCGGCGTCCTGTTCCTGGACGAGGCCCCGGAATTCTCCGGCAAGGTCCTCGACGCGCTCCGCCAGCCGCTCGAATCGGGACACGTCGTCATCGCCCGCGCGGCCGGCGTCGTCCGCCTCCCCGCCCGGTTCCTCCTCGCCCTCGCGGCCAACCCCTGTCCCTGCGGCCGCCACAGCCTCCAGGGCGACGGCTGCGAGTGCCCCTCCTCGCTCATCCGGCGCTACCAGGCACGGCTGTCCGGGCCGCTGCTCGACCGCGTCGACCTGCGGGTCGAGGTCGAGCCCGTCACCCGGGCCGACCTCCTCGGCCAGGGCGCCCGGGGGGAGACCACGGCCACCGTGGCCGACCGCGTCCGGGAGGCGAGGGACCGCGCGGCGGCCCGCCTGGCGGACACCCCCTGGCGCGTCAACAGCGAGATCCCCGGCCACGAACTGCGCACCCGCCATCTCGCCGCACCCGGCGCCCTCGCCGTCGCCGAACGGGACATGGAGCGGGGCTTCCTCACCGCCCGTGGCCTCGACCGCGTGCTGCGCGTGGCCTGGAGCGTCGCCGACCTCGCCGGACACGACCGCCCCGACCACCAGGACATCGCCCTCGCCCTCGAACTGCGCACCGGCATCGCCCGCGGGGTGCCCGTCGGAGCGGGGGAGCCCGCATGACCGGCATCCCGTGCCCGGACGCCCGCACGGAGGAGCGGCTGGCGCGCGCGGCCCTCACCCGGGCCGTCGAACCCGGCGACGAGCACGCCGGCCGGTGGCTCCGCCGCTACGGCGCCGCCGGCTTCCTCGCCCGCCTCCTCCACCCCGACGCCCACGGGGAAGGCCACCACGACGAACTCCCGGAGGACCGCCCGGACACACACGGGGCACAGCCCCCGGGCGAGCGACGGGAGGAAGCGCCGGACGGGGCGCGGGGTGAGACTCCGGGCCGCGGCCCCTTCGCCGGAACGGGCGCGCGGCGGGTCGACGGCTGGCGGCGGCGCGCCACCACCGCCGAGCCCGCCCGGGACCTCGACACCGTCCACGGCCTCGGCGGCCGGTTCCTCATCCCCGGCGACACCGAATGGCCACGACAGCTCGACGACCTCGGAGACGCCCGTCCCCTCGGCCTCTGGGTCCGGGGCCCCGCCGACCTGCGGGCCTGGGCCCTGCGTTCGGTCGCCCTCGTCGGCGCCCGCGCCTGCACCCCGTACGGCGCCCACACCGCGGCCGACCTCGCCACCGGCCTGGCGCGCAAGGGCTGGGTCGTCGTCTCCGGAGCGGCCTACGGCATCGACGGCGCGGCCCACCGGGGCGCACTTGCCGCGGGCGGAGCCACCGCCGCCGTCCTCGCCTGCGGCGTCGACACCCCCTACCCCCGCGGCCACGACCGGCTCATCCGCCGCGTCGCGGAACAGGGGCTCGTCATCGGCGAGCTGCCGCCCGACAGCCACCCCACGCCCAGCCGCTTCATCCTCCGCAACCGCGTCATCGCCGCCCTCACCCGGGGGACGGTCGTCGTCGAGGCCCAGCACCGCAGCGGGTCCCTGGTCACGGCCCGCGCCGCCGCCCGGCTCGGCCGCCACACCATGGGCGTGCCGGGCCCCGTCACCAGCGCCCTCTCCGCGGGCGTCCACGAACTCCTGCGCGGCGACGCCGTCCTCGTCACCGACGCCGACGAGATCGTCGAACTCGTCGGCGCCATGGGCCAGCTCGCCCCCGCCCGCCGCGGACCCGTCCTGCCGCGCGACCTCCTCGCCCCCGCCGCGGCACAGGTCCTGGAGGCCGTACCGGCCCGCGGCCCGACCCCCGCCACCGTCATCGCCCGCCGCGCGGGTACCCCTCCCGACGACACCCTCGCCAAGCTGTACGAACTCCACTCCCTGGGCTTCGTCGAACGCCACGGGGAGGGATGGCGGTTGACGAACACCGCCACTCAAGCCTCGAACGCACGGCGAGGCGGTACTTGACCTGGAGCATTCGGGTGAAAGGGTGACCCCGATGAACAATCGAGTTCTCTCGGCCGCACCCGAGGGGCCGACACGCGCCACGGCCCGGGTTCGAAGATGCGACCGACGGCGTCCACCCGGAGCGGCGCGATCCGCCGATGTTCGCTCACCGCGACCGCACACTCACGCTACGCTCACCAGGATTCCCACCAGGACACCCTCACCGACACACCCGACAGCAGAACGGCTCAAGGCAACGCATGCCCCAGCACACCTCCGGGTCTGACCGCGCCGCGGTGCCCCCAGCTGCCCGGGGCACCGTGCGACCGGCCGCACCGACCTCGCTCGACGAACTGTGGCGGTCGTACAAGGACACGGGCGACGAGCGCCTGAGGGAGCAGCTGATCCTGCACTACTCGCCCCTCGTCAAGTACGTCGCCGGACGGGTCAGCGTGGGGCTGCCGTCCAACGTGGAACAGGCCGACTTCGTCTCCTCCGGGGTCTTCGGCCTCATCGACGCCATCGAGAAGTTCGACGTCGAGCGGGCGATCAAGTTCGAGACGTACGCCATCACCCGCATCCGCGGCGCGATGATCGACGAGCTCCGCGCCCTGGACTGGATCCCGCGTTCCGTACGGCAGAAGGCCCGCAACGTCGAGCGCGCCTACGCCACCCTCGAAGCCCAGCTCCGGCGCACTCCCTCCGACGGCGAGGTCGCCGCCGAGATGGACATCACGCTGGAGGAACTGCACGCGGTTTTCAGCCAGTTGTCGCTGGCGAACGTGGTGGCCCTGGAAGAGCTGCTGCACGTCGGGGGAGAGGGCGGCGACCGGCTCTCCCTGATGGACACCCTGGAGGACACGGCCGCCGACAACCCCGTCGAGGTCGCCGAGGACCGCGAGCTGCGCCGACTGCTCGCCCGCGCCATCAACACGCTCCCGGAGCGGGAGAAGACCGTCGTCACCCTCTACTACTACGAGGGCCTCACCCTGGCCGAGATCGGGCACGTCCTCGGCGTCACCGAGAGCCGCGTCAGCCAGATCCACACCAAGTCCGTCCTGCAGCTCCGAGCCAAGCTGGCCGACGTCGGACGCTGAGCGCCCGGACCCGGTCGTACAGTGGAGCCGTGCCCAGGATTCGAGCGGCCTCGGTGGCCGAGCACCGGACGATGCAGCGCGGCGCCCTCCTGGACGCCGCGCGTTCCCTGCTGTCCGAGGGCGGTACGGAGGCGCTGACCTTCCCCGCACTCGCCGAGCGCACCGGCCTCGCCCGGTCGTCGGTGTACGAGTACTTCCGGTCGCGCGCGGCCGTCGTCGAAGAGCTGTGCGCCGTCGACTTCCCCGTGTGGGCCGCCGAGGTCGAGGCCGCCATGGCCGGAGCCGAGGCGCCCGCCGGCAAGGTCGAGGCGTACGTCCGCAAGCAGCTGGAGCTCGTCGGCGACCGGCGCCACCGCGCGGTCGTCGCCATCTCCGCCGGCGAGCTGGACGACGGCGCCCGCGAGAAGATCCGCGCCGCCCACGGCGGGCTCATCGCCATGATCGTCGAAGCCCTCGCCGCCCTCGGACAGCCTGAGCCGCGCCTCGGCGCCATGCTCCTCCAGGGCGTCGTCGACGCCGCCGTCCGCCGCATCGAGCTCGGCGCCGCCGAGGACCCGGCGGCGATCGCCGAGGCCGCGGTGACCATGGCCCTCCACGGCGTCAACGGAACGGCGGGCTGACCACCGCACCGCCGGCCGCTCCCAGGGGCAGCAGCCGGGCCGGGGCGCGCTCCGTCAGCAGGAGCGGGTTCAGATAGCGGGTGCCCCTCAGGAGGCCCCAGTGGAGACAGGACTCCGCGCAGTGGGTGCCGGAGGCGACCCGGGCGATCGGGGTGCCCGCGCGGACCGCGGTGCCGGCCCGCACCAGCGGGACCACCGGCGTGAAGGTGGTCCGCAGCGGGGGAGCACCCGTCCCCCGGAGGGTGAGCGTGAGCACGCCGCGGCCGCCCACCGGGCCCGCGAAGGTGACCGTCCCCGGGGCCGGGGCCAGGACCGCGGTGCCCGGCGGCGCCGCCAGGTCGACGCCGCGGTGCCCCCGCGCGTAGGGGCCGGGGGGCGGGTGCCAGCCGCGGACGACCACGGGGGTCGGCGGGCCCACCGGCCACAGCAGGCCGAGGGCCAGGATCAGGGTCACGAGTCGCATGGACCGAGGCTCCCCGCCCCGGCCCGCCCGTGCGGCCGGCGGCCGGAATCCGTGGACGGCCCCCTGCTTGTGGACAGGGCCGTCACCCGCGGCTCCCGGGGTCCCGTACACTTCCTATGGCGACCCGGGTCACCGGGTCGACTTCGCACGCCCCGCCACCTCCCTCACCGGACGTGGCAGCGCCTTTCGGTCCCTCGTGGGCATGGCGCGCCGGGGCGTCAGGAACACAACCGAGAAAACCAAGGAGATGGCCATGGCCGTCGTCACGATGCGGGAGCTGCTGGAGAGCGGCGTCCACTTCGGTCACCAGACCCGTCGCTGGAACCCGAAGATGAAGCGCTTCATCTTCACCGAGCGCAACGGCATCTACATCATCGACCTGCTCCAGTCGCTGTCGTACATCGACCGCGCCTACGAGTTCGTCAAGGAGACCGTCGCCCACGGCGGCTCCATCATGTTCGTCGGTACGAAGAAGCAGGCCCAGGAGGCCATCGCCGAGCAGGCGACGCGCGTCGGCATGCCGTACGTCAACCAGCGTTGGCTCGGTGGCATGCTCACCAACTTCTCCACCGTCTACAAGCGTCTGCAGCGCCTCAAGGAGCTCGAGCAGATCGACTTCGAGGACGTGGCCGCCTCCGGCCTCACCAAGAAGGAGCTCCTGGTCCTCTCCCGCGAGAAGGCCAAGCTGGAGAAGACCCTCGGTGGTATCCGCGAGATGCAGAAGGTGCCGAGCGCCGTCTGGATCGTCGACACCAAGAAGGAGCACATCGCCGTCGGTGAGGCGCGCAAGCTCCACATCCCGGTCGTCGCGATCCTCGACACCAACTGCGACCCCGACGAGGTCGACTACAAGATCCCGGGCAACGACGACGCGATCCGCTCCGTCACCCTGCTCACCCGCGTGATCGCCGACGCCGTCGCCGAGGGCCTCATCGCCCGCTCCGGCGCCGCGACCGGCGACTCGAAGCCGGGCGAGAAGGCCGCCGGCGAGCCCCTCGCCGAGTGGGAGCGCGACCTGCTCGAGGGTGAGAAGAAGGCCGACGAGACCGTCGAGGCCCCCGCCGCCGAGGCCACCGAGGCCCCGGCCGAGGCCGCCGCCGAGGCCACCGAGGCTCCGGCCGCGGACGCCGAGCAGGCCTGACCCTCAGGAACCTTCGGGTCGGACGGCGGGGGCTCACGAAGCCCCCGCCGTCGACCCGTGGACCCGCCCGAATCTTTCAGACTTCGAGAGAGAAACAGACTCATGGCGAACTACACCGCCGCTGACGTCAAGAAGCTCCGCGAGCTCACCGGCGCCGGCATGATGGACTGCAAGAAGGCCCTGGACGAGGCCGACGGCGACGTCGACAAGGCCGTAGAGGCCCTGCGCATCAAGGGCCAGAAGGGTGTCGCCAAGCGTGAGGGCCGCTCCGCCGAGAACGGCGCCGTGGTCTCCCTCATCGCCGACGACCACACCTCCGGTGTCCTGGTCGAGCTGAAGTGCGAGACGGACTTCGTCGCCAAGGGTGACAAGTTCCAGGCCGTCGCCGCCCAGCTCGCCGAGCACGTCGCCGCCTCCGCCCCGGCCGACCTGGAGGCGCTGCTCGCCTCCGAGATCGAGGCCGGCAAGACCGTGCAGGCGTTCGTCGACGAGGCCAACGCCAACCTCGGCGAGAAGATCGTCCTGGACCGCTTCGCGCAGTTCGCCGACGGCTTCGTCTACGCGTACATGCACCGCACGATGCCGGACCTCCCGCCGCAGATCGGTGTCCTCGTCGAGTTCGACAAGGCCGACGCCGACGTCGCCAAGGGTGTCGCCCAGCACATCGCCGCCTTCGCGCCGAAGTACCTCACCAAGGAAGACATTCCGGCCGAGGTCGTCGAGTCCGAGCGTCGCATCGCCGAGGAGACCACCCGCGCCGAGGGCAAGCCCGAGGCCGCGATCGCCAAGATCGTCGAGGGTCGCGTCAACGGCTTCTTCAAGGACGCGACGCTGCTCGGCCAGCCGTACGCCCTTGACAACAAGAAGTCCGTCCAGAAGGTCCTGGACGAGGCCGGTGTCACCCTGAAGCGCTTCACGCGCATCAAGGTCGGCATCTGAGTCCGTACGCGAACGCGACGGACACCGGACCCCGGTAGGGTCTGAGGCAGTCGTCCGCGCCCGCGCAGGACGACCGCAGATCTGACGAGGAGGCCATTGCCGCACGGGATACCGCGAGGACCCAAGGCAATGGCCTCCTTCGTATGTGCACGAGGAGATCTCCATGAACCAGGGCGCCGTACAGGGCGACGACAACAACGGCAAAAAGGTCGGCCGCTACATGCTGAAGCTGTCCGGAGAGGCTTTCTCCGGCGGTACCGGCCTGGGAGTCGACCCCAACGTCGTGCACGCCATCGCGCGTGAGATCGCGGCGGTCGTCCGCGACGGCGCGGAGATCGCGGTGGTGATCGGCGGCGGTAACTTCTTCCGCGGCGCCGAGCTCCAGCAGCGCGGCATGGACCGGGCCCGGTCCGACTACATGGGCATGCTCGGCACCGTGATGAACTGCCTCGCCCTCCAGGACTTCCTGGAGAAGGAGGGCATCGACTCCCGCGTCCAGACCGCCATCACCATGGGTCAGGTCGCGGAGCCGTACATCCCGCTGCGCGCCGTGCGCCACCTGGAGAAGGGCCGCGTGGTCATCTTCGGTGCGGGCATGGGCATGCCGTACTTCTCCACGGACACCACGGCCGCCCAGCGTGCCCTGGAGATTGACGCCGAGGCCCTCCTCATGGGCAAGAACGGCGTGGACGGCGTCTACGACTCCGACCCGAAGGCCAACCCCGACGCGGTCAAGTTCGACGCGCTCGAGTACGGCGAGGTGCTCTCCCGCGACCTCAAGGTCGCCGACGCCACCGCCATCACCCTGTGCCGGGACAACAACCTCCCGATCCTCGTCTTCGAACTGCTCACCGAGGGCAATATCGCTCGCGCGGTGAAGGGTGAGAAGATCGGCACGCTCGTGAGCGACCAGGGCACCCGGGCCTGACCCGAACCGGGGAACCGCCCCGCAAGGGGATGGACAGAGCCCTGCCGGTCGTACACCGTGCAGGACACAACGCGACGACACGCAGGAGCATGTGGTGATCGAAGAGACCCTCCTCGAGGCCGAGGAGAAGATGGAGAAGGCCGTCGTGGTCGCCAAGGAGGACTTCGCCGCGATCCGCACCGGCCGTGCGCACCCGGCGATGTTCAACAAGATCGTGGCCGACTACTACGGTGCCATCACCCCCATCAACCAGCTGGCGTCCTTCTCCGTCCCGGAGCCGCGGATGGCCGTGGTGACCCCGTTCGACAAGAGCGCGCTGCGCAACATCGAGCAGGCGATCCGGGACTCGGACCTCGGTGTCAACCCGAGCAACGACGGCAACATCATCCGTGTGGTGTTCCCGGAGCTGACCGAGGAGCGCCGCCGGGAGTACATCAAGGTCGCCAAGGGCAAGGCCGAGGACTCGAAGATCTCGATCCGCTCGGTCCGCCGCAAGGCCAAGGAGACCATCGACAAGCTCGTCAAGGACGGCGAGGTCGGCGAGGACGAGGGCCGCCGCGCCGAGAAGGAGCTCGACGACACCACCGCGAAGTACGTCGCGCAGGTGGACGAGCTGCTCAAGCACAAGGAAGCCGAGCTGCTCGAGGTCTGATGAACGACACTTCCTGGGGTGCCCCGGCCGGTTCCGGCCGTGGGGGACCCGACCAGGGTCCCGCCCCGGCGGGTCCCGCATACGATCGGCATCAGGCGGCGCAGACTCGGCCCATGCCCATCGTGCCCGACGTTCCCGCCGGCGGATTCCAGGACGGTCACGGCCGGGGGGCCGCTCACCCGAGCGGTCCCCTGTTCCGTGACGAGACGCCGCACGAGCACCCGCAGGAGCCCATGCCCAGCCCCACCCCGCCTCCGCCGCCCGCGCCGACGGCGCCACGGCAGAAGAAGAGTGCGGGGCGCAACCTGGGCGCGGCCATAGGGGTCGGGGTCGGCCTCGGGGCCGTCATCATCGCCTCGCTGTACATCTGGGCGCCGGCGTTCGTCGGCGTGATAGCGGTCGCCGTGGTGGTCGGGCTGTGGGAGCTGACCTCCCGTCTCCAGGAGCGCAAGGGGATCAAGGCCCCGCTGGTGCCGCTCGCGGTCGGCGGCGCGGCGATGGTCGTCGCCGGCTACGTCCGCGGCGCCGAGGGTGCCTGGGTGGCGATGGCGCTGACGGCGCTCGCGGTCCTGGTGTGGCGGATGACGGAGCCCCCCGAGGGCTACCTGAAGGACGTCACGGCGGGCGTCTTCGCCGCGTTCTACGTACCGTTCCTGGCGACGTTCGTGGCGCTGCTGCTGACCGCGGACGACGGACCGGAGCGGGTGCTGACCTTCCTGATCCTGACCGTGGTCAGCGACACCGGCGCGTACGCCGTCGGCTGGCGCTTCGGCAAGCACAAGCTGGCCCCGAGGATCAGCCCCGGCAAGACCCGCGAGGGTCTGGTCGGCGCGGTGACGTTCGCCATGGCGGCGGGCGCGCTGTGCATGCAGTTCATGATCGACGACGGCGTCTGGTGGCAGGGCCTGATCCTCGGTCTCGCGGTGGCGGCGAGCGCGACGCTCGGCGACCTCGGCGAGTCGATGATCAAGCGCGACCTGGGCATCAAGGACATGGGCACGCTCCTGCCCGGTCACGGCGGCATCATGGACCGCCTCGACTCGCTCCTGCCGACGGCGCCCGTGGTGTGGCTGCTGCTGGCGCTGTTCGTCGGGACCGGCTGAACCGTTCGCACCACAGGACGGGCCCGCTGCCTTCACGGCAGCGGGCCCGTCCTCGTTCCGCTGTCCGCCGTGTGGGGGAAGCGGGAGGCGGGGCGGCGGCCCGGGGCTCCGGCGCGGGAAGGCTCCCGGGTATGACAGCACCCACGGCCCGCCCCGCCGAACGGCCCTCGGGAGCCCTCTCGGTCCTGCTGACCCTCGCGGCGGGGCAGTTCCTCATGGCGCTCGACAGCTCCGTCATGAACGTCTCCATCGCGACGGTGGCCGAGGACGTCGACACCACCATCACCGGCATCCAGGGCGCCATCACCGCGTACACGCTGGTCATGGCGATGCTCATGATCCCCGGGGGCAAGATCGGCACCCTGATCGGCCGCAAGCGGGCCTTCATGATCGGCTGCTGCGTCTACGGCGCGGGCTCCCTCACCACGGCCCTCGCGCCGAACCTCCCGCTGCTGCTGTTCGGCTGGTCGTTCCTCGAAGGCGTCGGGGCGGCGCTCATCATGCCCGCGATCGTCGCCCTGGTGGCCGGGAACTTCCCCGCCGACCGGCGCCCGATGGCGTACGGCGTCGTCGCCGCGGCCGGCGCCGTCGCGATCGCCGTCGGGCCGCTCATCGGAGGCGTCGCCACCACCTACTTCTCCTGGCGCTGGGTCTTCGCCGGCGAGGTCCTGGTGGTGCTGGTGATCCTCGTCTTCGCCCGCCGCATCGCCGACGCCGCCGCCGAGGAACGCCCCCGCCTCGACCTGCTGGGCGCGCTGCTCTGCGCGGCCGGCCTCGGCGTCTTCGTGTACGGCGTCCTCCGCTCGGGCGAGTGGGGCTGGCTCCGGCCCAAGCCCGACGCGCCCTCCTGGCTCGGGGTGTCGATGGTCGTGTGGCTGACCCTGGCGGGCCTGCTGCTGCTCTGGCTCTTCCTGCGCCACGAGGCCCGGATCGTCGCCCGCCACCGCGAGCCGCTCGTCCACCCGGACATGCTGCGCAACCGGCAGCTCACGGGCGGCCTGACCATGTTCTTCTTCCAGTACCTCGTCCAGATGGGCGTCTTCTTCGTCGTCCCGCTCTACTTGTCGGTCGCGCTCGGCCTCTCGGCGCTCAGCACCGGCGTCCGGATCCTCCCCCTGTCCGTGACCCTCCTGGCCGCCGCCCTCCTGATCCCCCGGCTCTTCCCCGCCGCGTCCCCCCGCCGGGTGGTCCGGATCGGGGTCTACGCGCTCCTCGCCGGCGCCGTCGTGCTGATGGCCGCCCTCGACGCGGACGCCGACGCCGCCGTCGTCACCCTCCCGCTGCTCCTCGTCGGCTTCGGCATGGGCGCCCTGGCCTCCCAGCTCGGCGCGGTGACCGTCTCCGCCGTGCCGGACGAGCAGAGCGCCGAGGTCGGCGGCATCCAGAACTCCGTCACCAACCTCGGCGCCTCCATCGGCACCGCCCTCGCCGGCTCCCTCATGATCGCCGCCCTCACCACCTCGTTCCTGACCAGCGTCGAAGAGAACCCCGCGATCCCCGCCGACGTGAAGGAACAGGCCGTCGTCCAGCTCCAGAGCGGCGTCCCCTTCCTCTCCGACGCCCAGCTCACCGACGCCCTCGACCAGGCCGGCGTCGACCCCGCGCTCACCGACGCCGCCCTCGACGCCAACGCCGAGGCCCGCCTCGACGGCGTCCGCGCCGCCCTCGCCATCCTCGCCGCCGCCTCCGTCCTCGCCCTCTTCTTCACCTCCCGCATCCCCCGCACCCCACCCGGCCACCCCACCCCCTGACCCCCACCACCCCTCATGCGCGGGCTTGTCCAGGCATCGGTGTGATCAACACTCAGCCGGTTGTCAGTCCCCTGTGCTACCTCTGGCGGCATGAGCTTCGATGCGACTGGCAGGGTGCGCCCTGGAGACCTTCCGGCGATGGCCTTCACCATCCTCTCGGAGGCATTCTTCGATGACCAGGGAGACCCCGTTCCCTTTCAGCTCCGCGACAAACGGAACACGCAGGACGACCCCTTCGACGAGTACGTCACAGAGCTGCTGAGGGAAGAGATGCCGGAGGAGGTCATCGTCATCCGGGCGGACAAGCCCCTCGTGTCTCCGGATGTCGTCATCGCACGGCCGGACGAGTACGAACTCCTCAAGACCGGCGGGGTGGACTACGACCCCTGTGCGATTTTCGGACTTGAGGTCAAGAAGGTGGATCTCGGAAAGAACGGAAAGCCTGCCCGCTCCACGGGAATGGACTACAACAGCACGCCACCGTGCGCGACCATTCGCGTGTATGCCGAGGATGGCGGCGAGATTCGAATCCCAGGGTTCTATCTCTTCGTCGCACTCGAAGGAAACAAGGAGATCGGCACGGTCCGTGTGCACTCCATGGTTTTGGTGGCCGGCGCCGTCCTGAATGAGGATGTCGACCTGTACGACAGCATCACAGGCACCCGAACGAAGCAGATCGGACTCGGCACCTACGGCGACGGAGCAAACCGCCTGCGTCCCATGCTGCTCTTCTCCAACCCACTCGGTTGGGACTGGACGCTTGGCGCCTCGACGCTCATCAGCGAACGAAACGACCTCGCGGATGAGCAGCCTCTCGTCCATGTGCGCGACATGGCCCGCACTGTCTCGCCTGGAGTTGCCGAGCGCTTCCACTGTTACCGACTCGCCAAGCTGTCTCCTCCTAGGGAGGGCACCGCCTTGGATCCCTTTCCGCAGCCGTCGAGGCGTAAGGAAGAGACGGCTCAGCGAGGCCGATTCGAGATCGACCTGACGACGTTCACCCTCGGTTAGAGCGTACGTCGAGGGCGGCGGCGGCTTCGACAACTGCCTCTGCAGCTTCCGTTGTCAGCGCTTCCACGGTGAGCGAGTTACCGGGAAGTGTGTGCAAGGCGAGGACAGATCCTCTGACCACCGACTCGATATCCGCATAGCCGACCTTGACGCCTGCCTCCTGGCACTCGCGTAGTGCAGCAATAGCACGTTCTCGCACTGCCTCTACGGTGGTCATCTCAGGAGTGGTATGCCCCATGGGTCGGCACACCACGATTGAGTCCAGGTTGGATGGATCGGAGGCGCTCGATTTGACGGTGCTGGTGCTCATTTCCGCCTTGACCGGCTGGACTGCAGTAATCACCAATCCGGCAACCTCCAGTGCCTTTACCAACTCGACCCAGCCGGTGATGCGTGCTTGGTGAAAGGTGAAGGCGAGGAGGCCGTTCGGCTTGAGCAGGCGCGAGCACTCTTTCCATACGGCGGCGATGGCGCGACCGAACTCCGCGGGATCAGCGGATTGAACCTCCTCTACGTGGCGTGTTGTGGCGGACCGCACCGGGTAGTCGGCAAAAGGACGGATTCGGCGAAGCCAGGCGTGGAAGAAGTCGGCGAGTTCACTGTAGTGGACGTTGTCCATGAATGGAGGGTCGGTGATGACCAAGTCGACTGAAGCATCCGGGAGCTCGAACGAGGAGGAGGGGCCGCAGTCGACATAGGCGCCGACTTTCCCTTGCTCGAAGGCTTCGTGGTTCCCTATTGCCAGAGAAAGAGGCTGCGACAGTCCAAACACGCGCTCTGAGCTGTCGTTCACCGGCGCGATGTCATGCGGATGGCGCTTGTATTCCCATGCGCGGATGATGCGCGACTGGTAGAGCGTGGAGAAAGCCCCGGAGGAGGCGGGTGTTCCCCACGGGTGCGCCTCGAGCGGCGTCCGCTCCGGCTTCAGAACGTGATTGGAAAACATGTGGCGGACAGCTCCGGTTCCTTCGCCCTTGAAGGAACAGAAGAGGTTGTTGAACTCCAGCACGCCGGAGAAAAGCGCGGCCAGCGCCTCACGCTCCGAACCTCGATCGAGGTCACGAATTGCCGCACCGAGAAGCCCGAGACTGTAGAGTTGCCGGGCATTGAAGAACTGCTGCCACTCGCGGTAGTTCCAGCGGATTGCCTGCCGGGTGTTGTGTCCGTCGTCGAGGACGCCGACGGGCAGTACGAGCTCGGAGCGTCGCTCCTCCAGAAGCTTCTCCGCTTCTGCGTAGAGGGCCCGGTCGAAGTCGTCGATCGGTTCGTACCGACGTGTCCCGTCAGCGTCGAGTACCTGCTTCGCATACATCTGGAACCGCGGAGGCTGATCCCCGAGGGCGTTGATGACCTTTGTCGTATGGCCTTGCGAGCAGGTCATGTTCGCACGGTTGACCGGTCCCGTCAGGCTTGAGGTGCGGCCGCAGCGGTGGCACGTGAGGTGATCGTCCTCCACCACGTTGACGATCACGACTGCGTGACAATGCGGACACGTCGCCCTGCTGGTCGGGTACTTCTTGGGGTAGGCGTGCTGTGCGAAGACGTACCGGCTGAACAGTTCCACCGGAGGCGCGTCAGGGGCGCACTGCGGGCAAGCAGCCAGGCCGACCCAGAAGTAGTAGAGAACAGGCCGGCCGTGCTTGTCCCGGTGCAGGCGGTCGATCTCGTGGCGAACCTGGGTCTCGACCTTGTCGAACGCGCGGTCCAAGCGCGAGCGGTCCCAAGGAGCCAATGCCTGCCGTTGCACCAGAGTGGCAACAGGATTGATGTCTCTGCCGACCACCTTCGCGCCCAGCTTGGCCGCCTCGGCGAGCGTGGTCCCCGAGCCGGCGAACGGGTCGCAGACGACAAGGCCATCGAGTCGCAGTGCGTTGCTGTAGCACTCGATCGCGTCCTGCTCGTCCTCCGCGACCGCGGCGGCCAGGATGCCGCGGAAAACGGAGCCGAGTCGCTGCGCCCACCACTTGTGGGTGTGCGTCGCCGGACGGTGGACTTCCTTACGCCAAGATTCCCGCTCGGCAGCAGCGGACACGACTCCTGCAGGAAAGCCGGTCTCCAGCGCCGTCGTAGCCGGGACCGCACTCCGGATGATCAGCGTCGGGCCGTCTTCCGCAGTGGCGAACATGCTCTCCTGCTCGAAGATCGTCACTTGTACCTCCAGGTTCATCCAAGTATCTCCGGTCACCGGCATCACGCGGCCGGCCCACCACACGACACCGCGGACCGGGCCGTCTCCGGGCCGTCCGAAGGCGGACCCGGACGGCCCTGGGCGGACCCGGACGGCCCGGGGCGGCTGGGGCCGGTGGGCGGAAGCCCTGGGAACGGGGAAGTGTCTGCGACACTGGTAGCACCATGCCCAAGCCCGGAGAACTCACTTTCGTCGCCCCCCGCGGAGCCAAGAAGCCGCCGCGGCACCTGGCCGACCTCACGCCTGCCGAGCGGAAGGAGGCTGTCGCCGCGATCGGCGAGAAGCCGTTCCGTGCGAAGCAGCTGTCCACGCACTACTTCGCGCGCTACGCGCACGACCCGGCGGAGTGGACGGACATTCCGGCCGCCTCGCGGGAGAAGCTGGCGGGGGAGCTGCTGCCGGACCTGATGTCGGTGGTGCGGCACATCTCGTGCGACGACGACACGACCCGCAAGACGCTGTGGCGGCTGCACGACGGCACGCTGGTGGAGTCGGTGCTGATGCGCTACCCGGACCGGGTGACGATGTGCATCTCCTCGCAGGCGGGGTGCGGGATGAACTGCCCGTTCTGCGCGACGGGGCAGGCGGGGCTCGACCGGAACCTCTCGACGGCCGAGATCGTGCACCAGATCGTGGACGGGATGCGGGCCCTGCGGGACGGGGAGGTGCCCGGGGGACCGGCGCGGCTCTCCAACATCGTGTTCATGGGCATGGGGGAGCCGCTCGCGAACTACAAGCGGGTGGTCGGGTCGATCCGCCGGCTGACGGACCCGGAGCCGGACGGCCTCGGTCTGTCGCAGCGCGGCATCACGGTCTCGACCGTGGGTCTGGTGCCCGCGATGCTCCGCTTCGCCGACGAGGGCTTCAAGTGCCGCCTCGCGGTCTCGCTGCACGCGCCGGACGACGAGCTGCGCGACACCCTGGTGCCGGTCAACACGCGCTGGAAGGTCCGCGAGGTCCTCGACGCGGCGTGGGAGTACGCGGAGAAGTCCGGGCGCCGGATCTCCATCGAGTACGCCCTGATCCGGGACATCAACGACCAGGCGTGGCGGGGCGACCTGCTGGGCCGGCTGCTCAAGGGCAAGCGGGTGCACGTCAACCTGATCCCGCTGAACCCGACGCCCGGTTCCAAGTGGACCGCGTCGCGCCCGGAGGACGAGAAGGCGTTCGTCGAGGCCATCGCGCGCCACGGTGTGCCGGTGACCGTGCGGGACACCAGGGGCCAGGAGATCGACGGTGCCTGTGGACAGCTCGCGGCCGCCGAACGCTGACCTTGTAGTCTGAGCTCGAACACATCTTCATATTCCGACAGGGGAGCGCCACAGCGCTGAGAGTGCGGTCACCGTAGGACCGCAGACCCTCTGAACCTTGCCCAGGTCATTCTGGGTAGGAAGTTCGGTCGCAACTCGAGCTGTTGCGCCCTGCCCACCCTCGGGTGGGCGGGGCCGCGTCTCTTCCTGGTCATCCCCAGGAGGACATTCAAGTGAGCATCAAGAAGGCCGCCGCCGCGGCGCTCGCCGCGGCGATCGGCGTCACCGGTCTCGCCGCGTGCGGCACCGACGACGTCCGGGAGGCGGCCGGCAAGACCGACCGGCCCGCGCCGAAGACCGTGACGCTGGTGAGCCACGACTCGTTCAACGCCTCCAAGGAGGTGCTGGCGGCGTTCACCGCGCAGACGGGGTTCACCGTCAAGGTGCTGAAGAGCGGCGACGCCGGCGAGGCCGTCAACAAGGAGATCCTGACCAAGGGCTCCCCGCAGGGCGACGTCTTCTTCGGCGTCGACAACACGCTGCTGTCCCGCGCCCTCGACAACGGGATCTTCGTCCCGTACGAGGCGAAGGGCGTGGACCGGGTCCAGGCCGCGTACCGGCTCGACAAGGAGAACCGGGTCACGCCGATCGACTCCGGCGACATCTGCGTCAACTACGACAAGAAGTACTTCGCCGACAAGAAGCTGGCCCCGCCGGTCACCTTCGACGACCTGGCGAAGCCGGCGTACAAGGACCTGCTGGTCGTGGAGAACCCCGAGCGGTCCTCCCCGGGCCTCGGCTTCCTCCTCGGCACGGCCGCGCAGTACGGCGACGACGGCTGGCAGGACTACTGGAAGAAGCTCCGGGCCAACGGCGTGAAGACCGTCGACAGCTGGGAGCTCGCCTACAACCAGGAGTTCTCCGGCTCGGCCGGCGGCAAGCAGGCCAAGGGCGACCGGCCGCTGGTCGTCAGCTACGCCTCCAGCCCGCCCGTCGAGGTGCTGTACGGCGAGCCGCAGCCCAAGGTCGCGCCCACCGGCGTCTCCACCGGCACCTGCTTCCGGCAGACCGAGTTCGCGGGCCTGCTGAACGGGGCGAAGAACCCCGAGGGCGGCAAGGCGCTGATCGACTTCCTGATCTCCCGGACGTTCCAGGAGGACATGCCGCTGCAGATGTTCGTGAACCCGGTGGCGAAGGACGCGGCGCTGCCCGAGCTGTTCACGAAGCACGGCGTGGTCGTCGACAAGCCGCAGACCATGGCGCCCGAGAAGATCGCCGAGAAGCGTGACGCGTGGATCCAGCAGTGGTCGTCGCTCGTCCTGAAGTAAGGCGCGGCCTCAAGGGGAGCGCGGCGCGGCTGGGGCTGATGGCCCTGCCCGTCGCGTTCTTCGGGGTCTTCTTCGCCTGGCCCGTCGCCTCGATCGTGGAGCGCGGGCTGCGCCCGGACGGCACCTGGCGGTTCGACCGGATCGGCGAGACGCTGAGCCGGCCGGACATCCTCGACGTCCTCGGCTTCACCGCCTGGCAGGCGCTCGCCTCGACCGCGCTGACGCTGGTCGTGGCGCTGCCCGGGGCGTACGTCTTCGCCCGCTTCGACTTCCCCGGCAAGAACGTCCTGCGGGCCGTCGTCACCGTGCCGTTCGTGCTGCCGACCGTCCTGGTCGGCACCGCGTTCCTGGCGCTGGTCGGCCGCGGCGGCCTCACCGACGAGCTGTGGGGGCTGCGGCTCGACACCAGCGTGTGGGCCATCCTCCTCGCCCACGTCTTCTTCAACTACGCCGTCGTCGTGCGGACCGTCGGCGGCCTCTGGTCACAGCTCGACCCGCGCCAGGAGGAGGCCGCCCGGGTCCTCGGCGCCTCGCGCTGGACGGCCTGGCGGACCGTCACGCTGCCGGCCCTGGTGCCGGCGGTCTCGGCGGCCGCGCTGATGGTCTTCCTCTTCACCTTCACCTCGTTCGGCGTCGTCCAGATCCTCGGCGGGGACGCGTACTCCACCCTGGAAGCCGAGATCTACCGGCAGACCGCCCGCCTGCTCGACCTGCGGACGGCCGCCGTGCTGACGCTCGTCCAGTTCGCCGCCGTCGGCGCGATCCTCGGCGTCCACGCGTGGACCGTCCGGCGCCGGGAGACCGCCCTGCGGCTGGTCGCGCCCGAGCGGACCGCGCGCCGGCCGCGCGGGGCGGCGCAGTGGACGCTGCTCGCGGCGGTGCTGCTCTCCGTGGCGCTGCTGGTCCTGCTGCCGCTGGGCGTCCTGGTGGAACGGTCCTTCGCCGGGTCGGGCGGGTACGGGCTCGGCTACTACCGCGCGCTGGGCACGCTCGACGAGAGCGGCACGTTCCTGGTGCCGCCGCTGGAGGCGATCGGGAACTCGCTGCGGTACGCGCTGGCCGCCACGGCGATCGCGGTGGCCGTCGGCGGGCTCGCGGCGGCGGCGCTCACCCGCCGGGCCGGGCGGCTGGTCCGCGGCTTCGACGCGCTGCTGATGCTGCCCCTCGGCGTCTCGGCCGTCACCGTGGGCTTCGGCTTCCTGATCACCCTCGACGAGCCGCCGTTCGACCTGCGGGCCAGCTGGATCCTCGTCCCGCTCGCCCAAGCGCTGGTCGGCGTCCCCTTCGTCGTCCGCACGATGCTGCCGGTGCTGCGGGCGGTGGACGAGCGGCTGCGGGAGGCGGCGGCCGTGCTCGGCGCCTCGCCGTGGCGGGCCTGGCGGGAGGTGGACCTGCCGCTGGTGCGGCGGGCCCTGCTCATCGCCGCCGGGTTCGCCTTCGCCGTCTCGCTAGGCGAGTTCGGCGCGACCGTCTTCATCGCCCGGCCCGACAGCCCCACGCTGCCGGTCGCGGTGGCCCGGCTGCTCGGCCGGCCCGGCGAGCTCAACTACGGCCAGGCGATGGCCCTCTCGACGATTCTGATGGTGGTGTGCGCGGTGTCCCTGCTGCTGCTCGAACGGCTGCGCACCGACCGGACCTCCGGGGAGTTCTGATGCTTTCGATCGAGGCCGCGACCGTGCGGTTCGGCGAGCGGGCCGTGCTCGACGCGGTGGACCTGGAGGTCGCCGAGCACGAGATCGTGTGTGTGCTCGGCCCCAGCGGCAGCGGCAAGTCGACCCTGCTGCGGGCGGTGGCCGGGCTCCAGACGCTCGACGGGGGCCGGGTGCTGCTCGCGGGCGCCGACCAGGCCGGGGTGCCGGTGCACCGGCGGGGCGTCGGGCTGATGTTCCAGGACCACCAGCTGTTCCCGCAGCGGGACGTCGCCGGGAACGTCGCCTTCGGGCCCCGGATGCGTGGCGCCGGCCGGGCCGAGCAGGCGGAACGGGTGGCCGAGCTGCTCGACCTGGTGGGGCTGCCCGGGGCGGGGCGCCGCTCGGTGTCCGCGCTCTCCGGCGGCGAGCAGCAGCGCGTCGCGCTCGCCCGGGCGCTGGCGCCCCGGCCCCGGCTCCTCATGCTCGACGAGCCGCTCGGCCAGCTGGACCGGGGGTTGCGCGAGCGGCTCGTCGTCGAGCTGCGCGAGCTGTTCGGCCGGCTCGGGACGACGGTCCTCGCCGTCACCCACGACCAGGGCGAGGCATTCGCCCTCGCCGACCGGATCGTCGTCATGCGCGACGGGCGGATCGCCCAGTCCGGCACACCGGTCGACGTCTGGTCGCGGCCCGCCTCCGAGTTCGTCGCCCGCTTCCTGGGCTTCGACAACGTGGTGACCGCGACGGTGACCGGCACGGTCGCGCGGACGGTCTGGGGCGCGATCCCAGTGCCGGACGGCTCCCCGCAGGGGGAGCGGAGGCTCCTCGTCCGCCCGGGCGGCGTGCGGCTCACGGCCGACGATCCCGGCTGGACGGTCGAGTCCCGGACCTTCCGGGGCGACCGCGTCGCCGTACGGCTCCGCCCGGCCGACGGACCGCCCCTGGAGGCGGAGTTCGCGCTGCGGGAGGCGCCGCACGAGAGTGCGGAGGTGGGCCTGGCGTTCCGGGCGGAGGACGTGGTGGTGCTGGACGGGGAGGCGTAGGCCGTCTCTGCCGGGCCGTGCCCGGACCCCCACGCCGTGCCCGGACCCCCACACAGGACACACAGGCGACGACGAGGACCCAGGGGGCGTGGTCGGCCAGGCCGACGCGGGTCACCCCGGTCCAGGCCAGAAGGCCCGGCGCGGCCGGGAAGACCCCGAACGGCGCGAGCGCGCCCGCCCCCGCCCAGCCGAGCGCGAGCATCGGCAGCCGAGGCAGCCGCCGTCCCCACGGGCGGGTCAGCGCGAGGGCGAGGCCCATGCCGAGGAGGGCCAGGACCGCCGTGACGTCGACCCCGTGGTCGGACAGCCGGAGGCCGAGATCGCTCGTGTACCGCGGATCGACGCCGGGGTACACGGCCGGCGCCCGTGTACCCCGTCGTGAGGCCGAGCGCCCAGGCCGTCTTGAGGACGGCGTACGGCGCGAGGGCCGCGACGGCGACGAGGCCGGAGCGGCGGGCGAGGCCGGTGGCCAGGGGCGGCCGGGCCGGGTCGGGCGTCCGCGTGGGGGAGCCGGCGGGGGAACGATCCGGCCCGCGGCCGCAGTGGGGGCAGGCTCCGACGGCCCGGCGGCGGTCGGCGAGGGCGGCGCAGCCCGGCACCGAGGACGGCGACGGCCTGGTTCGCCAGGGCCGCCCAGTCGACCGGCGGCTGGTTGCGGGAGAGGAAGGAGAGCAGAGGGAGGGGCTGAGCAGGGCGGCGAAGCCCGACGTCGGACAGAGCGCGACGACCGCCCGGGCCAGGGCCGTCGGCCGACCGGAGCCGGGACGGCGGAGCAGGGCGTACGCGAGCACGGCGGCGGCCCCGTACAGCGCCGCCGCGGCCGCCTCTGCACCGGTGCCGGTGGCCTTGGTGAGCAGCGCGTAGCCGAAGGCCGGACCGAAGGCGGCGGCGACGGCCGCGCCTCCGGCGTACAGCGCGGACCACAGGAGCGCGGCCCGGCCGGCCCAGGACGGCCAGGCGGCCAGGGGTGTCGTCGGTGTCGTGCGCCGAGCTTCCCGGCGGACGGCTCCGGGGTCGTCCGCCCGCAGGCGGGTCCGTCTCCGCCGTGTGGGGGTGCAGGGCCGACGTCAGGTCGTGGCCCACCTCTCCAGGGCTGCGGGGGCCTCGTCGACGGAGTCGACCAGGGCGATGCGGGAGGCCATCGGGCGGTCGGCGGCGAGGGCCTGGAGCAGGGGCCAGGCGGGGAGGCGGTCGGTCCAGTGGGCGCGGTCGACGAGGACCATGGGGGCGGGGGCGCCGAGGGACCCGTAGTAGTTCGGGGTGGCGTCGGCGAAGATCTCCTGGACGGTGCCGGCGGCGCCGGGCAGGAAGACGACGCCGGCGGTCGAGCGGGCCAGGAGCCCGTCCTCGCGGAGGGCGTTGGCGAAGTACTTGGCGATGTGGGAGGCGAAGGGGTTCGGCGGCTCGTGGCCGTAGAACCAGGTGGGGACGGCGACGGACGCCCCGCCGCGCGGGAAGCGGCTCCGTACGGCGAAGGCGGCGCGGGCCCAGTCCGTCACCGAGGGGGTGAAGGACGGGACCCGGGCGAGGAGGTCGAGGGCCTCGGGGAGGGCGGCGTCGGGGAAGGGGGCGAGGTACGCGCCGAGGTTGGCCGCCTCCATGGCGCCCGGCCCGCCGCCGGTGGCGACGGTGAGGCCGGCGCGGGCGAGGGTCCGGCCGAGCCGGGCGGCGCCTGCGTACCCCCGGGTGCCGCGGCCGGTCGCGTGGCCGCCCATGACGCCGACGACGCGGGCCCCGGCGAGGTGTTCGTCGAGGGCGTCGGAGACGGCGTCGTCGTGGAGCGAGCGGAGCATCGAGGAGAAGATGTCGCCGTCGGCCCGGGTCCGCCCGAACCAGGCGTACGCGCGCGCGTCCGGCGTGGCCCCGTACCCCTCGTCGGCGAGGCCGTCGTAGAGCTCGTCGGGGGTGTAGAGCCGCGCCCGGTAGGGGTCGAAGGGCAGGTCGGGAACGGGCGGGAAGACGAGCGCCCCGTCGGCGCGGACCTTGGCGGCGGCCTCCGGTTCCATGGGGCAGCCGAGGAAGACGGCCTCGGCGGCGGTGGCGGAGAGCAGGGCGAAGGTCCGGTCGGTCAGGTCGACCGACTGGACGCGCAGGCCGGTGAGGGAGCCGGGGCGGGCGAGCGCCGCGTCGAACGCGTCGAGCGTGTGGATCTCGTGTCCGTGCCCGCGCGGGCCGGGTGGGCGGTGGGCCGGGGGGAGCGTCGCCATGGGCCCACGATAGGGGCCGTCCGGCCCGGGCCGCCCGTCGTCGGAGCGGTGGCCGGGAGCCGGACGGCCCGGGTGCGCGGGTGGGTCAGCCGATGAGCGGGAGGGCGGCGAGGCGCGCGACGATCCAGGTCAGGGGCAGGAAGACGGCGAGCAGCGCGCCCGCGCGCATCAGGGCCGCCGTACGCAGGACGGTCGGCGGGGCGCCGATCCGCAGGAGGGCCTCGGTGGTGTGGGCGCGGGACTGCCGGGACTCCAGGGCCGCGGTGAGGAGCGTGGCGGTGGTACAGGCGAGGACGAGGGCCGCGCCGAGCCCGGTGAGCGGTCCGAAGGCGTCGGGGCCGGTCTCCGCGTCGTACACGGCGGCGGCCGCGAAGGTGCCCGAGACGACCGCGCTGACGACGCCGAGCGGGCGGCCGATGCGCCGGGCCTCGTCCATGAGCACGCGGCCGGCGAGCAGCCGGGTGGCGCCGGGCCGGAACGCCTGGAGCAGGCGGCCGCAGCCGTGGGTGAGGCCCGGGCCGGCCAGCGCGAGGCCGACGGCGGTCAGCACCCAGCCGGCGAGGACGCCCGCCGGGCTGCCGTCGAAGCGGCCGGGCAGCGGGACGCCGTCCCCGCCGCCGCGGCCCGCGTACGTCTCCACGGCGAGGCCGGCGGCGACCAGCGCGACGCCCCACGGCAGGCCGGACGGGACGGGCCGCTCGGCTCCCTCCGCGGCCCGGGCGCCGTCGTCGGCGGTCCGGGGGCGAAGGGCGAGGCCGGCCGCGGTGGCGGCGACGACCGGGAGGACCGCGAGCAGGGTGAGGGCCGCGGCGAGCGGCAGCGGCTGGTCGGCGGCGAGGAGGTCGGCGGCGGCTCCGTCGAACGGCAGGCCGGTGATGTCGCCGCGCAGGTGCAGGTAGAACAGGAGCGCGACCATGGAGCCGAGCGTGCAGGCGACCGCCGTGGAGGCGGCGGCGATCGCGGTGAGCCGCGCCGGGCCGAGGCCGACCGCGGAGAGTCCGGGCCGCGGCCGGGTGCTGGGGTCCGTGCGGGCCACGGCGACGGCGAACTGGACGGTGGCGGCGAGCGGCAGCACGCACCACAGCAGCCGCAGGGCCGAGGTGGAGGAGCGGTCCGGGTGCCCGACGGCGTATCCGAGGGTGCAGAGCAGGAGGAAGCCGACCCCCGCGGCCGCCGCGGCGACGAGCAGCCGCCGCGTCAGGACGAGGGGGTGGGTCCCGCGGGCTAGACGGAGAGCGAGCACGCGGCGACGCCCTCCGCCCCTGACGCCGGGGGTACGGAGACCCTGCGTCCGTCCAGGAGCGCGACCGAGCGGTCGGCGAGCGCCGCGACCTCGCCGTCGTGGGTGGCGAGCAGCACGGTGATGCCGTGCGAGCGGGCGGCGGCGGTCAGGGTGCGCAGGACCTGGGCGCCGTCGGCCTGGTGCAGGGTGGCGGTGGGCTCGTCGGCGAAGAGCACCGAGGGGGTGGTGACGAGGGCGCGGGCGATCGCGATCCGCTGGCGCTGGGACTGGCTGAGGGCGTGCGGGCGCTTGCGGGCCCCGGCGCCGATGTCGAGCCGGTCGAGCCACTCCAGGGCGGCGGTCCTCGCGGCCCGGTGGGAGACCCCGCGGAGCAGCAGCGGCAGGGCGGTGTTCTCCCAGCCGGTGAGTTCGGGGACGAGGCCCGGCTGCGGGTCGATCCAGCCGAAGCGGTCGCGGCGGAGCCGTTCGCGGTGGGCGCGGCTCAGGGTGTGCACCGGGCTGCTGTTGAACCAGACCTCGCCCTGCTGGGCGACGAGCTGGCCGGAGAGGCAGCGCAGGAGGGTGGTCTTGCCGCTGCCGCGCGGTCCGGCGACGGCGAGGATCTCGCCCTCGCGGACGCCGAGGGAGACGCCGGTGAGCGCTTCCGTGCCGCCCAGGGCGCAGTGCAGGGAACGCGCCCAGAGCACGTCGTTGTCCGGTGGGGCCATCGCGTACACCTCGATGTCGGATCCGATTCTTGCGTTCCCCCGTCCGGGGGAACGAAGGACGGGCCTGTCGGTCACTGGGCACCGTAAGGATTCAGATCCGCTTGTACGGACAGCACACGGCCCGGGCCGCCTCCATCCACTCGGATGGAGGCATGCCCGGGCCGGGGTCACGCCGTGAGGGCGGCGTGATGCCTGGGGACCTCTAGAGCTTGGTCCACGCCTCGGTGAGCACCGAGCGCAGGATGCCCTCGATCTCGTCGAAGGTGCCCTGGTCGGCGATCAGCGGCGGGGCCAGCTGGATGACCGGGTCGCCACGGTCGTCGGCGCGGCAGTACAGGCCGTTCTCGAAGAGCGCCTTGGAGAGGAAGCCGTAGAGCACGCGCTCGGTCTCCTCGTCCGTGAAGGACTCCTTGGTGACCTTGTCCTTGACGAGCTCGATGCCGTAGAAGAAGCCGTTGCCGCGGACGTCGCCGACGATCGGGAGGTCGTGCAGCTTCTTCAGCGTGTCGAAGAAGTTGCCCTCCTGGTCGAGGACGTGCTGGTTCAGGCCCTCCTTGTCGAAGATGTCCAGGTTGGCGATCGCGACCGCCGAGGACACCGGGTGGCCACCGAAGGTGTAGCCGTGCAGGAAGGTGTTGTCGCCCTTGTAGAACGGCTCCGCGATGCGGTCCGAGACGATGCAGGCACCGATCGGGGAGTAGCCCGAGGTCATGCCCTTGGCGCAGGTGATCATGTCCGGCACGTAGCCGAACTTGTCACAGGCGAACATCGTGCCGAGGCGGCCGAAGGCGCAGATCGTCTCGTCGGAGACGAGCAGCACGTCGTACTGGTCGCAGATCTCGCGGACGCGCTGGAAGTACCCGGGCGGCGGCGGGAAGCAGCCGCCGGCGTTCTGCACCGGCTCCAGGAAGACGGCCGCGACGGTGTCGGGGCCCTCGAAGAGGATCTGCTGCTCGATCTGGTCGGCGGCCCAGCGGCCGAACGCCTCGGGGTCGTCGCCGTGGATCGGGGCGCGGTAGATGTTGGTGTTCGGCACCTTGTGCGCGCCGGGGACCAGCGGCTCGAAGGGGGCCTTGAGGGCCGGCAGGCCCGTGATGGACAGGGCGCCCTGCGGGGTGCCGTGGTAGGCGACCGCGCGCGAGATGACCTTGTACTTGGTGTGCTTGCCCTGCAGCTTGAAGTACTGCTTGGCGAGCTTCCAGGCGGTCTCGACGGCCTCTCCGCCACCGGTGGTGAAGAAGACCTTGTTCAGGTCGCCCGGGGCGTAGTCGGCGAGGCGCTCGGCGAGCTCCACGGCCTTGGGGTGCGCGTACGACCACACGGGGAAGAACGCGAGCTCCTGGGCCTGCTTGTACGCGACCTCGGCCAGCTCCTGGCGGCCGTGTCCGGCGTTGACCACGAAGAGCCCCGCGAGACCGTCGAGGTAGCGCTTGCCCTTGTCGTCGAAGATGTAGGTGCCCTCGCCACGCACGATGGTGGGGACGGGCGAGTTCTCGTACGACGACATGCGGGTGAAGTGCATCCACAGGTGGTCGTAGGCGGTCTTGGAGAGGTCCTTGCTCACGGCTATCGGGTTCCCCACATATAGGTCTGCTTCTTGAGCTTGAGGTAGACGAAGCTCTCGGTGGAGCGCACGCCGGGGAGGGTGCGGATGCGCTTGTTGATCACATCCAGCAGGTGGTCGTCGTCCTCGCAGACGATCTCCACCATGAGGTCGAAGGAGCCCGCGGTCATCACCACGTACTCGCATTCGGCCATGGCCGTCAGCGCTTCCGCGACCGGATCCAGGTCACCCTCGACGTTGATGCCCACCATCGCCTGCCGCCGGAAACCCACGGTGAGCGGGTCGGTGACGGCGACGATCTGCATGACGCCCTGGTCGAGCAGCTTCTGGACGCGCTGCCGCACTGCGGCTTCGGAGAGGCCGACGGCCTTTCCTATCGCCGCGTAGGGGCGGCGACCGTCTTCCTGGAGCTGTTCGATGATCGCCAGGGAGACGGCATCGATCGTCGGGGACGAACCGGTTCCGGTTCTGGAGTCTGCGCTTCGACTGGCCACGGCTTCACTGTGCACCGAGATTGTCCGTTGTGCAACCCCGAAGCGATGTAATTCGTTGTCGACGGGCCCAGATCTCACCGAATCCGAAGTTGCGGGGGGTCGGGGCTGTTGAAAGCGTCAGTCAAGCGATTAGGCTGAGGTGTCTCGCCCATCGGGACACCGCACAAGGACGTGCGACGACAGAACGTGACAGGAGGGGTGGCAAGTGACCACCGAGCTGCGCCGGCTGCGTAACTACATCAACGGGGAGTTCCGCGACGCGGCCGACGGCCGCACCATCGACGTGGTCAACCCGGCCACCGGCGAGGTGTACGCCACCTCCCCGCTCTCGGGCCAGGCCGACGTCGACGCCGCCATGGAGGCCGCCGCGGCCGCCTTCCCCGCCTGGCGTGACAGCACGCCGTCCGAGCGCCAGAAGGTACTGCTCAAGATCGCGGACGCCTTCGAGGAGCGGGCCGAGGAGCTCATCGCCGCCGAGGTCGAGAACACCGGCAAGCCGGTCGCCCTCACCGCGAGCGAGGAGGTCCCGCCGATGGTGGACCAGATCCGCTTCTTCGCCGGTGCCGCCCGCCTGCTGGAGGGCCGCTCGGCCGGCGAGTACATGGAGGGCATGACCTCGATCGTCCGCCGCGAGCCGGTCGGCGTCTGCGCCCAGGTCGCGCCGTGGAACTACCCGATGATGATGGCGGTGTGGAAGTTCGCCCCGGCGCTCGCCGCGGGCAACACCGTCGTCCTCAAGCCCTCGGACACGACCCCCGCGTCGACCGTCCTGATGGCCGAGATCATCGGGCAGATCGTGCCCAAGGGCGTCTTCAACGTCGTCTGCGGCGACCGCGAGACCGGCAAGGCCATGGTCGAGCACCCGACCCCGGCGATGGCCTCCATCACCGGCTCCGTGCGCGCCGGCATGCAGGTCGCCGAGTCGGCGGCCAAGGACGTCAAGCGCGTCCACCTGGAGCTGGGCGGCAAGGCCCCGGTCGTCGTCTTCGAGGACACCGACATCGAGAAGGCCGTCGAGGACATCTCCGTCGCGGGCTTCTTCAACGCCGGCCAGGACTGTACGGCCGCCACCCGCGTCCTCGTCCACGAGTCGATCCACGACGAGTTCGTGACCCAGCTGGCCAAGGCCGCCGCCGCGACGAAGACCGGCCAGCCGGACGACGAGGACGTGCTGTACGGCCCGCTCAACAACGCCAACCAGCTGAAGCAGGTCACCGGCTTCATCGAGCGCCTCCCGGCCCACGCCAAGGTCGAGGCCGGCGGCCACCGCGTCGGCGACAAGGGCTACTTCTACGCCCCCACCGTCGTCTCCGGCCTCAAGCAGGACGACGAGATCGTCCAGAACGAGGTCTTCGGCCCGGTCATCACCGTCCAGTCCTTCTCGGACGAGGCCCAGGCCCTGGAGTTCGCCAACGGCGTCGAGTACGCCCTGGCGTCCTCGGTGTGGACCAAGGACCACGCGCGCGCGATGCGCATGTCCAAGTCCCTCGACTTCGGCTGCGTGTGGATCAACACCCACATCCCGCTGGTCGCCGAGATGCCGCACGGCGGCTACAAGAAGTCCGGCTACGGCAAGGACCTCTCCGCCTACGGCTTCGAGGACTACACGCGCATCAAGCACGTGATGACCTCCCTGGGCTGATCGACGCCCCTGCTCCGCGCGGCCCCGGCACCCCGGTCGACAGGGTGTCGGGGCCGCGCGCCGTCGCTCGACGGACCGTCCATTGCCGCAGCTGACGGGCGGCCGGGATGCTGTGCGGGTGAGAGCCACAGTCAGCACGCACGTGTCCCGCCGTTCCCTGCTGCGAGGCGCCGGCGGTGTCGGGGCCGCGGCCCTGCTCGCCGGATGCGGGGTGCCCGCCGCCTACGTCGACGAGGGCGACCGCGCCGGTCGCGACCTCTCCGCGCGGGACCGCGTGGTCGACTTCGCCAACTGGCCCCTCTACATCGACACCGACGACGAGGACACGTCGCAGCGCCCCACGCTGAACGCCTTCCGGGAGCGCACCGGGATCTCCGTCCGCTACACCGAGGAGATCAACGACAACGACGAGTTCTTCGGCAAGATCGGCCCCGCGCTGATGAACCGGCAGGAGACGGGCCGCGACCTGATCGTCGTCAGCGACTGGATGGCCGCCCGCTTCGTCCGCCTCGGCTGGGTCCAGGAGATGGACCGCGCCGCCCAGCCGAACGTCGCCCGCAACCTCGGGCCGCAACTGCGCGCGCCCGCCTTCGACCCGGGCCGGCTGCACAGCGTGCCCTGGCAGTCCGGGATCACCGGCATCGCGTACAACCGCAGGAAGCTCGGGCGCGAACTGCGCTCCACACGGGAGCTGTGGGCCGACGACCTGCGCGGCAAGGTCACCCTGCTCTCCGGTCTCGACGAGTCCTTCGCCCTGCTCATGATGGGCGAGGGCGTCGACGTGACCCGCTGGACCGGCGACGACTTCCACGCCCTGTGCGAGCGGATCGAGGGGCTCGTCCGGAAGAAGCACATCCGGCGCTTCACCGGCAACGACTACATCAAGGACCTGTCCACCGGCGACGTGCTGGCCTGCCAGGCGTACTCGGGCGACGTCATCCAGCTCCAGGCCGACAACCCGGACATCGAGTTCGTCGTGCCCGAGGAGGGCGCCGAGCTCTGGTCCGAGTCCCTCATGATCCCCAACCTCGCGCAGCACAAGGGCAACGCCGAGAGGCTCGTCGACTACTACTACGAGCCCGAGGTGGCCGCGGAACTCGCCGCCTGGGTCAACTACGTCTGCCCGGTGCCCGCCGCCCAGGCCGTCCTCGCCGACTCCGGCGACGAGGAGCTCGCGGCCCTCGCCGAGGACCCGCTGATCTTCCCCGACGCCGCCATGCGCGGCCGGCTCGCCATCGCCCGGGACATCGCCGCCGACGAGCGCCAGGAGTTCGCGAAGAGGTGGAACTCGATCGTCGGGCTGTGAGCCGCTCCGGCCCGAACGGGTGCGCCCCGTCGGGGAGTCGGTCGCTGCGCACGCGGGCGCGCGACGGGGCACCCCATTTCTGAACGTGTTCAAGAAGGGCGTACGCTGGCCCCATGAGCGACACGAACGGGCCGAGAGCCCTTCTCGCGCGCATCCGCGTCTGGTTGATCGTCTTCGTCGTCTGCCTGGTCCTCAGCGGGGTCACGGCCTTTCCGCTCGTCACCGAACTGGGGCTCCTGGACTCCGCGTTGACCGGCGGGGCCGCGCCCGTGGGCGACCTGTTCCCCGGGCTCGCCGAGTGGATCCACCGGGTGCGGGAGGGCGTCGCGGAGGCCGACCGGGAGGCTCCGTACCTCCTCTACGGCACCGACTGGCTGGCCTTCGCCCACCTCGTCATCGCCGTCGCCTTCCACGGCGCCTACCGCGACCCCGTCCGCAACGTCTGGGTCGTCGAGTTCGGCATGATCGCCTGCCTCGGCATCGTCCCGCTCGCCCTCGTCTGCGGGCCGATCCGGGGCATCCCCTTCTGGTGGTCGGTCATCGACATGTCCTTCGGCGTCGTCGGGATCCTGCCGCTGCTCCACGTGCGCCGGCTGATCAAGCGGCTGGAGGCGGGGACGGCGCCGGCCGTCGCCCTCCCGGCGGCGCTTCAGTCGGGCAGGCCGTAGGCCGCGACCATGAGGCCGAGGGCCGTGCGGTTCATGTCCTGGCCCTTGGCGTCGGTCGCGTTGACGCTGTAGACGAGGGTGCGGGAGCCGTCGCGGGTCGAGGCGATCGCGGTGGTGTAGCCCCAGCGGCCACCGGTCTTGCCCCACACCTCGCGGCCGCCGAGCCGCTTCATCGAGAGGCCGGCCGAGTACGCCGCCGGATCGCCCGAGGTCAGGTCCGCCACCTTCGGCAGCGTGAACATCTCCTCCAGGAGCGGACCGCGGACCACCCGGCCCGCGAACAGGGCCCGGGTGAACCGCTCCAGGTCGGCGGTGGTGGAGACGATGTCGCCGGCGGCCCAGCCGTCCGTCGTCCCCCACGCCGACACGTCGCGGAGCCCGGTCGTCCCGTCGTCGAGCCGCATCGTCTGGTAGCCGTGGTTGTACGGCCCGGCGATCTCCGGTGACCCGCCCGGGAAGTACGTGTCCCGCAGGCCCAGCGGCCGCAGGATCCGGCGCTCCACCTGGTGCGCGTACGCGTCGCCGGTGACGCGCTCCACGATCAGACCGGCGATCGTGTAGCCGATGTTCAGGTAGTGCTGCCGGGTGCCGGGGCGGAACTCGCGCGGCCGCGCCGTCGCCGAACGGACCAGCTCCTGCGGGGTGTGGACGTCGAACCGGCGCGCGTACCACTCCTCCACCGTCTCGCCGGGGAGGTCGGCGGCCGGGATGCCGTGGGTGTGGTTCAGGAGCTGGCGCACCGTCACCCGGCCGTACCGGCCGGGGATCAGGTCGGGCAGGTACGAGCGGGCCGTGCGGTCGAGGTCGATCCGGCCCTCGGCGGCCAGCTGCAGGACGGTCGCCGCCGTGAACACCTTCGTGACCGAACCGGCCCGGAAGCGGGCGTCCGGATCCGCCGGGGCGTTCGTCCCCAGGTCGTGGACGCCCGCGCTGCCCCGCCAGGTGCCCTCGGTGCCGCCGACCCGGACCAGCGCGGCCGTCGCGTCGGCGCGGGGGAGGCCGGCGATCACCGCGCTCAGATCCGGACCCGACGGCGCGGGCGCGGCGGACACGAGCGCCGGCGGCGCCGCGGCGAAGGCCGGGGTGAACGCCGGTGCGGTGGCGACGCCCAGGACCAGGGCGGCCGCGAGCAGCGCGCGGGTGGACTTCCTCATGGTCAACTCCGGTGGTGTGAGCCGTTGTTCTCGATGGCTCCATCCTGCTGACCGGCGGCTTCCCGCGGATCGCCCGTACCGGCGGTCTTCCGGCGGCCGGCGCCTCGCCGACGCGGGGGAGTCCCGCGCTACCCGCCTCCCCCGGGCGGGGGAGAGCCGGCCGCCACGAGCCCCGTCTCGTACGCGCAGATCACCGCCTGGATCCGGTCGCGCAGCCCCAGTTTGGCGAGGACGTTCCCCACGTGCGTCTTCACCGTGTGGTCGCTGACCACCAGTGCGGCTGCGATCTCCGCGTTGGACAGACCGCGCGCGAGCAGCAGCAGCGTCTCCCGTTCGCGGCCGGTCAGCACGTCGAGACGGGGGTCGGGGGCCCGGTCCGCCGGGCGGGGGCCGCCCGCCGTGTACTGCTCCACCAGCCGCCGGGCCACGGAGGGCGCGAGCAGCGAGTCGCCGGCCGCCACCACCCGGACCGCGTGCACCAGGTCGTCCCGTCGCACGTCCTTCAGGAGGAAGCCGCTCGCGCCCGCGTGCAGCGCCTCGTACACGTACGCGTCGGTGTCGAAGGTCGTCAGGATCACCGTCCGGCAGGCGGACTCGGCGCTGATCGTCCGGCACGCCTCGATGCCGTCCGTCCGGGGCATCCGGATGTCGAGCAGCGCCACGTCGGGGGCGAGCCGGCGGACCGCGTCGACGGCCTCCGCCCCGTCGCCGGCCTCCGCGACGACCTCGATGTCCGGCTGTGCGTCCAGGATCATCGCGAAGCCGCTGCGGACCAGTTCCTGGTCGTCGGCTACCACCACCCGGATCGTCATCGTCCCGCCTCCGCCGTCGTGTCCGTCGTCGTCCTCTTCCCCGCCCCCGCCGCGACCGGCGCGGCGGGCACGGGCAGCCGGACCCGCACCTCGAAGCCCCGGCCGCCCGGGCCGGGGCCCATCGCCGCCGTGCCGCCGTGCGCGGCGGCCCGTTCCCGGATGCCGACGAGGCCGTGGCCGCCGGAGCCGGGCCGGGGGCCGCGCCCGTCGTCCGTCACCGTGACGGTCAGGGCGCCCTCCCGGTGGACCAGCCGGACCTCGGCGGTGCGGGCGTGGGCGTGCTTGACGACGTTGGTCAGCGCCTCCTGCACGATCCGGTACGCGCTCGCGCCGGTCGCCGCCGGCACCGCCCGCACGCCGCCCTCCGTCTCGTAGGCGACGGACAGCCCGCTGGCCCGCACCCGTTCCACCAGGTCGGGGATGCCGCCGAGGTCCGGCTGCGGCTCCCGGGGCGCCGCCCCCTCGCCTCCGCCGTCGCGCAACAGCCCCAGCATGTGGCGCAGTTGGGCCATCGCCTCGCGGCCGGTCTCCGAGATCGCCTCGAACGCCGCCTCGGCGCGCGCGGGCGCCGCCCGCACGGCCACCGGACCGGCCTCCGCCTGCACGATCATCAGGCTGACCGCGTGCGACAGGATGTCGTGCATCTCCCGGGCGATGCGGGCCCGTTCCCGCGCGGCGGCCTGCTCGGCCTCGATCCGGTGAGCCCGCTGCCGCGCGTCCTGGAGCCGCCCGAAGACGTACGCGGCGCCGAACACGAAGAGGGAGAAGGTCAGTTCGCGCGCCGACTGGGTGTTGAGCCAGACCGAGGCCGGCACCGCGACCACCAGGAGCCCGGCCGTGACCAGCCGGTGCCAGGCCGGTGCCAGCGCGGCGATCGTGTAGACGCTGACGAGCCCCGTGTACGGCAGCGGCTGCCCCGGCCCCTCCAGGGCCAGCTTGTACAGCGCGCTCGCCGCCAGGATCGCGCACAGCACCGCGAGCGGCGCGCGGCGCCGCCAGACCAGCGGCAGCACGGTGAGTGTCGTCAGCCCGTATGCGGGCCACGTCGCCGGTTCCAGTTCGGGCCCGCGCGGCACCACGAAGGGCATCGTCATCGCCGCCTGGACGAGGAGGGCGATCCCGATGTCCACCGCCCACGGATTCGCCGTCCCCCAGCTCCGCGTCCGCTCCCAGGCGCCGCGGGCGTCCCCCCGTATGCCCATTACGGCTTGCGCGCCACGGCGCCGAACTGGGCCACCACGGGGGCCCCTTCGGAGCGCCAGCGGGAGCACGACACGATCCCCGGATCCAGCACGTCGAGGCCGTCCAGGAAGGAGGTGAACTCGGCGCGGCTGCGGGCGGTGATGGGCGGGGTCGCGTGCTCGTTCCAGAAGGCCATCGCAGCCTCGTTGGCCTCGCCGCCGAGCTCCGGCTCCAGGGTGGGGTGGGTGAGCACGAGATGGCTGCCGGAGGGGACGGCCTCCATCAGCGTCCGCACGATCGACCGGGCCTCGTCGGTGTCCAGGACGAAGTTGAGGATGCCGAGCATCAGCACCGCGACCGGTCGCGTGAGGTCGAGGGTGGCGGCGGCCACGGTGAGGATCTTCTCGGGGTCCCGCGCGTCCGCGTCGATGTACTCGGTGACGCCGCCGGGCGCGCTCGTCAGGAGCGCGCGGGCGTGGGTGAGGACGATCGGGTCGTTGTCGACGTAGACGACACGGGCGTCCGGGGCCGCCCGCTGGGCCACCTCGTGGGTGTTGTCTGCGGTCGGCAGGCCGGTGCCGATGTCGAGGAACTGGCGCACGTCCGCCTCGGCGGCCAGATGCGTGACGGCCCGGCCGAGGAACGCCCGGTCGGCGCGGGCGACTTCGCCGATGGCCGGGTAGAAGCCCGTGACCTGCTCGCCGACGGCGCGGTCCACCGGGTAGTTGTCCTTGCCGCCCAGCCAGTAGTTCCACACCCGGGCGTTGTGGGCGATGTCGGTCCGGATCCGGTCGGTCATGCCTGAGCCTTTCGCAGGACGGCGGAGAGGGTGTCGACGCGGTTGGTGGTGATGGAGTCGGCCCCGTTCAAGATCAGCTTACGCATGGTGCGCGAGGTGTCCGCCGTCCACGCGGAGAGGAGCAGGCCGTCCCGGTGCACCTGCTCGCTCAGCGCCCGACTGACCAGCCCGAAGCGGTAGTTGAGCCACTTCGGCCGGACCGCGTCGAGCAGCACGGGCCGGGGCGGGGCGAGCGTCGTCCAGGTGAGGGCGATCTCGGCGGCGGGGTCGGCGGCCCGCACCTGGAGCATGGCGACGGCCCCGGCGCAGTAGTACACGCGCCCCGCGGCGCCGCACTCGCGGACGGTGCCGACGATCCGGCGGACCGACTCCTCGTTCCCGCCGGGCAGATCCAGCATCAGGCGGTGGTCCCCGGCGGCGAGGAGCGCCTCGCGGAGGGTCGGCACCCCGCCGCCGGTGAGTTCGCGCAGCTGCGCGTGGGTGAGGTCGGCGAGGGGCCGGTCGTGCCCCCACAGCCTCTTCAGGGTGTCGTCGTGCAGGAGGACCGGCACGTCGTCCCGGGTCACGCGGACGTCGATCTCGACGGCGTCCGCCCCCCGCTCGATCGCCGACGCGATCGAGGGGAGCGTGTTCTCACGGACGCGGTACGGGTCGCCGCGATGGCCTACGACAGTGACGGAGCGCATGGCCCCATTCTCGTCGGCGTCAGCGCGCGAGCCAGTCGTTCGTGTACGTGTCGATCTCGGCGGCGATCAGGGCCTTGCCGGCCGGGTCGAGGAAGGACGCCTCCACCGCGTTCTTGGCGAGGTCGGCGACACCGCGCTCGTCGAGGCCGAGGAGACGGGCGGCGACGGCGTACTCGTTGTTGAGGTCCGTGCCGAACATCGGCGGGTCGTCGCTGTTGACCGTGACGAGGACGCCGGCGTCGACCATCTGCCGGATCGGGTGCTCGTCCAGGGTGGCGACGGCCCGGGTGGCGATGTTCGAGGTCGGGCAGACCTCCAGGGCGATGCGGTGCTCCGCCAGGTACGCGAGGAGCGCCGGGTCCTGGACCGAGCTGGTGCCGTGGCCGATGCGCTCGGCGCCCAGGTCGTGGATCGCGTCCCAGACGGTCTGCGGACCGGTCGTCTCGCCCGCGTGCGGGACGGAGTGCAGGCCGGCCGCCCGCGCCCGGTCGAAGTACGGCTTGAACTGCGGGCGCGGCACGCCGATCTCCGGGCCGCCGAGGCCGAAGGAGACGAGGCCCTCCGGGCGGATGCCGTCGGTGGTGGCCAGGCGCGCGGTCTCCTCGGCGGAGACGAGGCCGGCCTCGCCGGGGATGTCGAAGCACCAGCGCAGGATGGTGCCGAACTCGGCCTCGGCCGCCTTGCGGGCGTCCTCGATCGCCGCCATGAAGGCGCGCTCGTCGATGCCGCGGCGGGTGGAGGAGTACGGCGTGATGGTCAGCTCGGCGTACCGGATGTTCTGCCGTGCCATGTCCCGGGCGACCTCGAAGGTCAGCAGCCGGACGTCCTCGGGGGTGCGGACCAGGTCGACGACGGAGAGGTAGACGTCGATGAAGTGCGCGAAGTCTGTGAAGGTGAAGTAGTCGGCCAGCGCCTCCGGGTCCGTGGGGACCTTGGAGTCGGGGTGCCGCGCCGCCAGCTCGGCGACGATCCGCGGGGAGGCGGAGCCGACGTGGTGGACGTGCAACTCGGCCTTGGGCAGGCCGGCGATGAAGGGGTGGAGGTCGGTCATCGGATCATCGTAGGCCGGTCGGGTCGGCCGCAGGGGGGAGGTCGTAGCATGGCGTGACCACGATGGGGGAGGCCCATGTCTGACAACCGAGACCAGCCGCAGGGCGGGTACGACCCGGCGGACCCGTGGGCTCCGCCGAACCGCGACGGGGTGGAACTGAGCAAGGCGCCGTCACCGACGCCACCGCCCGTGCACGACCAGATGACGGTGACGTCGATGCCGGCGGCGACCGGCGACGTCCCGCCGCCCCCGGTGGCCCCGGGCGGCCCGGCGGCGACGCCCGACGCCTACGGCTATCCGCCGGCGACGCCGGGGGCCTACGGCTACCCGGCCGCTCCGGCCCCGCAGCCGGCCGCCCCGGCCGCGTCCGGCTACGGCTACCCGGGCTACGGCTCGGGGTACGCCGGCCAGCCCGGCTGGCAGCAGTCCCCGTCCAACGGCATGGGGACGACCGCGATGGTGCTCGGCATCATCGCGGTGGCCGGGTTCTGCATGTACGGCCTGGGCGTCGTCCTCGGCGTCCTCGCGCTGATCTTCGGCGTCATCGGCCTGAAGAAGGCGAACCGGGGCGAGGCGACGAACCGGGGCATGGCCATCGCGGGCATCGTCCTGGGCTCCGTGGGCGTCCTGGTGAGCGCCGTCTTCCTCGGCTTCATCATCTGGGCCATCGCCCAGGACTCCTCGACCTTCGAGGACTCCGGCACCGACGAGGACCCGTTCGCGTCGAGCCTGGTGCTCGAGATCACCCGCTGACGTCCCCGCGCAGCAAAGGGCCCCGCACCTCCCCGAGGTGCGGGGCCCTGGCGCGTGTCCGGTAGGGCCAGGAAGGCGCTAGGGGGTGTCTTGCCGATCAGGCCGGGCTCGCGGCGTCTGGCACCGCACCTCGCCGCGTTGTCGTCGGTCGGCATGGCTCCGCCATGACTCCCTCCTCCGCCTTGCGAGGCACGGCACCAGACGCCGCTCCCCGATCCGGCCTGACCGACAAGACACCCCCTAGCCCGCCGCCAGCCGGTCCCGGGCCTCCATCAGGGCGAAGCCCAGGAGGTTGAGGCCGCGCCAGCGGGCCGGGTCCTGGGCGCGGGGGTCGTCGGCGGCCAGGCCGATGCCCCAGATGCGGTCCACCGGGCTGGCCTCCACCAGGACGCGGTTCCCGGTGCCCAGCAGGAATCCGGTCAGCGCCGGGTCCGAGGCGAACTTGTGGACGCTGCCCTCGACGACGACGCCGAAGCGCTCCCGCTCCCAGACCGTGTCGTCGAATCCCCGGACGAGGCGGCCCGCCGCCTTCGCCTGCGCGGGGGTGCCGGCGGCCAGCGCGGCCCGCTCGGCCTCGGCGTCCCCGAAGAGACGGGCCTTGGCCGCCATCATCCAGTGCTCCGCCGTCGCGTACGCGACGCCGTCGACGGTGAAGGGCGCCGGCCACCACTGGCTGAGACAGCTCGCGGAAAGGCGTCCGTCCGGATGCGGACGGTGACCCCAGAAGAGCAGCCACTTCGTCCGGTCACCCCTGTTGACCTGCTGTGTCAGCTCGTCGATCTTCTTCATGCATGGGAGTGTGGCAGCCGCCACGGACACTCCGTACGGAGATTTTCCGGCCGCCTCGACACATGGTCGACCGATTCCGTCGCGTAACCAAAAGGCAACAACGGAATCACTTGTTGGGGCACTTTCACCATGTCAGGATCGGCACTCAAATCGAGCTGGGACAACGGAGAGCGTCATGGGCAACCGCTTCCAGGTGACGGACCGCTTCGCGGACGGCGCACAGTACATCGGCGGGCGGCTCCGGGCCGGGACCTCCGGTCGGGAACACAGCGTGATCGATCCGGCGACCGGGGAGAGCGTCTACACCTACGCGCTCGCCTCCACCGCCGACGTGGACGAGGCCGTCGCCGCCGCCAAGGCGGCATACCCCGGCTGGTCGGGCGCGACCCCGGGCGAGCGCTCCGACGCGCTGCACCGCCTCGCCGGCGTCCTCGCCGAGTGGGCCGACGACTTCGCGCGGGTCGAGTCGCTCCAGTGCGGCAAGCCGCTCAGGCTCACCACCGAGTTCGACGTGCCCGGCACCGTCGACAACACCGCCTTCTTCGCGGGCGCCGCCCGTCACCTCCAGGGCCAGTCCGCCGCCGAGTACAGCGGCGACCACACCTCCTACGTACGGCGCGAGCCGATCGGCGTCGTCGGCTCCATCGCCCCCTGGAACTACCCGCTCCAGATGGCCGCCTGGAAGATCCTCCCGGCGATCGCGGCCGGCAACACGATCGTCCTGAAGCCGGCCGAGCTCACCCCGCTGACCTCGCTGATGTTCGCGCAGGCCGCGAAGGAGGCGGGCATCCCCGACGGCGTGGTCAACGTCGTCAGCGGCTCCGGCCGGGTCGTCGGCGAGCACCTCGTCGGCCACCCCGACGTGGTCATGACCTCCTTCACCGGCTCCACCCCGGTCGGCAAGCGGGTCGCCGAGGTCGCCACCGCCACGGTGAAGCGGCTCCACCTCGAACTGGGCGGCAAGGCCCCCTTCGTCGTCTTCGACGACGCCGACCTGGAGGCCGCCGCCCACGGCGCCGTCGCCGCCTCCCTCATCAACAGCGGCCAGGACTGCACCGCCGCCACCCGCGCGTACGTCCAGCGTCCGCTCTTCGACGCGTTCGTCGCCCGCGTCGCCGAGCTGATGGAGACCGTCCGCGTCGGCGACCCCTTCGAGCCGACCACCGACCTGGGCCCGCTCGTCAGCCACCGCCACCGCGACAGCGTCGCCGCCTTCGTCGAGCGCGCCCGCGGCTACGCCACCGTCGTCACCGGCGGCGAAGCGCCCGGCGGAGACCTCAAGGACGGTGCGTACTATCGACCGACCCTGATCACCGGGGCCGCGCAGGACAGCGAGGTCGTGCAGTCGGAGATCTTCGGACCGGTCCTGGTCGCGCTGCCCTTCGACGGCGACGACGAGGGCATCCGGCTCGCCAACGACACCCCGTACGGCCTCGCGGCCTCCGCGTGGAGCCGTGACGTCTACCGGGCGAACCGCGCCACGCGGGAGATCAAGGCCGGCTGCGTCTGGGTGAACGACCACATCCCGATCATCAGCGAGATGCCCCACGGCGGCACCAAGGCGTCCGGCTACGGAAAGGACATGTCGGTGTACTCCTTCGAGGAGTACACGCAGGTCAAGCACGTGATGTTCGACAACACCGCGGTGGCGGCCAAGGACTGGCACCGCACGATCTTCGGGGACCGATAGCAGCCCGCCGCCCGACCAGCGGCTCACACCATCCCGAAAGGGCACAGCGCATGGAGCAGTACGAGCCCGACAGCCTGTCCCCCGCGCAGCGGGCGGCGATACGGCGCAGTCTGACGAGCGGCAGGGGCGCGCTCAGCCGTCGTTCGATGCTGCGGGCGGGCGGCGTCGGCGCGCTCACCCTCGGCGGCCTCGCCGGGCTGAGCGCCTGCGGCATCCCGCCGGCCAAGCGGGAGGGCCAGGGTCCCGCCTCGACGGACTTCTCGGCGAAGGAGAAGACCGTGGCCTTCTCCAACTGGACCGAATACATGGACGTCAGCGAGGACGAGAAGTCCCGTCCCACCCTGGAGGCGTTCGCCAAGCGCACCGGGATCAAGGTCAAGTACACCGAGGACATCAACGACAACGTCGAGTTCTTCGGCAAGATCAAACCGCAGCTCGCGGCCGGCCAGGACACCGGCCGCGACCTGATCTGCGTCACCGACTGGCTCGCGGCCCGCATCATCCGGCTCGGCTGGGCGCAGAAGCTCGACGCCTCGAACCTGCCCCACGCGTTCGCGAACCTGTCCTCCCAGTTCCGCAGCCCCGACTGGGACCCGGGCCGCGCCTACTCGTACCCCTGGACCGGCATATCCACCGTCATCGCCTACAACGTCAAGGCGACCGGCGGGAAGAAGGTCGACTCGGTCAGCCAGCTCCTGGACGACCCGACCCTCAAGGGCCGCGTCGGCTTCCTCACCGAGATGCGCGACTCCGTCGGCATGACCCTGCTCGACCTCGGCAAGGACCCGGGCCGTTTCACGGACGCCGACTACGACGCCGCGATCGGACGTCTGCAGAAGGGCGTCGACAAGAAGCAGATCCGCCGCTTCACGGGCAACGACTACACCTCCGACCTGGACAAGGGCGACCTGGCGGCCTGCCTCGCCTGGGCCGGCGACGTCATCCAGCTCCAGGCGGACAACCCCGACATCCGCTACGCCATCCCGGCCGCCGGATACATCACCTCCAGCGACAACCTGCTCGTCCCCGCGCAGTCCCGGCACAAGACGAACGCCGAGAAGCTCATCGACCACTACTACGAGCTTCCCGTCGCCGCCCAGCTGGCCGCGTACATCAACTACGTCTGCCCGGTCGACGGGGTGAAGGACGAGCTCGCCAAGATCGACCCCGAGCTCGCGAACAACACGCTGATCCTCCCGGACAAGGCCATGGCCAAGAAGTCGCACGCCTTCCGCTCCCTCACCAGCGCGGAGGAGTCGGCGTACGAGGAGAAGTTCGCCAAGCTCATCGGCGCCTGAGCCCGACGTCGTCCACCTCTCTCACTCCCCTGGGACCGCAACCCATGACTGACAAGACTGCGCACACCGGAAAGAACACTGGCGGCGGCGACGTCCGTCTCACCGGGATCAGCAAGTCGTACGGCTCGTTCACCGCCGTCCACCCGCTCGACCTGACCGTCCCGCAGGGCTCCTTCTTCGCCCTCCTCGGCGCCTCCGGCTGCGGCAAGACCACCACCCTGCGGATGATCGCCGGCCTGGAGGACCCGAGCACCGGCACGGTCTTCCTCGGCGACACCGACGTCACCGACCTCCCGCCGTACAAGCGGCCGGTCAACACCGTCTTCCAGTCCTACGCGCTCTTCCCGCACATGGACATCACCGAGAACATCGCCTTCGGTCTGCGCCGGCGCGGCATCAAGTCGGTGAAGAAGCAGGTCGACGACATGCTGGAGCTCGTCCAGCTCGGCGACAAGGCCCACCACAAGCCGCACCAGCTCTCCGGCGGCCAGCAGCAGCGCGTCGCCGTGGCCCGCGCGCTCATCAACCACCCGCAGGTGCTGCTCCTCGACGAGCCGCTCGGCGCCCTCGACCTCAAACTGCGCCGGCAGATGCAGCTGGAGCTCAAGCGGATCCAGACCGAGGTCGGCATCACGTTCGTGCACGTCACCCACGACCAGGAGGAGGCCATGACGATGGCCGACCAGGTCGCGGTGATGAACGGCGGCCGGGTCGAGCAGCTCGGCGCCCCCGCCGACCTGTACGAGAACCCGCACACCACCTTCGTCGCCAACTTCCTGGGCACCTCCAACCTCATCGAGGCCGAGGTCCTGGAGACCGGCTCCGAGGTGCTCGTCACGGCCGGCGGCGGCAAGCTCCGGATCCCCGGCGACCGCTGTACCTCCGCCGTCCGCCAGGGCGGCAAGGTGCTCGTGGGCGTCCGCCCCGAGAAGATCTCGCTCGCGCACGCCGACGACGCGGGCTCGATCGCCGACGGCCGCAACCGGGTGACCGGCCGGATCGCCGACTCCTCCTTCATCGGCGTCTCCACCCAGTACGTGGTGAACTCGCCGGCGGGCGCGGAACTCCAGGTCTACGAGCAGAACATAGAGAGGGACACCCGGCTCGTTCCCGGAGCCGAGGTCGTCCTGCACTGGAACCCGGCGCACACCTTCGGACTCGACGCGGCGCAGGACATCGACGCGGGCGTGGAGACGGTGGAGGACGCCGCATGACCGCGACCCTCGTGAAGGACGCGCCGCCGACCGAGGAACCGGTCCTGCGCAAGCCGTCCACCCGCAAGCGGCTCGTCCCCTACTGGCTGCTGCTGCCCGGCATCATCTGGCTGCTCGTCTTCTTCGCGCTGCCGCTGGTCTACCAGGCGTCGACCTCCGTCCAGACCGGCAACCTGGAGCAGGGCTTCCAGGTCACCTGGCACTTCGCCACCTACTGGGACGCCTTCCTGGAGTACTGGCCGCAGTTCGTCCGCTCCCTGCTGTACGCCGGGACCGCGACCCTGCTCTGCCTGCTCCTGGGCTACCCGCTCGCGTACCTCATCGCCTTCAAGGCCGGCCGCTGGCGCAACATGCTCCTCGTGCTCGTCATCGCGCCCTTCTTCACCAGCTTCCTCATCCGGACGCTGGCCTGGAAGACGATCCTGGCCGACGACAGCCTCGTGGTCGACGCGCTGAACACGCTGCACGTCCTCGACGTGACGAGCTGGCTCGGCTGGACCGAGGGCGACCGCGTGCTCGCCACCCCGATGGCCGTCGTCTGCGGTCTCACGTACAACTTCCTGCCCTTCATGATCCTGCCCCTCTACACCTCCCTGGAGCGGATCGACGGGCGGCTGCACGAGGCCGCGCAGGACCTGTACGCCTCGCCGGCGACCACCTTCCGCAAGGTGACCTTCCCGCTGTCGATGCCCGGCGTCGTCTCCGGCACCCTGCTCACCTTCATCCCGGCCAGCGGCGACTACGTCAACGCCGAACTGCTCGGCTCGACCGACACCAAGATGGTCGGCAACGTCATCCAGTCGCAGTTCCTGCGGGTGCTCGACTATCCGACGGCCGCCGCGCTCTCCTTCATCCTCATGGCGATCGTGCTGCTCATGGTCACCGTCTACATCCGCCGAGCGGGAACGGAGGACCTGGTCTGATGCGCTGGATCCGTCGCAACCTGGTCGTCATCGCGGGCCTGCTGACGCTCGCGTACATGATCCTGCCGAACGTCGTCGTCATGGTGTTCTCGTTCAACAAGCCGAACGGGCGCTTCAACTACTCCTGGCAGCGCTTCTCGCTGGACGCCTGGAAGGACCCCTGCGGCGTCGCCGACATGTGCCAGTCGCTGTCGCTGTCGCTCCAGATCGCCGCCTGGGCGACCCTCGGAGCCGTCGCCCTCGGCACGATGATCGCCTTCGCCCTGGTCCGCTACCGCTTCCGGGCGCGCGGAGCGATCAACTCGCTGATCTTCCTGCCGATGGCGATGCCCGAGGTCGTCATGGCCGCCTCGCTGCTCACCCTCTTCCTCAACATGGGGATCGAGCTGGGCTTCTGGACGGTCCTGATCGCCCACATCATGTTCTGCCTGTCGTTCGTCGTCACCGCGGTCAAGGCCCGGGTCATGTCCATGGACCCCCGCCTGGAGGAGGCCGCACGCGACCTCTACGCGGGACCCGCGCAGACGTTCCTGCGCGTCACCCTGCCCATCGCCGCGCCCGGCATCGCGGCCGGCGCGCTGCTCGCCTTCGCGCTCTCGTTCGACGACTTCATCATCACCAACTTCAACGCGGGTCCCAACACCGTGACCTTCCCCATGTTCGTCTGGGGCTCGGCGCAGCGTGGAACCCCCGTTCAGATCAACGTCATCGGCACCGCGATGTTCGTCCTCGCGGTACTGATGGTCATGGCCGGACAGATCATCGCGAACCGGCGCAAGAAGACAGCAACAGCCTGACCGAGCCCCGGTCAGGCACCGAAGGAGTTGGAAACCATGGCCCCAGTCGCCATGCGTCTCGCTGCACAATCTCTCTCCGACGCCCAGCCCGTCCCCTTCTGGCTGGAAGACCCCGGCAAGCCCGGCGCCCTGCCCGCCCTCACCGGCACCGAGAAGTGCGATCTCCTCGTCGTCGGCGGCGGCTACAGCGGACTGTGGACCGCGCTCCTCGCCAAGGAGCGCAACCCCGCCCGGGATGTCGTACTGATCGAGGGCCGCGAGGTGGGCTGGGCCGCCTCGGGCCGCAACGGAGGGTTCTGCGCGGCCTCCCTGACCCACGGCTTCGGCAACGGGCTCGCCCGCTGGCCGCAGGAGCTGGCGCAGCTGGAACGGCTCGGCGAGGAGAACCTCGACGGCATCGAGGAGGCGGTCGCCCGCTACTCCCTGGACTGCGACTTCGAGCGCACCGGCGAGATCGACGTGGCCACCGAGCCGTACCAGGTCGAGGAACTGACCGAGATGTACGAGGAGATCGACCGCCTCGGTCTCGCGGACGGCCTGGAACTCCTCGACCGGGACGCCGTCCGGGCCGAGGTCGACTCGCCGACCTTCCTCGGCGGGCTCTGGGACCGCCGCGGCGTCGCCATGCTCAACCCGGCCAAGCTGGCCTGGGGCCTGAAGCGGGCCTGCCTCGACCTGGGCGTCCGGATCTTCGAGAACACCCCCGGCCTGGAGCTGGTCTCCGTCGGCGCCGGCATGGGCGTGCGCACCCCCTACGGCCGGATCGTCGCCGAGAAGGTCGCGCTCGGCACCAACGTCTTCCCGTCGCTGGTCAAGCGCGTCCGGCCGTACACCGTCCCGGTCTACGACTACGCCCTGATGACCGAGCCGCTCAGCCCCGAGCAGCTCGCCTCCGTCGGCTGGAAGAACCGGCAGGGCCTGGGCGACTCCGCCAACCAGTTCCACTACTTCCGGATCACCGCCGACCACCGCATCCTCTGGGGCGGCTACGACGCGATCTATCCCTTCGGCGGCAAGCTGAACGCCGACATGGACCACCGTCCGGAGACCTACCTCAAGCTCGCCGAGCACTTCTTCCGCTGCTTCCCGCAGCTGGAGGGCCTGCGCTTCAGCCACGCCTGGGGCGGCGCGATCGACACCTGCTCGCGCTTCTCGGCCTTCTTCGGCACGGCGCACCAGGGCAAGGTGGCGTACGCGGCGGGCTTCACCGGCCTCGGCGTCGGCGCGACCCGCTTCGGCGGGGACGTGATGCTCGACCTGCTCGCGGGGGAGCGCACCGAGCGCACCGAGCTGGACATGGTCCGCTCCAAGCCGATGCCGTTCCCGCCGGAGCCGATCGCCTGGGCCGGCATCGGCATCACCAAGTGGGCGCTGGCCCGCGCCGACGAGAACGGCGGCCGCCGCAACCTGTGGCTGAAGACGATGGACCGCTTCGGTCTCGGCTTCGACAGCTGATCCCGGGCGGTCCCGGACGCCTGCTGATCGGCTGTGACTCACCTCACAACCGGTGAGTAGGCGAAGTCGCGTAAGAGCGGCCGCCGCCCGCGCTCTCTCCGTGTGGACACCGCGTCCACACGGAGAGGAGACGTTGCGATGACTGGTACGGGGGCCTCCGGCACCAAGAGTGCGATGGAGTGGCTGGCCTCGGTCGCGCCCGATCCCGACGCCTGCCGGTGGGAGTGGGAGCGCAACCCGCACGGGGTGGCGCTGCTCCCCGCCGGCCTGCGCTGGGACGTGCTGATCCTGCCGGGCGAGCTCGGCGGCGCCACGCTCGACGTGCTGAACCGGCTGGTGGACCGGCCGGGGCCGGTCCTCGCCGACTTCGGCGAGGCGCGGATCGGCTTCTTCGTGCCGCCCGGCACCGTCTCCCGCTGGCTCGGCACCGGGGTGCGCGGCGCGGGCGCCGGCACCTGGATCGTGGTGCCGTACCCGGGGCGGGTGACCGGCGGGGTGCGCTGGCTGGTGGCGCCGGACGGCACGGGCACGCTCAACGACGCCTCGCTCCTGGAGCTGGCGATGCACGAGGCCGCGGGCCTGCTGGCCGGGGGGTCGGGCGGGAGCGGCGGGGTCTGACCGACCGTCGGGAACGAACAGAGGTCTTGACCACTCGATTGGTCTGGACCATGCTGTGGCGCGCTCCCACCTCGATTCCCCCACCCCCGGAGGCAGTTGTGGACCGCACCAGACCCCTCACCCTGCTGTTGGCGGGCGCCCTCGCCGCCGGCGGACTCCTGGCCCTGACTCCCCAGGCCGGCGCCGCCGACGCCGAACTCGCCCGCAACGGCGGCTTCGAGGCCGGCCTCGACGGCTGGACCTGCACGGCGGGCAGCGGAGCCGTCGTCACCTCCCCCGTGCACGGCGGCACCAAGGCGCTCCAGGCCACCCCGGCCGGCAGCGACAACGCCCGCTGCTCCCAGACCGTCACCGTGAAGCCCGGCTCCACGTACACGCTGCAGGGCTGGGTCCGCGGCAGCTACGTCTACCTCGGCGCCACCGGCACCGGCACCACCGACGTCTCCACCTGGACCGGCTCCGCGCCCGACTGGCAGCGCCTGTCGACCACCTTCACCACCGGCGCCTCCACCACCTCGGTGACGATCTACACCCACGGCTGGTACGGCACCCCCGCCTACCAGGCCGACGACCTCTCCCTCTACGGCCCCGGCGGCGACCCGGTCACCCTGCCGACCGCCCCCACCGGGCTCGCGGCCGGCTCCCCGACCTCCACCACCGTGCCGCTCACCTGGGCCGCGGTCTCCGGCGCCACCTCGTACCACGTCTACCAGGGCGCCACCAGGGTCCAGACGGTCACCGGCACCTCCGCCACCGCGACCGGCCTCACCGCCTCCACGCCGTACACCTTCCAGGTCTCCGCGGTGAACAGCGCGGGCGAGTCCCCGAAGTCCGCCGCCGTGACCGCCACCACGACCTCCGGCGGCGGAGGCGGGGGCGGCGGCCTGCCCGCGCACGCCCTCGTCGGCTACCTCCACGCCAGCTTCGCCAACGGCTCCGGCTACACCCGGATGGCCGACGTCCCCGACTCCTGGGACGTCATCAACCTCGCCTTCGGCGAGCCCACCTCGGTGACCTCCGGCGACATCCGCTTCAGCCTCTGCCCGGCGACCGAGTGCCCCGGCGTCGAGTCCGCCGCCGACTTCAAGGCCGCGATCAAGGCCAAGCAGGCCGCCGGCAAGAAGGTCCTCATCTCCATCGGCGGACAGAACGGCCAGGTCCAGCTCTCCACCACCGCGGCCCGCGACACCTTCGTCTCCTCCGTCTCGAAGATCATCGACGAGTACGGCCTCGACGGCCTCGACATCGACTTCGAGGGCCACTCGCTCTCGCTCCAGACCGGTGACACCGACTTCCGGAACCCGACCAGCCCGGTCATCGTCAACCTGATCCAGGCGGTCAAGACCCTCAAGGCCAAGTACGGCGCGAAGTTCGTCCTGACCATGGCCCCGGAGACCTTCTTCGTCCAGCTCGGCTACCAGTACTACGGCTCCGGCCCCTGGGGCGGCCAGGACCCGCGCGCCGGCGCCTACCTGCCGGTCATCCACGCCCTGCGCGACGACCTGACCCTGCTGCACGTCCAGGACTACAACTCGGGCTCCATCATGGGCCTGGACAACCAGTACCACTCCATGGGCGGCGCCGACTTCCACATCGCCATGACCGACATGCTCCTCACCGGCTTCCCCGTCGCCGGCAACACGGACCGCTTCTTCCCCGCGCTCCGCGCCGACCAGGTCGCGATCGGCCTCCCGGCCTCCACCCAGGCCGGCAACGGCCACACGGCCCCGACCGAGGTCAACAAGGCCCTGGACTGCCTGACCAGGAAGGCCAACTGCGGCACGTACCAGACCCACGGCACCTGGCCCGCCCTGCGCGGCCTGATGACCTGGTCGATCAACTGGGACCGCTACAACCAGTGGGGCTTCTCGAAGAACTTCGACGCGTACAACTGGAGCTGACCCCCAGGATCAGCACCCCCAGGCAGAGGCTGGCCACCACGTCCAGCGGCCAGTGGAAGCCCCGCAGGACCAGACCGGTCCCCGTCACCGCCGTCAGCACGGCGGCGACGGGGACCAGCCGGTTCGAGACCAGGGACGCGGCGCCGAAGTACGCCACCATCGCGGTGGCCGTGTGCCCCGACGGGTAGTAGCCGTGCGCCCACGGCTCCAGCGGGCCGGGCCGGGCCGTCCACTCCTTCAGGGGGATCACCAGCAGCGGCACGGCCCCCATGGCCAGCCCCGCGTACAGGGCGGCGGCGCGCCGGCCGCGCAGCCAGGCGTACGCCATCGCACAGGCCAGCACGGGAAGGGCGACCGTCATGTTGCCGAGGTCGGAGGCGAGTTCGCTCAGCCACCGGGGGACCGTGTCCACCACCGCGAGGGACGCCCGCTCGTCGAGCCTGGCCAAGGGGCCGTGGACGAGCACCTGCCAGGTCACGACGGCGAGGGCGACGAGCGCCGAGAAGAGAGTCGGCCGCCCTGGAACAGGGGGGGTGGTTCCAGGGCGGCCGGGGGGATCGGGCTGCCGCGCGCCCCGGGGGGTATGGGGCGTGCGGCCATCCGATCGGTGAGGAGTCCCGGAGCACGAGGCACCGGTGGTGTGCGCGATGGCACGAGGTGGGCGGGGCTGGGGAGGCTCCGCCCGGGGTGTTTCTCTCATCTGCAGAAACCGTACGCCAGAGAAGAGGGGGCCGACAGCGGGAAGCGTATCCCGCCATCGGCCCCCCACAGAGTCTTCACACCGTGTGTGAGTTCCGGGTCGTGAGGACCCGGAAGGCTCAGATCTGGGCGAACGCGTTCTCGATGACGTCCAGGCCCTCGTTGAGCAGGTCCTCGCCGATGACCAGCGGCGGCAGGAAGCGGAGCACGTTGCCGTAGGTGCCACAGGTCAGGACCAGCACGCCCTCGGCGTGGCACGCCTTCGCGAGCGCGCCCGCGGCCTCCGGGTTCGGCTCCTTGGTCGCGCGGTCCTTGACCAGCTCGATCGCGATCATGGCGCCGCGGCCGCGGATGTCGCCGATGGCGTCGAACTTCTCGGCCATCGCCGACAGGCGGGCCTTCATGAGCTCCTCGATGCGCTGCGCCTTGCCGTTGAGGTCGAGCTCCTTCATCGTCTCGATGGAGCCCAGCGCGCCGGCGCAGGCCACCGGGTTGCCGCCGTAGGTGCCGCCCAGACCGCCGCCGTGGACGGAGTCCATGATCTCGGCGCGGCCGGTGACGGCGGCGAGCGGCAGACCGCCCGCGATGCCCTTGGCGGTGGTGATGAGGTCCGGGACGATGCCCTCGTCCTCGCAGGCGAACCACTGGCCGGTGCGGCAGAAGCCGGACTGGATCTCGTCCGCGACGAAGACGATGCCGTTGTCGTTGGCGAACTTCACGAGCGCCGGCAGGAAGCCCTTGGCCGGCTCGATGAAGCCGCCCTCGCCGAGCACCGGCTCGATGATGATCGCGGCGACGTTCTCGGCGCCGATCTGCTTGGTGATGTTGTCGATCGCCTGGGCCGCGGCCTCGGGGCCGCAGTTCTCCGGGCCCGTGGGCCAGCGGTAGCCGTAGGCCACCGGCACCCGGTAGACCTCGGGCGCGAACGGACCGAAGCCCTGCTTGTACGGCATGTTCTTCGAGGTCAGCGCCATCGTCAGGTTCGTACGGCCGTGGTAGCCGTGGTCGAAGACGACGACGGCCTGGCGCTTGGTGTACGAACGGGCGATCTTGACCGCGTTCTCGACCGCCTCGGCGCCCGAGTTGAACAGCGCGGACTTCTTGGCGTGGTCGCCCGGGGTCAGCTCGGCCAGTGCCTCGCAGACCTCCACGTAACCCTCGTACGGCGTCACCATGAAACAGGTGTGGGTGAAGTCCTGGAGCTGCGCGGACGCGCGGCGCACGACGGCCTCGGCGGACGCGCCGACCGAGGTCACGGCGATGCCGGAGCCGAAGTCGATCAGACGGTTGCCGTCGACGTCCTCGATGATGCCCCCGCCGGCCCGCGCGGTGAAGACGGGCAGCGTGGAGCCGACGCCACCGGCGACCGTGTCGAGACGGCGGGCCTGAAGCTCCTGCGACTTCGGACCGGGGATGGCGGTGACGACGCGCCGCTCCTGCGGGACAGCGTTCATGCGGGGCTCCTGGGGATGTTCTGGACGCACTTGCGGGTTTCCTCCGCAGGCTAGGCGCGGAAGAGGGCGTCAGGCATGCGCCGATCGGGAGTGATGGGGGTGTGTCGTTGTCCGGGATGGACAGGGCCCCTCCGCTTCCGCTTCCCGCGACCGTCCTGCCGGTGATCGGCCGTACGGGTGGTCGAAACCCCTCCGGGGAGGTCCCGGCCCACTAGATTGACGGTGGCACAGACGCGGCGACCTGGCTGGTCAGGGGGCAGGGGTTCATGGAGACCGACGGCACGTACGAGTCACGCGACACCACGGGGAGCGCGGTGCCGCGACCGGCGGGGCCGCCGACCGTTGTCCCGGCCCACGCCGTGCCCCCGCCGCCGGCCGGGCCCCCGCAGGGCGGCGCCCGCCCGGCCCCGCCCCTGGTCCCGCCCCGGCCGTCCGGCGCCCCGGGCGCCCCCGCCTCCCCCGTGGCCGCGTGGCTCGACGCGCCGCGTCCCGAGACCGCGCCGCCCGGCGTCTGGCGTTTCCGGCACGTGCCCCCGCCGCCGCCGCGCGAGGCCCGGCGGCTCGCGCCCGTCACCGTCGTCGGCCTGCTGATCCCGCTGGTCGTGGGGCTGCTGCTGTGGTCGGCCTGGCGGCGCGGCGTCGTCCCCTACCAGTGGATCCCGCTCGCCACCTTCACCCCCGGCGACTGGTGGTACGCCGGCGGGACCTCCCCCCGGGACTGGCACGGCGCCGAGGCCCACGTCGTCTACGACGGGGTCTTCTTCGCCGGCCTCCTCTACGCGATCGCCCGTCTCGGCGCCTGGGCGGAACTCGCCCGCCACCTGCTCGCCGACCGCCGGCCGACGGCGCGCGCCGCCCTCGCGGCCGGAGCGGCGCTCATCGCGCTGACCTTCGTCTGGCCGGACGCCTTCCCCGGCGTCGGCTGGGAGCCGCTGCCGGTCGTCGGCCCCGTGCTCTCCCTGGTGGTGCTCGTCGGCGGCGGCTACGACGTCCTGGCCTCGCCGTTCCTCGTCTACACCGTCTACACGGTGATCACCGCCGCCGTCGTCTGGCCGTTCGCCCGCCTGGGTGAGTGGCCCGAGCTGATCCGCGCCCGGCTCCGGGCCCGCGCCGCCGCGCCCGCGGCCCCGCTCGACGCGGCGGCGCCGGTGCCGCTCTCGCAGTGGCCCGAACTGCGGGCCGCGGGGGAGCGGCGGGCCGCCGACCTGCTCGCCGCCGAGGTCCACGCCGGACGGATGAACGACGTGGACTGCGCGCGCGTCCGCCGGCACCTGGACGGGCCGGGCCGCGGAGCCACCACCGTCGACACGGTGCTGCGCCAGGGCGCGGCGGCCTGGGCACACCCCTCGGGCGCCCGCGACCTCCCGGTCCGCGCCGCCACCCACGACCTGCTGCTCGGGCAGGTCCGGATCGGCCGCTGCGTCGCCGAGGAGCGGAACCCGGCCCCGTACCGCGGCGCGGGCCTGGCCCTCGACCCGGCCGCGCTCGGCACCTCGCTGCTCGTCGTGGGACCCTCCGGCGCGGGGAAGACGGCCCGACTGACCCGCCCGGTCGTCGAGTCGCTCACCCTCCAGGCCCTGACCGGCGGCTGCGCGGTCGTCGCCGTCGGCGCCGCCGACGCGCAGCTCGGCCCCGACGACGCCTACGACGTGGTCGTCAGGCCGGGCGATCCGACCTCCCCGTACGACCTCGACCTCTACGCCGGCCTCACCGACCCCGACGAGGCCGCGGCCCTGCTCGCCGAAGGGCTGGTGGGGGACGTCGAGCACCTCGACGCCCGTCGCGCCGCCACCGTCCTGGCCCAGCTCATCGGCCCCTACCGGGCCGTGCACGGCCGTTTCCCCTCAGTGCCCGCCCTGCGCGAACTGCTCGAAGGCGACCCCGCGACACTGGCCGCGCTGCTCGACCGGATGCCGTCCGACGGCCCGGCCGCGATGCGCCGCGAGCTGGAGGCCCGCATCCGGCAGGCCGGCACGGCGGCGGACGCCGGACCGCTCCTCGCGGACCGCGTCGCGCTGCTCGACCGGCCGGTGTTCGCCGAGTTCTTCGGCGCCGACACGGGAGGCGTCCGGCCCTTCTCCCTGAAGTCCGTCGCCCACCACCCGCTGCGGGTCCGCGTCACCCTGCCCGAACGCGGCCACGAGGAGGCGTCGCGGCTCCTCGCCCGACTGCTCCTCGCCCAGTTCCTCGCGGCGGCCAGGAACGCCGGCGGCCGCGGCCACTTCGTCTGCCTCGTCCTCGACGACGCCACCGGGGCCGTCACCCCCGGCACCGTCCGCTCCCTCCAGCGGCTCCGCCCGCAGAACGCGGGCGTCGTCCTGGGCCTGCGCACCCTGGGCGAGGTGCCCGAGAGCCTGCACGGCCCCCTGCTCGGCTCCGTCGGCTGCCGCGTGGCGCTCGCGGGCATCACCACCTGGGACGGCCGGGGCTTCGCCGAGACCTGGGGCAAGGAGTGGGTCGAGACCACCGAGGTGGCCCACCACACCGTCTTCGCGAACCAGCCGATGACCCGGTTCATCCACGCCCTGCGCAAGAAGGTCACCGGCAAGGCCGTGACCACCGACGCCGTCACGACCCGGAAGGTCGAACGGGAGCGGTGGTCCGCCTCCGAACTGGCCCACTCCCTGCCGCCCGGCCACGCCGTCGTGTCGCTGACCACCGTCCGGGGTGCCCACACGCCGCCCGTCCTCGTCGACCTGCGCTCCTGACCCGCCCCCTCCCCGCGTGGCCGAGAGGGGTCCGTCCCGTGTGGCTGAGCGGGCACCCATGGGCCCTGGCACAATCGGGGGCGCCGCTCGTCTGAGCGGCGCCCCTCTCGCTCAAAGGTCCGACGGTCCCCAATGCCGCCCACCCTCGCCTCGCTCGTGCAGCACTCCGCCCTCAAGCTCATCGTCCGCGCCGGTGAGGACCGCCTCGACACGCCCGTCCGCTGGGCCCATGTCAGCGAGCTGGCCGACCCGGTCCCGTACATGGAGGGCGGCGAGCTGCTGCTGACCACCGCGCTGACGCTCGACGCGGAGGACCTGGAGGCGATGCGCCGCTATGTGCGGCGGCTGCTCGCGGCGGGGGTGGTCGGGCTCGGCTTCGCCGTCGGGGTGAACTACGAGGAGATCCCGCCGGCCCTGCTGGACGCGGCCCGCGAGGAGCACCTGCCGCTTCTGGAGGTGCCCAGGAGGACCCCGTTCCTCGCCATCAGCAAGGCGGTCTCGGCGGCGATCTCCGCCGACCAGTACCGGGCGGTGACGGCCGGGTTCGAGGCCCAGCGCGAACTGACCAGGGCGGCGCTCTCCGAGGGCCCCGAGGCGGTGGTGGCCCGGTTGGCGGCGCACGTCGACGGCTGGGCGGCGCTGTACGACACCTCCGGCACGGTCGTCGCCGTCTCACCCGAGTGGGCGGCCCGCCGGGCGGCCCGGCTCACCCCGGACGTGGAGCGGCTGCGCGACCGCCCGGCGCCCGCCAGCGCCGTCGTCGGCGGTACGGACGACCGGGTCGAGCTCCAGTCGCTGGGCACCGGACGCCGGGTGCGGGGAGCCCTCGCGGTCGGCACGGGCGCGCCCCTCGGCACGGCCGAGCGGTACGCGGTGCACTCCGCGATCGCGCTGCTCACCCTGACGACGGAACGTTCCCGCTCGCTCCAGGCGGCCGAGCAGCGGCTGGGCGCCGCGCTGCTGCAGCTGATGCTCGCGGGCCAGCCGGACCACGCGCGCGCGGTGGCGGGCGACGTGTACGGCGGGCTGCTGGACGCCCCGTTCCGGCTGCTCGTCGCCGAGGCCGCCGGGGGAGAGGCGGCCGGCGAGCCGCCGCTCCCGGTGCTCGCCGAGGCCCTGGAGGCGGCGGCCGCCCGGGCGGGCGAGGCGATCCTGGCGGTCTCCGGAAACGGGGAGCGGCTCGTCGTCCTCGCCGGCGACGGGGGCGCGGTCGTCGCCGCGTGCGAGGGGTACGCGGAGCGCGACGCGGAGGACGCCGGCGTCGTCATCGGGCTCTCGGCGCCGCTCGCGGCCGGCGCCGCCGCCGCCGCGTACAAGCAGGCAGAGCAGGCGCTGTCGGTGGCCCGGCGGCGGGGCCGGGCGCTCGTCGAGCACGAGGACCTCGCGGCGGGCTCGGTCCTGCCGCTCCTCGCCGACGACGCCGTCCGCGCCTTCGCCGACGGCATGCTGCGGGCCCTGCGGGAGCACGACGCGACCGGGCGGGGCGATCTGGTCGCCTCCCTGCGCGCCTGGCTCTCCCGGCACGGCCAGTGGGACGCGGCCGCGGCGGACCTGGGCGTCCACCGGCACACCCTGCGCTACCGGATGCGCCGGGTGGAGGAGATCCTCGGCCGCTCGCTGGACGACCCGGACGTCCGCATGGAGCTGTGGCTGGCGCTGAAGGCGACAGGCGAGGGCGCGGAGTAGCGCGGGGCGGTGGAGCGGTGGTGCGCGTGAGGGCTCAGCCGTCCGCGGACGCGCCTCCGTCCGAGCCGCTGTTCCGCCGGCCGCCCCTGCGCCGGCTGTCGCGCACCAGCTCGCCGCCCAGCAGCGTCACGGCGGCCACGCCGCGGACCCATTGGGGGCCGCCGCGGGCCGCCCAGACCACGCAGACGCAGCCTCCGGCGGCGAGGGCCAGGACGCCGATCAGGACGTAAAGAATCATGTGCTTCCCCCAGGTGGTCGAGCGGTCCGGGCCATCCTGTCACCTGCCGGGGAGGGGGCGAAGGGCGGCGCACAGGCCCCTGGGCCGTCCGACTTCCGGTGATCCTGCCCGGATCCGGGCAGTTTTCTTGGCTGTTCGACCCCGGACTCCCTACTCTCCTGCACATGACAAGCCCTGCCGTCGATCCGGCCCCCGAGGCCGGCCAGGCCGCCCCCGCACCCCGCACCGCCGGGACCGCCGCCCCCGCCCGCCGGATCACCGGCACCGTCTGGGCCGCCCTCGGCATCGTGTACGTCGTGTGGGGCTCGACCTACCTCGGCATCCGGGTCGCCGTCGAGACGATGCCGCCCTTCCTCTCGGCCGGCACTCGCTTCGTCACCGCGGGCCTGCTGCTCGCCGGGATCATCGCCTGGCGCCAGGGCCCCGCCGCCCTCAAGGTTACCGGCCGGCAGCTCGCCTCCGCGGTCCTCATCGGCCTGCTCCTCATCCTCGGCGGCAACGGCCTGGTCGTCCTCGCCGAGACCTCCATCCCCTCCGGCCTCGCCGCCCTCCTTATCGCCGTCGTCCCCGCCTGGGTCGTCCTGCTGCGCGCCGCCACCGGCGAGCGCCCCGGCCTCGGCGCCGTCGGCGGCGTCCTGCTCGGCCTGGCCGGCCTCGCCGTCCTCACGCTGCCCGGGCTGAGCGGCGAGGTGAAGATCGGCGGCGTGCTCCTCGTCGTCGTCGCGACCCTGCTCTGGTCGGTCGGCTCCTTCTCCTCCGCCCGGTTGCCGCTGCCCCCGAACCCCTTCACGGCCAGCGCGTACGAGATGGTCGCCGGCGGCATCGCCGGGCTCCTCCTCGGCCTCGTGCGGGGCGAGCACCACGGCCTCGACCTCGGCGCGATATCGGGCCGCTCGTGGGCGGCCCTCGCCTACCTGATCCTCTTCGGCTCGCTCCTGGCCTTCACGGCGTACGCCTGGCTCCTCCAGGCCGCCCCGCTCTCGCTGGTCGCCACCTACGCCTACGTGAACCCGGTCGTCGCCGTCCTGCTCGGCGCGCTCGTCCTGAACGAGGCCCTGACCTGGCCGCTCCTGCTCGGCGGCGCGATCGTCGTCGCCGGCGTCTGCCTGATCGTCTCGACCGAGCGGCGCGGGTGACCCCGGCCCCTTCGGCCAATTAGGACAGAGGTCCACCCCCATCACTCCACACCGGACAAGCCCACGTCCGGCGCACCGGCCCTAACGTGTCACGAGAGCAATCGCTCGCACCCCCCGATACGGAAAGGGCCGGGACGCAATGACGACCACCCACGCCTTCTGGCTCGCCGGCCGCGAGGCCACCGGCGAGGCCACCTTCGACGTCACGAACTCGTACGACGGACGTCTGGTCGGCAAGGTCAGCGTGCCCACCGAGGCCCAGGTCGAGGAGGCGGTCGCCGCCGCGCACGCCGTCGTCGACGAGTTCGCCGCGACCCCGGCGCACGTCCGCGCCGCCGCCCTCGACCACGTGTCGAAGCGGCTCGCCGAGCGCACCGAGGAGATCGCCCTCCTCATCTCCGCCGAGAACGGCAAGCCCGTCAAGTGGGCCCGCGGCGAGGTCGGCCGTGCCGTCTCCGTCTTCCGTTTCGCTGCCGAAGAGGCCCGCCGCTGGAACGCCGGCGAGGCCCAGCGCCTGGACACCGATGCCGGCGGCGTGGGCCGTCTCGCGCTGACCCGCCGCATCCCCAAGGGCGTCGTGCTCGGCATCGCGCCGTTCAACTTCCCGCTGAACCTCAGCGCCCACAAGGTCGCCCCGGCCATCGCCGTCGGCGCCCCGATCATCCTCAAGCCGGCGCCGTCGACCCCGATCTCCTCCCTGATCCTGGGTGAACTTCTGGCCGAGACCGACCTGCCGGCCGGCTCCTGGTCGATCCTGACCGTGCCGAACGACCGCATGCCGGCCCTCGTCCAGGACGAGCGCCTCCCGGTCATCTCCTTCACCGGCTCCGACAAGGTCGGCTACGCCATCCAGCAGTCCGTGCCGCACAAGCACTGCACCCTGGAGCTCGGCGGCAACGCCGCCGCCGTCGTCCTGCCCGACTGGTCCTCCGAGGAGGACCTGGACTGGGCGGCGAGCCGGATCGCGACCTTCTCCAACTACCAGGGCGGCCAGTCCTGCATCTCCGTGCAGCGCGTGATCGTCGACTCCTCCGTCCACGACCGCCTGGTCCCGAAGATCGTCGCCGCCGTCGAGGCCCAGGTCACCGGTGACCCGTCCGACGCGGCCACCGACGTCGGCCCGCTGGTCGACGAGGCCGCCGCCCAGCGCGTCGAGTCCTGGGTCGACGAGGCCGTCGCCGCCGGCGCCAAGCTCCTCACCGGCGGCAAGCGCGAGGGCGCGACCTACGCCCCGACCGTCCTCACCGAGCTCCCCGCCGACGTCACCCTGGCCCGTGCCGAGGTCTTCGGCCCGGTCCTGACCATCGCGAAGGTCGACGGCGAGGCCGAGGCGTTCGCCGCGGTCAACGACTCCGACTTCGGCCTCCAGGCCGGCGTCTTCACCCGCGACCTGCAGACCGCGTTCCGCGCCCACCGCGCGCTCGAGGTCGGCGGCGTGATCGTCGGCGACGTCCCGTCCTACCGCGCCGACCAGATGCCGTACGGCGGTGCCAAGCGCTCCGGCGTCGGCCGCGAGGGCGTCCGGTACGCCATGGACGACTACACGTACGAGCGCGTCCTGGTCCTCACCGGCCTGGCGCTGTAACCCGTACACCACGAGGCCAGGCGGCCCGAGCCCACTGTGCGGGGGCTCGGGCCGCCTTTCGTCATGCCACCGGGACGTCGACCAGCCGTACGACCTCGGCCGGCCCGGCCCGGAACGCCTTGTTCGCGGCGGCGGCGGCCGCCATGTGCGGGGCCGCGTCGTGCGCGCCGAGCGCCTCGGCCGAGGCCCAGCGCTCGATCAGCACGAACCGGTCCGGGTCGTCCGCCACCCGGTGCAGGTCGTAGCGGAGACACCCCTCCTCGGCCCGCACCAGGGGGGCGAGCGCCTCGAAGGCGGCCACCTGCTCCGCCCCCCGGCCGGGCAGGGTGGCGATGTGGACGATGAGCTTGATCGGCTGCGACATGGCGCGGACCCTACGCGGCCCGCCGCCCCGGCGACCGGCAATTCCACCAGGAGGACACCCGGCGCCCCCGCCCCTCCCGCGCCCCCCCGCTCCCGCCGTCTTTCCGAACCCCCGGTTATCGGGTACGACGGACAGGAAGCCCCAGGAGGCGTCCATGACCGCACCCACCCAGCGGCCCAAGGTCACCGAACGCGAGGCCCGGCAGACCGCCGAGGCGGCCCGCGAGCGGGACTGGCACAAACCGAGCTTCGCCAAGGAGCTCTTCCTCGGCCGGTTCCGCCTCGACCTCGTCCACCCCCACCCGCTCCCCGCCGACGAGGACGTCCGGCGCGGCGAGGCGTTCCTCGCGGTCCTCCGCGACTTCTGCGAGACCCGCCTCGACGGCGCCCGCATCGAGCGCGAGGCCCGCATCCCCGACGAGACGATCGCCGGCCTCAAGGAGATCGGCGCCCTCGGCATGAAGATCGACCCGGCGTACGGCGGTCTCGGCCTCACCCAGCTGTACTACAACCGGGCCCTCGCCCTCGTCGGCTCCGCCAGCCCCGCCGTCGGCGCCCTGCTCTCCGCCCACCAGTCGATCGGCGTACCGCAGCCCCTCAAACTCTTCGGCACCCAGGAGCAGAAGGACGCCTTCCTGCCCCGGCTCGCCCGCACCGCCCTCTCCGCCTTCCTGCTCACCGAGCCCGACGTGGGATCCGACCCGGCCAGGCTCGCCACCACCGCGGTCCCCGACGGCGACGCCTACGTCCTCGACGGCGTGAAGCTCTGGACCACCAACGGCGTCGTCGCCGACCTGCTCGTCGTCATGGCCCGCGTGCCCGCGTCCGAGGGCCACCCCGGCGGCATCACCGCCTTCGTCGTCGAGGCGGACGCCCCCGGCATCACCGTCGAGCACCGCAACGCCTTCATGGGGCTGCGCGGCCTGGAGAACGGCGTCACGCGGTTCCACGGCGTCCGCGTACCGGCGGCCCACCGCATCGGCCCCGAGGGCGCCGGGCTCAAGATCGCCCTCACCACCCTCAACACCGGCCGGCTCTCCCTCCCCGCCGCCTGTGCCGGCGCCGCCAAGTGGTGCCTGAAGATCGCCCGTGAATGGTCCGGCGTCCGCGAGCAGTGGGGCCGGCCCGTCGCCCGCCACGAGGCCGTCGGCACCAAGATCTCCTTCATCGCGACCACCGCCTTCGCCCTGGAGGCGGTCGTCGACCTCGCCTCCCAGATGGCCGACGAGGACCGCAACGACATCCGCATCGAAGCCGCCCTCGCCAAGCTGTACGGCTCCGAGAAGGCATGGCTCATCGCCGACGAGCTCGTCCAGATCCGCGGCGGCCGCGGCTACGAGACCGCCGACTCCCTCGCCGCCCGCGGCGAACGGGCCGTCCCCGCCGAGCAGGTCCTCCGCGACCTGCGCATCAACCGCATCTTCGAGGGCTCGACCGAGATCATGCACCTCCTCATCGCCCGCGAGGCCGTCGACGCCCACCTCTCCGTCGCCGGCGACCTCATCGACCCCGACACCTCCCTCGCCGACAAGGCCAGAGCCGGCGCGCGGGCCGGCGGCTTCTACGCCCGCTGGCTCCCCGGACTCCTCACCGGGCCCGGCCAACTTCCGCGCTCGTACGCCGAGTTCGGCGACCTCGCCGTCCACCTCCGGTACGTCGAACGGACCTCGCGCAAGCTCGCCCGCTCCACCTTCTACGCCATGTCCCGCTGGCAGGGCCGCATGGAACGCAAACAGGCGTTCCTCGGCCGGATCGTCGACATCGGCGCCGAACTCTTCGCGATGAGCGCCGCGTGCGTCCGCGCCGAACTCCTGCGCACCACCTCCGACCACGGCCCCGCGGCCCACCAGCTCGCCGACGCCTTCTGCCACCAGGCCCGCCTGCGCGTCGACGAACTCTTCACCCGCCTCTGGTCCAACACCGACGACCTCGACCGGGCCGTCGTCGACGCCGTCCTCGCCGGGCGCCACACCTGGCTCGAGGCCGGCGTCCTCGACCCCAGTGGCGACGCCCCCTGGATCGCCCCCACACCCCCCGGCCCCTCCCCCCACCCCAACCTCCACCGCCCGTACCCCTGACCCCGCCGCGCGCACGGTGCCGTGGGTCCGCCTCGTCGTGGGCAACTGTTCCGCCGGGGCGGAACGGGTGGGCACAACGGACGACGCCCCCGCCGGGCCCAGGCATCCGCGCCCCCGCCGGCACCCGGTGCGCGGCGCACCGCTGGTGCGTGCCCAGGCTCAGGGGGCGACGCGCGGCCAGGCGCGCCGTCCCGTGTGCCCACCCGTCCCGCCCGGCGGGACGACCGCCCACACGGCGGTGGGCCCGGGGCGCAGCCCGGCCGCGCCGCAGAGGAACCCGCGCCGCCCCGTCGACGGTCCACGTGGCGGACCGTGCCGCGCAGTCGCCGCCCCGCACGGCAGGATGGACCGTGTGACCGTCATCGACATCCCCGGCTCCAAGTCCGTCACGGCCCGCGCGCTGTTCCTCGCCGCGGCCGCGGAGGGCACCACGACGTTGCTGAGGCCGCTGGTCTCGGATGACACGGAGGGCTTCGCGGAGGGGTTGGGGGCGCTGGGGTACGAGGTCCGGCGGGAGGTCGGGGAGTGGCGCGTCGAGGGCCGCCCGGCGGGCCCGGGGGCGGAGGCCGCGGAGGTGTACTGCAGGGACGGCGCGACGACGGCCCGCTTCCTGCCGACGCTGGCCGCCGCGGGCCACGGCACGTACCGCTTCGACGCGTCGGCGCAGATGCGGCGGCGGCCGCTGCGCCCCCTGACGGAGGCGCTGCGGACGCTGGGAGTGGATCTGCGGCACGGCGAGAAGGAGGGGCACCACCCCCTCGCCGTGCACGCCAGGGGCGTGAAGGGCGGGGCGCTGACCCTCGACGCGGGGCAGTCGTCGCAGTATCTGACGGCGCTGCTGATGCTGGGTCCGCTGACGGCGGAGGGCCTGGACATCACGGTCACCGACCTGGTGTCGGAGCCGTACGTCGAGATCACGCTGGCGATGATGCGGAGCTTCGGCGCGGAGGTCCGCCAGGAGGGCCGCACCTACCGGGTGGCGCCGACGGGGTACCGCGCGAGGACGTACGGGATCGAGCCGGACGCGTCCACCGCGAGCTACTTCTTCGCCGCGGCGGCGCTCGGACCGGGCCGCTCGGTGACGGTGCCCGGCCTCGGCCGCGGCGCGCTCCAGGGCGACCTGGCCTTCGTGGACGTGCTGCGCCGCATGGGGGCGGACGTCGAGGTCGGCGAGGAGGGGACGACGGTCCGGTCGACCGGGGTGCTGCGGGGCCTGACGGTCAACATGCGGGACATCTCGGACACGATGCCGACGCTCGCGGCGATCGCGCCCTTCGCGGACGGCCCGGTGCGGATCGAGGACGTGGCGAACACCCGGGTGAAGGAGTGCGACCGGCTCGACGCCTGCGCGGAGAACCTGCGCCGGCTGGGGATCACCGTCCGCACGGGTCCCGACTGGATCGAGATCCACCCCGGCACCCCGACGGGGCCGGTGGAGATCGCCACCCACGGGGACCACCGGATCGTGATGTCCTTCGCGGTCACGGCCCTGCCCACGCCCGGGATCACCTTCGACGACCCGGGGTGCGTGAAGAAGACGTTCCCCGACTTCCACCGGGTGTTCGACACGTTCGTCCACACCCCGTGAAGACCACGCGGGGTTTGCGGCAAGAATGGGGGGCATGAGCGACCGCCCCTCTCCTCTCGCCGACCCGCACATCGCCTTCGACGTCTCCGAAGGACGCCGGGACATCGTCGTCCTCGGCTCGACCGGGTCCATCGGCACGCAGGCCATCGACCTGGTCCTGCGCAACCCCGACCGTTTCCGGGTCACCGCGCTGGCCGCCTCGGGCGGCCGGGTCGGACTGCTCGCCGAGCAGGCGCACCGGCTGAAGGTCGCCGCGGTCGCGGTCGCCCGCGAGGAGGTGCTGCCGGAGCTGCGCGACGCGCTGAAGGCGCTGTACGGCTCCGAGCCGCTGCCGGAGATCCTGGCCGGGCCGGACGCCGCCACGCAGCTGGCGGCATCACCGTGCCACACCGTCCTCAACGGCATCACCGGCTCCATCGGCCTCGCGCCGACCCTGGCCGCCCTCGAAGCGGGCCGCACCCTCGCCCTCGCCAACAAGGAGTCGCTGATCGTCGGCGGCCCGCTGGTGAAGGCACTCGCCAAGCCCGGCCAGATCATCCCGGTCGACTCCGAGCACGCGGCCCTCTTCCAGGCGCTCGCCGCCGGCACCCGCGCCGACGTGCGCAAGCTGGTCGTCACCGCCTCCGGCGGCCCGTTCCGCGGCCGTACGCGGGAGCAGCTGGCCGACGTGACCCGCGAGGACGCGCTGGCCCACCCGACCTGGGCGATGGGCCCGGTGATCACGGTGAACAGCGCCACCCTGGTGAACAAGGGCCTGGAGGTCATCGAGGCCCACCTGCTCTACGACATCCCCTTCGACCGCATCGAGGTCGTCGTCCACCCGCAGTCGTACGTGCACTCGATGGTCGAGTTCACGGACGGGTCCACGCTCGCCCAGGCCACCCCGCCGGACATGCGCGGGCCGATCGCCGTCGGCATCGGCTGGCCGGAGCGGGTCCCCGACGCGGCCCCCGCCTTCGACTGGACCAAGGCGTCCACCTGGGAGTTCTTCCCGCTGGACACCGAGGCTTTCCCGTCCGTCGGCCTGGCCCGGCACGTGGGCACCCTGGGCGGCACGGCCCCCGCCGTCTTCAACGCGGCGAACGAGGAGTGCGTCGAGGCGTTTCTCGCCGGACGGCTGCCGTTCAACGGAATCATGGATACCGTCACTGCGGTCGTCACCGAGCACGGACAGCCCAGCAGGGGAACCTCGCTCACGGTGTCGGACGTCCTCGAAGCGGAGACCTGGGCACGGGCCCGGGCCCGTGAGCTCGCAGCGAAGGCAACAGCGGAGGCCCGCGCATGAACGAAACGCTCCTGTACGTCCTGGGCATCGTGCTGTTCGCGTTCGGACTGCTCGTCTCCATCGCCTGGCACGAACTCGGCCACCTCTCCACGGCCAAGCTCTTCGGCATCCGCGTGCCGCAGTACATGGTCGGCTTCGGCCCCACGATCTGGTCGAGGAAGCGCGGGGAGACCGAGTACGGCATCAAGGCCATCCCGGCCGGCGGCTACATCCGCATGATCGGCATGTTCCCGCCGGGCGAGGACGGCAAGATCGAGGCCCGCTCCACCTCGCCCTGGCGCTCCATGATCGAGGACGCCCGCGAGGCGTCGTACGAGGAGCTCCAGCCCGGCGACGAGACCCGGCTGTTCTACACGCGCAAGCCGTGGAAGCGCGTGATCGTGATGTTCGCCGGACCGTTCATGAACCTGGTCCTGGCGGCGGCGCTGTTCTTCGGCTCGATGATGACCCTCGGCATCGAGGGCCAGACGACCCAGGTCGCCGGCGTCCAGAAGTGCGTCATCAAGCAGAGCGAGAAGCGCGAGAAGTGCGCGACGGGCGACCCGGTGTCCCCGGCGTTCAAGGCCGGCCTGAGGGACGGCGACCGGATCGTCGCCTTCAACGGCACGCCCGTCGCCGACTGGGACACCCTCTCCGACCGCATCCGCGAGACCATCGGCCCGGCCACGGTCACCGTCGAGCGCGCCGGACAGCGCGTCGACCTGCACCCCACGCTGGTCTCCAACAAGGTGCCGAGGAAGGACGCGGACGGCAAGGTCGTCCAGCCGGTGGACTACATCGACGCCGGCTACCTCGGCTTCGCCTCCAAGACCGAGGTCGCGCCCCTCTCCTTCGGCGAGACCACCGACCGGATGACCGACCTCCTGGAGAACGGCGTCCACTCGGTCATCGCGCTCCCGGGCAAGATCCCCGGCCTGTGGGACGCCACCTTCGGCGACGGCGAGCGCGCCGACGACTCCCCGGTGGGCGTGCTCGGCGCCGCCCGGATCACCGGCGAGCTGATGACCGTCGAGGCCCCGCCGACGACGATCCTCGTGATGTTCATGAACCTGCTGGTCATGTTCAACGTCTCGCTGTTCCTGTTCAACATGCTCCCGCTGCTGCCGCTCGACGGCGGCCACATCGCGGGCGCCCTGTGGGAGTCCGTCCGCCGCCACACGGCCCGGATCTTCAAGCGCCCCGACCCCGGCCCGTTCGACGTGGCCAAGCTGATGCCCGCCGCCTACGTGGTGGCCGGTGTCTTCGTCTGCTTCACCCTGCTGGTGCTCGCCGCCGACATCGTCAACCCGGTGAAGCTGACATGACCCCCAGGGGGGCCGGACCCGGTGGTGTCCGGCCCCCCGCCCCCGGGGCGGTAACCTCGGAGACCTGAGCCCGCCGACGCACAACCTTGAGGTTGCACAGAAGATGACCGCGATTTCTCTCGGTATCCCGACCGTTCCGACCCGGCTCGCCGAGCGTCGCAAGAGCCGTCAGATCCAGGTCGGCAGCGTGGCCGTCGGCGGTGACGCCCCCGTCTCCGTGCAGTCGATGACCACGACCCGCACGTCCGACATCGGCGCCACGCTCCAGCAGATCGCCGAGCTGACCGCCTCCGGCTGCCAGATCGTGCGCGTGGCCTGCCCCACGCAGGACGACGCCGACGCGCTCGCCACGATCGCCCGGAAGTCCCAGATCCCGGTCATCGCCGACATCCACTTCCAGCCGAAGTACGTCTTCGCGGCGATCGACGCCGGCTGCGCGGCCGTCCGCGTCAACCCCGGCAACATCAAGCAGTTCGACGACAAGGTCAAGGAGATCGCCAAGGCGGCCTCCGACGCCCGCACCCCGATCCGCATCGGCGTCAACGCCGGCTCGCTGGACGCGCGGCTCCTGAAGAAGTACGGCCGTGCCACCCCCGAGGCGCTCGTCGAGTCCGCCCTCTGGGAGGCGTCCCTCTTCGAGGAGCACGGCTTCCGCGACATCAAGATCTCGGTCAAGCACAACGACCCGGTCATCATGGTCGAGGCGTACCGCCAGCTCGCCGCCCAGTGCGACTACCCGCTGCACCTCGGCGTCACCGAGGCGGGCCCGGCCTTCCAGGGCACCATCAAGTCGGCCGTCGCCTTCGGCGCCCTGCTCTCGCAGGGCATCGGCGACACCATCCGCGTCTCGCTCTCCGCGCCGCCGGCCGAGGAGATCAAGGTCGGCATGCAGATCCTGGAGTCGCTCAACCTCCGCCAGCGCCGCCTGGAGATCGTCTCCTGCCCGTCCTGCGGCCGCGCCCAGGTCGACGTCTACAAGCTCGCCGAGGAGGTCACCGCCGGTCTCGACGGCATGACCGTCCCGCTGCGCGTCGCCGTCATGGGCTGTGTCGTCAACGGCCCCGGCGAGGCCCGCGAGGCCGACCTCGGCGTCGCCTCCGGCAACGGCAAGGGCCAGATCTTCGTGAAGGGCGAGGTCATCAAGACCGTCCCCGAGTCGAAGATCGTCGAGACCCTCATCGAGGAGGCGCTCAAGATCGCCGAGCAGATGGAGAAGGACGGCATCGCCAGCGGCGAGCCCACCGTCGCCGTCGCCGGCTGATTCCGGCCGGACACCCGCACCCCGAAGCCCCTCCACCGCACCGGTGGAGGGGCTTCGCGCGCACGACGGGCTCCCCCGCGGAGCAGAGGGGTACAGTGCGGAGACCAGCAGATCCGCACCCGTGAGGCCCCCTCGTGTTGACACAGACGACCACCCGGGTCCTCGAACCCGCCGACCTCGGCGCCGCGCTCGCCGTCCTGGAGAGCGCCCCCGTCGAGAACGCCTTCGTGGCCGCCCGCGTCCAGGTCGCCGGGCTCGACCCCTGGCGGCTCGGCGGCGAGATGTGGGGCTGGTACACCGAGGGAAGACTGCGCTCCCTCTGCTACTCCGGAGCCAACCTCGTGCCCATCTGCGCGACCCCCGAGGCCGTTCGCGCCTTCGCCGACCGGGCGCGCAGGATCGGCCGCCGCTGCTCCTCGATCGTCGGCCCCGCCGAACCCACCACCGAGCTGTGGCGCCTCCTGGAGCCCAGCTGGGGCCCCGCGCGGGACGTCAGGGCCCACCAGCCGCTCATGGTCACCGAGGAGCCCTCCGCCGCCGTCACGCCCGACCCGCTGGTGCGCCGCGTCCGCAAGGACGAGATGGAGGCGATCATGCCCGCCTGCGTCGCCATGTTCACCGAGGAGGTCGGCGTCTCCCCGCTCGCCAACGACGGCGGACTCCTCTACCAGGCCCGGGTCGCCGAGCTGGTCGGCACGGGCCGTTCCTTCGCCCGCATCGAGGACGGCAAGGTCGTCTTCAAGGCCGAGATCGGCGCCGCCACCCGCCACGCCTGCCAGATCCAGGGCGTCTGGGTCGCCCCGGAGCACCGCGGCAAGGGCCTCTCCGAGACCGGCATGGCCGCCGTGCTCCGGTACGCCCTGGCGGACGTGGCACCCGTGGTCAGCCTGTACGTCAACGACTACAACGCCCCCGCGCGGGCCGCGTACCGCCGCGTCGGCTTCCGCGAGACCGGCGCGTTCACGAGCGTGCTGTTCTGAACGTGGTGCCCGAGGCGGGCGGCCGCTTGTAGGGTGCGCCGCATGGATGACGCAGACCCCGTGATCGGACCGGTCAATCTCGCCGCCCGGGTGGACGAGGCCCTCGCCGTGCAGGCGGTCGCCTTCGGCCTGGACGCCGGCGAGGTCGCCGTACGCCGCCACATCGTGCTGCGCCACCTGATGAGCCCCGGAGCCCGCGCCTACGGCGCCACCACGGCCGACGGACGGCTCGTCGGCTTCGTGTACGGCATGCCCAACGACCGCACCCACTGGTGGTCCACCGTCGTCGAGTCCTACCTGCGCGTCACCGGCACCGCCGACTGGCTCGACGACTCCTTCGTCATCACCGAGCTCCACGTCCACCCCGCCTTCCAGGGCCGCGGCGTCGGCCGCGAGCTGATCACCACCATCACCGACGGCGCCGCCGAACCCCGCTCGATCCTCTCCGCGATCGACACCGACTCCCCGGCCCGCGGCCTCTACCACGCCCTCGGCTACCGCGACCTCGCCCGCCAGGTCCAGTTCCCGAGCGCCGTCCGCCCGTACGCGGTGATGGGCGCGCCGCTGCCCCTGCTGCGCCGGAACTGATTTCTCTCGCCAGGGGCGGCCCGGCTAACCTCGGGGCCATCACCTCCCCGGGCTCACGGCCCCGCTCGAGCCGGGGGGACCACCAGCCCGGCAGGAGTACGAGAACCATGGCCAACGCACCGGTCCAGCGCATGTCCCAGTTGATGGCGAAGACGCTGCGCGACGACCCGGCGGACGCCGAGGTCCTCAGCCACAAGCTCCTCGTCCGCGCCGGATACGTCCGCCGCACCGCCGCGGGCATCTGGAGCTGGCTGCCGCTCGGCAAGAAGGTGCTCGCCAACGTCGAGCGCATCGTCCGCGAGGAGATGGACGCCATCGGCGCCCAGGAGGTCTCCCTCCCCGCCCTCCTGCCCCGCGAGCCCTACGAGGCGACCGGCCGCTGGGACGAGTACGGCGCCGAGCTCTTCCGCCTCCAGGACCGCAAGGGCGGCGACTACCTCCTCGGCCCCACCCACGAGGAGATCTTCACCCTCCTGGTCAAGGACCAGTGCTCGTCCTACAAGGACCTGCCCGTCATCCTCTACCAGATCCAGACGAAGTTCCGTGACGAGGCCCGGCCCCGCGCCGGCATCCTGCGCGGCCGCGAGTTCCTCATGAAGGACTCGTACTCCTTCGACACCGAGGACGAGGGCCTGGCCGCGTCCTACGCCCTGCACCGCCAGGCGTACCAGCGCGTCTTCGAGCGCCTCGGCCTCGACTACCGCATCTGCGCCGCCACCGCCGGCGCCATGGGCGGCTCCAAGTCCGAGGAGTTCCTCGCCCCGGCCGAGGCCGGCGAGGACACCTTCGCCGACTGCCCGAACTGCGACTTCGCGGCGAACACCGAGGCCGTCCACCAGGAGGTCAAGGCGGTCGACGCCGCCTCGGTCCCCGCGGCCGAGGAGATCCCCACCCCCGACACCCCCACCATCGAGACGCTCGCCGCCTCGCTGGGCGTGCCGGCCTCCGCCACCCTGAAGAACCTCCTGGTGAAGGTCGACGGCGAGATCGTCGCCGTCGGCGTCCCCGGCGACCGCGAGGTCGACATGGACAAGGTCGAGGCGCACTTCGCCCCGGCCGCCGTCGAGCTCGTCACCGAGGCCGACTTCGCCGTCCGCTCCGACCTGGTCCGCGGCTACGTCGGCCCCCAGGGCCTGGAGAAGGTCACCTACATCGCCGACCCGCGCGTCGCGCCCGGCACCGCGTGGATCACGGGCGCCAACAAGGAGGGCATGCACGCGAAGAACGTCGTCGCGGGCCGCGACTTCGAGGTCACCGCGTACGTCGACGTCGTCGTCGTCCAGGAGGGCGACCCGTGCCCCCGGTGCGGCACCGGCCTCAAGCTGGACCGCGCCATCGAGATCGGCCACATCTTCCAGCTCGGCCGCAAGTACGCCGACGCCCTCAAGCTCGACGTCCTCGGCCAGAACGGCAAGCCCGTCCGCGTCACCATGGGCTCCTACGGCATCGGCGTCTCCCGTGCCGTCGCCGCCCTCGCCGAGCAGTCCGCCGACGACAAGGGCCTCTGCTGGCCCTCCGAGGTCGCCCCCGCCGACGTCCACGTCGTCGCCGCCGGCAAGGCCCTCCAGACCGAGCTCGCCCTCGAGGTCTCCGACAAGCTGGCCGCCGCCGGCCTCCGCGTCCTCGTCGACGACCGCGCCGGCGTCTCCCCGGGCGTCAAGTTCACCGACTCGGAGCTCATCGGCGTCCCCAAGATCCTCGTCGCGGGCCGCCGTTCCGCCGAGGGCGTCCTCGAACTCAAGGACCGCCGCACCGGGACCCGCGAGGAACTCACCGTCGAAGAGGCCCTCGCCCACCTCACCGCCTGACCCCGCGGAGCCGCGCCCCCCGGAGGCGGGGGGCCGGTGCCGCCCCCACGGAGGCAGACGCGGGCGCCCCTCCCCGGGTCAGGACGCGGGTTCGTCGTGGGGTGTGGGTTCGACGGAGGGCCCGGTGAGGTCGCCGATCGCGTCGACGGCCGCGGCCCGCCCCTTGAGGTACGCCTCGCTGAGCGGCGGCGCGTCGGCGGAGGGGGCCGGCTCGGGGGACACCGCTTCGGCGGCCCCCGGCGCGGCGCGCTCCAGGAAGCGGAGGAGCTCGACGGGGATGGGGAGGACGAGGGTGGAGTTCTTCTCGGCGGAGACGGCCATGACGGTCTGGAGGAGGCGGAGCTGCAGCGCGGCGGGCTGCGTGGACATGACGCCGGCCGCCTCGGCGAGCTTCTTGGACGCCTGGAGCTCGGCGTCCGCGTTGATGACCCGCGCGCGCCGCTCGCGGTCGGCCTCGGCCTGCCGGGCCATGGAGCGCTTCATGGTCTCGGGCAGGGAGACGTCCTTGATCTCGACGCGGTCGATGGCGACGCCCCAGCCCATGGCGGGGCTGTCGAGCATGAGTTCGAGACCCTGGTTGAGCTTCTCGCGGTTGGAGAGAAGGTCGTCGAGGTCGCTCTTGCCGATGATGGACCGCAGCGAGGTCTGCGCCATCTGGGAGACGGCGAACTTGTAGTCCTCGACCCGGACGAGCGCGTCGGCGGCGTCGACGACCTTGAAGTAGACGACGGCGTCCACGCGCACCGTCACGTTGTCGCGGGTGATGCCCTCCTGCGCCGGCACGGGCAGGGTGACGATCTGCATGTTCACCTTGTGCATGCGGTCGACGACCGGAACGATCATGGTCAGGCCGGGGGCGCGGACCTCGTCGCGCAGCCGTCCGAAGCGGAAGACGACGCCGCGCTCGTACTGCTTGATCACCCGCGCCGCGGCGCCGGCGTACACGGCGGTGGCCGCGGCCGCCCCGGCCACCGCCATCAGCAGTTCTTGGATCATCACGGCCCCCTGGATTGAGCCGAACGGTACAAAAAGGGTATTCCCCTACAGCCAGCTCGCGAACTCCAGGAGCAGCTCGGCATCCTGCGGGCGGCCCGCGGTGAGCGCCCGGGTCCCGGACTCGACCGCCCGGAACAGGGTCCAGCCGCGCAGTCGCTCCCGGTCCAGGTCGAGGGAGTCGGCCAGCTTGTTGACCCGCCGCCGGGCCGCCGAGGCGCCGGAGGACGCGGCCACCAGGTCCTCGACCCGGTCCCGTACGAGCCGGGCGAGGTCGTAGGCGCGCTCGCCGACCAGCGGCTCGGGGCCGACGGCGAGCCAGGGCGCGCGGTCGCCGCCGAGGACCTTGCCCTGGCGGAAGTTCCCGTGCAGCAGCACCGTCTCGGCCTCGGCGGCCACCAGCTCCTCGCGCGCGGCGAGCGCCGCGGCCGTGAGTTCGCCGGTCGCCGCGGCGGAGCGGTGGGACTCCATGGCCGCGGCCTGGCGGGCGGTCCGCTCGGCCACCGTCTCGAAGCCGTGCCCGGCCGGGGGCTCGGTCCAGAGCCTGCGGACGGTGCCGGCCGCCTCCAGGAGCGCCTTCGCCTCCGGCAGGGAGCGCAGCGAGACCTCGGGGTGCAGCCGTTCGAGCACGAGCGCGCCCGGTACGGCCTCCTCGACGAGCTGGACGGCGCCCCAGCCGTTCCAGTGCGCCAGAGCGTCCCGTTCCAGGTCGGGCCGGGTGAACGGGGGCGCGATCTTGAGCGCGGCGGGGGAGCCGTCGGCGCGGCGGACGAGCACCACGAGGCTGCTCCGTCCGCCGGGGGCCATCACCCGGTCGGCGTCCAGGGAGGCGTGGCCGAGGGCCTCGTCGGCGAGCGCGGGCAGCTTCCCGAGCCACTCCGCCGCCGCGGCGTCCCCGTACGTCTCGCCGAGTGTCCTGGCGAGTCGCTGCGGCGGTTCGAATGCCATGCGTGCGTCGTTTCCTTCGGTCGGGTCCGGACTCATACCCGCTCGGCGAGCCCAGGAAAGGTTACGTCGCTGCCGCGCCAGCGGACGGCCCGTACCGCCGTCTCGCGGAGCGCGGCGGCCGCCTCGCGCCGCAGCGGGCCCGCCGCGGCGCGTACGAGGTCGGAGTAGACCCCGGCCACCCGGTCCTCCAGGACGGCCGCCAGGCGTACGGCGGCGGCCGTGTCCGCGGCCGGGAACGGCAGCGTGTACGCGGCCTCCGAGGCGACCGGGGTGCCGCCCAGGTCGCGGACGGTGCGGCGCAGCGCGTCGCGTCGGGCCCGGTGGGCCTCGTACGCCGCGGTGGCCTCGGGGCGGCGCTCGGCGCCGATCCGGCCGCCGACGACGCCGTAGCCGTACACCGCCGCGTGCTCGGCGGCCAGCGCGGCCTGCGCCGCGTCGAGGGCGCTCATGCCCGGGCTCCTTCGGTCAGCAGATAGGCGTGCGCGGCGCCCGAGGCCGCCACGGAGGCGAGCAGCCGGGCGTACTCGGGCGGGGCGGTGAGCAGCGCGGCGGAATGCCGGTCGGACGCCTCGCGCGCGGCGGCGGCGAGCTCCCGCAGCGCCGCGCGGGGGTCGGCGGGCACGGCCGGGGGAGTGGCGGTCGCCTTCGCCCCGGCGGACGCGCCGGCCGACGCGGTGGGGGAGGCGGACGCCGTCGCGGACGGGCGGGAGGCCGCGGCCGCGGTCGGGGTGGCGGCCGCCGTCGCGGGGGTCACCGTCGTGCCGCCCTCGCCCAGCGCCTGGGCCTGGGCCGCCGCCGAGCGGCGCAGCGGGGTGAGGCGGGGGGCGAGCGCGGGATGGGCGGCGAGCGCGGCGTCGTAACGTTCCAGCAGGCCGCGCGCGGTGGCCACCGAACGCAGCCGCAGGGCCGCCTCGGCGCGTGCCACCCGTTCGGCCTCCTGCTCGGCGGCGCTCGGCCGCCGTGTCCCCCGGTCGGACGAAGAGGTGCAGGCCGTGAGGGCTGCCGCTCCCGCCGCGGCTCCCGCCATCAGGAGCGCGCGCCTGTCCGTCGTCGTCACGCCTTCTCCCTCGGCTGTCGTCCGTCGTCGAAGATCGTCGAGATCACCGCAGGCGAGCGTACCCGCGGGCCCCGGGGCGGTGGACGGCAACACCCTCCGGGACCGGATACCCTTTGGTCTGACACGCGACGAACCCACAACAGCACACGCGGCCGAGGAGTCACCCGGATGAGCACCACCCAGAGCGACAGGCTGCGCGGACTCGTGGAGCCGCTCGTCGCCGCGAAGGACCTGGATCTGGAAGAGATCGAGGTGTCCCGGGCCGGCCGCCGCGGACTGCTGCGGATCGTCGTCGATTCGGACGAGGGCGTCGAGCTGGACGTCTGTGCCGAGCTGAGCCGCGCGATCTCCGAGAAGCTCGACGAGAGCGACGCGATGGGCGAGGGCGAGTACGTCCTCGAAGTCAGCTCCCCCGGTGCCGACCGCCCCCTGACGGAGCACCGCCACTACGTGCGTGCCACCGGCCGGCTGGTCAAGTTCCAGCTCGCCGAGGACGGCGAGCTGGTGGCACGGATCCTCGCCGTGGACGAGGACGGCCTCGACCTCGAAGTGCCGGGCCTGAAGGGGCGCAAGCCCACCGCCCGCCGGGTCGCCTTCGCCGACATCGCCAAGGCGCGTGTCGAGATCGAGTTCAACCGCAAGGACAAGAAGGAAGAGGAGGCGTAGCCGTGGACATCGACGTGAAGCTTCTCAAGGGCTTGGCGCATGAGAAGGAGATCTCCTTCGACCTGCTGGTCGAGGCGATCGAGTCGGCCCTCCTCATCGCCTACCACCGCACCCCCGACGCCCGCCGCCACGCGCGCGTGGAGCTGGACCGGGCCTCCGGCCACGTGACGGTGTGGGCGAAGGAAGACCCCTCCGAGCTGGAGGAGGGCCAGGAGCCCAAGGACTTCGACGACACCCCGTCGGACTTCGGCCGGATCGCGGCGAGCACCGCCCGCCAGGTCATCCAGCAGCGGCTGCGGGACGCCGAGAACGACGTGACCTTCGGCGAGTACGCGCGCCGCGAGGGCGACGTCGTCGCCGGTGTGGTGCAGCAGGGCAAGGACCCGAAGAACGTCCTGGTCCGTCTGGACGACAAGCTGGAGGCCATCCTCCCGGTCCAGGAGCAGGTGCCGGGCGAGGACTACACGCACGGTCTGCGTCTGCGCACGTACGTCGTCCGGGTGGCGAAGGGTGTCCGCGGTCCGTCCGTCACCCTTTCGCGCACCCACCCCAATCTGGTGAAGAAGCTGTTCGCCCTGGAGGTGCCGGAGATCGCCGACGGTTCCGTCGAGATCGCCGCCATCGCCCGTGAGGCCGGCCACCGCACCAAGATCGCCGTCCGTTCCACCCGTTCGGGCCTGAACCCCAAGGGCGCCTGCATCGGCCCGATGGGCAGCCGCGTCCGCAACGTGATGGCGGAGCTGCTCGGCGAGAAGATCGACATCGTCGACTGGTCGGACGACCCGGCCGAGATGGTGGCGAACGCGCTCTCCCCGGCGCGGGTCTCCAAGGTCGAGGTCGTGGACCTGGCCGCCCGTTCCGCCCGGGTGACGGTGCCGGACTACCAGCTGTCGCTGGCGATCGGCAAGGAGGGCCAGAACGCCCGCCTCGCCGCGCGCCTCACCGGCTGGCGGATCGACATCCGTCCGGACACGGAGCCGGCCGGTCCGCAGGACTGAGACCGTTTTTGGCCAACAACTGTTCGATTCTTGCCCCAAACGGGTGGGGTCGGTACGGGGAGGTAGACTTAATCGTGTCTGGCCGGACGCAAGCCCGCGTATGCCCTGAACGAACCTGTGTGGGATGTCGGGAGCGAGCGGCCAAGAGCGATCTGCTGCGGATCGTGTTGATCAAGGACGAGTGCGTTCCCGATCAGCGCGGTACGCTGCCCGGCCGGGGTGCTCACCTGCACCCCGCCGTGGTCTGTCTCGACCTTGCGGTCCGCCGCCGGGCGTTCCCGAGGGCCTTCAGGGTCCAGGGCCCGCTCGACACGGCGGAACTGCGTCACCACGTCGAGCGGTCGGCACCGCAGTGAAGAAGTACGGCACGGATCACCGTGCGGTCAGGTACCTCGCGAGTTGGAAGTAGGTCGAGATTGCGATGAGCACTCGATGAGTACGCGATGAGTACGCCCATGAAGTAGCGACGGTCCGGCGGTAACCGGACCTCACAAAGGAGCGAAGTGGCTAAGGTCCGGGTATACGAACTCGCCAAGGAGTTCGGTGTGGAGAGCAAGGTCGTCATGGCCAAGCTCCAGGAACTCGGTGAATTCGTCCGATCTGCGTCCTCGACGATCGAGGCGCCGGTCGTGCGCAAGTTGACTGACGCTTTGCAGGGTCCCGGCGGCAACGCCGGCAAGACCGCTGCCAAGCCCGGCGCGCCCCGCAAGGCGGCGCCCTCCCCCGCGGCGCCGTCTCCGGCCGCCGCGGCTCGTCCCGCTGCCCCCAAGCCCGGCGCCCCGGCCCCCAAGCCGGCCCCCGCCGCGCCTGCGGCGCCGGCTCCGGTCACTCCGGCCGCGCCCGCGAGCAGCACCCCCTCTCCGGCTCCGGCCGCCTCGGGCCCCCGCCCGGGCCCGAAGCCCGCCCCCAAGCCGGCCACGCCGGCTCCGGCCGCCCCCGAGTTCACCGCGCCTCCGTCGGCTCCCGCCGCCGGTCAGCGTCCGGGTGGCGCCGCTCAGGGACCCCGCCCCTCCGGCGAGCGTCCCGCCCGTCCGGGTCAGCAGGCTCCCCGCCCGCAGGGTCAGGGCGCCCCGCGCCCCGGTGGCCAGCAGGCCCCCCGTCCGGGCGGTGCCCGTCCGGCCGGCCCGCGTCCCGGCAACAACCCGTTCACCTCGGGTGGCTCCACCGGCATGGCGCGACCGCAGTCGCCCCGCCCCGGTGGCGGCGCCCCGCGTCCGCAGGGCGGCCCCAACGCCGTTCCCGGCGCTCCGCGTCCGCAGGGTGGCCCCGGTGGCGCCCCGCGTCCGCAGGGCCAGGGCGGCGCGCGTCCCACCCCCGGTGGCATGCCGCGTCCGCAGGCTCCCCGTCCGGGCGGCGCGCCCGGCGGTAACCGTCCGAACCCGGGCATGATGCCGCAGCGTCCCGCTGCCGGCCCGCGCCCCGGTCCCGGCGGTCGTGGTCCCGGTGGTCCCGGCGGTCGTCCGGGTGGTCCCGGCGGCGGCGGTGGCGGTCGTCCCGGCTTCGCCGGTCGTCCGGCCGGTCCCGGCGGTGGCGGCGGCGGCTTCGCCGGTCGTCCCGGTGGTCCCGGTGGCGGCGGCGGTCGTCCGGGTGGTCCCGGCGGCGGTGGCGGCGGCTTCGGCGGTCGTCCCGGTGGCTTCGGTGGCCGTCCCGGCGGTCCCGGTGGCCGTGGTGGCACGCAGGGCGCCTTCGGTCGTCCCGGCGGTCCCGCGCGTCGTGGTCGCAAGTCGAAGCGTCAGAGGCGCCAGGAGTACGAGGCCATGCAGGCCCCGTCCGTGGGCGGCGTGATGCTTCCCCGCGGTGGCGGCGAGGTCATCCGCCTGTCGCGCGGTGCCTCCCTCACCGACTTCGCCGAGAAGATCGGCGCCAACCCGGCGTCGCTCGTCGCGGTGATGATGAACCTCGGCGAGATGGTCACGGCGACGCAGTCCGTCTCCGACGACACGCTGCAGATGCTCGGCGACGAGATGAACTACCAGGTTCAGATCGTCTCGCCGGAGGAGGAGGACCGCGAGCTCCTCGAGTCCTTCGACATCGAGTTCGGCGAGGACGAGGGCGGCGAAGAGGCTCTGGTCTCCCGTCCGCCGGTCGTCACCGTCATGGGTCACGTCGACCACGGTAAGACCCGACTGCTCGACGCGATCCGCAAGACGAACGTCGTCGCGGGCGAGGCCGGTGGCATCACCCAGCACATCGGTGCCTACCAGGTGGGTACCGAGGTCAACGGCGAAGAGCGTCGCATCACCTTCATCGACACCCCGGGTCACGAGGCGTTCACCGCCATGCGTGCCCGTGGTGCGAAGTCGACCGACATCGCGATCCTCGTGGTCGCGGCCAACGACGGCGTCATGCCGCAGACGATCGAGGCGCTCAACCACGCCAAGGCCGCCGGCGTCCCGATCGTCGTCGCGGTCAACAAGATCGACGTCGAGGGTGCCGACCCGACCAAGGTCCGCGGTCAGCTGACCGAGTTCGGTCTGGTGGCCGAGGAGTACGGCGGCGACACGATGTTCGTCGACATCTCCGCCAAGCAGGGTCTGCACATCGACTCCCTGCTGGAGGCCGTGATCCTCACCGCCGACGCCTCGCTCGACCTTCGGGCCAACCCGAACCAGGACGCGCAGGGTATTGCGATCGAGTCCCACCTCGACCGCGGTCGCGGTGCCGTCTCGACCGTCCTGGTCCAGCGCGGAACGCTGCGCATCGGCGACACCGTGGTGGTCGGCGACGCGTACGGCCGCGTCCGGGCGATGCTCGACGACAAGGGCAACAACGTCGAGGAGGCGACCCCGTCGACTCCCGTCCTGGTGCTCGGTCTCACCAACGTGCCGGGTGCCGGCGACAACCTCCTGGTGGTCGACGAGGACCGTACGGCCCGCCAGATCGCCGAGAAGCGCGCTGCGCGTGAGCGCAACGCCGCCTTCGCCAAGCGCGTCCGCCGGGTGTCCCTCGAGGACCTCGACAAGGTGCTCAAGGCCGGTCTGGTCCAGGAACTCAACCTCATCATCAAGGGCGACGCGTCCGGTGCGGTCGAGGCCCTCGAAGCCTCGCTGCTCCAGCTCGACGTCGGTGAAGAGGTCGACATCCGGGTCCTGCACCGCGGTGTGGGTGCGGTCACCGAGTCCGACATCGACCTGGCGATGGGCTCCGACGCCATCGTCATCGGCTACAACGTCCGTGCGGCCGGCCGTGCCGCGCAGATGGCGGAGCGCGAGGGCGTCGACGTCCGGTACTACTCGGTGATCTACCAGGCCATCGAGGAGATCGAGGCGGCCCTGAAGGGTCTCCTCAAGCCGGAGTACGAAGAGGTCGAGCTCGGCACGGCGGAGATCCGCGAGGTCTTCCGCTCGTCCAAGCTGGGCAACATCGCCGGTGTCCTCATCCGCTCCGGCGAGGTCAAGCGCAACACCAAGGCGCGCCTCGTCCGCGACGGCAAGGTCATCGCCGAGGACCTCACGATCCACGGTCTGCGCCGCTTCAAGGACGACGTCACCGAGATCCGCGAAGGCTTCGAGGGCGGTATCAACCTCGGAAACTTCAACGACATCAAGATCGACGACGTCATCGCGACGTACGAGATGCGCGAGAAGCCGCGCGCCTGATCGCGTCCGATCGCAGCAGTGAGCAGGGGCCGGTCGGCGGAAGTTATTCCGTCGATCGGCCCCGGCCGTTGCGTGTACGGTTCTGGTGTCCCTGCCAAGCGACGGCGTGGCAGGCCACCGAACCCGAACCGGCGGGACATCCGGCACCGCATGTACGTGGGGACTCTGTCCTTCGATCTGCTCCTCGGCGACGTTCATTCGCTGAAGGAGAAACGCTCCGTCGTCCGGCCCATCGTCGCCGAGCTCCAGCGCAAGTTCTCCGTGAGCGCGGCCGAGGTGGGCGACCAGGACCTCCACCGCAGGGCCCTGCTGGGCGTCGCGCTGGTGTCCGGGGACCCGGGGTTCGTATCGGACGTGCTCGACCGCTGTGAGCGGCTCGTCGCCGCGCGTCCCGAGGTGGAGCTGCTGTCGGTGCGCCGCAGGCTCCACACTGATGAAGACTGATTGAGCAAGGCAAAGAAGGAGAAGGACCAGTGGCCGACAACGCGCGGGCGAAGAAGCTGGCGGACCTCATCCGGGAGGTGGTCGCCGAGAAGCTGCAGCGCGGCATCAAGGACCCCCGCCTGGGTACGCACGTGACCATCACGGACACCCGCGTCACCGGTGACCTGCGGGAGGCCACGGTCTTCTACACGGTCTACGGCGACGACGAGGAGCGGGCGAGCGCCGCGGCCGGTCTGGAGAGCGCCAAGGGCATCCTCCGCTCGGCCGTGGGCCGGGCGGCGGGAACCAAGTTCACCCCGACCCTGACCTTCGTGGCCGACGCCCTCCCGGAGAACGCCAAGACGATCGAGGACCTCCTCGACAAGGCGCGGGCCTCCGACGCGCAGGTGCGGGAGGCGTCCTCGGGCGCCGCCTTCGCCGGCGAGGCCGACCCCTACAAGAAGCCGGGCGAGGACGAAGCCGCCGAATGAGCACCTCGGAAAAGACTCCCGACGGACTTGTCGTCGTCGACAAGCCGTCGGGATTCACCTCGCACGACGTTGTGGCCAAGATGCGGGGGATCGCCAGGACCCGCCGCGTCGGCCACGCCGGCACGCTCGACCCCATGGCCACCGGTGTCCTCGTCCTCGGCGTGGAGCGGGCGACCAAGCTCCTCGGTCACCTCGCGCTGACCGAGAAGGAGTACCTGGGCACCATCCGCCTGGGCCAGACCACGGTCACCGACGACGCCGAGGGCGAGATCACCGCCTCGGTGGACGCCTCGAAGGTCACCCGCGAGGGCATCGACGCGGGCGTCGCCGAGCTCACCGGCGCCATCATGCAGGTGCCATCGAAGGTCTCCGCGATCAAGATCGACGGCAAGCGGTCCTACGCGCGCGTGCGCGGCGGCGAGGAGTTCGAGATCCCGGCCCGTCCGGTCACCGTCTCCTCCTTCCGGGTGTACGACGTGCGGGACGCGGTCGCCGAGGACGGCACGCCCGTCGTCGACCTCGTCGTCTCGGTCGTCTGCTCCTCCGGTACGTACATCCGCGCGCTCGCCCGGGACCTCGGCGCCGGTCTGGGCGTGGGCGGCCACCTGACCGCGCTGCGCCGCACCCGCGTCGGCCCGTACAAGCTGGACGCGGCCAGGACCCTGGACCAGCTCCAGGAGGAGCTCACGGTCATGCCGGTCGCCGACGCGGCCGCGGCGGCGTTCCCGCGATGGGACGTCGACGAGAAGCGGGCCAAGCTGCTCCTGAACGGTGTGCGGCTGGAGATGCCCACGTACCCGCCGGGACCGGTCGCCGTCTTCGGGCCCGACGGCACGCTGCTCGCGCTGGTCGAGGACCAGCGCGGCAAGGCGAAGAGCCTCGCCGTCTTCGGCTGAGCGGACAGGGAGCGGTCCACCGGGCCGGCTCCCCCGTGGGGGGGGGGGGGGGGCCCGGCCCCCCCCCCCCCCCGGGGGCGCCCCCCCCCCCCCCCCACCCCCCGCCCCGCCCGGGGCCCCCCCGGCCCCCCCCCCCCCGCCGCGGGGGGGGGGAGCGGCGGGG
>NZ_JBFBBC010000014.1:0-182247 GCF_040689545.1 Streptomyces sp. NPDC051180
CGGGCTCCGCGGCCGGTGGCGGATACCGAACGGTTGTGGATCGTCGACGGCACCCTGATCCCGGTCCGCGACCGAAAGATCGGCGCTTCGTCCCGTAACTACCGGTTTTCGGCGAACGTGCAGGTCATCATCGACGCAGACACACGCCTGGTGATCGCGGCGGCCCGGCCGGCGCCAGGCAACAAGGCCGACGCGCATGTCTGGCGTGAGTCGGACCTGCCCGCCCTGGCGGCGAGCACGACCGTGATCGCGGACGGCGCCTACCTCGGCACCGGCCTGATCGTCCCGCACCGCAAGAGACCCGGTCGCCCGCTCCTGCGTGGCCAGGAGGAGGACAACGCCGAACACCGACGCGTCCGAGCCCGCGTCGAGCACTCCTTCGCCCGGATGAAGAACTGGAAGATCCTGCGCGACTGCCGCCAACGAGGCGACGGCCTCCACCACGCCGTCCAGGCCGTCGCCGCCATGCACAACCTCGCCATGGCACGGTGAAACACCAGGCCAGAGACCACATCAGCCTGCCCAAGCCCGACCTTCTGCAACACCCTTTAGGGGGTGTCCGGAAAGTCCCGCCTGGCCCGCGACGCCTGGCACGCACGATCGCCGCGTTGCCGGAATGCCCAAGTAGCTCCGCTACGAGGGCACCCCGGCGCCTTGCGCTCGCACGCACCAGACGCCGCGAGCCCTGCCCTGCGGGCAGACGGCGCCACTCTCCGGACACCCCCTACGCCTCCGGCACCCCCAGCACCTCCCGGGCGTGCCGGTGCGGCACCATGCCCAGGTCCCAGCCCTGCCAGGGCGCCGACGCGGGCACCCCGCGGTCCAGGACCACCGCGTACGCCTCGACGCAGTCGTCGAGCCGCGGATCGCGCGCCGGATGCCGGTCCGCCGCCAGTACGGCGAGCTCCTCGCGCGCCGACACCGTCCCCGGCTCCGGCGCGCCCGGAGCCGCGTGGGGGAGCAGCGTGCAGCGCAGGAAGCGGGCCCAGTCGCCGCCCCGGCGGTCGCCGTAGGACGCGAACAGCTCCCGCGCCTCGTCGCACAGACCCAGCGCCTGCGGCACGCGCCCGTTGCCCGCGTCGATGATCGCGAGCTCCAGGCAGGTCCAGCCCTCCCCGTGGGCCACCCCGATCCGGTGGAAGTCCGCCCGCGCGTCCACCAGCAGCTGCCGGGCGAAACCGGAGTTCCGCAGCCCCCCGGTGCGGGCCGCGAGCTGGTCCCGGGTGACCCGGCCCGAGTGGTGCCGCGCGCTGGCCAGGCCGTACAGGTCCCGCATCCGGGAGAACATCGTCCGGGCCCGGCCCAGCTCCCGCACCGCCTCGTCGCGGTCGCCGCGCTCCTCCAGGGCGTGCCCCAGGTGGTAGAGCGTCCACGCCTCGCCGCGCGCGTCCTCCTGCTCGCGGTGGCGGGCCAGCGCGCCGCGGAGCCCCTCCACCGCCGGCTCCGCGTCCCCGGCGGCGAGCCGCGTCCGGGCGAGCTGGGTCAGCGCCCATGCCTCCCCGCGCCCGTCGTGGATGCGCCCGTAGTCCTCCAGCGCGCCCCGCAGCTCGCGCTCGGCATCCGGCACGGCGCCCCGCAGCAGCAGCAGCTGGCCCCGGTGGAGGTGGGCCCACGCCTCGCCGTGCAGCGACTCGTGCTCCCGGTGCAGCGCGAGCGACCGGTCCAGCAGCGCCGCCGCCTCCGCCAGGTCCCCGCGGTCCCGCTCCACCGCGGCCAGCGCGTGCAGCGTCCACGCCCGGTCGGCGGCGAGTGCCTCCGGCTCCTGGAGCGCGAGCGCCTCCCGCAGCCGGGCCGCCGCTTCCCCCAGCCGTCCCTGGTGGTGCAGGGTGATGCCGAGCGAGCACAGCGCCAGCGCCGCCCCCGGATCCTGGCGGGCCTCCTGATAGGACGAGACGACCGAGGTCAGCGTCGTCCGCGCCTTGTCGAGCTCGCCGAGCTGCCGGGCCGCGATACCGGTCCGCCACTGCACCGACCGCGACAGCTGCCCCTGCCCGATGGCCTCCGTCAGCTCGTTGATCTCGCCGAGCCGGTAGAGGTCACCGCGCAGCAGGCAGTAGTCGCACAGCGCGCCGAGCAGGTCGAGGACCGTCCGCTGGTCGACGCCGTCCGCGTGCCGCAGCGCCGCCGTGATGAAGCTGGTCTCCTCGTCGAACCAGCTCAGCGCCGCCTCCAGCGAGCCGAAGCCGTGCCCGTCGAAGCGGTTCGCGCGGGTCGACATCTTCCCGTCGACCATCCGGATCACCGCGTCCGCGAGCTCCGCGTAGTTCAGGATCAGCCGCCCCTGCGCCGCCGCGATCTCCGCGGCGTCCTCCTCCTCGTGCAGCCGGACCGCGGCGAAGCCCCGCACGGCGTCGTGGAGCCGGTACCGCTCCCCGCGCACATGGTCGATCAGCCCCGCGCCCGCCAGCTCCCGCAGCAGCCGCGCCCCCTCGGCGCCCTTCCCGCCGAGCAGCGCCGCGGCCGCCGCCGCGCCCAGCGAGGCCCGCCCGGCCAGCGCGAGCCTCCGCAGCAGCCGCCGGGCGTCGTCGCCGAGGCCGACCTCGTACCGCACGGACAGCGCGCGCCCGACGGGGTCCTCGTCCCGGCCGGCGCCCCCGAGCGACTCGGCCACCTCGTCCATGGGCCGCCGCCCCAGCAGCGAGCCCGCCGCCCGCAGCGCCAGCGGAAGGCCGCCGCACAGCTCGCGGATCCGCTCCGAGGCGGCGGCGTCGTACGGACCGGGATCGGGCACCTGGGCCGCCGCCCGCAGCAGCTCCTCCGCCCCGGCCGCGTCCAGCGCCGCCACCGGCAGGGCGTGCACCTCGGCCGGCAGGTCCGCGCCCAGGTCCAGCGGCTCCCGGCAGGTCACCAGGACCAGGCTCTCCGAACGCTCCGGCAGCAGCGCCCGCACCTGGGCCGCGTCCACCGCGTCGTCCAGGATCACCACCACCGGCACCCCGGTCAGCTGCCGCTGGTACAACTCCGAGAGCCGAAGCTCCTGTTGCTCCGCCGTCGCACCCTCCCGGAAGAGCAGCCGGTCGCGCGGGGCACCCAGCCGGTTCAGCAGGTGCAGCAGCGCCTCCCGGGTGGACACCGGCCGCTCCCCGCTCGCGGCACCCCTCAGGTCCACCACGCAGGCTCCGCGGAACTGGTCCCGCAGCGCGTGCGCCGCGCGCACCGCGAGCGCCGTCCGCCCCGACCCCGGCTCGCCGTGCAGCAGCACCACCGTCGGCCGGGTCGCCGCCGAGGCCCGCCCCGCCTGGACCCACCGGGTGATCCGTGCCAGTTCCTCCCGCCGCCCCGCGAACTCCCCTCCCGGGTCCGGCAGATGACGGAACGACCGCTCCATGGCGGTACGCTGCCGTGCCGCCGCGCTCCGGTCGGCACCCCGCAGCCGCTCGCCCCACACCTGCCGCGGCGGCTCCGCGGCGCCCCCCGCGGGGCCGGGCGCCCGCTGCCCCTCCAGGAAGGGCCGCACCCCCCGCTCCTCCAGCGCCGACAGCCAGGACTGCCGCAGACCGTCGACGGCCGCGGGCGGCCGGTCGGCGGCCTGCGACGGCCCCGCCGTCACCCGCAGCACCGTCGCCGCCGCGCCCGCCACGGCCACCACCGCGCCCGCCCCGAACGCCGTCCCCGTCGCCGTGCCCAGCGCCAGGTCCGCGCCGACGGCCGCCACCGCCGCGACCCCGGCGACGAGCGCCGGACCGGCCGCCCCGGGCCCGGTGAGACGCTCCGCCCACCCCGTCCGCCCGCTCCCCGCCCCCGACTCCCAGCCCTCCAGAGCACCGAGGAAGGCCGCGTACTCCTCCTCCGCGCCCGCCGTCATCGACTCCAGCGCGGCCCGGCCCCGTGCGAGCAGCACCTCGGCCGCGGGCAGCGACCGGCCCGCGGAGCCACCGGTCTCCTCCGCCACGATCCGCTCCAACAGCTGCTCCGCCACGGCCCGATGACTCTCCCGCATCTGCGTCCCCCTCCGCGCGCGCCGGCGAACCCGGCCCCGATCCGTCCGGGGCCCAGTGTGCTGCGCGGCGCGCGTCGGCGCGAGGGAGCGGAGAAACGGGGAGACGGCTGCGGCAGGATGGGCCCATGCCGAACCGACTGGCCCATGAGACCTCCCCGTACCTCCTGCAGCACGCCGACAACCCCGTCGACTGGTGGCCGTGGTCGGCCGAGGCGTTCGAGGAAGCCCGTCGCCGCGACGTCCCCGTCCTGCTCAGCGTCGGGTACAGCTCCTGCCACTGGTGTCACGTCATGGCGCACGAGTCCTTCGAGGACGACGCCACCGCGGCCCTGGTCAACGAGCACTTCGTCGCCGTCAAGGTCGACCGCGAGGAACGCCCCGACGTCGACGCCGTGTACATGGAGGCCGTCCAGGCCGCCACCGGCCAGGGCGGCTGGCCGATGACCGTCTTCCTCACCCCGGACGCCGCCCCCTTCTACTTCGGCACGTACTTCCCGCCGGAGCCCCGCCACGGCATGCCCTCCTTCCCCGAGGTCCTGGAGGGCGTCCGGGACGCCTGGTCCGGCCGCCGCGAGGAGGTCGGCGAGGTCGCGGAGCGGATCGTCAAGGACCTCGCGGGCCGCTCCCTGGCCTACGGCGGCGACGGCGTCCCCGGCGAGGAGGAGCTCGCCCAGGCCCTCCTCGGCCTCACCCGCGAGTACGACGCCACCCGCGGCGGCTTCGGCGGCGCCCCCAAGTTCCCGCCGTCCATGGTCCTGGAGTTCCTGCTCCGCCACCACGCCCGCACGGGCTCCGAGGGCGCCCTCCAGATGGCCGCCGACACCTGCGAGGCGATGGCCCGCGGCGGCATCTACGACCAGCTCGGCGGCGGCTTCGCCCGCTACGCCGTCGACCGCGCCTGGGTCGTCCCCCACTTCGAGAAGATGCTGTACGACAACGCCCTGCTCTGCCGGGTGTACGCGCACCTCTGGAAGGCGACCGGAAGCGACCTGGCCCGCCGCGTCGCCCTGGAGACGGCCGACTTCCTCGTCCGCGAACTCCGCACCCCCGAGGGCGGTTTCGCCTCGGCGCTCGACGCGGACAGCGACGACGGCACCGGCCGGCACGTCGAAGGCGCGTACTACGTGTGGACCCCCGGGCAGCTCGCCGAGGTCCTCGGCGCGGAGGACGCCGCCCTCGCCGCCGCCCACTACGGCGTCACCGAGGACGGCACCTTCGAACACGGCAGCTCCGTCCTCCAGCTCCCGCAGGACGCGGGGGTCGCCGACGCCGAGCGCGTCGCCTCGATCGCCGCCCGCCTCCTCGCCGCCCGCGAGGAGCGCGCCCGCCCCGGCCGCGACGACAAGGTCGTCGCCGCCTGGAACGGCCTCGCGATCGCCGCCCTCGCCGAGGCCGGCGCCCTCTTCGACCGCCCCGACCTCGTCGAGCGCGCCACCGAGGCCGCCGACCTGCTGGTCCGCGTCCACATGGACGAGCAGGCCCGGCTCACCCGCACCTCCAAGGACGGCCGGGCCGGCGCCAACGCGGGGGTGCTGGAGGACTACGCCGACGTCGCCGAGGGGTTCCTCGCCCTCGCCGCCGTCACGGGCGAGGGCGCCTGGCTCGAGTTCGCCGGCTTCCTCCTCGACCTCGTCCTGGCCCGCTTCACCAGCGAGGGCGGTGCCCTGTACGACACCGCCCACGACGCCGAACAGCTGATCCGCCGCCCCCAGGACCCCACCGACAACGCGGCCCCCTCGGGCTGGACCGCGGCCGCCGGAGCCCTGCTGACGTACGCCGCCCAGACCGGTTCCGAGGCCCACCGCGCCGCCGCCGAAGGGGCGCTCGGCGTCGTCAAGGCCCTCGGCCCGCGCGCGCCCCGCTTCATCGGCTGGGGTCTCGCCACCGCCGAGGCCCTCCTCGACGGGCCCCGGGAGATCGCCGTCGTCGGCACCCCCGGGGACGGGGCGTTCGAGGAGCTGCGCCGCACCGCGCTCCTCGCCACCGCCCCCGGCGCCGTCCTCGCCGCCGGCGCCCCCGACAGCGAGGAGTTCCCGCTCCTGAAGGACCGTCCGCTGGTCGCCGGGGGACCCGCCGCGTACGTCTGCCGTCACTTCACGTGCGACGCCCCCGTCACCGACGCGGCCGCCCTGCGCCGCGCGCTCTGAGGCCGGAACCCGGCGCGGAACGGGGACGGCCCCGCCACCCCTCCGAGGAGGGGCGGCGGGGCCGCACCGTTGCCGAGCGGCGTTGCTCAGCTGTTGCCGGCGCCGTTGCCGGACAGCACGGGGATGTCGCTGAGGATGTGCGAGAGCGGCTCGTCACCCTTGGCCTGGGTGGAGTTCTCGGTGCACTGCTGGTTCTGCGGGGAGGACAGGACGTTGATGTCCTGGACCGCGATCGGGACGAGGCCGACCAGCGAACCGGCGTTGACCTTGGCCGGGAGGCCGACACACGGCTTGTTCAGCGAGCCCTGGACGAGCGCGAACTGCGGGCTCATGTCGCCGTGCGTGGAGGAGTTGCCGAACTCCTGGTGGGCGCCGTTGCCCGACAGCGAGGTGGTGCCGCCGTCGTCCGCGATGGCGAGCGCCTGACCGGCACCCGCCGCCGTCGCGCCGAGAACGGACGCGGCCACAGCAGCCGTCGCCAAGAGCTTCTTCATTGTTCTGGCCTTTCGGATCCTGGCCCGCTGAGTGCCGAGCCGTGCTGATCAACTGGCCGGGGGTCCGGAGGTTCCGGGTAGTCCACCGGACGGCCTACGGGCAGATGAGCGAAGCTCCCGGCGTCGGTCGGTACGTGGCCGCCGGGATCCCGCTCGCCGCCACCGCCCCGGCCTCCGGCAGCGGCCGGTCCTCGCGCAGCCGCCGGAAGACCTCGGCCGCGCCCGCCTCGTCCCAGGCGACGGTGGAGCCGACACCGGCGACGCTCGGGTTGAAGCCGCGGACGGGGACGGTCGCGAACTCCGTGCGGTCCAGGGGCAGGTCCTTCAGCCGGGCGGCGAGCGCCAGCAGCTCCGCCGCGGAGATCCCCCGCTCGGCCGCGGCCGTCCCGCGCAGGGTCGAGGCGAACGCCCGCAGCGCCGCGGGGTCGTCCAGGACGCCGGCGCGGAGCCGGCCCAGGGTGTTCACCACGAACCGCTGCTGCTTGCGGATCCGCCCGAAGTCCATCTGCCCGTCGGCCCGCCGCGAGCGCACGTACTGGAGCGCCTCCCCGCCGCCGACCCGCTTGGTGCCGGGCTGGAGGTCGATGCCGGTGACCGGGTCCTTCAGCGGCTCCGCCGTGCAGACGGCGACGCCGCCGTCGAGCCGGTCGACGGTGTCCATGAACCGCCGGAAGTCGATCTCCAGGTAGCGGTGGACCGGCAGCCCGGTCATCGACTCGACGGTCTCCTGCACGAAGGCGGGGCCGCCCTCGGCCCAGGCGTTGTTGATCTTCGCGGGGTGGGCCGCGTGCACCTTCCCGGTGCGCCGGTCCTGGTGTTCGTCGGGGAAGGAGGTGAGGGAGTCGCGCGGCAGGCCGACGACGCTGATCCGGTCGTTCTCCGCCGAGACGTGCACCAGCATCATCACGTCGGTGCAGTCGCACTCGCGCCCACCGAGCCTGAAACGTTCCTTCTCCTCCTCCGTCACGCCCTTGCGGCTGTCGACGCCCACCACCAGGAGGTTGAGCCCCTGCTGGGGGGAGGGAAGACCGGACGGGGCGACGGCGAGCGCGCCGGGGGCGAGGGCGGCGAGGGCGGTGAAGGCGGCCGACGCGAGCAGTGCGCGGCGGAGCCGCCGGGAACGCGGGAATTTCATGTCCGCACGTTATTTCGAGCCACCTCGCACACAGGTACGCGACGCGACATGAACAGGTCGAATCACTCTCCTGCGGCGCCTGTGGAATGATGCGGGAATCGCAGCGGAAGGAGCGAAGATGGCGCCGGGCCCCGGGAAATGGGAACGGATGGCCTTCATTCCGAAGAGCCGATATGTGAGCGAGCCTCCCCCTCCCGACCGCACTCCCTTTCCGGTGTATTCGGCACTGGTGACCCAGTGGGTGCAGGCGGGGCGCGCGGTGCCGGGCATGCCGGACCGCGAGTGGGAGCGACTGATGGCCACCCCGGTCTGGCCGACCTGGTAGCAGCACGAAAGGGGCCGCCCCGGAGGGCGGCCCCTGACGTGCGGACGTCGTCGCGCGGAGGCGGAACGTCAGTTGTTGCCGACGCCGTTGCCCGACAGGACCGGGATGTCGTCCAGGATGTGCGAGAGGGCCTCGTCACCCTTGGCCTGGGTGGAGTTCTCGGTGCACTGCTGGTTCTGCGGGGAGGACAGGACGTTGACGTCCTGGACCGCGATCGGGATGGCACCGATCAGCGAACCGGCGTTGACCTTGGCCGGCAGGCCGATGCACGGCTTGTTCAGCGAGCCCTGGACCAGCGCGAACTGGGGGCTCATGTTGCCGTAGGTGGCGGAGTTTCCGTACTCCTGGTGCGCGCCGTTGCCCGAGAGCGACGTGGTGCCGCCGTCGTTGGCGATGGCGAGCGCGGGGGACGCGACGGCGGCGGTGGCGCCGACGATGGAGACGGCTGCGGCCGCAGTGGCCATAACCTTCTTGATCACGGGAGTTCCCTTCTAGAACCGGCTCCGTGCAGGGAGCGGCCTGATCAACTGGCCTCGGACGCAAGGGTTCCGCTGTGTCACCCCCTTGGCGGAGCGCACGCGGCAGCGCGAAACGGGGCTCCAGTCGAACGGGTGAAGAGCCGGAACCTCAGCCACCGCACGCAGTTGATCCCGTCGCATCAATCAGGTCGATTGGTGGGAACAGGAACGGAATCACCGTGATCAAGAAGATTATGGCGGCTGCGGCTGTTACGGCCTCTGTTGTCGGCGCTTCTGCTGCGGCGGCCTCCCCGGCGCTCGCCATCGCCGACGACGGCGGCACGACCTCGCTGAGCGGCAACGGCGCGCACCAGTCCTTCGGCAACTCGAAGACCACCGGTGACATGAGCCCGCAGTTCTCCGCCGTCCAGGGCTCGCTGAACAAGCTCTGCCTCGGCGCCCCGGTCAAGGGCAACGTCGGCTCGGTCGTCGGCGTCCTCGTCCCGGTCGCGGTCCAGGACATCAACGTCCTGTCCTCCCCGCAGAACCAGCAGTGCGCCGAGAACTCCACCCAGGCCAAGGGTGACGAGCCGCTCTCGCACATCGTCGAGGACATCCCGGTGCTCTCCGGGAACGGCGCCTACAACGGCTGATCCGTATCGCGCACGAAGGGGCCGGAGAGGACGAGGACGTCCTCTCCGGCCCCTTCGTGTGCGGGCAATGGGGTGAAAGCGGCACCTTCTCCGCTGTTTCGGTTTCCTTTTCGAGGCGGGTTCGTTGTGTTCTGTGCTGCGGAAATGCATTCCGCCGAGGAAAGGATCCAGACGAGATGAACTGTAAGAAGGCTGCGGCCGTCATCGCCGGAATCGTCATGGCCATGGGTGTCGCTTCGCCGGCCTTCGCGGACGCGGACGCGACGGGCGCGGCGATCGGTTCGCCGGGCGTCCTGTCCGGCAACGTCGTGCAGATCCCGATCCACGTGCCGATCAACGTCTGCGGCAACAGCGTGAACGTCATCGCCGCGCTGAACCCGGCCTTCGGCAACACCTGCATCAACGCCTGAGTCCCGGCCCCGCCTCATGCCGAGACCGGCGCCCTGCCGCCGGTCCGGGGCCGCCCCGCCGTCCGGCCCGGTCCGGCCGCCCGCAGCCGCCGCCCCACCCCCTTCACCAGCCGTCCCGCCGTGTAGTCCGCGCCGAGGACGAACCGCATCGACGGGCCGTACGACGGGGCGGTGAGCAGCCCCGTGAGGAAGAGGCCGGGCCACGAGGACTCGAAGTGGCCGCCGACCTCCGGCGCGCCGCCCGCGCCGACCCTGCGCAGCGCGCCGCGCAGTGCGGGGGCCAGTACCTCGGCGCGGTCCAGGGACGGCGCGAAGCCGGTGGCCGCGATGACGTGGTCGGTCTCCAGGGCCGTCGTCCCGTCCCGCCCGGCCACCTCGATCCGCAGCCGTTCGTCCCCGGTCACCGCGGCCGAGGTGATCCGCTGCCCCAGACGGACGTCCCGGACCGCGGCGAACCGCTCGCGCAGCCACCAGGCGCCCGCCGGGCCGAGCGCCGAGTCGAAGATCCGCTCACGGGTGGCGGCCGGGAGACGCCGGAAGAGACCGGGGGCGTCGGCGTAGAGCTTGTTCCGCCAGCCGCAGCCGAGCCCCGTGTGCGGGGCGCGCAGCGCCGCCGGCAGGCCGCGGTCGAGGGCCGGGGGCGGCGTGTTCCAGTGCAGCCGGTCCGCGCGGGCGACGATCCGGACGGCCGCGCCGCACTCGGTGAGGAGCGCGGCCGTCTCCAGGGCGGCCTGGCCGGCCCCGACGACGGTGACGTCCCGGCCCGCGAGGCCGTCGAGGTCGCCGTGGTGGCCCGAGTGGGTGACGTACCGGCGGGGGAGTCCGCGCAGCGGCCCGGGGATCTCCAGGAACGGCAGGACGCCGACGGCGAGCGCCACCGTCCGGGCGCGGACCCGCTCCCCGTCCTCCGTCCGCAGCTCGAACCCCCCGGTGCCGGGCTCCACCGACGCGATCAGCCGCTCGTCGACCACCGGCACGGCCTGCCGGGCGAACCAGTCCCCGTACGCGGCGAAGAAGCCGACGGGCAGCGGCACGCCGTGGACGGCGCGGACGCCCCGGATCGCGGCGTACGCGTCGAGTCCCCAGGCGCCCTCGGGGTCGGAGAGGTGGGAGGCCCAGGGCTCCGACTTCAGGAACATGCCCGGGGGCATGGCGTGCCAGGACTCCATCGGGCGGCCGAAGACGCCCAGGCGCAGACCGCGGGCCGCCGCGTGCGCGGCCACGGACAGGCCGTACGGTCCGGCCCCGACGACCACCAGGTCGTACATCGCCTTCGGCATCGTGCGGTCCGCCTTCATCGTGGGGTGAGCTGGTGGGAGGAGGAGGAAGAGGAGGAGCGGGCCGCCGGCGCGGTGGCCGCGGTCGCCGGGCGCGCGCGCCACGCCGCGAACCTCCCGCGGAGCACCGAAAGCGCCCGGCGCAGCAGGTGCCCGAGCCAGGCGCGCCCCATCGCGAGCGCGGGTCGCGGGTCGTCGGCCGCGCACCAGGCGTACTCCGTCCGCTGCCGCGCGGCCCCCGGCTCGGCCGCGTACCTCCGGCGCGGCGAGGCCAGGAGGGAGAGCGCCGCGTAGTTCTCGACCAGGAACCGGCGGCCGTACACGGGGGAGTGCGGCGGCACCCGGCGCCCGGTGAGGTCCAGGTGCAGCGCCCGCACCACGTCCAGGCCCGCCGGGTCGGCGAAGAGCCGGAACTGGGCGCCGGGCCGGGGGTTGACGTCGAGCAGGTGGTACGCGCCGGTCGCCGGGTCGAGCCGGAAGTCCAGGTCGCACACGCCCCGGTAGTCCAGCGCCTCGAACAGCGCGCGGGCCGCCCGGTCCACGTCCGGGTTCACGGTCCAGCGGCCCACGGCGGTGAGCCCCGCCCCGTCCGGCCAGGAGCGCTCCTTGCGTCCGGTCGCCCCCGTCGCGCAGCCGCCGGCGGAGTCCACGTACCCGTGGAAGAACCAGTCGAGGTCGCGGCCCGCCGGCAGCATCTCCTGGAGCAGCAGCCGGCTCCCGGCCTCCGGGGCGCGCGCGTACAGCTCCCTGACCTCCGCGAGGGACCGCACGATCGAGGTGCTGCGCAGACCGACGCCGGACGGCAGCAGCCACGGCCGGCTCCACTTGGCGATCACCGGTAACCCCAGGGCCCATGCCATCGCGGCGGCCTCGTCCTCCTCGGTGGGGAGTTCGGTACGGGGATGGGGCAGCCCGAGGGCCGCGCAGGTCTCGGCGAGCGCCGCCTTGTCGGCCACCTTCAGGAGCTGCTCCTCCGACTGCTCGGGCAGCAGGAAGCGAGGGGCGAGCGCCGCCCGGTGCCGGGCCAGCGCGAGGGCGCTCACGTCGTCCAGCGGCACGGGCAGCACCCGATGTGACGGGTCGTCGGTGATCTCGTCCGCGACATCGGTCAGGAAGGCCGCCAGTCCGGCGCCCGAGTCGTGCTCGGGGCGCTCCCGGGCCGATCGCAGATATCGGGAGCGGGCCACCGGACTGGTGCTCGATTCGACGACGGCGTGCACCGGAATTCCCGCTCGCCCCAGCGAGCGCGCGGCGCCCAGGGTTCCGTGATGGAAGGGATTCCGGTCGAGCCGCACCAGGACGGCGGGAACGCGGGTGTCAAAACTCGGCACGGGCATGCCCTTCCTCTCGGGTGCCCCAACTGGGCGATCAAATCCTCTAATGGACTACTGATCAGAGGGAAGCCGAGTTCACGGTCGGCTCATTAGGAATACTTTCGGAGCATCGGATTGACGGATCATCAAAAAGTGATCGACGCAAAGGAGCGGCCATGGCAGCTGCACGCCGAAGAACAGCGAGAGTGTGGCTGGGGGTGTTCACCGCCGGTCTGCTCACCTCGGGCTCGGTCGCCCTGTCGTCCCCCGCCCGGGCCTCCGACGAGGTCCCGGCGAAGGAACCCGCCCCGACCCTCGCCAGTGCCATGGGCGCCTTCCTCGACTCCGGCGCGGCGGGGGTCGCCCGCATCGACCGGCTGCAGAGCTGGCTCGGTGGCCGGGAGCTCCGCGTCGGCCACACCTACCTGCCCGGTGAACACTGGAAGAGCATCGAGGGGCCGCCCGGCTTCCTCGACGCCTGGGCCGCCTGGCGCAACGAGAAGGCCGACCGCCTCTTCGTCCTCAACGTGCCCATGCTGGAACGCAACGAGGCGGGCGTCCCCGACCAGGAGGTCCGCCGCCAGCTCCGGCTCGGCGCCGCCGGCTACTACGACCACCACTTCAAGACCCTCGCCGAGCGCCTCGTCGGGCAGAACGCCACCGACACGATCATCGTCCTCGGCTGGGAGATGAACGGCACCACCTACACCCACCGGTGCGCGCCCGACCCCACCTCGTGGAAGAAGTACTGGAACCGCATCGTCACCGCCATGCGTTCCGTACCCGGCCAGAAGTTCCGCTTCGACTTCAACCCCAGCCGCGGCCGCGACGCCGTTCCGTGGACCGAGTGCTACCCGGGCGACGACGTCGTCGACATCATCGGCATGGACTCCTACGACCAGCCGCGGGGCAGCAGTTTCGACCAGCACGTCACCGAGCCGTACGGGCTGCAGAAACAGGTCGACTTCGCCGCCGAGCACGGAAAGCAGATCTCCTATCCCGAATGGGGGCTCTTCCGGAACGGCGACAATCCCACGTACATGCGGCGCATGCTCGAATGGATGCAGGAGCACAAGCCGCTCTATCACACGATCACCGATTACTGTCCGCACGGCGTCTGGCAGTGCGACGGAAATCCCCAGTCGTCGCTGGTCTTCCGGCAGATGCTGTACGGGGTCGAGCCCGAGATCCCGACGGAGCCGACGGATCCCACGGACCCGACGGACCCGACGGACCCGACGGACCCGACGGATCCCACGGAGCCGACGGATCCCACGGACCCGACTGTCCCTGAGCCGAAGCCCGAGCCGAAGCCCGAGCCCAAGCCGGAACCGAAGCCCGAGCCGAAGCCGGAACCCAAGCCGGAACCGAAGCCCGAGCCCAAGCCGGAACCGAAGCCCGAGCCGAAGCCGGAACCCAAGCCCGAGCCGAAGCCCGAGCCGAAGCCCGAGCCCAAGCCGGAACCGAAGCCGGAACCGAAGCCGGAACCGAAGCCCGAGCCCAAGCCGGAACCGAAGCCCGAGCCCAAGCCGGAACCGAAGCCCGAGCCCGTCTGTTGGACCGTGGATCTCGGTTCGTGGGTGGACGGCTGGATCGGCGGGTCGGTGTGCGTCCCGGAGGTCATGTGGAAGGACGAGGCCGACCGGGGCTGGAAGGACGCGCTGAAGGGGGTCTGGCCCTTCTGACCGGCCGGTGGTCGACGGTCACGGCGGCGGAGTTCATCCGCCGCCGTGCGGGGGGCGGCGGCCCGGGAGCCGGCCGACCGCCCGCCCGACCCAGGCGCGTTCACGGGCCTGGGCGGCGGCCCAGCGCCGGACGTCGGCCGCGCCCGCGCGCAGCCAGAGCAGCGGGGCCGTACCGCGCGAGGCGAGGAGCAGGCGGCGGTTGCGGACGGGCTCGGGACGCCAGTGCTGCTTGTAGGACTCGCTGCCCCGCAGCATGCTGAGGGTGGCGCGGCCGCCGGTGCTGGTCTCGCGGGCCCCGTGCCGCAGGAGCATGGTGGCGACGTCGACCTTGCGGGCCCGCAGGGCCGGGTCGGCGCCGTACAGGTAGCCGCCCGCGAGCCGGGGGGACATCAGGGTCAGGTCGGCGGCCACCACGTCGCCGGCGAGCCGGAACTCGGTGACCATCGCGTCGCCGCGCTCGACCATGGGCCGCACGGCCCGGTTGAGGTGCTGGGCGAACCGACGGCTGGTGTGCTCGGCGGTCACGCCACGCCCCTGCCACTGCAGCCGGTGGAGTGCCAGGAGCCGATCGAGGGCGGCGGGGACCTCGTCCCCGGTGACGATGTGCGCGTCGATGCCGAGGGCGTCCAGCTTGCGCAGCTTGGCGCGGACCCGCTGGGCCTTCCCCGAGGGGATCCGTTCGAGCAGCCCCTCCATGGGGACGGCGGGCAACTCCAGGCAGAGCGAGTCCGGCAGCCGCCGGCGGGGGCCGCGCCACTGGGCGAAGACACGCTCGCTGGCGGCCCCGGGTCGTACCTCCCGCAGGTCGACGACGGCGCCGCGGGCGGCTCGGGCGACACCGCGGGCCAGCGCCGGTACCGCCTCGGGACGGTCGTCGTCGAGGAGGACGTCCGTGAAGTCGGTGATGGCGCCGCCGAGCTGGGTCAGGACCGGCAGCGGCCCCCCGGCCCGCATCAGGGGCGCGGCGGCCAGGAGTCGCCCGTCGGCGCCGCGTACGAGCACCACCCGCAGCGCGCCGGGACGGCCGTACGAGAGCCACCAGGAGTGCAGCCAGGAGTGGGACTGGAAGGGGGTCGCGGAGGAACACCGGCCGTACAGCGCCGTCCACTCGGCCGCGAGGCGCCCGAAGACCTCCTCGTCACGGCAGATCTCGGTCCGCAGCTCTCTCGGGGTCACACCGCCTCCGGCTGGTGCGAGGCGGCCGCCGGAGCGGGCACCGCGGCGGACATGGCGGGAGCGGCGGACTGCCGGGAGTGCCGGGCCTCGCCGCGGGCACCGGAGCGCTTCGGGCGGACCAGGAGGGCCAGGCCGCCGAGGAGCCCGCCCGCACAGGCGCCGACGAGCGCGGAGAGCGGCGCGGACGGCGAGACGGGGTCGACGGGCTTGGTGGCGCGGGAGAACTGCACGACCTTGACGCCGGTGCTGCCGGCGACGTGCGAGCTGTCGAGGATCAGCGCGCGGGCCACCCCGTCGGCCATGGACACCGCCTTCGCGGGCCGGTCGGCGCGGGCGGTGATCGAGATCATCGGGGCGTCCGGGGAGGTCGCCGCCTGCACGTTCCTGCGCAGCGTGTCGGCGGTGACCCCCGCCCACACCTGGGCGTCGCCGGTCACCGCGATGTCGGTGGCGACGCGCCCGTACGCCTGGGCGAAGCCGATCGCCGCCGCGGGGTCGGACTTCTCGGCCGGTACGACGATGACGTAACTGGTCGCCGCGTACTGCGGGGTCTTCACCGCCCCGTAACCGCCGCCGAGGGCGGCCCCGGCGAGGACCGCCGCGGGCAGGACCGCCCAGCGGCCGGGGGACCGCAGGCCGGCGGGGAGCAGGGCGCGGGATGGGGAGTTCTTCATGGTGCGGGCTCTCTCACTTGGCGGGGGACGGGATGCCGTGGACGGACTGTTCGTAGAGGGACGTCAACTGCCGTGCGCTGTGCGCGATGTCGTAGTGCCGGGCGGCCGCCGGCGCCGGGAGCCGGACGGCCCCGGCGTCCCGGACGCCGTGCAGCGCGGAGACCAGCTCGGGTACGGACCCGCCGATCCGGTGCGCGCCCGGTGCCGCGTCCGGGGCCAGGTCCTCGAGGGCGGGGCAGGCCGCGTACAGCACCGGAAGCCCCGCGGCGAGCGCCTCGACGACGGCGAGCCCGAAGGTCTCGTCGGGGGAGGTGGACACGAAGACGTCCATGGCGGCCAGCAGGTCGGGCAGCGAGGGGCCCGGCGCGCCGGCGGCCGGCGGATCCTGGCAGGCGCCGGCGAGCAGCACCCGGTCCGCGGCGCCGCACGCGCGGGCCACCCCCAGCAGTTCCTCGCGCAGGTCGCCCTCGCCGACGAGCAGCAGGCGGGACTCCGGCACGGCCGCCACCGCCCGCACCAGCCGGTCGAACCGCTTCCCCGGCGTCAGCCGCCCCACCCCGCCCACGACATGGGCGTCCCGGGGGATGCCGAGGGCGTCCCGGGTGCGGCGGCGGGCATCCGCGTCGAAGGCGAAGCGTTCCGTCTCGATGCCGTTGGGCACCACGCGGATACGGGCCGCCGGCACGCCCCAGTCGGCGAGCCGGCGGGCGACGCTCGGCGAGACGGCGACCGTGGAGCTGCCGAGCCGCTCGGACGCCAGGTACAGGGCGCGGGTGCCCGCCGAGAGCGGACGGCCCTCGATCTGCGTCTCGCCGAGGGAGTGCTCGGTCGCGATGACCCGGCGCACCCCGGCGATCCGCGCCGCCGCCCTGCCGTACACGCACGCCCGGTAGAGGTGCGTGTGGACGAGGTCGTAGCGGCCCTGCCGCACGATCCGGGCGAGCCGGGGCAGCGCCCCGAGGTCGCGGTTCCCCGTCATGCCGAGATGGGTGACCGGCGTGCCGTCCGCCTCGATGCCAGCGGCGACCGCCCCCGGGTTGGTGAGGGTCACCACGTCGCCGCGGACGGGCAGATGGCGCAGCAGGAGGCGCAGCTGCTGCTCGGCGCCCCCGATGCCGAGCCCCGTGATGACGTGCAGGACCTTCACGGCGCACCCACCCGGGCCGGGCCGAGCGGGGCGGTGACCAGGTCGGCGGGGTGGCGGCGGCGCAGCGGGTGCAGGACGCGCTTGGCGGCGAGCCGCAGGGAGGTGTCGCCCTCGCCGATGTGGACGCGGGGCAGGGCGTACGTGCTGGTGTGCGGGCCCGGGTCGATCGCGCAGCCGTAGGCGTAGCCGGCCTTCCGCACGGCGTGCATCGCGCGCGGGTCGACCTTCCCGTACGGGTAGCAGAAGCCGTCGACCGGCGTGCCGGTCATCTCCTCCAGGAGCTCGCGGCTGTGCCGGGTCTCGGCGGCGAGCAGTTCGTCGCCCGCCTCGGGGAGCGGGACGTGCGTCAGGCCGTGCGAACCGATCTCCATGCCGGCCTCGGCGATCCGCACGATCTGGTCCTCGGTCAGCAGCGACTTGCGCGGCCCCGCGGCGTCCCAGGCGTTCTCGCCGCCGAGCCGGCCGGGCAGGACGAACACCGTCGCCGTGAAGCCGTGCCGCCGCAGCAGCGGCAGCGCCGAGTCGAGGAAGTCCGCGTAGCCGTCGTCGAACGTGAGGCCCACCAGGCCCTTGGCGCACCCGGCCGCCGTGGCGGCGAGCAGCTCGCGCACCGAGACCCCGCGCAGCCCGCGGTCGGCCAGCCAGTGCAGCTGCCGGGCGAAGCGTACGGGCGAGACGGTCACCCGGTACGGGTCGTCAGCGGGGTCCGTGATCGAGTGGTACATCGCCACCCACAGGGGCGGTTTCACCCACAGGGGCGGCTTCGGCAGCAGACTGCGCAGCGCGGTGGCGGCGGGCATGGGGCGTCCTCCGGGAGACGGAGCGGGGCAGGGGCGGAATCTCGGGCGCCTTGGCGGCGCAGGCGATGAAGAGCAGGAAGACGCCGCAGACCGCCGCGCAGGCGACGGCGACGGCGAGGACGGCGGGGCCGATCGCGAGCTGGCAGAGCCAGCCGACGCCGGTGGCCCACGCGCCCGTGGTGGCGAGCCGGAGGAGGCCGTCGCCGAGGCGGTCGGCCCGGACCGGGACGGCCTGCCGGTGCGCGCCGCGCAGCAGCAGCACGGCGGTGAGGGTGATGCCGAGGGCGTTGGCGGCGGCGATGCCGACCGCTCCCCAGTGGTGGGCGCCGGGAACACCCGCGGCGGCGGTCGTGGCGAGGCCCGCGGCCATGGCGGCGGCCGGGTACCAGAGCGGGCGCGCGGCGGAGAAGTAGCAGCGCACGAGGGCGCCGACCATCGTCTGGCCGAGCAGTCCCAGCGCGTACACCCGCATGACGGCGGCGGTCGCGGTGGTGTCGGCGGAGCCGAACTCCCCGCGCTCGAAGAGCAGCTCGACGATCCTCGGCGCGGCCGCGATCACGGTCGAGGCGCCGACGAGCACCACGACGGCGGCCAGCAGCAGGTCCCGCTCGACCCGCCGGCGGGCCGCCTCGGCGTCGCCCGCCGCCAGCGCGCGGGCCACCACCGGGAAGCTGACCGTGCACAGCATCAGGGAGAGGATCATCGGCATCTGCGCGACCTTCTGCGCGTAGTTCAGATGCGAGATGGCGCCGGCGGGCAGCGGGGAGGCGAGGAACCGTTCGATCAGGGTCTGCGACTGGCGGCACAGCGAGAACGCCACGACGGGAGCGATCAGACCCAGGAGCACGATCCGACCCTCGCCCGCACCGCCGGCCGCGGGCGCCGCGGGCTCCCGCGCCGGCCCGGGCCGGCTCCGCAGCTCGCGCAGGAGCGACGGCGCCTGCACCAGGACCATCAGGACACCGCCGACCGCGACCCCGGCGGCGGCGGACCGCACCCCCCACGGCCCGCGCAGCAGCAGGATCGTGCCGATGATGCCGACGTTGTACGCCGTGTAGATCGTCGCCGGCGGCACGAAGCAGCCGTGCGCGCGCAGCGCGGCGGAGCAGTACCCGACCAGCGCGAAGGAGAGCACGCACGTCGCGGTGAGCCGCGTGCAGTCGATCGCGAGCCCGGGGTCGGGCAGCCCCGGGGCCAGGGCGGACACCAGGAGCGGCGCGGCGACGACGAGGACGGCCGCCGCGGCCCCCACGGCGAGCGTGAGCCGGGGCAGCGTGCCGCGCACCAGCGCCCGCACCGGGTCGCCGAACGGACTCCCGGGACGGCGGGCCAGCGCACGCGAGAAGGCCGGCACCAGGATCAGCGCCATCGCGTCCTCGATGAGCAGCGTCGAGGCGAACTCCGGCACCGTCCACGCCACCAGGAACGCGTCCGTCTCGGCCCCCGCCCCGAAGTACCCGGCCAGGATCTGGTCCCGTACGAGTCCGAGGAGCGCCCCGAGCGCGGTGAGCGCGGCGGTCACCGCCGCCGCCTTCGCCAGGAACCCCCGCCCCTGCGTCCGGTCGGTCCCGGCCGCCGGCCGCCGGGGCCGCGCGTGCGCCCGCCGCCCCGTGGGCCGGGCCGGCACGGCCCCGCCCCCGGCCGGACCGCGCACCGACACCCGCCGCGCCCCGGCGAGCCCCGCGGCGCCGGGCGGGCACACCGGACCGCCGGGCGGCGGCCCGGGGACACCGCCACCTGCCGCACGGCGTACGCCCCCGCCGGGCGCCCCCGGCACGCCGGGCCCGGCCGGCCCGGGCGCACCCCCGCCGCGCCGGCACGCGCCCGGGGAGCGGCCCGCCGTCGCCGTGGCGAGCCAGGGTCGGGGCGCGTCCGGGACGGGCCCCGGCAGCAGCGCGGCCTCCGGGGCCCACGGGGAGTCCGTGGGCCCCGGAGGCGCGGTCGGCCAGGGGTCGGTCAGGGGCGCGCCGCAGGGAGGCCGGGGCGCGGGGCGCGGTCCGTCGGGCCACGGTGTGTCCGTGGGCTCCGGTTCACCCGCCCACGGATCACGCACGCCTCACCTCCGCCAGCGCCCACCAGGCCGCCAGGCCCAGCACGACCGACATGAGGACGGTCGACGGGCCGCCGATGTCCGCGTAGAAGAAGTCGATGAGCTGCCAGGCGAGCAGGCCCGTCGCGACGAGGGCGCAGTCCGCGCCCAGCCGCCGCCGGCGCAGCGCGCCCACGAGCAGCGCCACCCAGCTGCCGGCCAGGGCGAGCAGCCCCACGAGGCCCTGCTCGCTCAGCACCAGCAGGTACATGTTGTGCGGCGACAGCAGCGGCTGGCGCGCGAAACCGGCCCCGGCGCCGGCGGTGTCGCTGCCCGAGGACAGCGCCAGGGAGGCGTGGGAGTCGCGGTAGGCGGGGAAGCCCTTCAGGCCGACGCCCGTGACCGGCTCCGTCCGCCACATCCGCCCGGCCGCCGCCCACATCGTGTACCGGTCCGTCACCGACTGGTCGGGCGCGGCCGCCACCTGCGTGATGCTGGCGACCCGCTCCTTCACCATCTCCGAGCCGATGCCCAGACCCCCGACGAGGACCACCCCGAGCGCGCCCGCCGCGAGCGCCACCCCGGCGGCCCGCCGCGGCCCCGCGAGGAGCAGCTGGATCACGCAGGCGAGGACGGTCGCGATCCACGCGCCCCGGCTGAACGACAGCACGAGCGGCACGAAGAGGAGCCCCGCGCAGACCGTCGCCGCCGTCCGGGTCCGGCCCGGCCCGCTGCCGAGCGCGATCCCCGTGACGACGACCAGTCCGTACGCCACCACCGTCGCCATGCCCATCACGTCGGTCGCCCCGAAGGTGCCGACGGCCCGCACGTCCTCGCCCTGGTACGAGGCGCCCGTCCCCGTCAGGTACTGCGTGACGCCGACCGCGCCCTGGAGCAGCGCGAACCCGACCAGGCCCCAGGCGACCACGGCGAAGTCCCGGCGGTCGCGGATCATCAGGAGCACGGCCGCCGGGACCAGGACGAAGACCTGCACGTAGCGGGCGACGCCCGGCAGGCTCGCCGCCGGGTCGTTCGAGGTGATCGCCGCCAGGCACACGCCGAGGACCGGCAGCCCCAGGACGACGGCCGCCGCCCGGGTCAGCGGCCGGGCGCCGGCGCGCAGCACCCGGACCAGACAGATCAGGACCAGCAGCCCGGAGGCCGCGTCCGCGACCGTCCCCGTGCCGCCGGTGCCGCCCTGCGCCCCGCCGTCGCCGGGGACGAGGAGCAGCGCGATCACGGCGAGGACCGGCGACAGCGCGCCGACCCTGCCCGCCCACGCGCGGACCTCGGCCTTCCGTGTGTCCGGCTCCGCTGCGGCCGGGTCGACCGCCGTCACCGTCACGGCCGCGGCCATCCTCAGCTCCCCGTCGGGCGGACGAGCCCGGCCGCCGTGCGCAGCAGGATGCAGACGTCCTGCCAGAGCGACCAGTGGTCGATGTAGTGGTTGTCGAAGCGGCAGCGGTCCTCGATGGAGGTGTCGCCGCGCAGACCGTGCACCTGCGCCAGACCGGTCAGACCCACCGGCATCCGGTGGCGGGCCGCGTACCCGGCGTGGATCTTGCTGAACTGGGCGACGAAGTACGGCCGTTCGGGACGCGGACCGACCAGGCTCATGTCCCCCCGGAGCACGTTCCAGAGCTGCGGCAGCTCGTCGAGCGAGCTCTTGCGGAGGAACCCGCCGGCCGCGCTCATCCGCCGGTCGCCCGCCACGTTCCAGCGGGTCGCCGACTCGGTGTCGTCGGAGGGGCGCAGCGTACGGAACTTCAGCAGCGTGAAGTGCCGGCCGTGCTGGCCCACCCGCTCCTGCCGGAAGAGGACCCCCGGACCGTCCGAGAGGCGCACCGCGAGCGCGCACAGCAGCAGCACCGGAAGGGCGAGCGCCAGGGCGGGCGCCGCGAGCGCGATGTCGAGCGCCCGCTTGGCGGTCGGCCCGCGCCGCTCGCCGAGCGGGGCGACCCGGTGCCAGGCGTGCCCCCACAGGTGCTCGCCCATCGGGCCGTCCTGGTGCCGTCCGCCGACCCGCCAGGTCGTGCAGCCGTAGTGCTGGAACAGCGACATCAGACCGGGGTCGTCGTCCAGGAACAGCGCGTCCCGCACGGCGTTCTGGATGACCGCGCGGTGGATCTCCTCCGTCGTCGTGAGCACCGGGAGACCGATCTCCCCGGCCGGCCGGGGAGCGCCGCCCTGCTCCGGCACGCCCACGATGCCGACCGCCCGCACCCCGTACTCGGGATGCTGGGCGACGGACGCGGCGAACCGGCGCGCCGTCCCCGCCCCGCCGACGACGAGCGCCGAGCGGGGATGCGCGCGGGCGACCCGCCGGCGCCGCGCCAGCACCAGGGCACGGACCAGGCAGACGACGGCGACGTGCGTGAGGTACGCGGCGGTGAGCCGCAGCGGCCCGATCGCCAGCGTCGGGGAGTACGCGGCGGCGCCGGCCGCCGCCAGACACCAGACGACCCCGGCCCGCGAGGCGAGCGCGGGCAGCTCGTCGAGGGCCCGGACGTGCGCCGCGGGCCGGTAGAGCCCCGCGCGGCCGTCGAGGACCAGCACGAGCACCGCCACCGGCAGCAGCAGCCGGACGTCCTGGTGCGTCGAACGGAGGAGGGCGGCCGCCGCGAGGACGGCGAGGCCGTCGACGGCGACGAGCGCCGCCCGCCCGCCGGTCCGGGGCCGGACGCGGCGGTGGCGCGGCCGGGCGAGCCGGCCGGTCGTCTCGCGGCGCGGCGCGAGGGAGGCGAGCCCGTAGGCATGCCCCGCCGTGGGCCAGGGGCCCGGAGAGGAGGGAACGCTGGTACTTTCCGTGGTCACTGCGCAATCGGCTCTCTGTGCTCGGCCCCCCGCACGCCGGCCAGCTCGCGGTAGACGTCCGCGATCGCCGCGCCGGTGCGCCGGACATCGAATCTGCTGAGTACGTGTTCGTGGGCCTCGCGGCCCAGGCGCCGCCGCAGCTCCGGCCGGCCGAGGAGGCGGCCCAGAGCGGTGGCGAGCGCGGCCGGGTCCTCGGGCGGGACCAGGCACTCGGGTGCGTGGGCGGCCGGCAGGCTCTCGCGGGCGCCGTCCACGTCGCTGACGACGACCGGCCGGCCGCTCGCCATGGCCTCCAGCGGTGCGAGCGCCATGCCCTCCCACCGGGACGGCAGGACGACCACGTCCGCGGCCCGGTACCAGGGTGCGGTGTCGTCGACGGCCCCGGTGAACCGCACCGAGGGGCCGGCGGCGGCGCGCAGCCGTTCGCCGTCCGGGCCGTCGCCGACCAGCACCAGCCGGGCCGTGGGCACCTCCGCGAGGACGGCGGGCCAGGCGGCGAGGAGCACGTCCTGCCCCTTCTGGCGGCAGAGCCGGCCCACGCAGACGACGGTGGGGGCGGGGTTGCCGGGCGGTCCCTCGGTGGCGAACCGGGCCACGTCCACACCGTTGTGGACGACCGACCAGTCCGCGACCACCCCGGCCGCCTCGCCGGTACGCCGCTCGGCCTCGCTCACGCAGACGATCCGGTCCGCCCAGCGGGCGCCGAACCGCTCCCAGCGGCGGGCGACCGCGGCGGTGGTCCCCTCGACCGCCTCGAACGACCAGGCGTGCGGCTGGTACACCGTCGGAACCCGTCCCCGCAGGGCCAGTCGGGCGCACAGCCCGGCCTTGGCGCTGTGCGCGTGGACGATGCCGGGCCGGACGGCGCGGATCAGCCGGGCCAGCTCACGCGTCTCGCGGACCAGCCGGGGACCGGGGTCCCGGCCGGCCCGCCAGTCGTGGGTCTCGGCGCCCTCGGCGCGGACGGCCGAGGACAGGGCGGTGTCGGGCGGGCAGGCGACCGCGACCCGCAGGCCGGCGGCGCGCTGGGCGCGGACCAGGTCGACGACGACGCGGGCGACCCCGCCGTCGCCCGGCTGGACCGCGTGCAGGACGGTGACGGACGCGAGGTCCGTTTCTCGTGGAGGCAGCACGTCAGCGCCGGACGTCCGCCTGGAGGAAGACCGCACCGAGCCAGACGGTGTCCTTCCGGCTGCCGAACCGGACTTCGACACGGTCCCCTCCCTCGCGCAGCGCTTCCCGCAGGTCGAAGACGTCGGAGTCGTACCCCAGGGTGTTCGTACCATCGGGGAATCGGACCGTACGACCGGCGCCGAATTCGGTGATGCTGGAGTTCATGACGTCGTCCGCGGAATTGGCGGAATCCGAGAGCCGCATGCTCTTCGTACGGCTCGTGTGAACGGCGAGGTAATCCCCGGAAGTGCCGCGGTCGCCGTCATAGGCGATCACTCCGAGCCGTCCCCGCGTGCCCTTGGGAAAACGGTTTCCGTCGACCGGTACGCGCAGCTCGCCGCGGCGCGGACCGATCGTTTCGAAACCGTCCCAGACACCGATCCGGCGCAGCGGTTCCGACGCCTTCTCGTACGCGGCGACGAGCGTCCAGCCGCCCCAACCGCCGACCGCCGAGCGGCCCATGGCGACGTTGACCTGGGCGACCGTCCACTGACCCGGCCTCGACCGGCGGACCAGATCGGTGACGTCCGCGGACGCCTGGAACGCGTCCGCGCCGTCCGCCGCGCGGTGGCCGATCAGGGAGTCGGCGAGGAGCGCCTTGTAGGCGCCGCCGGGCTCGGCGATCAGCACGCGGCCGTTGTCCTCGGGCGGCTTCTGCTCGCCCACCCGCAGGTTCCCGCCCCAGTAGAGACGGGCCCAGCTGACCCGAGCGCCCTCGGGCACCGCGAGCGCGGCACGGCTGGAGTTGTAGGTGTCGGGGTTGTCGTCCACGTCGACGTACGCGATCGCGGCGCCGTCGTTCACCGACTCGGTGCCCTTCGCGCCCTTCGCCGAGGAGTTGGCGGCGCGCACGACCCCACCGTGCTGCACCGCCTCGTAGCGCGCGGCGAAGGGAACGCGGTCCGCCTCCCGGGGCCGGGGGGCGGTGGCGGAGGCGACCGGCAGCGCGGCGGTCAGCGCCGCACACGACAGGGCGCAGAGCACGCTGCGACGCACAGCGGGAATCGCAGAATTCCGCATACAGGTTCTCCGCTTTGATGAGAGAAGAGAGGGAAGACCCGAGAAGGCCGGGCGGGAGGAAGGTGTCGTCCGCACGAAATGGGTGAACGCGCGGCCGGCCCGGAAGCAACGTTCGGGAACGTTATAACCCCGACGCGGGGCGATAGTAAGCATTAGATGCTTGGAAACGCTAACTCCCGTATCCAGGTGGCAGGTTCCTCGTTGAGCGTGTTGCGCCATTCCACGGCCTGTGGCCCCAACGGCCCTCTTATGGCCCAAAGATCGGTTGAACGTCACCCGTTCGGGAGAGCAACCGATGAAAACCGGGGGCGTTGTTGAGGGAGCCGGGCCGAACAGTCCGCGCAGTCCGAGTTGAATTTCGATCGAGGAGAGCTTCTCCATGTCCCGTATCGCCAAGGCCGTTGTTCTGACCGTGGGTGCCGCCGCCGCCGTCGCCGGTGCCGCCGGTGCCGCCGCCGCCGACGCCGGCGCCGAGGGCGCGGCCGTGAAGTCCCCCGGCGTCGGCTCCGGCAACGTCGTCCAGGTCCCCGTGCACGTCCCGGTGAACCTCTGCGGCAACACTGTCAGCGTCATCGGCGCGCTGAACCCGGCCTTCGGCAACACCTGCGTCAACGCCTGATCCGGCACGCCTGATCGTCCTTCCGAAGCCGGTGCGCCCATCCCTCCCGGGGTGGGCGCACCGGCTTTTCCCTTGCGGTCACTGGTCCGTTGCTCGTTCGGCGGCACCCTCGTGCGCCGTTCGGTGCAACGGCGTACGCCCCTTCGGGGGGCAGGGTGGAGGGCGGGATTCACTCGAAAGAAGGCGTGGCGCTGCGTAGCTCTGCGGTTGCGGAGCGCTATACCCGCAGGCAACGTGAGAGGGCAGTTGTCCGACGCATAAGGAAAAGGAACACGTATGCGTCCCCTCGCTACACCCCGTCTCACCGCCCTGGCGATATCCGCCGTCCTCACCCTCGGCGCGGCGGGACCCGCCGTCGCCGGCGAGCACCATCCGTCCACCGCGGCCGCCCGGGCCGCCCGCGCACCCCTCCCCGACGTGGCCGCCCTGCTGGCCCAGGCCGAGGCGCTCGGAGAGCTGGGGTCCGTGGCGACCCCCGTGGCCGCACTCGTCACCGCCGCGCTCAAGGCCGACTCCGGTCAGGTCCCCGCGGCGGACGTCGAGGCGTTCAAGGCCGAGATCGCGGCCGCCGTCGAGCAGGCCAAGGGAGCCGCGGCGGTTCCGCTGCCGGAGACGCCCGCGGCCGGCCTCCCCGTCACCCCGCCCGCCGCGGACCTCCCGATCGCCCCGCCGGCTCCGGAGTCGGCGGTCACGCCGCCCACGGTGGAGACCCCGGTGGGCCTGCCCGTGAAGCCGCCCGTCAGCCTGCCCGTCGCGGCGGGCGCGAAGGCGGCCCAGGCGGCTCCGGCGGACGTCGTGGGCGACGCGCTCGCCACGGTGGAGAAGGCGGTCGCGGGGCTGCTGGCCGCCGTCACCTCCGGTGACGCCGCCGGAGTCGTCCCGCAGGTCACCGCGACGCTGACCTCGCTGGTCGACCTCGTCGTCGCCACCGTGCTCGGCAGCGGCCTGCCCGCGCCGGACCTGGCGGGACTGCCCGCGCTGCCGGCGCTTCCGGTCCCCGCGCCCGAGCTCCCGGTGGACCCGCCGCAGCTGCCCGTCGAGGCGCCGGTGAAGCCGCCGGCGGCCGTGCCCGATCTGCCGGTGAAGCCCCCGCTGCCCGTCCGGTAGTCGTCCCCGTGTCCGCGCCGGTCCGGCCTCCGCCGGGCCGGTGCGGACGTGTGCGGTCGGCAAATAGCACCGGTCCGCATCGATCGGGTGCAGTGTCGAGAAATCCTTCCTCCCGGAGTTTCCGGGGAGCGCACTCCTCGTTACAGAAGCAGAACGATGTACAGGATTCGGCCAAGAACCCTGTACGGAACGTGACTTGAAAGCACAGAGGAAGGATTCACTCCATGAAGCCCACCAAGGTCGCCGCGGTCGTCGCCGGTTCGCTGATGGCGCTGGGTGCCGCCGCGCCCGCCATGGCCACGGAGGCGCTGACCCCCACCAGCCTGAACGGTGGACTCGAAGCGATCGCCGCCAATGGGCTGAAGACGGACGTGCTGAGCAGCACCACGGACGGCTCCCCGGTCAAGAGCGTCACGGACGCGGCCACCCAGCTGAACGAGACCACCAAGGGCGCCCCGCTCCTCGGCGGCCTCCCGGTCCCGGGCGGTCTGCCGCTCGGCGGCTGACGTCACATCAGTACCCCTTCACCGAAGGGCCTTTGCGGCTGCCCCCGGGCCGCCGTTCCTCACGGTCGGCTGATCGAATGATTTTCTGATCAGCTGCCGTGTGGCCCCCGCGGCGCGCGGCGGGCCCACCCATACCCTCTGGCCAGTCCCACGCGAACGTCGGCGTGGACCAGGCCGGTCGGAGCGAGGGGGGATCCTCGCCGGCCTCTCCCTTTCTCCAGAGGAAGAGCGGTATGCGGTCCATCATCAGCAGGAAAGTACTCACCGCGGCGGCAGCGACCGGGATCCTGTCGCTGAGCGGCGGATTCGCCCTTGCCGCGGGTTCCCACGCCGGTACGGGCGACGGGTCGGGCCCCGCCTCCGCCGGCCATGCCCAGGCCCCCCTGCCGCCCGACGTCTGCGGCCACGGCATGGATCTCGGCGGCTTCGTCGCGGAGGCCGTCGGAGACCTCTGCGCCCAGGCGGAGGAACCCGGCGGCTACGGCGACGAACCGTCCCACCCGCCGACGCACCCCCCGACCCACCCGCCCACGCACCCCCCGACGCACCCGCCGACGACGCCTCCCACGAAGCCTCCGACGCACCCGCCGACGACGCCTCCCACGAAGCCTCCGACGCACCCGCCGACGACTCCGCCGACGAAGCCTCCGACGCACCCGCCGACGACGCCTCCCACGAAGCCGCCGACGCACCCCCCGACCCACCCGCCCACGCACCCGCCGACGACTCCGCCGACGAAGCCTCCGACGCACCCGCCGACGACGCCTCCCACGAAGCCTCCGACGCACCCGCCCACGCACCCGCCGACGAAGCCTCCGACGCACTCGCCGACGCATTCGCCGACCGCTCCGCCGACGAAGCCCACCACCCCGCCCACCGGGCCCCCTGAGCTTCCCGAGACCGGCAGCGACCCCGCGCTCATGGGCGCGGCCGCGATCAGTGCCGCGCTGATCATCGGCGGCGGCGTCGTGTACCTGCGGGGCGGACGGGTCGGCCGCCGCCACTGACCGGCACCCGCCACGCGTCAACAGGGCCCTCGCCTTCACCGGTGAGGGCCTCCCGCGTTACTGCACACGGGTTAGTCCCGCGACGTTTCGGCCAAGGGGCTCGTTCACCGCACATGACTCTGCGTTCTCACGCGGGCATGGGGCTCCTCATGACCGCGCTCGCCTCCGCCGCCCTGGCCTCTCCCGCCGCCGCCGTCGAGGCGCCGGTGATCGTCCCGCTCCAGGGCCTCGACCCGGTCCTGCCGATGGACGCGCCGACCGTGGCGACCGGCGTTCCCGTCCCGATGCCCGGTGCGCCCACCGGCTTCCAGAAGGGCCTCGGGGCACTGCCCGACCTGACGCTGCCGAGCGTCCCGCTCGCCGGCACCGTCCCCGGCACCGTCGTCGACGCGCCGCTGCCCGAGGTGCTCCGGGACAGCGAGCCCGGTCGCGCGTCGCTCAGCAACCCGCACTCGGAGATGCGGGCGACCACGCCCGGGGCGATCGTCGGCAACCCGCTGGAGGCCCCGCGCGGCAACGGACTCGGCGGTCTGCCCGACCTCACGAAGCCTCAGGTCGGAGTGCTCACGCCGATGCTGAGCGGAGCGCTCGACCCGCAGCTGGGCCTGGCGCCGGACGCGCACTGACGGAGCCCTGTCCCCCCGGCCGGGTGAAGACACGATTCTTCCCCGCCACCCCACGGGTTCTCGCTCGTTGGATCAAGAGGCTTGTCGCATGGCCGCGGCCCGCGGACCGAAGCCGTCCCGTCGTATCCGACGGCGGACGGATTTCGGACCGCGGGCCATTATTTCGATTTCCTTCTTCCCGTTCGGACCAATGGCCGTGACCCGCACCGGATATCGGCGTTGAACGGGCATGACGGCCGTGATTCCTGCGGTCGCGTTCCACGTCCAAGGAGTTCTTGATGTCTCGCATCGCGAAGGCTGCCGCTGTTCTCGCCGGCACGGGTGCCGTTGCCCTCAGCGGAGCCGGCCTGGCCGTCGCCGACTCGGGCGCCGAGGCCGTCGCCGCCCACTCGCCCGGTGTCGCCTCCGGCAACGTCGTCCAGGTCCCGGTGCACGTCCCGGTCAACCTGTGCGGCAACACCGTCAACGTCATCGGCCTGCTGAACCCGGCGTTCGGCAACACCTGCATCAACGCCGACGGTCACGGCAACGGTGACGGCGGCTACGGCGGCTGATCCCCCCGTTCCCCACAGGTGTCCCCCCGGTCCGTCGGACCGGGGGGACACCTGTGTGCGGCTCACACGTAGCGATAGACGCGGCTGTGGTCGAACATCTCCGCCGGGGTGACACCCCAGGGCGCCATCGGCTGGTGCCGGGCGGTGACCTTCCGGTACTGCGCGTCGCCCAGCGGCGGCGGCTCCGCCGGCAGATAGGCGGCGCCGGGGTTGCGCTGCTGCCAACGCGACCAGACCAGGTCGACGAAGGAGTGGTGCAGCCAGAACACCGGGTCGTTCACCGAGCCGCCGCCGAGCATCAGGCCGCCGACCCAGCGGTGCACCCGGTTGTGGATGCGGAACCGCTCGTTGCCCTGGCCCGGGGCCCAGCCCTCCAGCCGGTTGCGGAAGCCGGAGGCGCTCGTGGAGTTCCAGGGCGTCACGTCGTACACCCGCTCCCGCATCACCTCGTCCAGCTGGGCGGCGGTGGGCAGCGTGATCGGGTCGCGCGGGCGGCCGAAGTCCCTGGTCAGGAAGCGGGTCTCGGACATGGCGTACGTGATGTTCCACCGGCCGCTCGCGTGGGCGAAGGGGCCGGTCATCACCTGGAGGTCCGCGCGACGGCCGTTGCCGCCCATGAAGTCCTCGCCCCAGAGGGACGAGGCAGGGCTGTTGTCCCGGGTCCAGTCCCAGTACGGGACGGAGACCGTCGGGTCGATCCGGCGCAGCGCCTTCTCGAACTCCAGCAGGAACCTGCGGTGCCACGGCAGGAAGCTGGGCGTCATGTGGGCGACCCGGAGCTTCCCCTCGCCGTCGGCGGAGTAGTAGTCGATGTGGGTGCGGACGAACTCGTCGTACGTTCCCCTGCGCTTGAGCTCCAGGACGGCGGCGACGAACTTCCGGCGCTCGGCAGCGGTCAGATCGCGCTGGTTCTTACGCGTGTACACCACGCGGGCTCCCTCCCGTCGGGTCGGTGTGGACGCCGTGGGCGCCGGCGAACCGGGAGAGTGGGGCCGCCCCCAGCTCGTCCACGGCCGCGCGGGTCGCCGCCAGCGGCGTCGGGCAGGACCCGTAGTGGTCGATCGGAGTGACGTATCCGCCGTCGGCGCAGCGCATCAGATGCAGCGGCCGGCCGTCGACGAAGGCCGTCGGCCCGCCGTCCGGACCGGTGAGGCCGAGCAGACGGCGGCCCCGGTACATCTCGTCGAAGGCGTGCGCGTCGCCCGGGTCGCCCGACGGCGGGCGGGCCGCGATGCGGCCGAGGGTGGCGCCGGTGAATCCGGTGACGGCCAGCGCGAAGAGGGACCGCAATGCGACGCGGCGCGGGACGATCATGAGTGATCTCCTCGTGGTCGGCTAATGCCCTCAGGGCACAACGATGAAAACCCGGGTTCGTTGCGCCGGAAATGCCAGCGGCGTGAATGTCGGCCGTTCGAGTGAAAACGGCGCGGGGAAAGGGTGGTTGGAGCATTAGCATCCGGTTTCATGACCACTTCCAACGTCGTTTCCTCGGCGCGCAGCGCCTCTCCGCTGGGAACTCTCACGGTGATCCCGTGGTCCAGCGAGCCCTCCGCCGACGCGCCCGGCACGCCCTTCCTCATGGCGTACTCGCTCGGCGACGGCCGGGACGGGCCGGAGGCCGGTCAGCAGGCCATGCGCGCCGCCCTGGAGTCGGCGAACCTCTCCGTCGGCGACCGGCTCTTCGACCTGGAGAAGGACGCCGGGATCAACGCCACGCTGCTCGTCGAGGGCGGCTCCGCGGTGCTCAACCTGCCCTTCCTGAAGGTGCAGTGCCCGGTGCCGGACGAGTGGCAGGAGGCCGCCCGCGAGCGCGGACAGGTCTATCTGATCTGCTCCGTCCGCCCCTGGCCCGAGGCGGTCCCCGGGCAGCCGGTCGACGAGGCGCGGCTGCGCGCCTTCGTCTCCGACGAGGAGATGCTCGCGGACAGCGCCCACGTCCTGATGCCGGTCCGCCGCCTCCAGGGCTGAGCGGGAAGGGGGTGCGCGTCATGGCGACGGCGAACGTACGGGGCGGGGTGCCCGGGCAGCGGCAGGAGGAGGCCCCGCGGGAGACCGGCGGGGCGGTGCACGGCGCGAGCCGGGCCTTCGCCTGGATGCTGATGGTCACCGGCGCGGCGGGCGTGCTGGCCGGCTGGGTGATCACGATCGACAAGTTCAGGCTCCTGGAGGACCCCGGCTTCCAGCCCGGGTGCAGCCTGAACCCGGTCGTCTCGTGCGGCAGCGTCATGAAGAGCGAGCAGGCGGGGGTCTTCGGATTCCCCAACCCGATGCTCGGGCTCGTCACGTACGCGGTCGTCGTCGCCGTCGGCGCGGGGCTGCTCGCCGGGGCCCGCTACCGGGGCTGGCTGTGGCTGGGGCTCAACGCCGGGATGCTGTTCGGCGTCGGCTTCTGCACCTGGCTGATGTTCCAGTCGCTGTACGAGATCAACGCGCTCTGCCTGTGGTGCTGCCTGGCGTGGGTCGCCACCATCGTCATGTTCTGGTACGTCACCGCGCAGAACGTCCGCACCGGCGTCCTGCCCGCCCCGGCCGGGCTGCGGACCTTCTTCGGCGAGTTCGCCTTCGCCCTTCCCGTCCTGCACATCGGGATCATCGGGATGCTGATCCTGACCCGCTGGTGGGACTTCTGGACGAGCTGACGTGAACCCCCTCCTGCGCCGGCCGCGGGCCGCACTCACCGTGCTGCTCGCGGCCCTTCTCGTCCTCCTCCTGCTGTCGTACGACCGACTCGCGCCGGGCGGGCGGCACTCCGGCGCCGGGGAGCCGGGGACACGGCCGCTGCCCGGGGTGCCCTCGGGGTTCTTCACCGGTTCCGACGAGGCCGGGGTGCGGCGGATCGCCCAGGTCCAGAGCTGGCTGGGCGGCGACCGGCTGAGCGTCGGGCACACCTACCTGCCGGGCGACCGCTGGTCCAACATCGAGGGGCATCCGGCGCTCTTCGAGCCGTGGGCCCGCTGGAAGGCGGCCCGGCCCGGGCGCCTGTTCGTGCTGAACGTGCCGCTGCTCGACCGGAGCGAGGCGGGGCTGCCGGACGCCGAGGTGCGCGCCGGACTGCGGCGCGGCGCCGCGGGCGACTTCGACGGGCACTTCCGGGTGCTGGGGGAGCGGCTGGTGGAGCACGGCCTCGGGGACGCGGTCCTGGTCCTGGGCTGGGAGATGAACGGCACCACCTACAGCCACCGCTGCGGCCCCGACCCGGCGGCCTGGAAGACGTACTGGCGGCGGGTGGTCGAGGTGCTGCGGGAGGTGCCGGGGCAGCGGTTCCGGTTCGACTTCACGCCGAGCCGGGGCACGGACGCCATCGCGTGGCCCGACTGCTACCCCGGGGACGACGTCGTCGACATCATCGGGATGGACGCCTACGACCAGCCGGAGGGGCTCTCCTTCGAGGAGCAGGTGACCGAGGAGTACGGGCTCGCCCACCACGTGCGGTTCGCGGCGGAGCACGGGAAGCCGGTCTCGTACCCGGAGTGGGGGCTCTTCCGGAACGGCGACAACCCGGCGTACGTGCGGGGGATGCTCGACTGGTTCGCCGCGCACCGGCCGGTCTACCAGACGGTCACCGACTACTGCCCGCACGGGGTGTGGGGGTGCGCGGAGAATCCGGAGTCGGCGCGGATCGTCAGGGGCGCGCTGGGGGCGCCGTCAGACCGGTCCTGAGGGTGTCGACCGTGCGGTTCAGGAGTGCGGTGAGGTCGTCGGCGCGGTCGCGCTCGGCCCAGTAGAGGGTCGCCTCGCGCAGGGCGCCGAGGGCCGCCGCCGTGAAGACGCGCACCTCCAGGTCGTCGGCGTCGCGGCCGGTCCGCTCGGCGACCGCGCGGGCCAGGCGGCGGCCGGTGGCGGCGGTGGTCTCGGTGAGCCGGGCGCGGACGGCGGGGATCTCCACCATCAGCCGGGCGCGCAGCAGCGTCTCCTCCTGGCCTTCGGCGAGGGAGGTGCGGACGGCTTCCAGGACGACCGCGCGGAGGGATTCGAGGGGTTCCTCGCCGGCGGGCCTGGCGCGCAGCCGGGCCTCCAGGTACGCGTCGTTCTCGTCGGTGAGGAGGATGTCCTCCCGGACCGGGAAGTAGCGCACCACGGTGGAGGGGGAGACCTCGGCGGCCTCGGCGATCCGGTCGGTGGTGGCGGCGTCCCAGCCCTCCTCGGCGGCGAGCCGGCAGGTCGCCTTCCGGATCGCCGCGCGGGTCCTCGCCTTCTTGCGTTCGCGCAGGCTCGGGCGAGGAGTGTGTTCGGCGGCCATGGGCGCCATTCTCCCGGGTCAGGAGTGCTGGTAGGCGACCAGCGAGATGCCGACGTAGTGGACGATGAAGGCGGCGAGCGTCAGGGAGTGGAAGACCTCGTGGAAGCCGAACCAGCGCGGTGACGGGTTGGGGCGCTTCATGCCGTAGATGACGCCGCCCGCGCTGTAGAGCAGTCCGCCGACGATGACGAGGACGAGGACGGCGATGCCTCCCGCGCGCATGAAGTCGGGCAGGAAGAAGACGGCGGCCCAGCCCATCGCGATGTAGCAGGGCGTGTACAGCCAGCGGGGCGCGCCGACCCAGAAGACGCGGAAGGCGATGCCGGCCGTCGCCGCCGCCCAGACCGCCCACATGAGCGGCTTCGCCGTGGAGTCCGGGAGCAGCAGCAGGGTGAGCGGCGTGTAGGTGCCCGCGATGATCAGGAAGATGTTGGCGTGGTCGAGGCGACGGAGCACGGCCTCGCCGCGCGGACCCCAGTTCCCGCGGTGGTAGAGCGCGCTGATGCCGAAGAGCAGGCAGGCGGTGAGGACGTAGATCCCGCAGGCGATGCGGGCGCGGGGCGAGTCGGACAGGGCGACGAGGACGAGGCCCGCGACGATCACGGCCGGGAACATGCCCGCGTGCAGCCATCCCCTGAGCCGGGGCTTCGTCGGGAGCGACGGCGGTCGCTCGAGCGGGGGCACTTCCGGCGTGGCTGCAGTCATGGAAACGAATCGTACCTACGCCCCCGTAGGCGCCGGATACGAGTGGCGATGCTCACGTGTGCACCCCCCTGGACATATGGGCGGATCCATCGGATGATCAAATGAGTGCGGTCGGCACCGGATGAGCAGCTACGAAGCATCCGGGTCGCGGCCCCCACGGGGCATACATCTAAAAAACCCCTCAACAAGGAGCAATCGTGGCGCGCGACAACGCGGCTCCCACCACCGTCCCCACCCAGCACCAGGAGCTCGTCTCCTGGGTGAACGAGATCGCCGAGATCACCCAGCCGGACGACATCGTCTGGTGCGACGGGTCCGAGGCCGAGTACGAGCGCCTGTGCGAGGAGCTCGTCGCCAAGGGGACCTTCACGAAGCTCGACCCGGCCCTGCGCCCGAACTCGTACTACGCCGCCTCCGACCCGACGGACGTCGCGCGCGTCGAGGACCGGACCTTCATCTGCTCCGAGAAGGAGGAGGACGCGGGCCCGACCAACCACTGGAAGGCCCCGGCCGAGATGAAGGAGCTCTTCGCGGGCTCCGAGGGCATCTTCCGCGGCTCCATGCGCGGCCGCACCATGTACGTCGTGCCCTTCTGCATGGGCCCGGTCGGCTCCCCGCTCTCCGCCATCGGCGTCGAGATCACCGACTCCGCGTACGTCGCCGTCTCCATGCGCACCATGACCCGCATGGGCCAGGCCGTCCTCGACGAGCTCGGCACCGACGGCTTCTTCGTCAAGGCCGTCCACACCCTCGGCGCCCCCCTGGAGGAGGGCCAGGAGGACGTGCCGTGGCCGTGCAACTCCACCAAGTACATCTCGCACTTCCCCGAGACCCGCGAGATCTGGTCGTACGGCTCGGGCTACGGCGGCAACGCCCTGCTCGGCAAGAAGTGCTACGCGCTCCGCATCGCCTCCGTCATGGCGCGTGACGAGGGCTGGCTCGCCGAGCACATGCTGATCCTCAAGCTGACCCCGCCGCAGGGTGAGGCGAAGTACGTCGCCGCCGCGTTCCCGTCGGCCTGCGGCAAGACCAACCTGGCCATGCTGGAGCCCACGATCTCCGGCTGGACCGTCGAGACCATCGGCGACGACATCGCCTGGATGCGGTTCGGCGAGGACGGCCGCCTCTACGCGATCAACCCCGAGGCCGGCTTCTTCGGCGTCGCTCCCGGCACCGGCGAGCACACCAACGCCAACGCCATGAAGACCCTCTGGGGCAACTCCGTCTTCACCAACGTCGCGCTCACCGACGACGGCGACGTGTGGTGGGAGGGCATGACCGAAGAGCTGCCCAAGCACCTCACGGACTGGAAGGGCAACGACTGGACGCCGGAGTCCGAGACCCCGGCCGCCCACCCGAACGCCCGCTTCACCGTCCCGGCCGGGCAGTGCCCGACGATCGCCCCCGAGTGGGAGGACACCAAGGGCGTCCCGATCTCCGCGATCCTCTTCGGCGGCCGCCGGGCCTCCGCCGTCCCGCTGGTCACCGAGTCCTTCGACTGGAACCACGGCGTCTTCCTCGGCGCGAACGTCGCCTCCGAGAAGACCGCCGCCGCCGAGGGCAAGGTCGGCGAGCTGCGCCGCGACCCGTTCGCCATGCTGCCGTTCTGCGGCTACAACATGGGCGACTACATGGCCCACTGGGTCAAGGTGGGCGCGACGGCCGACGCCGCCAAGCTGCCGAAGATCTACTACGTGAACTGGTTCCGCAAGAACGACGCCGGCAAGTTCGTCTGGCCCGGCTTCGGCGAGAACAGCCGCGTCCTGAAGTGGATCGTCGAGCGCCTGGAGGGCAGGGCGGAGGGCGTCGAGACCCCGATCGGCATCCTGCCGACCCCGGAGTCCCTGGACACCGACGGCCTGGACCTGCCGGCCGAGGACCTGGAGTTCCTCCTCAAGGTCGACCGTGACGTGTGGCGCGAGGAGGCCGCCCTCGTCCCCGACCACCTGAACACCTTCGGCGACCACACGCCGAAGGAGCTGTGGGACCAGTACAACGCGCTCGTGGAGCGCCTCGGCTAGTCCCTCCGAGACTCGTGGTGGGTTGCCCCGAAACACCGCCCTGACCAGTGGGGTCACGACGGCCCACCACGACGCAACCGGCCCCCGGAGCCCCCTCAGGCTCCGGGGGCCGGCGCATGTCCGCCACAGGATCGGCCGGCCCGGCCCGGCAGCGGCGATCGCCGGCGGTCAGCGTCCGCGCTCCTCCAGATAGCGCGTGTGCGTCTGCTGCCGGAGCTCCTCCGCCTCCTGCAGCGCGGCGGCGATCGCGGCCGCCTCGTCGTGCAGCGCGGACAGCTGCCGTTCGAGATGCCGCTCCGGCGGCTCCGTACCCGGGGCGACCCTCGCCCACCACCGGGTGCGCACGAAGGCGTCGACGGCCTCCGGCACGTCCTGGCGGACCGCGCGGGCCAGCACGTGCAGATGCTCGGGGTCGCTCACCCAGCCCGGTTCGAGCAGGGCCTCGACGAGGGAGTCGAGTGCGGTGAGCCGGTCCCGCGCGGCCGGCGGCAGCTCCGTCTCCGCGAGGTAGGCGCGCAGGGTCGCGAAGTCCTCCCGCAGCGCGTCGAGCTGCTCTCTGGCGTCCGGGAAGTGCGGGGCGTCCGGCCGCTCCGGCGGGGCGATCAGGGCCCCCGCCGCGTACAGCCCGGCGACGACCAGCGGCCAGAGCGCGCCGGCCGCGCCGGTGAGCGCGATCCCCACGCCGGCGATGCCGCAGGCGCAGCCCGTCAGGTTCTTGCGGGACTCGGCGTACCGCAGCAGGCGGTCACTGGTAGCCACGGATCTCCTCGAAGGCGCCGTCCAGCGACCCGGTGGTGGCGTCGAAGAGCTTCCCGCCGGTCAGGTCGGCGATGTGGTCGAGCTCGCCGCGGTCGGAGTCCCCGAAGAGGATCGGGAAGACCGGGGTGCGCTGCTGCGCGGCCGGGAGGGAACGGTAGAAGGCGTCGAACGCGCCGGCCGGGTCGCCGTCGGTGTTCTCTCCGTCCGTCATGAGGACGACCGAGGTGAACGCGGACCCGTCGGCCCCGCCCAGGGACCGGTACGCCTCCTGGAGGCTGGAGTAGATCGCCGTGCCCCCGGACGCCGTGAGAGCCAGCGCGTCGGCCCTCAGGGCGTCCAGCGCGGCCTTCGGGGAGGCGGGGTCGACGGTGTGGGTCCGGACGTCGCCCCGCTTCACGGAGGAGCCGAACGGCATCAGCGTGACCTCCTCCCGGTCCCTGAAGTCGCTCGTCAGCTCGGCCAGCGCCGACTTCAGCCGGTCGAGCCGCTCCCCGCTCATGGAGCCGGAGGTGTCGAGGACGTACACCGTGCGGGAGGGCCGGCGCAGGGTGTTGTCGTACGCGTCGAGGAGCCCGTCGGCGACGGCCCGGCTGCCGGGGAACGGCAGTTCGCGCCGCTGGTCCCGGCCGAGCGCGGCCGCCGGCTCGACGCCCGCGACCACCGGGCGGCGCAGGGTCGTCGCGGTGATCCGCCGCTGGGCCTCCGGGGTCCGCAGGTAGGTGGTGAGGCGGCCGGCCGCCTCCTTCGCCTCGGGGCGGGCGGAGGTCAGCAGGGTCAGCGGGTAGTCCGCGGTCACGACCCCGTCCGACGGCCGGATCACGGTCAGCTTCCCGGGTGCGGACAGCAGCACGGACTCGTAGTTCACCAGCGCGTCGACGTCGGTGCGGCGGGCGTACGCGGTGGCCAGCCAGCCGGACGAGCCGGCGGTCAGCCGCTGCCCCGCGAAGAACTCCCTGAGCCGCGGCGTGGCCTTGGCGACGTCCTGCCCGGTGAGGGCCGACTGGGCGCCGGAGAGGCCCGAGGCGACGGAGACGAGCGCGGCGAAGCCGGAGTTGGAGCGCATCGGGTCGGTCATGCCGTAGGTCAGCTTCCCGTCGGCGACCGCCCGGTGCAGCTGCGACCAGGTGACCTTCGCCGGGTCCCAGCCCAGCCGCGCGACGGCGGCGGGCCGCACGCCGACGGCCACCGGTGAGGTCATCACCGGCGTCTCGCCGGTGATCCTCCCCGCGGTGTCGGGCCGGAGCCGCAGATAGTCGTTGGAGGAGAGCCAGACCGCGTCGAACGACTTCCCCGCCTCGCCGGACGCGATCCGCTCGACGGCGTCCAGGGTGCCCGCGTAGGTCGGGCGGACGGTGATCCCGGTGGCCTTGCGGGCCTCTTCGAGGACCGGCGCCATGTCGGCCAGTTCGGAGGAGGCGAGGACGCGGAGGGTGCCGGGCGCGTACTCCCCGCCGTGCCGGTCGACGGGGTCGCCCTGCCCGCCGGTGGCGCCGCCGGATGAGCAGGCGCTCCCGGTCGCGGTCACCAGGAGGGCGAGGGCGAGCCCGGCGAGGGTCCGGGACAGGGCGCGGCTGCGGGGGCCGGTGGGGTGCGTCATGCGAGGTCGCCGCCTTCCGGAGCGCCGGTGCGGCGGCTGCGGTCCAGGTACGCGCTCGCCTCCTGGAGTTCGGCCGTCAGCGACTGCACGGTCGCCGCCATGGACTCCGTCGCCCGGGCCTTGTACGTGTCGATGGCGTCGAGGGTCCGGTAGATCTGCCCGAACGCCGTGCGGAGCGTCTCGGCGCCCACCGCCGGGTCCGCGGCGATCCGCTGGATCTCGCCGGCCTGGGTCGCCAGCATCTCGGCGTTGCCGCGGACGAGGTCCTCGGTCGTCGAGCGCAGCACGTCCACCTGCTCGGTGACCTTCCGCTGGTTCTCCAGCGCCGAGGCGAGCATCACCGCGATCCGCAGGGCCGACAGGGTGGTCGTCGCCGCCCGGTCCACGCCCTTGATCAGCTCGTCGTTGTTCCGGCGGACCACGTCCATCGCCAGATACCCCTGGGCACTGACGGCGAGCTGGGTCAGCAGGTCCTGGTGCTTCTGCCGGACCGGGAAGAGGACGTCGGCGCGCAGCGCGTCCGCCCGGGCCGGGTCCGGGGTGCCCGCGATCCGCTCCTCGACGGCCCCGTCGAGGGCCTCGGTGAGCACCGCGTACTCCTGGAGCTTGCCCATCGTCTCCCAGAGCCGCGCCCGCTCGGTCTGCAACGCGGCGTTGTCGCGCCGCAGTTCGTCCTGGCCGCCGCGGAGCGAGCCCACGATCCGGTTCAGGGTGGCGTGCGAGGAGGCGTACTTCGCGACGTGGTCGCGCAACCTGTTCCCGCCCGGGAGCCGGGCGAGGAGGCGCCGCGCCCCCTTGCCGGGGGTGTCGCGCGGGTCCAGGTCCTCGACGGTGCGCCGGAGTTCGACGAGCGAGGTGCCGACCCGGGCCTGGGCGTCGCCGCCGCCCCGGCCGAGCGAGCGGATGGTGCGGTCGAGCATCCGGTGGGACTGCTGGGCGGCGGTGCGCATCTCGCCCGCGCCGAGCGTCGCGATCTCGCCGATGCGGCCGGCGAACTCGGGCGAGCGCGGGTCGAGCCCGGACAGCGAGCCGACGTACTCGGCGGCCCGGCGGGTCATCTCGGTACGGACGGAGTCGTCGAGCGGCACGAGGCCGGACGCCTGCGCGGCGCGGACCGCCGGGACGGGCTCGGGCGGCGTGAGGACGAGCGGGGTGTCCTGCCCGGGAGGGGTCAGGGACATCGTCCTTCTCGGATCGTCGGGCGTGCTCATGCGGTGTCCCCCTGGTCGCGGGCCCGCAGCGCCATCTCGTGCAGCACCGCACTGGTGGGCACGGGCGCCTGGCGGACTCCGCCGAGTGTCTGGTTGAGGTAGGCGGTGTGGCCCTGGGTGGCTGCGGTGAACTCGCTCGCCGCGCCCTGCGGCCGGAAGCCGTGCCGGACCGCGAGCTTGCGCAGCTCGGGGTCGCCCGCGAGGAGTTCGCCGAGCGCGCGGCCGTTCTCGGTCAGCGGCACGAGGGTGTGGTCGCTGTTGACGGTGGTGTCCGGGTAGAGGACGACGAGGTCGCCCATGGGGCGGCCGGCGAGCAGCTGGGCGGCGACCTGGGACTCGTACACGAGGACGAGCGGGTTGCCGACGCCGCTGACGAAGTCCCGGAAGGGCGCGTCGGAGCCGGTCTGCTGGGCGCCCTGCACCTGCACCAGCTTGCGCAGCAGCGGGGCCGTGCGGGTGACGGCGGCCTTGTCGCCCGCGACCCGTCCGCCGTCGGCGACATAGCTCGCGGCGGCCAGGTAGAGGGCGCCGGAGCTGGAGGCGAGGGGGTCGGTGGAGGTGATGAAGAGGGTGCCGCTCAGTTCGGCGTGGCCGGCCGCCCCCTTGAGCTGCTGCCAGGTCCGGTCGCCGCGGGCCGCGGCCAGGTAGGCGTCCATCCGCAGGGTGCCGCTCGTCCCGCGCGGGCCCAGGGTCGCCAGGCCGTTGCCGGCGAGGACCCGGGCGGCGGCGCTGTGCGCGAGGACGACGAGCGGTGAGTAGAAGGGCCGCAGCGGAGCCGCCTTCGCCTTGTCCTTCGCCTTGGCTCGCAGCTCGTCCGCGGGTCCCTTGGAGGACGGGAAGGCGAAGTCGTAGCCGTCGAGCGGCAGTTCCTCCATGTCCCAGGACCCGGAGGTCTCGGTTGCCACGGTGAGGCCCTTGTCGGCCAGGGCCTTCACCACGCGGGGGTCGGCGAAGAACTCCGCCTTCTCCGACCCGATGACTCCTCGCACGGTCTTCGTTGCCGTGCCCGTGTCCTTGTCGCCGCCCGTCACGAGGACGGCGGCCACACCGCCCAGGAGCAGGACGGCCAGGATGATTCCCAGGATGCGTCTCACGCGGGCAGAGTGCTCGCGGAAACCCACATTCCAGGGGGAGTCGGGTGTACGGCGGGTGAAGTGCCGATCCCGGTACCGAACCGGAGCGCGGGCTGCCGTATCCCGGGTGTTCCTGGGGGTGGGCGGCCGGTCGGTGGGTGGCGCCCGGTCCGCGCGGTTCGTGCCGCGCGGACCGGGGCCGTCAGGGGGCGGCGACCAGGGTGTCCCCGGTCAGGGCCGCGGTGTGCGCGTCCATGCGCCCGGCCGCGAGGATCGCGGCCGCGGTGTCGGCCCGGGAGGCGGCGACGACCAGTGCGCGGCCCGCGAGGGCGTGCGCCTTGCGGTGCAGGTCCTCCGCGGGGGCGCCGCTCAGGCCCGCGTGCCGCGCGGGCGGTGCGCCGCGCAGCCGCGCCACCTGCCGGGCGATGAGGTCGCCGGCCTCCGTGTCGCCCAGCTCGTCGGTGACGGCGAGCAGGGCGGCGAGGTGTCCGGCGAGCTGGATGTCCAGCTCCTCCTCGCGGGAGCGGTGCGGATACGCGTGGTCGTCGTCGGCCATCCGGTGGACCGACTTGGTCCGGATCGGTTCGTACATGGGATGGCCTCCTGATTGCTCGGGATCCATCCTAGCTTAGATTCGATCTAAAGTTGAGTGTTGTCCGAGGGCTGGTCGCTACGGCTGGCTGTAGCCGTCCAGGAACCTGCCGATCCGGGTCACCGCGTCCGCCAGGTCCGCCGCCGCCGGCAGCGTCACGATCCGGAAGTGGTCCGGCTCGTGCCAGTTGAAGCCCGTCCCGTGCACGACCATGATCTTCTCGGCCCGCAGCAGGTCCAGGACCATCTGCCGGTCGTCCTTGATCTTGTAGACGTTCGGGTCCAGGCGCGGGAACAGGTACAGCGCGCCCTTCGGCTTCACGCAGGTCACGCCCGGGATCTGGGTCAGCAGGTCGTACGCCGTGTTCCGCTGCTCCAGGAGCCGTCCGCCCGGCAGTACGAGGTCCTCGATCGACTGGCGGCCCTGGAGCGCGGCGGCCACCGCGTGCTGTGCCGGCATGTTCGCGCAGAGGCGCATGTTGGCGAGGATCGTCAGGCCCTCGATGTACGAGGACGCGTGGTGCTTCGGGCCGCAGACCGCCAGCCAGCCGGAGCGGAAGCCCGCGACCCGGTAGTTCTTGCTCATCCCGTTGAAGGTGAGGCAGAGGAGGTCGGGGGCGATCGCGGCGGTCGGCGTGTGCGTCGCGCCGTCGTAGAGGATCTTGTCGTAGATCTCGTCCGAGCAGACGACCAGGTTGTGACGCCGGGCGATCTCCGTCAGCGAGCGGAGCATCTCGTCGTCGTAGACCGCGCCCGTCGGGTTGTTCGGGTTGATGATCACGATCGCCTTGGTGCGGTCGGTGATCTTCCGCTCGATGTCCGCGAGATCGGGCATCCAGTCCGCCTGCTCGTCACAGCGGTAGTGCACCGCCGTGCCGCCCGCGAGCGAGACCGAGGCCGTCCACAGCGGATAGTCCGGGGCCGGGACGAGGACCTCGTCGCCGTCGTCGAGCAGCGCCTGCATCGACATCTGGATCAGCTCGGAGACGCCGTTGCCGAGGTAGATGTCCTCGACGGAGAGCGGGATGCCCTTGGTCTCGTAGTGGCTCATCACCGCCCGGCGCGCGGACAGCAGGCCCTTGGCGTCGCCGTAGCCGTGCGCCTCCGAGAGGTTGCGGAGCACGTCCTCCAGGATGGCGGGCGGACACTCGAAGCCGAAGGCGGCCGGGTTGCCCGTGTTGAGCTTGAGGATGCGATGACCCGCAGCCTCAAGCCGCATCGCCTCTTCGAGCACCGGACCCCGGATTTCGTAACAGACGTTGGCGAGCTTCGTGGACTGGATCACCTGCATGCCGAGAGCTTACGGCGGGGTCGGCCGGGCCGCCTCGTGTTTTGGGACACGTCGGACACCCCCGGCCGGCCCCGGGTGTGACCCGGATCGCATCCACGGTGTCGTGCTCCCTACAATTCGGGCCCATGAGCCAGCAGGATCCCGGAGCCGCCGCACCCCGACGCGGTCGCCGCCGTCACGCCCCCGTACGCCGGGGCCCCGGGCCCGGCTGGCTGATCGCCGCGGGCGGCGTCGGCCTGCTCGGACTCGGCGCCGTCCTGTTCACCGGCGGCTCCGGCCCCCGCGGCGGCTCCCCGGCCGACGGCGGCTCCGGCGGCCCGCCCGCACTCATCCAGGGCGACGCCCCCTCCCCGGACGCCGGCCCCGGGGACGACGCCGCCCCGCCCCCCGCCGTGCCGGCCTCCGCCCCCTCCACCGCCACCCGGACCCCGGGCCCGACCACTGCTCCGTCCGGGAAGACCTCGGCCTCCGCCGCCCCCACCGCCACCCCCGCCTCCGGCACCGGCGACGAGACCGGCGACGAGACCGGCGCCTCCGACGCCGGCTCCACCGAGCACCCGGGGCGCGGCCGGGGACTGGCCAAGCGGCCGAGGTAGCGGCGGGGCCGGGCCGCCGGCCCCGCCGCCCGGCGGGATAGGTTGGCGCCTCATGTGGGTCTTCAGCGCCTCCGGATGCCGGTGGCTGGGTGCGGCCGGATCGCTCGCCGTCGCCGTCGGCGGATACACGGCGGGCACGCTTCCGGTCCTGGGCGGCGCGCCGCTGTGGCAGCCGCGCGGCTCCGCGCCCGCCACCGCCGGTGCCGTCCTGGCGTACCTCGGCCTGACCCTGCTGCTCGCCGCCTGGTGGCGGTACGGAGTCCTCCTCGCCCGCGGCCTACGGGACGGGGTCCTCACGACCCTCCTCTGCTGGGCCGCCCCGCTGCTCCTCGCCCCGCCGCTGCACAGCGCCGACGTGTACAGCTACATCGCCCAGGGCGGGATGGTCCTCGAAGGCCACGACGTCTACGGCGCCGGCCCCTCCGTCCTCGCGCCCGGCGACCTCGGCGCGGAGGCGGCGGCGAGCGTCGGCGGGAACTGGACCGACACCCCCGCCCCGTACGGCCCCGTCTTCCTCCTCCTCGCCGAGGCCGTCGTCGGGCCGACCGGCGGCGAGATCGTGCCCGCCGTCCTCGGGATGCGGCTGATCGCCCTCGGCGCGCTCGCCCTGATCGTCGTGGCCGTCCGGGGTCTGGGCGGCGGCCCCGCCGGACCGGCCGGTGCACTGTGGCTCGCCGCGCTCAACCCGCTGCTCCTCGTCCACGTCGTCGGCGGCCTCCACAACGACGGCCTCATGATCGGACTCATGCTGAGCGGCGTGCTGCTCGCGGTGCGCGGGCGATGGGTGCTCGGCTGCGCGCTGATCGGCCTCGCGATGATGGTGAAGTCGCCGGCGGCGGTCGCGCTGCTCTTCGTCGGCGTGCTGGTGGCCCGCCGCGACGGGGGCGTCCGGGGCGTCGTGAAGGGGCTGGTCCTGCCGGGGCTCGTCGCGGGCGGCGTCGCCGCCGGGGCGACCCTCGCCGCGGGCACCGGGTTCGGCTGGCTCGGGACCCAGAGCGTCGCCGGCGCCATCCACACCCCGCTCTCCCTCACCAGCGACCTCGGGCTCGCCCTCGGCACCCTCTTCGGCGACGACCCCGACCCGGTCAAGGGCGTCGTGCAGAAGCTGGGCCTCCTCGCCGCCCTCGCCGTCATCGCGGCGCTCGCCTGGCGCGCGTGGCGCGGCCGGATCGACCCCGTGCTCGGCCTCGGCCTCTCGCTGGTCGCGCTCGTCGCGCTCTCGCCGATGGTGCAGCCCTGGTACCTGCTGTGGGGGACGGTCGTCGTCGCCGCGGCCGCCTGGCACAGCCGGGCCGGGCAGCTCCTCGCGGTCCTCTCGGCCGCGCTCGCCTACGAGACGGCGCCCTCCGGCCACACGCCCTGGTACGGCTTCGTGCTGGCCGGCGGCGTGCTCGCGCTCGGCCTGCTGTGGGTCCGGCGCGATCCCTGGCCCGCCGCCGCGCCGACCGCCGCACACCTGCCCCGCCCGGAAGGCACCCGCTCCCGGTAGCCTCCGGCACCATGACGCGCGTGTGGATCCTGCCGGTGCTCCTCCTGCTCACCGGCGTGCTCGCCGCCGCCGGCCGGGCCGCCGACGGCGCTCCCGGCGGGGCCGCACTCCTCCTGCTGCTCTTCGCGGCGCTCGCGGCCGCGACCTCGCCGCTCGTCTTCCCCCGGTCGATCGGGGCGGCCGAGGCGCGCCGCCGGTCCGCCGCCGACGGCCGCCCGGTCGTCTACTGGCGGCCGGGCTGCGCGTACTGCCTGCGGCTGCGGGCCCGGCTGGGCGTCCGGGGCCGCCGGGCCCACTGGGTCGACATCTGGCGGGACCCCGAGGGAGCGGCCGCCGTCCGCGAGGCCACCGGCGGGGACGAGACCGTGCCGACGGTGGTGGTGGCGGGACGCGCGTACGTGAACCCGGCGCCCGGGTGGGTGCGGGAAAGGCTCTGAGGAACGGGACCGCGGAGGGACCGGGCCCGGGGTCAGCGCGTCGGGGTCCTCCGGATCGCGCGGCCCGCGAGGACGTCCGTGCGCCGGCCGTCCTCGATGACGAACCTGCCGTCGACGAGGACGTGGGGGATGCCCGTGGGGAGGGTGCGGGGGGAGTCGTAGGTCGAGCCGGCGGCGACGGTCGCGGGGTCGAAGAGGACGAGGTCGGCGACGTTGCCCTCGCGGACGAGGCCGCGGTCGGGGAGGCGGAGGCGTGCGGCGGGACGCGAGGTGAGGTGGGCGACGCACTCCTCCAGGGAGAGGACCCCGAGGTCGCGCACGTACCTGCCCAGGTACTCGGGGAACGTCCCGTACGCGCGGGGGTGGGGCTTGAGCCCCTGGAGGATGCCGTCGGAGCCGCCGGTGTGGACGCGGTGGCGCATGATCGCCCGGACGTTCTCCTCGTGGCCTACGTGCTGGAGGATCGTGGTGCCCAGCCGGTCCTCGGTCAGGAGCCGCCGGGCCGTCGCCCAGCCGTCCACGCGGCGGCCCGTGAACTCCGCGAGGGCGGGGTCGGTGACGCCGGAGACCTCGATCGTCTCCCACTCGACCGGCACGCCGTGGCAGCCGTCCGAGCCGAGCTCCTCCAGATGGTGCCGGATCCGCTCCGCCGTCGCGTCGTCGCGGAGCCGCGCGAGGACCGCCTCCGGCCCGCCCTCGCTCGCCCAGCCGGGCAGCAGGGCGACGAGGGTCGTGCAGCCCGGCGTGTACGGATAGGTGTCGAGGCTGATGTCCGCGCCCTCGTCGAGCGCGGCGTCGAGCAGGGCGAGGAGCTCGGGGGCCCGGCCCTCGTTGACGCCGAAGTTCATGGTGGCGTGGGCCAGGTGCAGCGGGCAGCCCGCCTCCCGGGTGAGGGCGATCATCTCCTCGTACGCCCTCAGCGCGCCGGCGCCGTACGAGCGGTGGTGCGGGCAGTAGTAGCCGCCGTACCCGGCGACGACCCGGCACAGCTCGGTGAGCTCGGCGTCCGGCGCGTACATGCCGGGGGTGTAGGTCAGACCGGAGGACATGCCGACGGCGCCCTCGGCCATGCCCTCGGCGACGAGCCGGCGCATGCGGTCCAGCTCGGCGGCCGTCGCCGGACGGTCCTCCCAGCCCATCGCGTACATCCGGACCGTGCCCTGCGGGATCAGATAGGCCGCGTTGACGGCGATCCCCCGGCCGCCGTGCGCCCCGTCGAGCCGGTCCAGGTACTCGCCGACCGTGCGCCAGTCGAGGTCCACGTCGGACCCGTCGCCGTTCCAGCCGGTGATCGTCCGGCGCACCTCGGCGAGCGTGCGGTCGTCGACCGGCGCGTACGACAGCCCGTCCTGGCCGAGCACTTCGAGGGTCACGCCCTGCGCGGCCTTCGCGCTGTGGTCCGGGTCGCGGAGCAGCGCGAGGTCGCTGTGCGCGTGCATGTCGACGAAGCCGGGGGAGAGGGCGAGCCCCTCGGCGTCCAGGACGCGGCGGCCCGTGGGGCGCTGGCAGCCTGCGGCGGCGCCCTCCTTGACGATCGTGGCGATCCGGCCGCCCTCGATCGCCACGTCGGCACGGTAGGACGGGCCGCCGCTGCCGTCGACGACCTCCGCGTCGCGGATGACGAGTTCCATGGCGGTGCTCCCGGCTCCTAGAAGAAGGTGCGGACGTAGTCGACGACCGTGCCGTCCGCCTCGACCAGCGGGATGAGCTGCCACTTGTCGAAGGAGGTGCAGGGGTGGGACAGGCCCATGCCCACCCAGTCGCCGACCTCCACGCCCGCCTCCGGCGACGTGCGGAGCCAGGCGTGCTGGTCGGAGAGACCGGTGACGGTGACGCCGTCGGCGGGGCGGATCTCGCCGGTCCGCGCGGAGCGGACCGCCTGCGCCTCGGGCAGGTGCAGGTCGTGGGCGGCGTCGCGCTTGCCCGCGTTGGTGAACGCCTGCTCGTCGGTGGGGCGCGAGACGACCTGCGACCAGAGCCGGAACGCGGGCAGCAGTTCGCCTTCCTGGGGCACCCGGTTGAACGGCGTGAGGTTGCGGTACTGCCCGTCGTCGTGCGAGACGTACGCCCCCGAGCGCAGCAGCCTGAGCGTCGGCAGGGAGAGTGCGGGCAGCTCGGCGAAGACCTCGGCGACCGCGTCGAACCAGGCGCTGCCGCCCGCGCTGACGACGATCTCGCCGGCCTCGGCCGAGAACCGGCCCGCCTTGTCGAACTCGACCGCCAGCGCCGTCAGCCGGCGCAGCCACGCGTCCACCCGCTCGGGCGTGGCCTGCGGCACCTCGCCCTCGTAGCCGGCGACCCCGACCAGCCGGAGCGTGGTGGTCGCGGCGACCGCGTCGGCGACCGCGGCGCACCCGGCCTCCGTACGGACGCCGGTACGGGCCCCGTCGCCGGCGCCCAGCTCGACGACGACGTCCACCGGCCGCCGGGCGCCGGCCGCCCGCAGGGCCTCGTCCATCAGCTCGACGCCGCGCACGGAGTCGACGTAGCAGAGGAAGCGGAAGTCCGGGTCGGCGTCGAGTTCGGCGGCGAGCCAGCGCAGCGCGACGGCGTCCACCAGTTCGTTGGCGAGGAAGATCCGCGCGACGCCGTGCGCCCGGTAGACGCGGGCCTGGTGGGGCACGGCGGCGGTGATGCCCCAGGCGCCGTGCTCGATCTGCCGGTCGAAGAGCTGCGGGGCCATGGACGTCTTGCCGTGCGGGGCGAAGGCGAGGCCGTGGCGCTCCGCGTAGACCTCCAGGAGACGCAGGTTGTGCTCGACGCGCTCGGCGGACAGGGCGAGGACGGGGGTGGTGAAGCCACCGGTGAAGAGGTTGCGCCGCTGGGCGGCCAGCTCGCCCACGGTCAGGCCCTCCGCGTCCGGGGGCAGTCCCTTGAAGCGGTGGTCGACGCGCTCGTTCACCAGGTCGGGCATGGGGCCTCCTCATCGTGGGCGTTGCGGGATGTGCAACGCTCATTGCGCATACTGCTCAACGCTGTCTAACATCCGGGCCAAGGCCGGGTCAATGGACCCGTAGGAGTCGCAAGGAGCCCGAGAGTGAGCGGACACCCGCCCCCGGACGCCACCCAGGCTGCGCTCGCCGCACGGGGCACGCCCGCCGCTCCCGCCACGTCTGCAACGCCGGTCACTCCGGCTATGCCCGCCACCCTGGCCACTCCGGCTCCCCCGTCTCCCGACCTCGTCTGCCTCGGCGAGTCCATGGTGACCTTCCTTCCCTCCCGGCCGGGCCGCCTCGCCGACGTCCCCTCCTTCGCCCGCGCGATCGGCGGCGCCGAGTCCAACGTCGCCTGCGCCCTCGCCGCCGCGGGTCACCGCACCCGATGGGTCAGCCGCGTCGGCCGCGACGGCTTCGGCGACCACCTCGTCGAGGCCGTCGGCGCCTACGGAGTCGACGTCACCGCCGTCGGCCGCGACCCGCACCGGCCGACCGGCGTCTACTTCCGCACCGACGAGGACCGGGCCACCACCGCCCACGAGGTCGCCTACTACCGCGCCGGCTCCGCCGCCTCGGCCATGTCGCCCGCCACCGTCCCGTACGCCTCCGTCGCCGACGCGCGGATCCTCCACCTCACCGGCATCACCGCCGCCCTCTCCGAGGACTGCCTGGCCCTCATGCGGGACCTCACCGCCCCCCGGCCCGGCCGCCCCCTCGTCTCCTTCGACGTCAACCACCGGCCCGGCCTGTGGCGCGACGGCACCGCCTCCGACGTCCTCCTCGAACTCGCCCGCCGCGCCGACCTCGTCTTCGTCGGCGCGGACGAGGCCGAGGCGCTGTGGGGCCTGAAGGGCATGGGGGCCGTCACCGCGCTCATCGACGGCCCCGCGACCGTCGTGCTCAAGCTGGGCAAGGGCGGTGCCTACGTCGTCGACCGCCGCCCCGAGTCCTTCGCGGACATCGAGGACGCCGACGGCGTCGGCCACCTCGAACGCCCGCCCCGCGTCGACGTCGTCTCCACCGTCGGGGCCGGCGACGCCTTCGCCGCCGGCTTCCTCTCCGCCACCCTCCGCGGCCTCCCGATGCCGACCCGGCTCCGGCACGGCCACCTCATGGCCGCCGCCGCCCTCACCGTCCCCGGCGACCTCGCACGGCCGCCCCGCCGCGCCCACGCCGACCGGCTGGCCGCACTCGACACCGCCGCCTGGGGGACACTTCACCTCGGCCCCGGCTGGACGGGGGACGACCAGGAGGTACGCACGCCATGAGCCAGACCGTCGACCGGGCGCTCAGCATCCTGCCGCTGCTCGCCCAGGGCCCCGCCGACCTCGGGCAGGTCGCCGAACGGCTCGGCGTCCACAAGTCCACCGCCCTGCGCCTCCTGCGCACCCTCCACGAGCACGGCCTCGTCCACCGCCAGCAGGACCAGCGCTACCGCCTCGGCGCCCGGCTCTTCGCCCTCGCCCAGGAAGCCGTCGAGAACCTCGACATCCGCGAGATCGCCCACCCCTACCTGGCCGCCCTCAACGAACGCATCGGGCACACCGTCCACCTCGCCGTCTACGAGGAGGGCGAGGTCCTCTACATCGACAAGGTCGAGAGCCGCTACCCGGTCCGCATGTACTCGCGCATCGGCAGACCCGTCGCCATCACCGTCGCGGCCGTCGCCAAGCTGCTCCTCGCCGACCTCCCCGAGGCCGAGCGCCGCACCATCGCCGCGAAGCTCGACTACCCCCCGTACACCCCCCGTTCGACCCCGAACGCCGCCGCCTTCCTCAAGGAGCTGGCGACCGTGCGCGAACAGGGATGGGCCACCGACCTCGGTGGCCACGAGGAGTCCATCAACTGCGTCGGCGCGCCCATCCGCGGCGCCGACGGCCGGGTCGTCGCCGCCATGTCGGTCTCGGCGCCCAACGTCGTCGTCACCGCCGAGGAACTCCTCTCCCTCCTCCCGCAGGTGCGCCGCACCGCGGACGCCATCAGCCGCGAGTACTCCGGCACCGCCCCGACGAAGGAAACCGAGGAACCGACCGCATGACCGAGAAGACCGCGATCACCCCCGCCACCCACACCGCCCCGCCCGCGAAGTTCTCGCACGGCGTGCGCAAGGGCAACATCCTCCAGGTCGCCGGCCAGGTCGGCTTCCTCCCCGCCGTCGAGGGCCAGGCCCCCACCGTCGCCGGCCCCACCCTGCGCGAGCAGACCCTCCAGACCTTCGCCAACGTCAAGGCCATCCTCGAAGAGGGCGGCGCGAGCTGGGACGACGTCATGATGATGCGCGTCTACCTCACCGACGTCGACCACTTCGCCGAGATGAACGCCCTCTACAACCAGTACTTCGAGGACCAGGACCTCAAGGCCCCCGCCTCCGCCCGCACCACCGTCTACGTCGGCCTCCCGGCCGGCCTCCTGATCGAGATCGACGCGCTGGCGGTCCTGGACTGACGCCGTCGCCGCACCGTGACACAGCGGAGCGGGGCCGGCAGGAGGGATCTCTCCTGCCGGCCCCGGCCGTTTTTTCGGGGGTCAGGCCGTGCAGTACTGGGCCTGTTTGCCGATGGAGCGGTACATGCAGTCGGCGTTCTCGAGGAGTTGGAGGACGGCGTCGCGGTTGCGGGAGGTCTCGCGTTCGATGACTTCGTCGGGCGGGTAGAAGCCGCCGCCGGAGGAGGAGGTGGGGTACATCTCGAAGGTGTAGGCGAAGATGCGCTGGGAGCCCCAGAGGTAGTCGTCGATGGAGCCGTCGGTGATGTAGAGGTCGCTGGACTGCTCGGGGGTGTAGCGGTTGCTGGCGGCCATGCGGCCGCCGACGGTGGCGAAGGCGTCGCGCTCGTCCTGGGTCATGCCGGTGGTGGTGTTGGCGGTGGTCCAGCCGAAGGGCCAGAGGACGAGTTCGCTGTAGGTGTGGAAGTCGATGGCCGCGGTGATCTGCTGCTTGCCGCCGACGACGCGGGAGCGGACGAAGTCGGCGACGACCTTGACCTCGGGGGCGGACTCGGGGGCGGCGCCGCGGTAGGTCTCGGAGCTCTTGGAGCCGGATGAGCCGCCGCAGCAGCCCCACTTGTAGTTCCAGTTCCGGTTGGTGTCGGTGCCGATGTAGGAGGAGCCGGAGTTGGGCTGCCGGTTCTTGCGCCAGCTGCGGTAGGAGCCGGAGGCGATGTCGTACTCGCCGCCGTCGGGGTTGAGGTCCGGGACGATCCAGATCTCGCGGCCGTTCACCGCGTTGGTGATGCGGGAGTCCGTGCCGTACCCCGCGCCGAGTTCGCGCAGCAGGTAGAGCGCCATCTCGACGGTGAGGTGCTCGCGGGCGTGCTGGTGGTGGGTGAAGAGGACCTCGGGCTCGTTCTCGTCGGTGGCGACGTTGTCGCTGATCTTGATGGCGACGATGTCCCGGCCCTGGTAGGACTTCCCGATGACCTGCTTGCGCATGATCGAGGGGTAGGCGGCCAGCCGCTGGTCGATCTCGGCGTTGGCCTCCGCGTAGTTGTGGTACTTCGCGTCGGCGGAGGGGAAGTCGAGCGGGCCGGCCGTCTTGCCGCCGTCGCCGCCGCGGTCCGGCGGGCCGGGCAGGGCGATCGGCCTGTACCCGAGCGCCTTGAGGTTCGCCAGCTGCTGGGTGTTGGCGCTGACGACGACCGAGCGGGCGTCGACCTCGTCGATCGAGACGCCGGTGGCGGCGAGCGCGGTGCGGGCGGCCGGGGTGCTGGGTCCGGCGACCTCGTACTGCCGGATCACCTCCTCGGCTCCCGAGGCGATGCGGGCGGCGGTCGGCGCCGGGTCGGCCCCGGCGGGTGTGGAGAGGGCGGAGAGGGGCGCCGCGAGGGCGAGCGCCACGAGGGCCGCGAGGGTGGCGGACCTTCTGCCGCGGGTGGGACGTCGCATGGTGTCTCCTGGGTGGGGAGTGTGGGGGAGTGCGACAAACTCGTGCGGGTGTCCGGGCACATGGTGGGGCTATGTCATGGACCGGTCAAGGTACCGAGTTCGGCCATACTGTCCCGCGTGGGGACCCTCATCGGTAGATACGTCATCGAGCACAAGCTAGGCGAAGGCGGCATGGGCACCGTCTATCTGGCGCGATCGCGCGGCGGGCGCGCCGTCGCCGTCAAGGTCGCGCGGCCGGAACTCGCCGCCGACCCTTCCTTCCGCGCCCGCTTCCGCGCCGAGGTCGCCGCCGCCCGGCAGGTCGGCGGCTTCCACACCGCGCAGGTCGTCGACGCCGACCCCGACGCGGAGGCCCCCTGGCTCGCCACCGCCTACATACCCGGCCCCACCCTCTCCGGGCTCCTCACCGCCGAGGGCCCGATGCCGGAGGACCGGCTGCGCTCGCTCGGCGCCGCGCTCGCCGAGGCCCTGGAGGCCATCCACGCCTGCGGCCTCGTCCACCGCGACCTCAAGCCCGGAAACATCGTGATGGCCCCCGACGGGCCCCGCGTCCTCGACTTCGGCATCGCCCGCGCCCTGGAGTCGACCCGGCTCACCGCCACCGGCTCCGCCTTCGGCACCCCCGGCTACCTCGCCCCCGAGCAGGCGCTCGGCGCCGAGGTGACGGGCGCCGCCGACGTCTTCGCCCTCGGAGCCGTCCTCGTCGCCGCGGCCGGCGGCCGCCCCTTCGGCGACGGGACGCCCATGGGGCTCATGTACCGCTCCGTGCACGAGGCCCCCGACCTCGCCACCGTCCCCGAGGCGCTCCGCGACCTGGTCGGCCGCTGCCTCGCCAAGAATCCGGCCGAACGGCCCACCCCCGACGAGATCCTGGACGCCCTGGGGGACGAGGGATCCCGCGTCCCGGCGGCCCCCGGGACGGGCTTCGGCGCGCCCGGCGAGGGGTTCGGCCCGCCCGAGACAGGCTTCGGCGCGCCGCATCCGGCCGCCGACCCGCCCGCCGCCGCGTCGACCCCGGGGGCCGGAGAGCCCTCCCCTGCCCCGGTCGCCGACACACCCCCGCCTTCCGGGACGCCGTACCCGGCCGCCGGCACGCCCGCGCCCCCCGCACCCCTGCCGGCGGGGTTCGGGGCGCCGCAGGTCGCTCCCGTCACCGACCCGCGGGTGTTCCCCGTGCCGCCCTCGGTCGCGGCGACACGGCCGCCCGCCGGGCCGCAGGCGGGCTGGGCGCCGCCACCGCCGCCGTCCCTGCCGCCGCAGCCGGCGCCGGAGTTCGTGGCCGCCGACCGGGCGTCGGGGATCGTGGTCGACGGGGGCGGGGTGCACCTCCAGCTCTTCGGCGAGGAGGCGGAGTTCGGCTGGGCGGAGATCGTGGGGGTGGAGTACTGGCCGACCCGGCGGGGCCGGGGGCTGCGCGTCGCGGTGACGCTGCGCGCGGGCGGCGGGACGTACACCTGTGAGCTCGACGGGCGCAGGGCCGCCCGGATCGACGAGTGGGCGGCCCGGCTCGGGTCCGTCCTGGCGCACTACCTGCCGCCCCGCTGACCGCGCGCCCGGTCCGGCCGGCGCGGACGACGGGCTGCCCGGTCCCGGCGGGGCCGGGCCGGGCCGTGGCGACGACGGCGCCGCGCCGCCGGGGGAGCGGCGGCGCGGCGCGTGCGGTGGTGCGGGGATGACGGCCGCGGGGCTACGGCAGGTTGTGGACGTGCGGGCCGACCGCGTTCGACCAGGCGTTGCCGGCCGTCGCGTCCCAGTTGGTCGACCAGGTCATCGCGCCGCGCAGCGTCGGCCATGCCTGGGCGGGCTTGAAGGTGCCGCAGCCGGTGAGCTTGGTGAGGCAGTCGAGCGCGTTCTTGACGACCTGCGGGTCGACGTAGCCGCTGCCCGCGCCCCGGGTGGAGGCGGGGACGCCGAGGCCGACCTGCGACGGGGCGAGGCCGCCCTGGATCTGGATGCAGGCGAGCGCGGTGAGGAAGTCCACCGAGCCCTGGCTGTAGACCTTGCCGTCACAGCCCAGCATCGAACCGCTGTTGTAGTACTGGGTGTTGACGACCGTGAGGATGTCCTTCACGGCGAGCGCGGTCTTGAAGTACTCCGTGCCGGTGGACTGCATGTCGATGGTCTGCGGGGCCATCGTGATGACCAGGCTCGACCCCGCCTTGGCGGAGAGCTGGCGCAGCGCCTTGGAGAGGTACGTCGAGTTGATGCCGTGTTCGAGGTCGATGTCGACGCCGTTGAAGCCGTACTCCTGCATGAGGGCGTACGTGCTGTCGGCGAAGGCGGTGGCGCTCGCGTCACTGTTGATCGTGACGTTGCCCTTCTCGCCGCCGACCGAGATGATCACGGACTTGCCGGCCGCCTTCTTGGCCGCGATGTCGGCCTTGAAGTCGGCGACCGAGGTGTAGCCGACGGCCGGGTCGAGGTTGAAGGTGATCTGGCCGGCGGTGGTCGTGGAGTCCGCGAAGGAGACGGCGATGATGTCGTACGCCGACTGGACGTCCCGCAGCTTCTGCTTGGCGGCACCGTTGTCGAAGTTCTGCCAGTAGCCGGTGACGGCGTGCTTGGGCACGGCCGGGCCGGGGCCCGGGTCGGTGACCTTGGAGGTGCGGGCGCTCACGGCGGTGGACTTGGCGGACTCGCCCGCGGTGTTCGTGGCGGAGACCTGGAACTGGTACGCGGTGTCGGCGGTCAGGCCGGTGACGGTGGTGGAGGTGCCGGTCACCGCGACCGGGTTGGCGCCGTCCCGGTAGATCTTGTACCCGGTGGCACCGGAGACCGCGCTCCAGCTCAGGGCGACGCTGGACGAGGTGACCGCGCCGGAGGCGAGGCCGGCCGGGGTGGCCGGGACGACCGGGTCGGGGTCCTGGCCGCCGCCCCCGTCGGGGCCGTAGACGCTCACGTCGTCCACGAGGTAGGGGGAGGTGCCGTACCAGCCGTGGGTGTAGATCTCGACCGAGGTGGTGCTCGGGCCGGTGGTGAACGTCGTGGTCAGCTGCTTCCACGACGGGCTGTCGGGCGTCCAGGTGGAGACGGTTCCCGTGCCGGTCCCGGTGTTGTTCGCGCCGAGGTAGGCGTAGCCGCCCTGGACCCAGGCGCTCAGCGTGTAGGTCGAGTTGGGCTTCACGGCCACGGTCTGCACGCATTTGGCGTTGTCGAGCCCGGCCGGGGTGGCCTTGAGGGCGCCTGCGCCGGTGCGGACCGGGGAGGAGACGGCGGCGCCGCTCCCGGCGGAACAGGCCCAGTTGGCCAGGCCGTTCTCGAATCCGGCGTTCTTGGCGACGTTGACGTCCGCCGCCTGCGCGGTGCCGGCTCCGCCGACGAGGACGAGCCCGGAGCCGACGGCGAGCGCGAGGGCTCCGCCGAGCCATCTGCGGCCGTGCGGGCGGGTGGTGGTGCGGTCCACGTGCATCCTCCGTGGGGGAGTTGGGGATGTGGAGGTGCCGTACGTCGTCGTACGGAGGGGCTCGTACGGGGGTACGAGGGCTGTAGGGGTTCGACGGTGGCCACCGCTGTCGCAACAAGCTGGTCCAGACCAATCGTGTTGTCAAGACCTCTGGCAGTGACCGGTGTTCGGGAACCGGGCGGCGCCCGGAGGGCGAATGCCGGGCTGAGGTGCGCCGACGGGCCCCGGACCGGCCCGAATTAATGGAGTCGGCTTGGCGGATTGTGTGTTCACCACCCCGGGGGTCGTGGATAAGGTGCAGTGGCGGTCGCACCCTGCGGTGATGCCGCGAACGCGGTAAGTGATCCGCGGCCCCCGGCGCACCGGAGGCCGGAGGGGACGGGGGAGCCTGACGTGCCGACAGCCATCGCGGTCACCGGCGCCGACCTGGTGCTGCCGCCGATCGACCCCGGGACCCCGGACGCCGCCGTCCTGCCGCCGCCCGAGGGCCGCCCGCTCGACGCCTCCGTCGCCGACATGCAGCTCCTCCTCGCCCGCTACGGGCACGTGGTCGTCGTCTGCCCGACCGCCGCGCCCGCCGCCGTCGAGCAGCGCCTCCGCGCCGTCCGCGGCCTGCTGGAGAGCGACCGGATCGCCCTGGTCAGGACCGACCTGCCCCCCCTCGGCGCGGCCGTCCTCGTCCGCCAGCTGCGCCAGCTCGCGGGGTGCGACTTCAGCCCCGGCGTCCTCGCCTCGGCCGCCCGGCTCCTCGCCCACTACATCTACGCCGGCGCCGTCCTCGGCTCCGTCGCCCGCCTCGACCGCGTGCCCGTCAGCCTCGGCTCCCACCTCAAGGGATGGCTGCCCGGAGCCCACTTCGCCGTCCTCGCCGGGCCCACCCCGCAGATCGTCCGGCTCGGCAGCGGGGAGACCCCCTTCGCCGGACCCGAGTTCACCACCGAACTCCTCCTCGCCCGCGGCCAGCTCCAGACCGACTGGCCCACCACCACCCTCGCCCCGCGCTGGCGGGTCGGCGGCTCCGTCCAGGAGACGCCCCTGCCCGACTCCTCACCCCGCTGGTGGGGCACCCCCAAACTCGTCGAGTTCGCCGCCTACCTCCCCGACCTCCCCGTCCTGTACCAACTCGTCTCCTCCGTACGGCGCGAGACCTGCCACTGGTGCGGGATGGACCTCATCGGCGACCGCTGCGGCTTCTGCGCCGCCCCCCTGGCCCCGCCCGCTCCACCCGAACCGGCACCCCGCACGACCGCCCCACCCGGCCCCGGCGCCCTCACCGGCAGACAGGCGGCCCGAGCCCTGGGACCGTCCGGGACGCAGCAGGGGCAGCTGGGGCAGCAGGGAGCCCTGGGACCGGCCGGCACGCAGCAGGGAGCCCTGGGGCCCGGCGCCCCCGCCACCCCGGGCCTCGGACCCGTCCCGCACCCGACCCGCGCCCTGCCGTGAACCGCCCCGGCGCGACACCCCGTACGGCGGGCCGCCGGCCGGATCCGTACGGTCCGGGCGCCCGCCCCGCACGACCGACCGGGCACCCGGCCGGCCACGAGGCCCGCCACCCGATCGGCCACGAGGCCCGCCACCCGATCGGCCACGAGGTCGGCCACGAGGCCCGCCACCCGACCCGTACGCCGTCCCGCCCCGTACGACCGCCCGCCCGCCAGCCCCGTCCGTCCGGACCCACGTCTCCGATCGAGGTAGTACGGCCATGAACTCCCGCCAGCGCCGCGGCGTCATCCTGCTGCTGCTGTCCGTCCTGTGCGCGCTCGGCGCCTTCGCCGGCGTGCTCGCCGTCATCAGCGACGTGAACTCGAAGGTCGGCCCGGAGGTCACCGCGTACCGGATCAGCAAGAACGTGAAGCCCTACACGGCCCTGAACGCCGCCCAGTTCGAGAAGATCACCATGCCGAAGCGCTGGCTCTCGCCGACCGCGATCACCGACCTGCGCCGGATCCAGGGCAAGATCGCCGTCACCGAACTGCGCGCCGGGTCGCTCCTCCAGGAGGACATGATCGTCGACCGGCCCGCGCTCCAGCCCGGCCAGCAGGAGATCGCGATCATGATCGACGCCGCCACCGGCGTCGCCGGCAAGATCACCGCCGGGGCCACGGTCAACATCTACGCCACCTTCGCCGGCGAGAAGAAGGGCGACCCCTCGCAGTCCCGGATGATCGTCGCCGGCGCCCGCGTCCTCGACGTCGGCAAGCTCACCCCCATCGGCGAGCGCTCCGGCAGCACCACCCGCACCGGCGGCGCCGAGGCCGTCCCCATCAGCTTCGCCCTCTCCACGCTCGACACCCAGCGCGTCGCGTACGCCGAGTCCTTCGCCGAACACGTACGCCTCGCCCTCGTGGCCCCCTCCACCGGCGGCGCCCCCGCCGACCAGCGCGACCGCACCTACACGCTCGACAAGGACAAGTGAGGCCGGTATGAGCACCAGGATCCTGCCGGCCGTCGGGGACCCCGACGCGGCCCGGTCCGTCATGACGCTGCTCAGCCAGCTGCCCGACGCCGAACCCGCCCCGCCGGTCGCCGACTCCACCCAGCTCGTCGACGCCCTCGCCCGCCTCGCGGCCGTCTCCCTCGACGAACTCCCCGAGGTCGTCCTCGTCCACGAACGCATCGGCCCCGTCCCCGCGCTCGAACTCGTCCGCGAGGTCGCCCTCCGCTTCCCCGCCGTCGGCACCGTCGTCATCACCGCCGACGCCAGCCCCGTCCTCTTCTCCGCCGCCATGGACTCCGGCGCCCGCGGCCTCGTCACCCTCCCCCTGGGGTACGAGGAGCTCGCCAGCCGCGTCCAGGCCGCCGCCCAGTGGTCCACCGGCGTCCGCCGCCACCTCGGCACCGGAGCCGACCGGCCCACCGGCCCCGGCGGCACCGTCGTCACCGTCAGCGGCGCCAAGGGCGGCGTCGGCACCACCGTCACCGCCGTCCACCTCGCCCTCGCCGCCCGCGCCGCCGGACGCAGCGTCGCCCTCGTCGACATGGACCTCCAGAGCGGCGACATCGCCTCCTACCTCGACGTCCAGTTCCGGCGCTCCGTCGCCGACCTCGCCACCATCGCCGACATCTCGCCCCGCGTCCTCCAGGACGCCGTCTACCTCCACGAGACCGGACTGGCTCTCCTCCTCGCCCCCGCCGAGGGAGAACGCGGCGAGGAGGTCACCGACCGGGCCGCGCGCCAGATCGTCAGCGCCCTGCGCGGCCGCCACGAGGTCGTCGTCGTCGACTGCGGCTCCCAGCTGAACAGCGCCAACGCCGCCGCCATCGAGATGGCCGACACCGCCCTGCTCGTCGCCACCCCCGACGTCGTCGCCGTCCGCGCCGCCAAACGGACCGTCCGCATGTGGGAACGGCTCCAGGTCCGCAAGGCCGAGGAGACCGTCACCGTCGTCAACCGCCACCACCGCTCCACCGAGATCCAGCCGCCCCTCGTCCAGAAGATCACCGGCACCCGCGTCGCCGGCGTCGCCGTCCCCGCCCACTTCAAGGAGCTCCAGGCCGTCGTCGACGCCGGCCGCCTCCACGAACTCGACGCCAAGTCGACCGTCAAGCAGGCCCTGTGGGCCCTCGCCGGCGAACTCGGCCTCGTCGGCGCCCCCGCCGCCGACACCCCGGGCAAGCCCGGCCGGCAGCTCGCCCGCGCCGCCGACCGGGGCTCCCTCGGCCTGCGGCGCCGCACCGGAGGCCGCTGAACCATGGCCGGGATCCGGGACGACGACAGGGGGCAGGTGGCGGTCGAGTTCGTCGGCATGGTGCCGCTCATCCTGCTCACCCTCGCCCTGCTCTGGCAGGTCGTCCTGGTCGGCTACACGTACACCCTCGCCGGGAACGCCGCGGACGAGGCCGCCCGCGCCGCCGCCGTCGGCGACGACTGCTCCGAGGCCGCCCTGCGCCACCTGGACGGGGCCTGGAGGAGCGGCGCGAGGCCGGCCTGCTCCAGCGGCGGAGGCATGGTCACCGCGGTCGTCACCATCGACGTCCCCGTGCTCTTCCCCGGCGTCGGCGGACTCTTCCCGGTGAAGGCGACGGCCGCCGCGGTCGACGAGAAGGGCATGCGGCCATGAGACGGCAAGGGCGTGCGGGTACGAGACGGGAAGGGCGTGCGGCCGTGAACGGAGACGTACGTGGAACCGGACGCGCCCGACGCGGGACGCCACGTGACCGGGGCCAGGCGGCCGTCGAGTACCTCGGCTTCCTGCCCGTCCTGCTGCTCGTCGGCCTCGCCGGGCTCCAGCTCGGCGTCGCCGCGTACGCCGCCCAGCAGGCGGGCACGGCGGCCCGCGCGGCGGCGAGGGCGGCGAGCAGCGACGACGAGGACGGGCCCGACCCGGAGACCGCCGGCCGCGCGGCCGCCGGCTGGGCCACCTCCGTCGCGGTCAGCGAGGGCGGCGGCGAGGCCACCGCCACCGTCACCGTCCGCATCCCCTCCGTCGTGCCCTTCTGGGACTTCGGCGACGTGACCAAGTCCGCCACCATGCCTCTGACCGAGACGCCCCCGGAGGACCGGCCATGAGCCTGCGCGCCCGGATCAACGCCCCCGAGGAGAAGAACGGTCCCGCCTCCCGGGAGGACGGCCACCTCGTCGCCTCCTTCCGCGCCAAGCTGCTGGAGGAGATCGACCTCACCGAGATGTCCGCGCTCGCGGCCGCCGAGCGGCGGGCCCGGCTGGAGCGCGTCCTCGGGCACATCATCAGCCGCGAGGGCCCCGTGCTCTCCACCGCCGAGCGCGCCCAGCTGATCCGCCGGGTCGTCGACGAGGCCCTCGGCCTCGGCGTACTCGAACCGCTCCTCGAAGACGCCTCCATCACCGAGATCATGGTCAACGGACCCGACCAGATCTTCATCGAGCGCGGCGGACGCGTCGAACTCCTCCCGCTCCGCTTCGCCTCCCACGACCAGCTCATGCAGACCATCGAGCGGATCGTCTCCACCGTGAACCGCCGCGTCGACGAGTCCAACCCGATGGTCGACGCCCGGCTCCCCTCCGGCGAACGCGTCAACGTCATCATCCCGCCGCTCTCCCTGACCGGCGCGACCCTCACCATCCGACGCTTCCCCCGGGCGTACACGCTCCACGAGATGCTCGGCCTCGGCTCGCTCGACGAGCAGATGCTGCTGCTCCTCTCCGGCCTCGTCCAGGCCAAGTTCAACCTGATCGTCTCCGGCGCCACCGGCACCGGGAAGACCACCCTGCTCAACGCCCTCTCCGGGCTCGTCCCGGACGGCGAGCGGATCATCACCATCGAGGACTCCGCCGAACTCCAGCTCCAGCAGTCCCACGTCATCCGGCTGGAGGCCCGCCCGCCGAACATCGAGGGCCGCGGCGCCATCACCATCCGCGACCTCGTCCGCAACTCCCTCCGGATGCGCCCCGACCGGATCATCGTCGGAGAGGTCCGCGGCGGCGAGACCCTCGACATGCTCCAGGCGATGTCCACCGGCCACGACGGCTCGCTCGCCACCGTCCACGCCAACTCCGCCGAGGACGCCCTCATGCGCCTCCAGACCCTCGCCTCGATGTCCGAGGTCAAGGTGCCGTTCGAGGCGCTCCGCGACCAGATCAACAGCGCCGTCGACGTCCTCGTCCAGCTCACCCGGCACCCCGACGGCACCCGACGGATCACCGAGATCTCCGTCCTCGCCTCGCACGGACGCGAACGGTTCCTCCTCGCCACGGTCTGCCGCTTCCAGGCCCAGCCGCTCGCCGCCGACGGCCGGGTGTACGGGCGCTTCACCCACCACCCGCTGCCCCGGCGCGTCGCCGAGCGCCTCTACATGGCCGGACAGCCCATCCCGCAGGCGTTCGGCGTCGCCGTCACCGACGCCCACCTCGCCACCCGAGAGGCGGAGTGATGACCGACCCCTTCTGGCTGACCGCGGGCGTCACCCTGCTCGCCTGCGTCCTCGGCATCACCGGCGTCCAGGTGTACGCCAGTGGGGCCCGCCGGCACGCGGCCCTCGTCGCCCGGCTCGACGAGAGCAACGAGCCCGAGGCCACCGGCCGCCGCAGGCGCCGCTTCCGGGGCGTCGACCGGCGCGTCCGCCGCACCGCCCTCGGGCGGCGGCTGGAGCTGCGCATCGCGGCCACCGGCCTCGACGTCACCCCCGGCGAGTTCACCGTCGCCCTCGCCGCCACCGTCGCCGTCCTGTGGATCGTCGGACAGGCCGCGCTCTCCCCGTTCTTCGGACCCATCTGCGGACTCCTCGGCATCTGGGTCGCCCTCGGCTACCTCAACTGGCAGCGCCAGAAGCGCATCGAGAAGTTCATCAACCAACTCCCCGAACTCTCCCGCATCCTGGCCAACGCCACCCAGGCCGGCCTCGCCCTCCGCATGGCCCTCAGCCTCGCCGCCGACGAGATGGAGGCCCCGGCCGGCGACGAACTGGAGAAGGTCGCCCAGCAGCTGGCCGTCGGCACCTCCCTCGACGACGCCCTCGGCGAACTCGCCGACCGGCTGCCCTCCCGCGAACTCGTCGTCCTCGTCACCACGCTCGTCCTCGCCAACCGGGCCGGCGGCACCGTCGTCTCCTCCCTGCGCAACCTCACCGAGACCCTGGAGGAACGCAAGGAGACCCGGCGCGAGGTCCGCACCCAGCTCTCCCAGGTCAGCATGACCGCGTACGCCGTACCCGTCATCGGCGTCGGCTCCCTCCTCCTCATCGACAACATGCAGCCGGGCGCCCTCGACCGCATGACCGGCTCCGGCATCGGACAGGTCGCCGTCGTCGCCGCGTTCGCCCTGTACGTGGTCGGCTTCGCGGTCATCCGCCGCTTCTCCAAGATCGACGTATAGGGACGGCCGCCGTGGACCTCCTCCTCGCCCTCCTCGCCGGCCTCTCCGTCGCCGGCGCCTGCTACGGCCTGCGCCTCTACCGCGCCGACGCCCGCCTCCCCGACGACCTCCGGCTCGCCCTCGAGGTCGGCGCCACCCGCACCGGCGCCGTCGACTCCGCCGTCGACCGCCTCGGCATGCGCTGGTCCCCGGCGGTCCTCCGCCTCATGGGCCCCAAGCGCGTCAACGCCGTCCGCCGCCGCATCGACCTCGCCGGAAACCCCGGCGGGCTCACCATCGACCGCTACGGGGCGCGCCGCGCCGTCTACGGCTTCCTCGGCGCCCTCGGCGGCCTGCTCATGATCAGCAAGGGCTCGTACCTCACCGCGCTCCTCCTCCTCGCCTTCGGCGCCTTCTGGACCGAGGTCGGCATCTGGTCCGCCGTCCGCATCCGCAAGGACCAGATCGAACGCACCCTCCCCGACTTCCTCGACGTCCTCGCCGTCGTCGTCTCCGCCGGCCTCGGCTTCCGCCAGGCCCTCGAACGCGTCGCCGAGAAGTACGAGGGCCCCTGGGCCGACGAACTCCGCATCACCCTGCGCCAGATGGACATGGGCGTCAGCCGCCGCCAGGCATTCGACGAACTCCGCCGCCGCAACGACTCCGAACAGGTCGCCCAGTTCGTCACCGCCCTCCAGCAGGGCGAGGAACTCGGCGCGCCCATCGTCGACACCCTCATCCAGATCGCCAACGACATGCGGCGCACCGACGCCCAGAACGCCCGCCGCAAGGCCGCCAAGGCCGTCCCCAAGGCCACCATGGTGATCACCACGCTCATGGTCCCCGCCACCATGATCCTCCTCGGCGCCGGCCTCTTCCTCGGTACCGGAACCGACTTCGGTTCCGTCACCGGCGAGTGATCCGTCCGCCCTCTGACATATTCCGTCGAAACCCCTTCGTCCGCGCAACACGATGTGCCACAGTGCCAACTGAGTGTGAGGGAGGTGCACGCGATGGACCCGTTCGCCCCGGACCCGTCCCTCCCACCCGCCGACCCGACCACCCGGGCCCACCCCCGGGCCCCCGGGCCCTGTCCGCCGACCCCCCCGTCGGCGTACCGAGCCCACACGCAGGCGTCTCAACGCGGAGGGGACCACGATGAACGACGCGATGCTCAAAGCCCTGACCAAAGCCCACCTCCACCTCACCACCCCCCGCGACCGCGACCGGGGCCAGACGGCGGTGGAATACCTGGGCATCATCGTGGTGGTGGTGGCGATCGTGATCGCGATCACCGGGACGGACATCGGCCAGTCGATCAAGACGGCGATCACCGAGAAGATCGCCGACCTGACGGGCAACTAGCACGAAGGCCGCGTGGGGACTCCGGGCAGGCATTCCCCGTCTACATCGCTGTCGTAGGGGGCCTGCTGTTTCTCGCGGTCGTCTACTTTGCGGTGGGGCAGGCCGCCTCGGCGCGAAACAGTGCGCAAACGGCGGCTGACGCAGCGGCACTGGCGGCAGCTCAGGATGCCCGTGAGCAGCTTCGCCAGGGGTGGCTCGACGTGATCCTCGATCCGGCGCAATGGGACCGGTTCCTCAGCGGCGAGGCGTACGACCCCTCGGCATGTCTGCAGGCCGAGGCGTTCGCGGCCCGAAATTCGGCCGAGCTCGTCGGCGACCGGTGTGTGCGACTGGGCTCAGGGACCGAGGGCTTCCGCGTCACGGTGCGGACGATCGGACAGGAGCCCAAGGAGGCGATCGCGTCAGCAGAGGCTGTGGTCGAACCGCGTTGCATGTTCGAGGCGCCTGATCCGCCTTCGGAGCCCACATCCACTCCGACGCCGCCGGGCGAGGAGGGGGACGACGAGGAGGAAGCGAGTCCCATCGAAGGGCTCGTGTGTTCCGGCGACCCCTGGGAGATCGATCCAGAGAACCCGGTACTGCCGGATGCCACGGATCTCTTCACCGTCCGACTGTCCGAATGATCGGCGACGACGAGCAAAGGAAGAGCGGTAGATGAAGGTGCGGTACGCAGTGAGGCTTCGGCGAGCCGTTGTTGTCGTGACAGTCGCGTCGGCGGCTCTCCTCGTGACGGGCTGCGGAGGCGAGGAGAAGCCTCAGGACGCCAAGCCAAGCTCCAATGCTGCGAGCACGCAGAAGACCCCGAGCGCTCAAATGCCGTCTTCCGGTTCGGCGACGGCAGAACCAGCGGAGACCATGGCGACCTCGAAGGGCCGCAAGGGTCTAGAGCTTGCCATCACTTCGGCGGAGCGGGACGCAGGCGGCTTTCTCACGCTCAAGGGACGTCTGAGCAACACAGGCGATTCGAGTACGGCCGTTCCGGCCCAGATCAGCGGTGACGAGACCGAAGTCGTCAAGCACGGCACGTCCTTGGGCGGTGCGACCCTTGTCGACGGCTTGGGGAAGAAGCGGTACTACGTTCTGAGGGACACGGACGGACGGCCCCTGACCACGACGGGTCTGGGGATCGTCTCCGCGGGTGATTCGGTGGACGTCTTCATGCAGTTCCCCGCGCCCCCCGCATCCACCACCGAGGTGTCGTTTCAGTTGCCCACGTTCGAGCCGGCCACGCTCAAACTTTCCTGAGGCGGCGTGATGATGAAGACGAAGCGCGGGTTCGTGGTGTTGGTGCTGGTCTCGGTGGTGGGGTGGCCGGTGGGTGGGCCGGTGGCGTGGGCGGATGACGGGCCGGGGGCGGCGGGGAGCGCGTCGCCGGCGCCGGTGGTCGACGCGAACGCGCCGGGGCTGATGCTGCCGGACGGGGCGACGCTGGCGCCGGCGAAGGTGCTGGACATCAAGCAGATCGTGGAGGAGGAGGGAGGGGAGCAGCGGCGGCAGGACACGAACGTGGACGTGACGTTCGCGCTGCAGGCGGAGGTGCTGTTCCCGAAGAACAGCGCGAAGCTGGGCGCGGCGTCGACGGCGCGGATCGCGGCGATCGCCGCGGAGATCAACAGGATGGGGTCCGGGCGGGTCAGGGTGTTCGGGTTCACGGACAACCTGGGGACGTACGAGCACGGGCTGAAGCTGTCGAAGGAGCGCGCGGTGGCGGTGCAGCAGGTGCTGTCGCGGAGCCTGGACCCGGGGACGACGTTCGACATCCGCGGGTACAGCGAGGACTACCCGATCGCGGACAACGGGACGGAGGAGGGGCGGAAGAAGAACCGCCGGGTGGAGATCTCCTTCCCGAGGACCTCGGGCTCGGGCTCGGGCTCGGGCACGAACCCCTAGGAGGCGTCTAGCGCGACAGTTCCGTCAGGGCCGTGAGGATCGTGGCGGTCATGCGGTCGGGGTGGTGGAAGACCTCGGTGGCGGTGAAGCGCAGGACGCGGCGGACGGCGGGGCAGGACTGGAGGGCGTTGAAGCGGGCGATGTCGCGTTCGTGGGCGCGGCGGGTGCCGTGGAAGGCGTAGCCCTCGATCTCGACGGCGAGGCCGGCGGCGCGGAAGAGGAAGTCGGGGCGGAGGGGGCGGCCGTCGGGCGTGTGGAGCGTGGGCTGGGAATCGGGGAGAAGGGCGGCGTCCCGTATGCGGAGGCGGGCGATCGTCTCGGCCGGGGAGCCGGAGGCGGGCTCGGCCCAGGGGAGCCAGGCGCGGGCGCGGGCGGCGCCGCGGAGGGGTGCGGCGAGTTGGGCGGCGAGGTCCTCGTAGCGGACGAGGGCGTCGCGCCGGACGCCGCCGACGGCGCGGGAGGCGAGCGCGGAGTCGGCGACGACGACGGCGTGGTCGCGGCCGGTGGAGTGCCGTATGAGGTCGGCGACGGTCCGGGCCGGGGTGGTGGTCCGCAGTCCGCGCCGGGTGGTGTGGTCGCCGGCGGCGAGGAGGGCGGTGGTGTGGACGCGTGTCCGGTGGGGGCGGGCGGGCCGGGCGGGCGGCGGGGCCGTGAAGTGGAGGATGTCCGGTGGGCCGGCGGCGAGTTGTTCGATGCGGTGGAGGAGCGCGGCGGTGCCGTGGCTGCAGACCAGTTCCGGGCGGAGGAGCTGGTGGGCGGTGGCCCTGACGCGCCAGTCGACCTCCTTGCCCGGGGCGGCCCAGGCGCCGCGGCAGATCCGCTGCCAGCCGTCGCGGCGGAGGCGCGCGGTCAGTCGGCCGGGCGGCCAGCCGGCCGCGACGGCCCGGGGCGTCAGGAGGACCCCGCCCCTGGCGAGGGTCGCCAACTCGTACATACGCGCAACGATCCACGGAAGAGGGACACTTCGCACCCCCTGTGGAAAACCCGTCGAAAGACGTCGTCAGGAAAACGCAAAAGTGGCGGGACGTATCCGTCGGGCAGGAGCATTCTGGACAGATGACGACGACTCCGAGCGAGACGCCGAGCCAGACTCCGAGCGTGCAGCTGGTCAGTGATCTCGTCACCACCATCCCCGAGTTCCGTGGTGTGTACGAGGTCCATGTCTTCCATCAGGGCGGTGTGCTGCCGCACGTGTTCTTCTGGGACGTCGTGCAGGACACGGTCCGTTCGTTCCTCGGCGAGGCTCCGGCGGCGGCCGACTGGCGCCGCACGCTCGCCTTCCTGGAGGAGCAGAGCAGCCGGGGGGTCGTCGGGATCGACGAGGTCATCGTCACGTCCTTCCTGGGGGACCTGCCGTCGCCGCAGGAGCCGGGGCACGGGATCGTGCAGCAGCTCGGGCCGGTGATGGCGGCGAGGTTCGGCCGCATAAGGCCGCACGGCTGAGCGCGCGGGCGGTGCCGGGATAATCGCTCCATGCCCCGGCCCGTCTTCGTCTCCCGCACGCCCCTGTCCGCAGCCCTCGGCGGCTATGTCGCGACCCGGCTGATCGGCCTCGTGGTCCTGGCGATCGCCGCGGCGGCGTCCGGCGAGGACGGGCTGCACCGGCTCAAGGGCCGTTGGGACGCCGTCTGGTACGTCCGGATCGCCGAGCACGGGTACGGGTACGAGGTGACCCTGCCGAACGGTGACGTCCACGCGGACCTGGCGTTCTTCCCGCTGTTCCCGGCGCTGGAGCGGGGTCTGTCGGCGGTGCTCCCGATGGACGCGGCGACGGCCGGGCTGCTGGTCGCGTGGAGCGCGGGGGTCGCCGCCACCTGGGGGATCTACCGCTGTGGCGCCGAGGTGGCGGGGGAGCGGGCGGGGGTGCTGCTGGCGGTGCTGTGGGGGGTGTACCCGACGGCGTTCGTGCAGTCGATGGCGTACACCGAGACGCTGTTCACCGCTCTCGCGGCGTGGTCGCTGTACGCGGTGCTGCGCGGGCGGTGGATCCTGGCGGGCGCGCTGTGCGCGGCCGCGGGGCTGACCCGGCCGACGGCGGCCGCGCTGATCGCCGCCGTGGGGATCACGGCGGTGGTGACCGTCGTACGGGAGCGGAGGCTGCCCGCGCGGATGGCGGCGGGGGTGCTGCTGGCGCCGCTGGGCTGGCTCGGGTACGTCGTCTACGTCGGGGTGCGGCTGGGGAGCGCGACCGCCTATTTCGACGTGCAGGCAGCGTGGGGGAACTCGATCGACGGCGGGGTGGCCCTCGCCCGGTTCATCGTGGGCCTGCCGTGGCCGGCGGCGCTGGGGCTGTGCGCGGCACTCGGGCTGCTCGGCTGGCTGGTGGCGCTGTGCGTGCGGCAGGGGCAGCCGCTGCCGCTGCTCGTGTACACGATCGGCGTCGTGTTCGTCTCCCTGGTCGGCGCCGCGTACTTCGGTTCCCGGCCGCGCCTGATGATGCCCGCCTTCGGGCTGCTCCTGCCGCCCGCGGTGGCCCTCGCGCGCGTGCGGACCCGTACGGCCGTTCCGGTCGTCGCCGGACTGGCGCTGGCCTCCGCCGCGTACGGCGCCTTCACCCTGCTCGGCTCGGGCCCACCGTGACGTCCGCCCACGCCCCCACACCCACACCCACACCCACGCGCACGCGTGCGTCGGGCCGGGCCAGGGGCCGCCGGGTCAGCTGCCCGCGGTGACGTCCGCGTCCACGCGCACGCGTGCGCCCGGCCGCAGCCCCCACGCGGCCATCGCGCCCGCCTCGGCCTCCAGGACGTGGCGGCCGCGGGGCCGGATCATGCCGAGCCTGCCGGGCCGCATGGTGACGACGGAGAGGACGGTGAAGGAGCGGTCGAGGTAGGCGACGTCGATCGGGAAGCGCATCCCGAAGGTGTGCACGCTGTTGGTCCGCACGATGAGCAGGGCCCCGGCGATCCCGTCGCGTCCGAGGAGTCCCCGGCGCCGGGCGCGGTGGCCGGCCGCGATCTCCAGCGGCCGGGCCGCCCCGTCGGCCACGGTCAGCGTCCCCGTCCCGTCCACCCATTTCCCCATGCGACAGACCGTAGCGGGCCGCGGACCCTAAGGTCAGGTGCGTGTACCTCGCCCTGATCGCCGTCGCCGCCCTGTGGGGGGCCGTTGCCGGCCGCCTCGTGCCGCGGGCCGCGTACCGGTTCTCCGTGGAGCCGGAGGTGGCGTGGCGGGACCGCTGCCCCGCCGGGCACGTGCTGGTGGGGCCGGGGAGGGGCTGGCTCGGGGGGCCGGGCCGGCGGGAGTGCGCGACGGCCTCCGACCCGCTCACGCCGTCCGTGGTCACCGCGCTGGCCTGCGCGGCGCTCGCCGCCGCCACCGGAGGGCCGCGGCCCGAGCTGGCGGTCTGGCTCCTCGTGGCGCCGGTGGCCGTCCTGCTGGCGTCGGTGGACGTCCGGGTGCGACGGCTGCCGGACGAGCTGACGCTGTCGCTCGCCGTGGTGGTCCCGCTGCTGCTGGCCGGGGCCGAGCTCCTGCCGTACGACGCCGGGTCCTGGCCGCACGCGCTGCTCGGCGCGTTGACGCTGGGCGGGTCCTATCAGGTGCTGCACCTGATCAGTCCGAGCGGTCTGGGGCGGGGCGACGTGAAGCTGGCGCTTCCGCTGGGCGCCGCGCTCGGCTGGTACGGCTGGGGGGTGCTGTTCAGCGGGGCCTTCGCGGGGTTCCTGTTCGGCGCGGTGTACGGCCTCGGGCTGATGGTGGTGCGGAGGGCCGGGAGGTCCACGGCGATCCCGTTCGGGCCGTTCATGCTGGCGGGCGCGCTCGTCGGACTGCTCCTCGGCGCGTTCACCGCGGTGCCCTGAACGCCGTGACGGCCTCCGGGCGGCCTCGTGGCGTCAACGCCGGGCCTCTCCCGGACGGTCCCTCGTGGGAGGGACGGAACTCCGCCGCCACGCCGGGGCGCAAACCCGCCACTGGGCTTCACAGCCCTTGTCCCCCTTGGGATCCGGTGAATCAGCCGGTGTTCGTCCGCCGCACCCGGCGCGCAAGACGACCGGCGAAGGGTTATGGTGGAAACCCCCCCTCGGGCCGGTCCGTATCCCCCCCACGGACCGGCCCGTTTTTCCTTTCCGGATCCTGGGAGGGCCCGCCCCCCGGGGCCCGTCACCCGGGCCCGCGCCCGGCCCCCCCCGTGAGGCGTCAGCCCCGGCCGGCCCAGATGTTCGTGCCCTCGGTGTCGACCGCGAACGAGTCGATCTCCCGGAGCTCCTCGGCGGTCAGCGGCGGAGCGGCGAGCGCGGCGACGTTCTCCTCCAGCTGGGCGACGCTGGACGCGCCGATCAGCGCGGAGGTCATCCGCTCGTCGCGGAGCACCCACGACAGCGCCAGCTGTGCCAGGGACTGCCCGCGCCGCTCCGCGATGTCCGCGAGACCGCGCAGGCGCCGCAGGACCTCGTCGGAGAGCAGGTTCGGGTCGAGGGACTTGCCCTGGGTGGCCCGCGAGCCCTCGGGGATGCCCTTCAGGTACTTGTTGGTGAGCAGCCCCTGGGCGAGCGGCACGAAGGAGATGCAGCCCATGCCGGCCGCCTCCAGCGTGTCGAGGAGGCCGTCGGCCTCGGTCCAGCGGTTGATCATCGAGTACGACGGCTGGTGGATGAGCGGACGGACGCCCATCTCGCGCAGGATCCGCGCGGCCTCGGCGGTCTGCTCGCTGCTGTACGAGGAGACGCCGACGTAGAGCGCCTTGCCCTGCTGGACGGCGGAGGCCAGGGCCCCCATCGTCTCCTCCAGCGGGGTGTGCGGGTCGAAGCGGTGCGAGTAGAAGATGTCGACGTAGTCGAGGCCCATCCGCTGCAGGGAGGCGTCGAGCGAGGACATCAGGTACTTGCGGGAGCCCCACTCGCCGTAGGGGCCGGGGTGCATCTCGTAGCCGGCCTTGGTCGAGACGATCAGCTCGTCGCGGTAGGGCGCGAAGTCCTGGGCGAAGAGCTTGCCGAAGTTCAGCTCGGCGGAGCCGGGCGGCGGCCCGTAGTTGTTCGCCAGGTCGAAGTGGGTGACGCCGAGGTCGAAGGCCCGGCGCAGGATCGCGCGCTGGGTGTCGAGGGCGCGGTCGTCGCCGAAGTTGTGCCAGAGGCCGAGGGAGACGGCCGGGAGCTTGAGGCCGCTGCGGCCCGAGCGGCGGTACTCCATGGCGTCGTAGCGGTCCGCGGAGGCGCGGTACAGGGGGGAATCAGTCACGTATCTCTGCTTATCACGGACTTGTGACCGTCCCGGGCTGGGAGCCCGTCGCCCGTGCGCAGTAGTGTGGCGGCTTGCGGACCGCCGCTGCCTGGCGGACCGCCGGTGCATGGAGGGGTAAAGAACAGTGAACCTGCGCGACCTGGTGTACGGGCTCTACGCACGCCGGGTGGAAGGCCGCCTCGACCACGCCCAGGTGCCCAAGCACATCGGGGTCATCCTCGACGGGAACCGCCGCTGGGCCAAGGCGTCCGGCGGGACGCCCGAGCAGGGGCACAAGGCCGGCGCGGACAAGATCCAGGAGCTGCTCGGCTGGTGCGCCGAGACGGACGTCGAGGTCGTCACGCTCTGGATGCTCTCCACGGACAACCTGAACCGGCCCGAGGAGCAGCTCGTCCCGCTGCTGGGGATCATCGAGAACGCCGTGCGCGCGCTGGCCGCCGACGGCCGCTGGCGGGTCCACCACGTCGGGACGATGGACCTGCTGCCCGCCCGCACGCAGTCGGTGCTGAAGGAGGCCGAGCAGGCCACCCACGCCAACACGGGGATACTCGTGAACGTGGCCGTGGGCTACGGCGGCCGGCAGGAGATCGCGGACGCGGTCCGCTCGCTGCTCCTGGAGCACGCGGACCGGGGGACGAGCTTCGAGGAGCTCGCCGAGATCGTCGACGTCGAGCACATCTCGGAGCACCTCTACACGCGCGGCCAGCCCGACCCGGACCTGGTGATCCGCACGAGCGGCGAGCAGCGACTGTCCGGATTCATGCTGTGGCAGAGCGCGCACTCCGAGTACTACTTCTGTGAGGTCCACTGGCCGGCCTTCCGCAAGGTCGACTTCCTGCGGGCGCTGCGCGACTACGCCGCCCGCCACCGGCGCTACGGGACCTGACGGAAACCGGTCGGAACCGATCATCTCGTGTTCACGAACACGTCGTCATATGCCATGGCATGGCAGCACCGGTTCGAGGGCATATCCCTGGTGAAGTGAGCGGCACGGAGACCGCCACCCGGGAGGCCCCTTGCACCAGGACGACCGTGCGGGACACGTACGGGAGAAGCGGAGGGCCGTGGTTCGGCCCGCGCATGGCGGCCTGAGCCCGGTCCCATTCCGCAGCGACACCGGTTCCGTCGCACCCCGACCTCACAGGGGTCTTCCGAGGGGGTCTGTCCTTCCGTGGTGACCAGCACGAAGCGCCGCCTTTCCGACCGGCGCACCTATGTTCTCGACACCAGCGTCCTGCTGGCCGACCCCAACGCCGTCTCGCGGTTCGAGGAGCACGAGGTCGTGCTCCCGATCGTCGTGGTGACGGAGCTGGAGGCCAAGCGGCACCATCCCGAACTCGGCTACTTCGCCCGGCAGGCCCTGCGCCTGCTGGACGACTTCCGGGTCCGGTACGGGCGCCTCGACGCCCCCCTCCCCGTCGGGGAGCTGGGCGGCACCCTGCGTGTCGAACTCAACCATTCCGACCCCGGCGTCCTGCCCGCCGGCTACAGGTTGGGGGACAACGACTCACGGATCCTCGCCGTCGCGCGCAACCTCCAGGCCGAGGGGTACGACGTCACGGTCGTCTCCAAGGACCTCCCGCTCCGCATCAAGGCGTCCTCGGTGGGCCTGCTCGCCGAGGAGTACCGCGCCGAACTCGCCATCACGGACGCCAACGGCTGGACCGGGATGTCCGAGCTGGCGCTCTCCGGCGAGCAGGTGGACCTGCTCTTCGAGCAGAACACGCTGTACGTGCCGGAGGCCGCCGAGCTCCCGGTCCACACCGGCCTGGTGCTCCAGTCGGAGCGCGGCAAGGCGCTCGGGCGGGTCACCGCCGACGGGAACGTACGACTGGTCAGGGGCGACCGCGAGGCGTTCGGCCTGCACGGCCGCAGCGCCGAGCAGCGGATCGCGCTCGATCTGCTCCTCGACCCGGACGTCGGCATCATCTCCATGGGCGGCCGGGCCGGCACCGGCAAGTCCGCCCTGGCCCTCTGCGCGGGCCTGGAGGCGGTCCTGGAGCGCCGGCAGCACCAGAAGGTGATGGTCTTCCGGCCGCTGTACGCGGTGGGCGGCCAGGAACTCGGGTACCTGCCGGGCAGCGAGTCCGAGAAGATGAGCCCGTGGGCGCAGGCGGTGTTCGACACGCTGTCCTCGGTCGCGAGCCGCGAGGTCATCGAGGAGGTGCTCGGGCGCGGCATGCTGGAGGTCCTGCCGCTCACCCACATCCGGGGCCGCTCCCTCCACGACGCGTTCGTCATCGTGGACGAGGCCCAGTCCCTGGAGCGGAACGTCCTGTTGACCGTTCTGTCCCGGATCGGGGCGAATTCGCGGGTCGTCCTGACCCATGACGTCGCCCAGCGGGACAACCTCCGGGTCGGCCGCTACGACGGAGTCGTCGCCGTGGTCGAGAAACTGAAGGGGCATCCGCTGTTCGCCCACGTCACCCTCACCCGTTCCGAGCGCTCCCAGATCGCCGCGCTCGTGACGGAGATGCTGGAGGACGGTCAGATCTGACCGATTCGTACCCGTCTGTACGAGTACGGCAGTTGGCGCCGCCCGGCAGAGCGCAGGAGCTTAGCCGGGCGGCGTCGCGCTGTCGCCGGTAACTCCGAAAACACGTGCCCCTGCAGGGGTGTGAGCTTTCACACGCAACACGGAATTGCCTTGCGGTGTCGCCGTCCGGCAAAGTCTTGCTTCCGTCAGGCCCCGCATACGGCACCCGTGCACCCTCAGGGGTGCGCACAGCAGCGCACAACTCAACAGCCGTCCGCCGTATGCCGCCCACAGCACCACGGGCCCGTGTCTTCAGTGACCCCGTACGTCGGAGACCAGCGCCAGGGGCACGATTTCGCCCGCGTGGTCACCTGTGCGGGCGTGCTGGAAGGAAACCGTGTGAGCCGGATCTCGGTCCGGGGATTCGCGGTGGCTTCGGCCACTGCGGTCACCACCGTCGGCGCCGTCGTGGGCGTAGCGTCGGGCAACGCCGTTCAGCCCTCGGACGACAACTTCGAGGCCACCGCGGCCGACACCACGCTGCTCGCGGACATTCCCGCGGGCGAGCAGGCCCAGGTACAGGTCGCGTCCCTCTCGGAGCAGGCCGACGTCCAGGCCGCCGCCGCCGACTCGGCCGCGAAGAAGTCCGCGGAGGAGGCGGCACGCCTGCGTGCCGCCAAGGACGCCGAGGCCAAGAAGGAGGCGGCCGACAAGGCTGCCAAGGCCGAGAAGGAGCGCAAGGAGGCCGCCGAGCGCGCCAGCCGCGACTCCGTCCGCGACGCCTCGACCTTCTCCGCCCAGGGCTCGTACACCGTGGCCGAGGTCAAGGCGATCGCCCGCCAGATGATCCCGGCCTCGCAGTTCCAGTGCTTCAGCAACATCGTGGACCACGAGTCCAGCTGGAACTACCGCGCGACCAACGCCTCTTCGGGCGCCTACGGCCTCGTGCAGGCCCTGCCGGGCTCGAAGATGTCGTCGGCCGGCGCCGACTGGCAGACCAACCCGGCCACCCAGATCAAGTGGGGCCTCAGCTACATGGACGGACGCTACGGCAGCCCCTGCGGCGCCTGGTCGTTCTGGCAGGCCAACCGCTGGTACTAGTACCCGCGTGCTCAACCTCGGGGAGCCCCTCGCCGTCCTACGGTGAGGGGCTTCTTCCGTGTAGGTTCGAAGGTCCCTGGCATCGCGGGGGAGCGAGCGGGCAAGCGTCCACGGGGAAGCACCACGGGAAGAACCGGCGGGGGAAGAGGAAAGAGATGTCGAGAGTGCCAGGGTGGCTGAACCGGCTGGGCGAGAGCCTGAGCCGCATGGGTGAACGCCTCGACGAGCGCAGGGCCGAGGCGGAACGCGACGACCCGCTCGGTCCGCCCTACGAGGCCCGGGGGGAGAACCCCGGCGACGCCCCGAAGGACGGCGCGGCCGTCCCCGCGACGCCCGAGAGCGACCCCGACACGGCGCCGCCCCTGCCGGACACCGCGATCGCCGTCGCCGAGCCGGGCCGGTCCGTGCCCGCACCCCCGTCCTACGCGCCGGCCGTCGCGGCCCGGCCCGACCCGGTCGCCGCCATCCCGTGGGGGATGCGCGTCGCGGCCGAGGCGAGCTGGCGCCTGCTCGTCTTCGCCGGCACGGTCTGGGTGCTGATGAAGGTGATCAGCTCCGTCCAGCTCGTCGTCCTCGCCTTCGTCGCCGCGCTCCTGGTCACCGCCCTGCTCCAGCCCACCGTCGCCATGCTGCGCCGCAAGGGCCTGCCCCGCGGGCTCGCCACCGCCGTCACCGCTGTCTCCGGCTTCGTCGTGATGGGCCTGGTCGGCTGGTTCGTGGTCTGGCAGGTCATGGACAACATCGACAACCTGTCCGACCGCGTCAGGGACGGCATCGAGGAGCTCAAGCGCGGACTCCTCAACAGCCCCTTCCACGTGACCGAACAGCAGATCAACGACATCGCCAAGAACCTCAGCGACACCATCGGGGCCAACGCCGAGCAGATCACCTCGGCCGGACTCCAGGGCGTCACCGTCGTCGTCGAGGCGATCACCGGCATCCTGCTCGCGATGTTCTCCACCCTCTTCCTGCTCTACGACGGCAAGAAGGTGTGGGAGTGGACGCTCAAGCTGGTCCCCGCCCAGGCCCGGCCGGGCGTCGCCGGCGCCGGCCCGCGCGCCTGGCGCACCCTCACCGCCTACGTGCGGGGCACGGTCCTCGTCGCCCTCATCGACGCCGTCTTCATCGGCCTCGGGCTCTGGTTCCTCGACGTGCCGATGGCCGTGCCGCTCGCCGTCTTCATCTTCCTCTTCGCCTTCATCCCGCTGGTCGGCGCCGTCGTCTCCGGCGCCCTCGCGGTGGTCGTCGCCCTCGTCACCAACGGGCTCTTCACCGCCCTGATGGTGCTCGTCGTCGTCCTCGCCGTGCAGCAGATCGAGGGCCACGTCCTCCAGCCCTTCATCCTGGGCCGCGCCGTCCGGGTCCACCCGCTCGCCGTCGTCCTCGCGGTCGCGGCCGGCGGTCTGACCGCCGGCATCGGCGGCGCCGTCGTCGCGGTCCCGCTGGTCGCGGTCGCCAACACGGTGGTCGGCTACCTGCGGGCGTACAGCACCGAACAGGCCCTGCGCAGCTCCCCGGAGCCGCGCGGGGCGACCGCCTTCGAGGTGGCCCCGACGCCCGCTCCGGGCTCGCTCGCCGGCAAGGGGGACGGCAGATGATCTCGGAACCGGAGCTCGTGGGCGGGACGGAGTTCGACGCCCCCGAGGTGCTCACCGAGACCCCGCCGCCCCGTCCGCCCCGGCCCGGCCGGCCCTGGCTGTGGGCGGTCGGCGGCGCCGTGGTGGCCTCGGCGGTGTGGGCGGGTGGGCTCTACGCGTACGGGCAGCGCCCCGATCCGGGCCCTGACCTGGGTGGATACCGCCCCGTGGAGGACCTCTGCAAGGTCGCCGGGCTGAAGGCGATCGGCGGCGCCCTCGGCAAGCGGGTCCAGGACGGGGTCAGTCCCGTCATCGACGAACCGTCGATCAGCGAGACGTCGTGCAACGTCACCTTCGGGCAGGTGGACACCGGGCCGTCCGTCTCGGTCACGTACACCCTCCACAAGGTGACCGACCCCGGCCCGGAGTTCGCGACCCGGGCGCAGCAGTACGGCGTCCTGCAGAAGGTCGACGGCGTCGGCGAGGAGGCGTTCTTCGACGACGAGAGCGGGCAGGGCGGCCGGCTGCGGATCCTCGACGGTCAGGTCGAGCTCGATCTCCAGATCTACGTGCCGCACGACGTGGAACTGAACGGGAAGCCGGTCGACACCGGACCGCCGGTCGACCTCTCCGGGATCGACGTGCCCATGACCCAGGACGCGCTCGCGCTCATGAAGGCGCTCAGGACATGACGGAAGGGCCCCCGGGGTGAGTCACCCCGGGGGCCCTTCTCGTACGGCGACGCCTACTCGGCGAGGACCGCTTCCGCGTCCAGCGTGACGCCGACCGCCTGGATCACCGCGGCGATCTTGACGGCCTCCTGGATGGTGGCGCGGTCGACACCGGCCTGGCGCAGGACCTGCTCGTGCGAGTCCAGGCACTGGCCGCAGCCGTTGATCGCGGAGACGGCCAGCGACCACAGCTCGAAGTCGACCTTCTCGACGCCCGGGTTGCCGATGACGTTCATCCGCAGGCCGGCGCGCATCGTCCCGTACTCGGGGTCCGACAGCAGGTGCCGGGTCCGGTAGAAGACGTTGTTCATCGCCATGATCGCGGCGGCGGACTTGGCGGCCTGGTACGCCTCGGGCTTCAGGTTGGCCTGGGCCTCGGGCTCCAGCTCCTTGAGCACCTTCGGCGAGCGCGAGGCGATCGCGCAGGCGAGGACGGTGCCCCACAGCTGCTGCTGCGGGAGGTCGCTGTTGCCGATGACCGAACCGAGGTTCAGCTTCAGGTCCTTGGCGAAGTCCGGTATGGCGGACTTCAGTTCGTCGAGAGCCATGTCAGATCGCCCTTACTCGCCCGAGAGGAGCGCGGCGGCGTCGAGGGTGCCCTCGCCCTTGTTCCAGTTGCACGGGCACAGCTCGTCGGTCTGCAGGGCGTCGAGGACCCGCAGGACCTCCTTGGGGTTACGGCCGACGGAGCCGGCGGTCACCATGGTGAACTGGATCTCGTTGTTCGGGTCCACGATGAAGACCGCGCGCTGGGCGAAGCCGTCCGCGCCCTGGACGCCGCAGTCGCTCATGAGCTCGTGCTTGGAGTCGGCCAGCATCGGGAAGGGCAGGTCACGCAGGTCGGCGTGGTCCTTGCGCCAGGCGTGGTGCACGAACTCGGAGTCGCCGGAGACGCCGAGGATCTGGGCGTCGCGGTCCGCGAACTCGTCGTTCAGCTTGCCGAACGCGGCGATCTCGGTGGGGCAGACGAAGGTGAAGTCCTTCGGCCAGAAGAACACCACGCGCCACTTGCCCTCGTGGGACTTGTGGTCGATCTGCTCGAACTCCTTGCCGCTCTCCAGCGACACGCAGGCGGTCAGGTCGTAGGTGGGGAACTTGTCACCGACAGTGAGCACGCGCTCTCCTTGCAAGGCAGGAAGGGTCCCTTTTGGGGTCTTCCATGGGGGTTGGACGAGAGACCAGCATGGCACGGAGTGCATTGATCAGTGAAATAGCTAGAGTGGTTCGTGTTGATCGAAGGTGGTTATCAGTGGCATCCCCGTACAGCCCCCCACACTCCCCGCACCGCGGCAAGCAGCCGAGCCTTTCCCAGCTCAGGGCCTTCGCGGCGGTGGCCGAGCATCTGCACTTCCGCGATGCCGCGGCCGCCATCGGCATGAGCCAGCCCGCGCTCTCGGGCGCGGTTTCGGCTCTCGAAGAGGCACTCGGTGTCCAGCTCCTCGAGCGTACGACGAGAAAGGTGCTGCTCTCGCCCGCCGGGGAGCGGCTCGCGGTGCGCACGAGGGCCGTCCTCGACGCGGTGGCCGAGCTGCTGGAGGAGGCGGAGGCGGCCCAGGCCCCCTTCACCGGGGTCCTGCGGCTCGGTGTGATCCCCACCGTGGCGCCGTACCTGCTGCCGACCGTGCTGCGGCTCGTCCATCGGCGCTACCCGGAGCTGGACCTCCAGGTCCACGAGGAGCAGACGTCCTCGCTCCTGGAGGGGCTCTCCGCCGGCCGGCTCGACCTGCTGCTGCTCGCCGTCCCCCTCGGCGTGCCCGGAGTCACCGAACTACCGCTCTTCGACGAGGACTTCGTGCTCGTCACCCCGCAGGGCCATCCGCTGGCCGGCCGGGACGACATCCCGCGCGAGGAGCTGCGCGAACTGCGGCTGCTTCTTCTCGACGAGGGGCACTGCCTGCGCGACCAGGCCCTCGACATCTGCCGCGAGGCCGGGCGCACGGACGGCGCCGAGGTCACCACGACCGCCGCCGGACTCGCCACCCTGGTCCAGCTGGTGGCCGGCGGACTCGGGGTGACCCTGCTGCCGCGCACCGCCGTCACCGTCGAGACCGCCCGCAACACCGCCCTGTGGACCGGGCTCTTCGCCGAGCCCGCGCCCTCGCGGCGGATCGCCCTCGCCATGCGGGCCGGCGCGGCCCGGCACGCCGAGTTCGAGCAGCTGGCCGAGGCGCTGCGGGAGGACATGCGCGGGCTTCCCGTACGGGTGCTGGGCGCCGGATCCTGAGCCGGGGCCGGGGCCGGGGCCGGGGCGGGCGGAGACCGGGGCGGGCGGCGGTTCCTGACACCCCCCGGTGCCAGGAACCGCCGCCCGCCCTCGTACATCCGCCCGGAGGGTTACTCCGTGCGCAGGCCGTCCGCGCGCATCAGCCGCCACAGGACGGGCATGCTCAGCAGCGTCACGGCCGCTATCAGGCCGAGCCCGATGCCGACGACGGGCAGGAACGCCCACCAGTCCTGGACCCGCTGCCCGCCCATCCGCAGCAGGACGACCCCGAGGCCGAGCCCGCCGACCACGGACAGCACCAGACCGAGGCCGATCGGCACCGCCGTCTGCCAGAGCACCGACCAGCTCAGGGTGGAGCGCCGGGTGCCGAAGGCGACCAGCGAGGACAGCAGCCGCCTGCGGTCCCGGAGCTGTTCCAGCGTCGCGACCAGGAGCGAGGCCGCCACCAGGAGCATCGTCAGGGTGGAGCCGACGAGGATGCCGGTGCGGACGCTGCCGAACGCGGCGTCCCGCTGGGTGTCCTCCAGGGTGCGCACCCAGGCCGTCGGGTCGATGGCCGCGGCCGTGTTCCGCACGTGGTCCGCGGCGTCCGGCACCGCCGGGTCGAGCCGGACCATGGCCTGCGCGTCGGGCTCGTCGAGCCGCATGGCGTCGATCGCCGACGGGGTCGCGAGGACGCCGTACTGGTACATGCCCGTCGGATCGGGGCGCGAGTCGACGGTCCGCGCGTCGGCGGGGATGCGCCAGTGCGGCACCGGGGTGTCCCCTGCGCGCCGCGGCTCGCTCGGGTGCGGATGCGGGTCGCGCAGGGCGACCAGGGAGCCCGGCCGGGCGGCGCGGGTCACGAAGCTGTCGGGGGGAGCGCCCTGCGCCCCGTGCGCGAGCAGGACGAACACGTCCCCGTCCGTGCAGGAGGGCAGGGTGGCGAACTCCCCGAGGGAGGCGCAGTCGCCGACCCGGAGTGAGGCCATGGGCGCGAACTCCTCGCCGCCCTTCAGGGGGCCGGGCCGCCACACGTGCGACTCGACGAGGCCGATCACGCCCGTGACGCCCTCGGTCCGCTCGAAGCGGGCGATCATCCGGCGGGCGTCGGCGGCGTCCTGGGCGTCGCTGCCGACCGCGATCTGCGCACGGGAGGTGTCCTCGCCGGTGGACTGGGTGAAGTCCTGCTCCATCGCCTGGAAGAGCATCTGGAGGGCGATCGCCCCGGTCGCCGCGACGACGATGCCGCTGACGGCGCGGGCCGCGGTCCCGCTGCTCAACTGGAGCCTGCGGACGGCGAGCTGCCAGGCCACCGGGCCGGCGTGCAGCCGCTTCACCCCGGCCTCGACGAGCCACGGCAGGAGTGTGGTGAGGCCGATCAGGGCGAGGGTGGTGCCGGTGGCGACGACGACGGTGTCGATGTCGGTGTCGGTGACCTCGACGTCGCCCCTGAGCGAGACGAGCAGGGCCGCGCCGGCCGCGAGGAGCAGCAGCCGCCACCAGAGCCGGCGGCGGCGCGGCGGCGCGGTCCTGACGACGCCGAGCGGCTCGATCGCCACGCCGCGCAGCGCGAAGAGGCTGACCACGACCGAGGCGACCGGGACGGTGAGGAGGACGAGCACCGTGAGCGCGGGCATCGGGACGACGTCGGACGGATAGGCGTTGACGTCCCAGATGGTGAACGCCCCGGCGAACTGCCGCGCCGCCGCGAAGAGTCCGAGGCCCGCGAGCAGGCCGAGGAGCGCGCCCGCGAGGGACTCGCCGGCCGCGATCCGGCGGGTCATGGCGGTGTCCGCGCCGACCAGCCGGAGCGCGGCGAGCCGCCGGTCGCGCTGCTCGCCGCCGAACCGCACGGCCGTGGCGATGAAGACCAGCACCGGGAGGAGCAGGACGACACAGGCGACGGCGACGAGCAGGAGGAGGAAGGCGTTCAGCGGCTCCTCGGGCACCGACCAGCCGTAGCGGGTGCCCCGCCCGTCGAAGTTCTCCGTGTCGAGGAAGTCGACGTGGGCGACGTACCGCAGCTCGGCGGGGCCGATGAGACCGGCCGGTCCGATGGTCCCGGACACCTTGTAGGGGAGCCGTTCGGCGAGCAGCGCGCCCTCGGGCGAGTCGAGCAGTTCGCGCAGGGCGGGGGAGACCAGCATCTCGCCGGTCGCGGGGAACGCGGCCGCGCCCGGCGGGAGCGGCGGCGCGTCGCCCTCGGGGCGCAGCAGCAGTCCGGTGACGACGTCGTCCCGGTATCCGGTGGTCTGGGAGAGGTGGAGGAAGCTGTCCGGCCGCGGCGCGTCGACCGACTCGCTGCCGTCGACGGCGCGGACCGACTCCCGCACCTCGCGCTGGAAGAGCATGTTCGGGAAGGAGGCGGCGAGGAGGAGCAGGGCCACGCCGAAGCCGACGCCGGTGGCGGTCAGCAGGGTGCGGAGCAGGCCGGAGCGGCCGCCGGTGACCGCGAACCGGGCGCCGAGGGCCAGGTCGCGGGCCCAGGTGCGGAGCGTCATGCGGCCCACTCCGCGTCCCGCACCGAGCCGTCGCGTACGACGACCTCGCGGTCGGAGTAGGCGGCGACCCGGGCCTCGTGGGTGACGAGGACGACGGCGGCGCCGGTGTCCCGGGACGCGTCGGTGAGCAGGCGCATGACGCGCTCGCCGTTGAGGGAGTCGAGGGCGCCGGTCGGCTCGTCGGCGAAGATCACCCGCGGGGCGGTGACGAGCGCGCGGGCGACGGCGACGCGCTGGCCCTGGCCGCCGGATATCTCGCCGGGGCGCTTGCCCGCGGTGTCGTCGACCTCCAGGCGGGCCAGCCATTCGACGGCCCGGGCCTCGGCGGCCTTGCGCTTCTCGCCGTTGAGGCGGAGCGGCAGGGCGACGTTCTCGGCGCAGGTCAGCTCGGGGACGAGCTGGCCGAACTGGAAGACGAAACCGAAGTCGGTGCGGCGCAGGGCGCTGCGGGCGGTGTCGGAGAGGGCGGTGAGTTCGCGTCCGTCGTAGGTGATGGTGCCCGCGTCGGGGCGGACGATGCCGGCCAGGCAGTGCAGGAGGGTGGACTTGCCGGAGCCGGAGGGCCCCATGACGGCGACGACCTCGCCGGCCCGGAGGGAGAAGTCCGCGCCCGCGAGGGCGGGGGTGGGGCCGTAGGTCTTGTCGAGGCCGGTGGCCCGGAGCAGGGGAGTGGTGGTCACGGGCGGATCTCCTCGGCGAGCCGGTCGAGGCGGGCGGCGGTCAGTTCCAGCCAGCGCAGGTCGGCTTCCAGGTGGAAGAGCGCGTGGTCGCAGATCAGCTGGTCGGCGAGGTCGCCGTCCTTCTTCCGGCGGGTGAGCTCGCGCATCAGGCGCAGGTGCTCGGCGCGCTGGGTGTCGAGGAGGTCGGCGGCCCCGCGGCCGGTGAGCAGGGCGAGGACGACCTTGGTGTAGAGCGTCGACTGGAGGTACGGCTCCGGCTTCTCCGGTGTGGCGAGCCACTGGGCGACGTCGGTGATGCCGGCGTCGGTGATGGCGTAGCGCTTGCGCTCGGGGCCGCCTCCCGCCTCGATGCCGTCGACGACGACCAGCCCGTTCTTCAGGAGCCGGGACATGGTCGAGTAGACCTGGCCGTAGTGCAGCGGCCGGTCGTGGCCGAACTTCTCGTCGAAGGCGCGCTTGAGGTCGTAGCCGTGGCGCGGGCCGGACTCCAGGAGCCCCAGCAGGGTGTGACCGATGGACATGGTTCCACTCTACACACTGTGTATACGTCGTGTGTATAGCGGACGGCCGCCGCTCCGGAGGTGGTTCCTCCGCTTTTTGGTGTGTACGGACGGCGCAACCATCCGGTCCGCCGGAGCGTCGGTTCCCCTGGGGACAGGTGCTGATTGTCACGTCATGAAAAGGCGTGATCGGTTGTCCTTTGTCCGCCTCGTCGGTGTTAGCTTGCTGAGCTGATCCGGCGTGGACGACAGAGCGCCGAGGCGCCGACACGACACGACGAGCGGAGCGACAGGACCCATGGGCCGACCCGACAAGAGCAAGGCGAAGAAACGCGGCATACGCCGCTTCTTCTCCTGGAAGAAGCTCCTGGGCACCTTCTTCGTGTGCTGCCTGCTCGCCATGGGCGCCCTGTACGTCGTCTACCTCATGGTCCCGGTGCCCTCGGCCAACGCCGAGGCGACGATGCAGAGCAACATCTACAAGTACTCCAACGGCAAGATCCTCGCCCGCACCGGCGAGATCAACCGCGAGATCGTCGGCCTGGAGAAGATCCCCGAGAAGGTCCAGAAGGCGTTCGTCGCCGCCGAGAACAAGTCCTTCTACCGGGACAACGGCGTCGACATCAAGGGCACCACCCGCGCCGCCTGGTCCACCCTCACGGGCAAGGGCAAGCAGGGCGGCTCGACGATCACCCAGCAGTACGTCAAGAACTTCTACCTGAGCCAGGACCAGACGGCGACCCGCAAGCTCAAGGAGATGGTCATCGCCATCAAGGTCGACCGGCAGACCTCCAAGAGCGACATCCTCGCCGGCTACATGAACACCAGCTACTACGGCCGCAGCGCCTACGGCATCCAGGCCGCCGCCCGCTCGTACTACGGCGTCGACGCCACCCAGCTCACCACCGCCCAGGGCGCCTATCTCGCCTCGCTGCTCCAGGCGCCCAACCAGTACGACTGGACCTCCGCCAGCACCACCGGCCGCAAGCTCGTCGAGGACCGCTGGAACTACGTCCTCGACAACATGGTCGGCGAGGGCTGGCTCTCCTCCTCCGAGCGCGCCGGGATGAAGTTCCCCGTGCCGCAGAAGCCCAAGCCCGCCCCCGGCATGGAAGGCCAGACCGGCTACATCGTCGAGGCCGCCAACCAGGAGCTGGTGCGCCAGGGCGTCAGCGAGGAGGACATCAAGGCCGGCGGCTGGACCATCACGCTCAACATCGACGAGAAGAAGCAGAAGGACCTCGTCAAGGCCGTCGGCAAGCAGCTGGAGGCCAAGCTCGACCGCAAGGGCGACAAGAAGCAGGCCACCGTCCAGGCCGGCGCCACCTCCGTCGACCCGAAGACCGGCGCGGTCGTCGCCCTGTACGGCGGTGTCGGCGCCACCGAGCACTGGCTGTCCAACGCCACCCGCCGCGACTACCAGCCCGCCTCCACCTTCAAGCCGATCGTCCTCGCCTCCGCCGTCGACAACAGCGCGGTCACCCAGGACGGCCGCCGCATCGGCCTCGGCACGGTCTACGACGGCAACAGCCGCCGCCCGGTCGTCGGCAGCGACATCCCCTTCGCGCCGGAGAACGAGGACGACGACGACTACGGCCCGGTCACCGTCCAGAAGGCCACCAACAGCTCGATCAACTCGGTCTACGCCCAGATGATCGTCGACGTCACCCCGGCCAAGGCCAAGAAGACCGCCCTCGCCCTCGGCATGAAGGACGGCAAGGACTTCCCCGAGAGCCCCGCCATCTCCCTCGGCACCATGGGCGCCTCGACGATGGACATGGCCGGCGTCTACGCCACCCTCGACAACCACGGCCGGAAGGTCACCCCGACCCTGGTGAAGAAGGCCACGCACCGGGACCGCACGGTCGAGGCCGTGAAGGCCATCGGCGACCAGGTCGTCTCCCGCGAGGCCGCCGACACCGCCACCCAGGCCATGACGGGCGTCGTCCGCAACGGCTCCGGCTTCCGCGCCGCCGGCGACTACGAGGCCGCCGGCAAGACCGGCACCTCCGAGAACAACCGCTCCGCCTGGTTCGTGGGCTACACCCCCGAACTCGTCACCGCCGTCGGCCTCTTCGGCGAGGACGCCAAGGGCAACCAGGTCACCCTCACCGACACCATCAACCCGGGCCGGGCCAACGGCGGCCGCACGCCCGCCGAGATCTGGGGCGACTACACCGAGCGCGCCCTGAACGGCGGCTCGGACGCCTCCTTCGACCTGGAGACCGACGGCGCGGCCCCGGACGGCACCCTGCCGGATCCGACCGCCACCACCGAGGCCCCCGACGACGAGCCCACCGAGGCGCCGACGACGTCCTCGCCCGACCCGACGTCCCCGCCGGCCCCCACGGCCACCACGCCGCCGGAGCCGACGCGGGACCCGGTCACCACGCCGCCCGAGCCCACCCAGGAGCCGACGACCGACGAGCCCTCCCCGCCGCCGTCGATCGAGCCGCCGGACGGCACCGACCCCGTCCGGGGCATCGACGGCAGCCGATCGGGCCAGTAGCGCACGACGAACGGCGAAGGCCGGACCCCGCCAGGGGTCCGGCCTTCGCCGTTCGTACGCGCCCTCCGCCCCGGACCGGGGCGGAACGCTCAGGTGCGGGTGGCCAGTTCGAACCAGACGACCTTGCCGCCCGAGAGCCGCGTCGCACCCCACCGCCGGGCCAGCCGGTTCACCAGGAACAGGCCGCGCCCGCCCTCGTCGGTGTCCCGCGCCCGACGCTGCCGGGGCAGCTGCGGCGAGTCGTCGCCGACCTCGCAGCGCAGCACGTCCGTCCGCAGCAGCCGCAGGGTCACCGGCCGCTCCGCGTACCGCACGGCGTTCGTCACGACCTCGCTGATCAGCAGCTCGACCGAGTCCGTCAGCTCCTCCAGGTCCCACCGGGCCAGCGCCCGCCGGGCCAGCCGACGGGCCCGCCCCGGGGCCGCGTCCTCCGGTTCCAGGAACCAGTACGCCACGTCGCTCGGCGCGATCCCGTCGAAACGGGCCGCGAGCAGCGCGATGTCGTCGTCCCGGTCACCCGGCCCCAGCATGTCCAGGACGTCGTCGCAGAGCGCCTCCAGGGGGGGCGAGTGGTCCGGGCCGGTCAGCTGCGCGGTCGCCGCCAGGCGCTCCCGCAGCTGCTCGATCCCGGTCCACACGTCCCGCAGCCGGGACTCGACCAGACCGTCGGTGTAGAGCAGCAGCGTGGCACCCGCGGGGGCGTCCAGCTCGACCGCCTCGAAGTCCACCCCGCCCACCCCGATCGGGGCTCCGGGCGGCACGCGCAGCACCTCGGCGCGCCCGCCCAGGTGAAGCAGTATCGGCGGCGGATGGCCCGCGTTGGCGACCGTGATCCGGTGCGAGACCGGGTCGTACACCGCGTACATGCAGGTCGCCATCCGGTCCTGGCCGAGCCGCTGCGCCTGCTCGTCCAGGTGGTGCAGCACCTCCTGCGGCGGCAGGTCGAGCCCGGCCAGCGTCTGCGCCGTGGTGCGCAGCTGGCCCATGATCGCCGCCGAGGTCATGGAGTGGCCCATGACGTCGCCGACGACCAGGGCGACCCGGCTGCCGGGCAGCGGGATCGCGTCGTACCAGTCGCCGCCCACCCGGGCCGTCTCGGCCGCCGGCAGATAGCGCGAGGCGAGCTTCACGCCGGTCGGCTGCGGCAGCGAGTCCGGCAGCATCGTCCGCTGGAGCTCGTCCGCGATGTACGCCTCACGGCCGTACAGCACCGCCTTGTCGATGCCGAGCGCGGTGTGCGTCGCCAGCTGCGCCGCGACCAGCAGGTCGTTCGGCTCGAAGCCGGCCCGCTCGGGACGGCGCAGGAACACGGCCGCGCCGATCACCCGGCGCCGCCCGCGCAGCGGGGCGAGGACCGCGCGCAGCCCGCCCGGCAGCGGGTGGTCCGGGCCGAGCAGCTCGCCCAGCGCCGTCTTGGCGGCGGCGGAGTCGCCGAAGACCGGCCGCACCCCGCGCAGCACCTCGGCCAGCGCACCGCCGGACCGCACCTCGCAGAGTTCGGCCGCGGGGGTCGGGTCCGGATCGGGTACGAGGACCAGCTCCTCGCCCTCCAGATCGCTTAACCGCAGCCGGTCCGTGCGCCGCAGCCGCAGCACGAACGGCGCCACCGGGCGCTCGTCGCCCACCGGCAGCGGGTCGCGCAGGTAGACCAGGATCTCGTCGGAGAAGGTCGGCACGCTGGCCCGGCACAGGCCGAGCACGATCTCGTCCAGGTCGATGCCGCGCGCGATCCGCCGCGTCGCGGCGCCGACGAACCGCAGCCGGTCGCCCTCGCGCCGGGCGGCGGTGTCCCCGCTCCGGACGCCGCCGGGCGGCTGCGCGGCGACCGCGACGGCCACCGCCCCCGTGCCGCCCGGCGGGCCGGGGGGCTGGGGCGCGCCGGGGGAGTGGGGCGAGCCGGGGCCCGCGCCCGGGGGGCCGCCGGCGGGCGCCGCCGCGGGGCCGGGCACGGCCGGCGCGTCCGCACCGGGGGCGGGGACCGCCCGTCCCGCCGGTCCGCCCGGCTGGGCGGGCACGTCGGAGGGCAGGCCGGCCGCCTCCTGGCGAGGGCGCGCGCGTTCCTGCGGCCGGGCAGCCAGGGGCTGCCGGCCTTCGTGGGAGGTGGGATGCTCCGTCACGCGTGGGGTTCCGTCCGTCCGGGCCGGTGGTGCGATGCACTCGCTCTTCTCGCCGATGCCGCGCCTTCGCCGGGGATAAACCCCTCGTATGCAGCGGATGTGGACGTTCCGCGAGCTGCGGCAACGGCAGGGGTCGGAACACCCGGGCAGACGTCCGGCACTGCTCTCCCCCTCGTGGATGATTGGCGGTCAGGTCCTGCGCAGTTCTGAGTCGTTGACGTGCCGTGAGGTCCGTCCGACGGACCGTCCGATCCGCTTCTGCCGTGCGGAGGACGATCCTACGTTTGAACCCCGGGGGCGCATCAAGGGTCTCACGACGCCGTGTGCGCCGGGGTGCGGTCCCAGTCGGCCGGCAGCTCCGGGACCTTCCACGCCGGATCGGGCCGCCAGTCCTCCCAGCCGTCGGCGAACGGCGCGCCCCACGCGCGGATCCGCTCCACCGCCCGCTGCCCGGCGGTCCGCACCCGCGCGGCCTGCTCGGGGCCCATCAGTCCGGAGCGCTGGGCCTGCGCGAACTCGTCCTCGTCCCGCCACAGCCAGCTGCGGTCGGGATAGACGGAGATGTCGAGGAAGTGGTCCTCGGAGTCGACGCCGCCGGACCAGCGGACCCGCGGCTCCTCCAGGTTCACGTACCAACTGCGGAAGCGCCATCCGCGCTCCCAGAACAGCCACACCGACCACGGCTCGCCGGGTCTCGCCAGTTTCAGCACCCCGCTGCCGGCCCAGCGGGCGCGTTCCGTGGTGCGCGGTGCCGTGTAGCGGGTGGCGAGCGGCTCGTCGTGGACCGGGGTGCCGTCGGCGAGGACGGGGCGGACGCACTCGGTGCCGGGCGCCATCCACACCGCGAGCAGCTCGGGCGTGTCCTGGACGACCGTCACCGGCCGGCAGATGTGCACCTCTCCGGTGCCGTTGCCGCGGTAGCGCCAGAGGATGTGCTCCCCCGGCGCCCAGTGCTGGGAGCCGCCCGATCCTGTCATGCGCAGATCTTAGGGGCGCGCTCCCACGGCCGCTGCGGTACGGGTCACGGATGAGTCAGCCGTGACCCCGGTCACGGGTGGGTCATGCGCAGCACGTCGAGGGCCTCGTCGAGCTGCTCGACGGTGAGGTCGCCCCGCTCGACGTAGCCGGACTCGATGACCACCTCGCGGATGGTCTTCCGTTCGGCGAGGGACCTCTTCGCCACCTTGGCGGCCTCCTCGTACCCGATGTACTTGTTGAGCGGGGTGACCACCGACGGCGAGGACTCGGCGTACTCGCGGGCGCGTTCGACGTTGGCGGTGATGCCGTCGACCGTGCGGTCCGCCAGCAGCCGGGAGGCGTTGGCGAGCAGCCGTACGGACTCCAGGAGGTTCTTGGCCATCACCGGCAGCATCACGTTGAGCTCGAAGTTCCCGGCGGCGCCGGCCACGGCGACCGTGGTGTCGTTTCCGGTCACCTGGGCGGCCACCATGAGGACGGCCTCGGGGATCACCGGGTTCACCTTGCCCGGCATGATCGAGGAGCCGGGCTGGAGGTCGGGGAGGTTGATCTCGGCGAGGCCGGTGCGCGGGCCGCTGGCCATCCAGCGCAGATCGTTGGCGATCTTGGTGAGGGAGACGGCGAGGGTGCGGAGCTGCCCGGACGTCTCGACCAGGCCGTCGCGGGCGCCCTGGGCCTCGAAGTGGTCGCGGGCCTCGGTCAGCGGCAGGCCGGTGGCGCGGGCGACCTCGGCGATGACGGCGGCCGAGAAGCCGGCCGGGGTGTTGATGCCGGTGCCCACCGCCGTACCGCCGAGGGGGAGTTCGGCGAGCCGGGGGAGCGCGCCGCGCAGCCGCTCGACGCCGTACCTGACCTGGGCCGCGTAGCCGCCGAACTCCTGGCCGAGGGTGACGGGCGTGGCGTCCATCAGGTGGGTGCGGCCGGATTTCACCACCGAAGCGAATTCGGCCGATTTTCGCTCCAGGGCGGCGGCCAGGTGGTCGAGCGCGGGGATCAGGTCGTGGGTGACGGCGCCGGTGGCCGCGATGTGGATGGAGGAGGGGAAGACGTCGTTGGACGACTGCGAGGCGTTCACGTGGTCGTTGGGGTGGACCTCGCGTCCCTCGGGGAGCCGCTCGGTGGCGAGGGTGGCGAGGACCTCGTTGGTGTTCATGTTGGACGAGGTGCCGGAGCCGGTCTGGAAGACGTCCACGGGGAAGTGGTCGTCCCAGCGCCCCTCGGCGACCTCGGCGGCGGCCGCGACGATGGCCCGGGCGCGGTCCTCGTCGATCACGCCGAGCTCGGCGTTGACCGTGGCGGCGGCGGCCTTGATCCGGGCCAGTGCCTCGATGTGGGCGCGCTCCAGCCGCTGGCCGGAGACGGGGAAGTTCTCCACCGCCCGCTGGGTCTGGGCCCGCCACTTGGCGTGGGCGGGAACCCGCACCTCGCCCATGGAGTCGCGTTCGATCCGGTAGCCGTCTGCCTCGTTCATTTCCTCAACCTCCTACAAAAGATGAGCACTTGTCTTGTTCGATGTATTCCCAACACGCGTACCGGCCAGTAAAAACCGTGGGTAACCCCACTTCCAGGAGGCGCAATGACGCGCACCAGGCACAGATTCCGCTGGCCCATCGCCGCCGTCGCCGCGGCCGCCGCCGCACTCGGCACGATGACCGCGGCGGCACCCGCCGGCGCGGCCGAGACCGGCACCGCGGCCGAGACCGGCACCGCGGCGGTGTCGGCCGCCGTCCCGCTCCCGCCCGAGCTGGAGGCGATCCGGGCCGCCGAGGCCACCAGGATCTACGGCGACCCCGCCGAGCGCCCGCTCGCCCAGCGCAGGACCGGCCTCATCTCGCTCGGCGACAGCGAGATCTCCGGAGAGGGCGTCGGCACGTACGAGTCGCCCACCAACGGCCCCACCAACTGGTGCCACCGCTCGCCCGACGCCGCTATCCACCGCACGGGCATCCCCGCGGACCTCACCTTCAACGTGGCCTGCTCCGGCGCCTACACCGGCAACATCCGGATCGGCGGCTCCAAGCAGTACGCCGACGAGCTGGTCCAGAGCGACAACCTCGCGATCAAGGCCCGCAACACCCGGATCAAGATGGTCCTGCTCGTCGCCGGAGCCAACGACGACCTGCAGTTCGGGCCCGTCATGACCGACTGCGTCCAGCGCTTCGTGCTCAGCCAGGGCACCTGCGAGCCCAAGTACGCCCCCGGCTGGCAGGCCCGCGTCGACGGCCTCGTCCCCAAGGTCGAGCAGACCGTCCGGGACCTCAGGACCGTCATGCGCGACGCCGGCTACGCCGACGGCGACTACAAGCTCGTCGTCATGGGCTACCCCAGCCCCATCGGCCCGGACTTCAACGACAACCCGAACTTCCCCGGCAAGCTGATCTGCGGCGGCATGGGATACGACTCCGACACCAAGTGGGGTCGCAACACCGCCGTCCCGGCCTTCGAACGCGGCATGCGCAGGGCGGCCGCCTCCACCGGGGCCGTCTACCTCGACAACTCGCGGCTCTTCCACGGCCACGAGGTCTGCATGGAGGACACCTGGGCCCGCGGTCTCTACATCGACCTCTCCAAGCCCGGCGGCATCGACGAGAACTCCGTCCGCCAGTCCTTCCACCCCAACAAGAGCGGCCACGCCGCGTTCGCCTCCTGTCTGAAGCAGATCTACGACTCCGGTCTCCGCGAGGCGAGCTGCGCCGACGTCGACTCCTCCGGCACCCCGACGCTCTTCCCGCTGGCCTGGGACGACGCGTACAAGCCGCTGGTCAACCAGGCGACCGGCAACTGCCTGGACGTGAACGCGGGCGAGTCGGCCAACGGCACGGCCGTCCTCGGCTGGGACTGCCACGGCGGCCGCAACCAGGGCTGGTGGTACGACTCCGCCCGGCGGACCGTCCACACCCAGCTCACCCAGGACCGCTGCCTCGACGTCCCCGGCTCCGCCTACCAGGACGGCAAGGCGCTCCTCGTCTGGAACTGCCACGGCGGCGCCAACCAGAGGTTCGTCCGCGACGGCGCCACGATCCGCCCCGCCGCCGCGACCGGCCTCTGCCTCACCCAGGGCGCGGCCAGGGAGCCCGTCCGGCTCCGGAACTGCGACGGCTCCGCGAACCAGCGGTTCGCGTAGCCGGCCCACGGACGCCGTGGCCCCCGGTCCGGTGCGGGACCGGGGGCCACGGCCCCGCTCAGGAGGGCTTGAGCGTCGTGCGCGCCAGCTCGTACGCCGGGATCATCTCCCGGTGCTCGTCCGTGTCGAGTCCGCCGAGGTGGACGATCACCGTCCCCTTCGAGGTCGCGACGGCGAAGGCCCGCTCCTCCTTCGACTCCTCCATCAGCGCGTCGCGGACCGTGTACGTCACCTCGACGGCCGGCAGCGCGCCCGCCGCGGTCGTGCGGTAGACGGCCTTCGAGGCGCCCTTCTCGGCCTTCACGAAGCCCTCCAGCGCGGCCCGCGCCGGACCCTTCGGCGCCGTCCACACCCGCAGGTAGCCGATGTGTCCGGCCGGCTTGGCGTCCACCTCGCAGCGGACCGTCGCCGGGCCCTGGCGCATGAGCACCGCGAACTCCGGGTCGTCCGGATCGTCGATCGCCTCCGGCTTCCACTCCTCGGCCAGGGCGAAGGAGACGGGCAGCGCGCAGGCCGTCCCCGGCCCGCCGACCGTGCCGGCCGCCCTCGCCGCCTCCGGCACCCCGGTGCCGGAGGGCGCTCCCGAGGCCGTGGGGGCCCCGGAGGCCGTCGGCGTCGCCGCCGGAGCCCCGGTCCCGGGGGTGGTGCCGCAGCCGGCCAGCAGCAGCCCCGTCGCCGCCAGGGCGACGGGGAGGGCCGTACGTATCGGACGTGCTCTCTCTCGCATGGCGCCATGATCGCCGATGCCGTCCGGCCGGATACGGCCGGACGGGCGAACGCGGGGTGCCCGTCGCACAATGTGAAGCAGGCCGAGGGGGGACCCCCACCCCACGGGAGGCAGGACATGAACCGCACCCTCAGGAGGATCGGCGTCCTCGGCGCCTGTTCGGTCGCGGCCGTCGCCTTCGGCGCCGTCGCCCCGGTGCACGCCGACGAGGCCGACGGGTTCGAGTTCACGCTCTACGCCAAGGAGGTCCCCGGCGGGGGAACCGACGAGAGCGCCGCCGCGCCCAAGGTCGGCGACGTGTTCACCGTCGCCGACGACCTGTACAGGACCAAGGGCGGCAGCAAGGTCGGTCGCGACGGCGTCACCTGCGCCGTCGTCCGCGTCTCCGGCACCCAGGCCGACGTGAACTGCGTCGGCACCTTCGTCCTGAACGGAGGACCGGGCGGACAGCTCACCGCCCAGGCCCTCGTCACCTTCGACACCTCGGCCGAGTCGCCCGCCGCGTACGACGTCGCCATCACCGGCGGCACGGGCGACTTCACCCAGGCCCGCGGCTATGTCCGTACCACCCCCGACGGGGACTACGAACGGATGGACTTCCACGTGACCGTGCGCTGAGCGCCCGTCACGACAGCTTGCCGCCGTAGTCCGGGAGCTTGAACGCGCGCTCGGCGTGGCCGCCGACGAGGTCGGTGGTGTTGTTGCCGATGTTCGCGATGATCGTGTAGCCCTTGGCCTCGATCTCCGCGCGCTTGGCGGTCTTGTACGCGCCGACCTCGGCGAACAGGTCGGGCAGGTTCCGCACGTACAGGCCGTCCACCGGGTACCCGGACTTCTTCAGGTTCCAGTCCGTGAGCGACTGGATGATCCCGGGCCGCGCCGTCACGAAGAAGACCGCCACCCCGCGCGCGTGGGCGTCCCGCACCAGGTCGCGCACGTCCGCGATGGCCGGGGTCGGCAGCTCCCAGAACGGGTGGAAGTCCGTCTCCAGCGAGCTGTTGTCGATGTCGAGGACGATCGCCTGCCGTTCCCGTCCCGCGTCCGCCGAGCGCGCCTCGATGTACGGGCGCGCCTCGGCGACCACGGCCGCCACGTCACGGCGCCAGGTCCCGTAGTCGACGTCCTTGAGGGCGGCGGTCGAGGTGACGTGGGTGTCCGGGTCGGCCGCGGAGGCCGCCGGCGCGGGGCCGACGACGAGCAGTCCGGCGAGGGCGAGTGCGGCGGTGGCGCCAGCGGTGGTCCTGGCAGAGGGCATGGGGGGCTCCCGAGGGGTCGACCGGCTCAGTGGTTGACATGCTCGCGCCCCATACTGGCCAGTAGGCGACGAGAGGGCTACCGGTCGGTAGCGACTTTCTGAGCGGAGAGCGACGCGGGGACCCGGAGACGGCGGGCGCGGGAGCCCGGCGAGGGGGAACGCCGAGCGCCCCCCGGCCCGGAGGGACCGAGGGGCGCCGCGAGGCCGGAAGGGTCAGCCCAGACCCGGACCGCGCACCGGGATGTGGGTGAACGTCGGCTCCGGAGCCGGGTTCTGGAAGAAGTCGTTGCCCTTGTCGTCCACGACGATGAACGCCGGGAAGTCCTCGACCTCGATCTTCCAGACCGCCTCCATGCCGAGCTCCTCGTACTCGACGACCTCGACCTTCTTGATGCAGTCCTGCGCCAGGCGCGCCGCCGGGCCGCCGATCGAGCCGAGGTAGAAGCCGCCGTGGGCGCCGCACGCGGCCGTGACCTGACCGGAGCGGTTGCCCTTGGCCAGCATCACCTTCGAGCCGCCCGCGGCCTGGAACTGCTCCACGTACGAGTCCATGCGGCCGGCCGTCGTCGGGCCGAAGGAGCCGGAGGCGTAGCCCTCGGGGGTCTTCGCGGGGCCCGCGTAGTAGACCGGGTGGTCCTTCAGGTACTGCGGCATCTCCTCGCCCGCGTCCAGCCGCTCCTTGATCTTGGCGTGCGCGATGTCGCGCGCCACGACCAGCGGGCCGTTGAGCGAGAGCCGGGTCTTCACCGGGTACTTGGTCAGCTCGGCGAGGATGTCGTCCATCGGCTGGTTCAGGTCGATGGTGACGACGTCGGCCTCCTCCGACAGGTGCTCGTCGGTGGTGTCCGGCAGGAAGCGCGCCGGGTCGGTCTCCAGCTGCTCCAGGAAGACGCCCTCGGCGGTGATCTTCGCGACGGCCTGGCGGTCGGCCGAGCAGGACACGGCGATCGCGACGGGCAGCGAGGCGCCGTGGCGGGGGAGCCGGACGACCCGGACGTCGTGGCAGAAGTACTTGCCGCCGAACTGCGCGCCGATGCCGATCTTCTGCGTCAGCTCGAAGACCTTCTCCTCCAGCTCCTTGTCGCGGAAGCCGTGGCCGGTCTCGGCGGAGCCCTCGCCCGGCAGCTCGTCCAGGTAGTGCGCGGAGGCGTACTTCGCGGTCTTCAGCGCGAACTCGGCGGAGGTGCCGCCGACGACGATCGCCAGGTGGTACGGCGGGCAGGCGGCCGTGCCGAGCGAGCGGATCTTCTCCTCCAGGAACTTCATCATGCTCGCCTCGTTGAGGACGGCCTTCGTCTCCTGGTAGAGGAAGGACTTGTTGGCCGAGCCGCCGCCCTTGGCCATGAAGAGGAACTTGTACGCGCCGCCGTCGGTCGCGTACAGCTCGATCTGCGCGGGCAGGTTCGAGCCGGTGTTCTTCTCCTCCCACATGGTGACCGGGGCCATCTGCGAGTACCGCAGGTTCAGCTTCGTGTACGCGTCGTAGATGCCCTTGGACAGGGCCTCCTCGTCGCGCCCGGAGGTCAGCACGTTCTGGCCGCGCTTGCCCATCACGATCGCGGTGCCGGTGTCCTGGCACATCGGCAGGACGCCCGCGGCGGCGATGTTCGCGTTCTTCAGCAGGTCCAGCGCGACGAACTTGTCGTTCGAGGACGCCTCGGGGTCGTCGATGATCCGCCGCAGCTGCGCCAGGTGGGCCGGGCGCAGGAAGTGCTGGATGTCGTGGATCGCCTCGGCGGCCAGCTGCCGCAGCGCCTCGGGCTCCACCTTGAGGAACGTACGGCCGTCGGCCTCGAAGGTGGAGACACCTTCGGAGGTCACCAGGCGATAGGGCGTGGTGTCCTCTCCCAGCGGGAGCAGATCGGAGTACGCAAACTCTGGCATGACGGCGGCCATTCCTCACTCGGCAGACAGCAGCGCGCCGCCTCCGTTGGCGGCGCGCACTCCAGCGTAGAGCGCGGGTGCGGTGCGCATCCTGTGAGGTAAGGCTCACTTGCCGTCGGCGCCCTTTCGTCCACAGCCCCGGCCCCGCCCCCTGGTCGCGATCTATCGCGTTTCGCTAGGCTGGCTCCGTGGACCTCGAAAAGCAGCCCGAACCCGAGAAGCAGCCGCAGCCGCAGCGGTCGGCCGCCCCCGCCGAGACCGCTCCCGCGGAGACCGTGTTCGCCGACCCGCAGGGGGCGTTGCGGGCCTCGGACGCGGACCGGGACCGGATCGCGGACATCCTCCGGGACGCCCTGGCCGAGGGGCGGCTCGACCCCGAGGAGCACTCGGACCGGATCGACGCGGTCTACCGGGCCAAGACCGTCGGCGAACTGGAGCCGATCGTCCGCGACCTGCCGTCGGCCAGGACCCGGCAGGAGGCGGAGCCCGGGTACACCTGGGCGGCCGACGACACCGACGGCCCGGCCGACAACCTCGTCGCGATCTTCTCCAGCACCACCCGCAAGGGCCGCTGGCGGGTGAGCCGGCGGACCAACGCCTTCGCGCTCTTCGGGAACATCGAGGTCGACCTGACCGAGGCGATCTTCGCCCAGCGCCTCACCACCATCAACGCCACCTCGATCTTCGGCAACGTCGAGGTGCGCGTCCCGGAGAACATCAGCCTGCGCGGCAGTGGCAGCGGGATCTTCGGCAATTTCGAGGTCGTCACCCTGGAGGGCGTCGACCCGCAGGCCCCGGTCGTCGTCATCAACGGCTACTCGGTCTTCGGGAACGTCGAGGCCCGCCCCAAGCGCGGCAAGTGGATCACCGACCTCCAGGACAAGCTGCGCAAACACCTGGGCACCTGACCCCGGCCGGACGGCGCGAGCGGCCCGAGCCGTCAGCGGACGGGCCCCCGTGCGGGCGGTGAACGGCCCCCCGGACGGGGGGTGACCGGAATCCGCCCACGGGTCTCCGCAGTGCGGAACGGCACGGCACGCAGTGCATAGGCGCGCGCACAGCGGGTAGGGCTGCTGCATCGCCGCTCGCTCGCGAAGTCGTCGTCAGGAGTAGACCGTGCTGCACTTGCCGCATCAGCCCCTCCAGGTCGCCGCCGTCCCCCCTCAGCGCACCACGCCCACCCGGGAGGACGAGGCAGGCCCTTGGCACGCGGAGGCGGTGTGCCGACGGGACGAAGCCGGACTGTTCTTCGCCCCGTCCAAGGAACCGACCGCCGCGCGGCTGGCCCGCGAGGAGGCGGCCAAGCGGGTCTGCGCGCGCTGTCCGGTGATGGTCGAGTGCCGCGAGCACGCGCTGCTCCAGCCCGAGCCGTACGGCGTGTGGGGCGGGCTCACGGCCGCCGAGCGCCGCGTCGTGCTGGCCCGGCGCCGGCGCCGCGAGGTGGAACTGCGCAAGACCGCCGCGACCGAGCGGATCGCCCAGGCGGGCTGACGGGAACCGCGGACGCGCCTCCGCGGACCCGTACGGGAAGGGGCGCCCCCACCGCACATGGGGGCGCCCCTCTTCGTGCCGTCGTCGCCGCGCGGCCGCCGCGTCACCCGTCGCGCCTCACGGCGCCCGGTGCGCCGCGACGCGCGTCGGGTCCGGCGTCACCTCGCTTGGGACGCCGTGCGTCACTTCGCGCGGGACGCCGTGCGTCACTTCGCGCGGGACGCCGTGCGTCACTTCGCGCGGTCGAAGTCGATCTTGCTGTACGCGCGCAGCTTCGACAGCCGGTGCGTGGAGTCGATCTGGCGGATGGTGCCGGACTTCGAGCGCATGACCAGGGACTGCGTGGTCGCGGTCTCGGCGCGGTAGCGGACCCCGCGCAGCAGCTCGCCGTCGGTGATGCCGGTCGCGACGAAGAAGACGTTGTCGCCGCGGACCAGGTCGTCGGTGGAGAGCACCCGGTCCAGGTCGTGGCCCGCGTCCAGGGCCTTCTGGCGCTCCGCCTCGTCCTTCGGCCACAGCTTGCCCTGGATCACGCCGCCGAGGCACTTGATCGCGCAGGCGGAGATGATGCCCTCGGGGGTGCCGCCGACGCCCATGAGCATGTCGACGCCGGTGCCCTCGCGGACCGCCATGATCGAACCGGCGACGTCGCCGTCCGAGATGAACTTGATCCGGGCGCCGGTCTCGCGGATCTCCTTGACGATGCCCTCGTGGCGGGGGCGGTCCAGGATGACGACCGTGATGTCCTCGGGCGAGGAGTTCTTCGCCTTGGCGACCCGGCGGATGTTGACCGAGACGGGGGCGTTGATGTCGACGAAGTCGGCGGCCTCGGGGCCGGTGACCAGCTTGTCCATGTAGAAGACCGCGGACGGGTCGAACATGGCTCCGCGGTCGGCGGCGGCCAGGACGGCGATCGCGTTCGGCATGCCCTTGGCGTTCAGCGTGGTGCCGTCGATCGGGTCGACGGCGATGTCGACCTCGGCACCGGTGCCGTCGCCGACCCGCTCGCCGTTGAAGAGCATCGGGGCCTCGTCCTTCTCCCCCTCGCCGATGACGACGACGCCGTCCATCGAGACGGTGGAGATCAGGGTCCGCATGGCGTTGACCGCGGCGCCGTCCGCGCCGATCTTGTCTCCGCGGCCGACCCAGCGGCCCGCGGCCATGGCGGCGGCCTCGGTGACCCGGACCAGCTCAAGGGCCAGGTTGCGGTCGGGGGCCTCGGGGGATACCACAAGCTCGGGCGGCAGATGATGCTGCTCGGTCATCGGAACGCACCTTTCTGTACGGCGACGGCCGGAAATAAGAGGGTGCTGCGACTCTATCGGTACGTCGACAAAATGAGCAGAGGGGCCCACGTATGAGCACGAGACCGTGATGCGACCATGGTGGGCGTGGCAGGTATGCGAGGCAGGCAGACGGTACGCGGGATGTTCCAGTCCCTCGGGGTGATCTTGGTCGCCGCGGGCGTGATGTATCTCTTCATTCCGCACGACGAGGAAGTCGCACCGGTCCAGGCGAAGGACTACCGGGTGGAACTCCTCACGGCCCAGCGGGCGGCACCGTATCCGGTGCTGGCCCCCGAGGGCCTCGGCGACGGGTGGAAGGCGACGGTGGTCTCGTACAAGCGCGAGAACGCCAACGCCTGGCAGCTCGGTTTCCTCTCCCCGGACACCCAGTACGTGGCGGTCCACCAGTCGACGGCGGCGGCGAGCACCTATGTGCCGGACGTCACCCAGCGGGCGAAGAACACCGGGCGGACCGAGACGGTGGCGGGCCAGGTCTGGCAGCGCTGGGAGGGCCCCAAGTACGACGCGCTCGTCCGCACCGACGGCGGCGCGACCACCGTCGTGACCGGCACCGCCTCCTTCGAGCGGCTGGCGGAGATGGCCGGCGCGCTCCGGTCGAACAAGGTCTGATCGGGCAGGGTCCGGTCGGGCAAGGTCTGATCGGGCAAGGTCTGATCGGGCAGGGTCCGGGCGGGCGCGGGCCCGAGCCGGGCCCGTCCGTCGGGTGTCCGCCGCGGGCGGCCCGTCCGTGGCAAGGGAAAGGCCCCGCACTCGTCGAGTGCGGGGCCTTCGGCCTGTCCGGGCGGGGCTCAGACGGTGGTGATGACCTCGTCGTAGGCCAGGCGCGGGGAGCGCGGGAACCAGGCGTCCTCGCCCGGCTTGCCGATGTTCACGACCATCAGCGGGGTGTGGTCGTCGTCCAGGAACTCCTTCTGGACGCCGGCGAAGTCCAGGCCGGTCATCGGGCCGGCGGCCAGGCCGGCGGCGCGGACGCCCACGATGAAGTACGCGGCCTGGAGGGCGGCGTTCAGCGTGGCCGAGCCCTCGCGGACCGGGCGCTCGGCGAAGAACATGTCCTTGGCCTGCGGGAAGTGCGGGAGCAGCGCCGGGAGCTCCTCGTGGAACTCGTTGTCCGCGGAGAGGATCGCGACCAGCGGGGCGGCGGAGGTCTTGGCCTGGTTGCCCTCGGCCATGTGCTTGACCAGGCGCTCGCGGGCCTCGGGGGAGCGGACCAGCGTGATGCGCAGCGGGGACTGGTTGAAGGCGGTCGGGCCGAACTTCACCAGGTCGTAGATCGCCTGGACCTGCTCGTCGGTCACCGGCTCGTCGGTGAACGTGTTGGCGGTGCGGGCCTCGCGGAAGAGGAGGTCCTGGGCGGCGGGGTCAAGGGCGAGAGACATGCTGCGTACCTTCCGGACTGCAAAGGGGGTTCGCTCGTTCAACGTTCAAGCGATGTCTCGACAGTACGCCCATGATTGGTGAAAGTTCAACTAATCCATCCGGATAGTGATCCGCTTCACTGTGTCGAGTCTACGCCAGGACCGCCGCCCGGCGGAGGCGCCCACGGAAGTCGCCCCGGCCTACTCCTCGTCCTCGTCCCCGGCCTCCGCCGCCTCGGCCGCGCGCTCGGCCGCCAGCGCCGCGTCCAGCCGCGCCCGCGCCCCCTCCAGCCGGCGCCGGCAGACCTTCGCCAGCTCCTCGCCACGCTCCCAGAGCGCCAGGGACTCCTCCAGGGTCGTTCCGCCCGCCTCCAGGCGACGAACGACCTCGATCAGCTCGTCCCGCGCCTGCTCGTAGCCGAGCGCCGCCTCTTCCGTACCGGCCGCCATCTGCTCCACCCTCCGTCGTGCCTGTCTCATGTCCGTCCACGCCGCCGCACGGTCCTGGGTCCGTGCCGTGCGGGTCCTTCCCGTCGCGCCGCACGTCCCTCGTCCGTGCGGCGCGGGTCCTACCTGTCGCGCGCGCCCCGCGCCGTCCCGCTCAGGACGGGTCGCCGGCCACGCGGCGCACCGCGAACTCGCCCTCTGCGACCCGCGCCCGCAGCTCCTCGCCGTCCGCGACCTCCTCGGGGGAGCGGACCACCCCTCCGTCGGCCCGCTGCAGCACCGCGTACCCCCGCTCCATCGTCGCCGCCGGCGACAGCGCCCTGACCCGCGCCCGGGTGTGCGACAGCTCGGAGTCCGCCCGGTCCAGGAGGTGCCCGAGGACCCGCCGGCTGCGGGCCAGCAGCGCCGCGACCTCGTCCTCGCGGACCTCGACCATGCGCTGCGGATGCTCCATGACCGGCCGCGCGAGCGCCTGCGCCAGACCGCGCTCCTCACGGTCCAGGAGCCCGCGCACGGTCCGCAGCGCCCGGTCCCGGAGCCCGCGCACCCGGTCCAGCTCCTCACCGACGTCCGGTACGACCTTCTTGGCCGCGTCCGTCGGCGTCGAGGCGCGCAGGTCCGCCACCAGGTCCAGGAGCGGCGAGTCCGGCTCGTGGCCGATCGCCGAGACGACCGGCGTGCGGCAGTCGGCCACCGCGCGGACCAGCCGCTCGTCCGAGAACGGCAGCAGGTCCTCGACGCTGCCGCCGCCGCGCGCCACGATGATCACGTCCACGTCCTCGTGGCCGTCCAGCTCCTTCACGGCCTGGATGACCTGCGGGACGGCCTTCACGCCCTGCACCGCCACGTTCCGCACCTCGAAGCTGACCGCGGGCCAGCGCCGCCGCGCGTTCTCCAGGACGTCCCGCTCCGCCGCCGACGCCCGCCCGCAGACCAGGCCCACCCGGTGCGGCAGGAACGGCAGCGGCTTCTTCCGGTCCGGCGCGAACAGCCCCTCGGACGCCAGGCTCCGCTTCAGCTGCTCCAGCCGGGCGAGCAGCTCGCCGATCCCGACCGGCTTGATCTCCACGGCCCGCAGCGACAGCTGCCCGCGCGGCGCGTACCACTCCGGCTTGGCGTGCAGGACGACCCGGGCGCCCTCCGACACGACGTCCGCGACCGCGTCGAAGACCTTGCGGTAGCAGGTGACGCCGATCGAGATGTCGTGCGACGGATCGCGCAGCGTCAGGAAGACGACCCCGGCGCCCGGCCGCCGCGACAGCTGCGTGATCTGCCCCTCGACCCAGATCGCCCCGAGCCGGTCGATCCACCCCCCGATCAGCCGCGAGACCTCACCGACGGGAAGCGGTGCTTCGGCGGACGTAGTCAGACCCATGGACCGAGCGTAACCGCGCGGTACGACAACGTCAGGACCGCGCCGACGAACGGAGGCACGCGCGCGGGGCGGGAGACAGAGGGGTGGGAGGCACGCGCGGGGCGGGAGACCGAGGGGTGGGAGGCCCGCGCGGGGCGGGGCGACGGAGGTGGACGCCGCGAGGCCGGGGGACACGCGCGCGAGGCGCAGCCGGGGGACACGCGCGCGAGGCGCCGGGGCCCTGCGTCAGCGGGCGTCGGTGCCTCGCGCGGGTCTCCGGGTCGCGCCCTGGACGGCCAGGACGACCAGACCGACACCCAGCCACACCGCGCCCACCACCTGGGCGGCCGTCGACGCCTCGACGATCACCGCGACGAGGATCGCCGCGCCGAGCACCGGCATCACGACGTGCTTGAGCCAGTGCGGCGGCCCCTCCGCCCGCCGCACGGCGAACCACCCCACCACGCTCGCGTGCAGCAGGACGAACGCCGTCAGCGCGCCGACGTCGACCACCGACACGAGGTGGTCCAGGCCGTCGTCCCGCCGGGCCGCCCACAGCGCCGCGACCATCGTGACCGTCGCCGCCACGAGCAGCGCCACGCGCGGCACGCCCCCGTCCGTACGGGCCAGCAGGTGCGGCAGCCGCCGGTCCCGGCCCATCGCGAACAGCAGCCGGCCGCCCGCCGCCTGCCCCGCCAGCGCCGCGAAGGCCGCGCCGATCGCCTTCGAGACGGCCACCAGGTCGTGCAGCCAGCCGCCGACGGACGCGTCCACGGCGTCGTAGAACGCCGAACCCTGCTTCCCCGGATCGGCCGCGAGCTCGGCCGAGGAGACCGGTTCGAGCAGCGCGACCAGCCAGGACTGCGCGACGAAGAGCGTGCCCGCGAGGGCCAGACAGAACAGCACCGCCCGCGCGACCTTCGCCGAACCCCCCGTGACCTCCTCCGCGAAGGAGGCGATCGCGTCGAAGCCCAGATAGGACAGGACGGCCACCGACACCGCCCCCAGGACGGCCGCCATGGAGAACCCGGTGTCGCCCGTGAGCGGCGACCACCAGTCGCGCCGCGCCCCGTCCCGTACGAGCACCACCACCGCCGACACCACGAAGACCAGCAGGACCACGATCTCCATCGCGAGGACCGCGAAGCCGACGCGGGCCGCCGCCCGGACGCCCCACAGGTTGAGCAGCGTGGTGACGACCACGGCGATCCCGGTCCACACCCACCGGTGCACCTCCGGGACCAGCGCCTCCATGGCGATCCCCGCGAAGAGGTAGGCCACGGCCGGGATCAGCAGGTAGTCGAGCATCGCCATCCACCCGGCGACGAATCCCGGGCCTTCCCCCAGGCCCTTGCGCGCGTACGTGAAGACCGACCCGGCCTGCGGCGCCACCCGCACCATCTGCGCGTAGCTGAAGGCCGTGAACGCCATGGCGACCGTCGCCACGAGGTACACCAGTGCGACGGCCCCGTCCGACTTGGCGTCCAGCGTGCCGAAGACGCCCACCGGGGCCATCGGGGCGATGAAGAGCAGTCCGTAGACCACCAGGTCGCGGAAGCCGAGGCTCCGTCGAAGACCCGTGTGCCCCGCGTCCGCCGCCACCTGCGTTTCCTCGGCCATGGCGACAGTTTCGGCCACCACGCGGATCAAACCGCTCACCGACGCGGCCTTACGATGGGACGCATGACTGCAACGCCCGCGACGAACCGCCCGAAGCGTGTCCTGCTCGCCGCACCCCGTGGCTACTGCGCGGGCGTCGACCGTGCCGTGATCGCCGTGGAGAAGGCCCTGGAGCAGTACGGGGCGCCGATCTACGTACGCCACGAGATCGTCCACAACAAGTACGTCGTCCAGACGCTGGAGCGGAAGGGCGCGATCTTCGTCGACCAGGCGACCGAGGTCCCGCCGGGCAACATCGTGATGTTCTCCGCGCACGGCGTCGCCCCGACCGTCCACGAGGAGGCCCGCCAGGGCCGGCTCGCGACCATCGACGCCACCTGCCCGCTGGTCACCAAGGTCCACAAGGAAGCCGTCCGCTTCGCCAAGGAGGACTTCGACATCCTCCTCATCGGTCACGAGGGCCACGAGGAGGTCATCGGCACCTCCGGCGAGGCCCCCGACCACATCCAGCTGGTCGACGGCCCCGGCGACGTCGCCAAGATCGAGGTCCGCGACCCCTCCCGGGTCGTCTGGCTCTCCCAGACCACCCTCTCGGTCGACGAGACGATGGAGACGGTAGACGCGCTCAAGGAGAAGTTCCCGCAGCTGATCTCCCCGCCGTCCGACGACATCTGCTACGCCACGCAGAACCGTCAGATCGCCATCAAGGAGCTCGCCGGCCAGGCCGAGCTGGTGATCGTCGTCGGCTCCAGGAACTCCTCGAACTCGATCCGCATGGTCGAGGTCGCCAAGCAGGCCGGCGTCCCCGCCGCCTACCTCGTCGACTTCGCCAGCGAGATCGACGAGGCGTGGCTGGAGGGCGTCACCAGCGTCGGCCTCTCCTCCGGAGCCTCCGTCCCGGACGTCCTCGTGCAGGAGGTCCTGGAGTGGCTCGCCGAGCGCGGCTACGCCGACGTCGAGATCGTCAAGACGGCCGACGAGTCCCTGACCTTCTCGCTGCCCAAGGAGCTCCGCAACAAGGACCTCCGCGCCGAGGCGGAGAAGCTCGCCGCCGCCGCTCCCGTCAAGGAGTAGCCGGGCGCCCGAGCCCTTACCGTGGGTCCATGAACGTCTTCGGAGTGGACATCGGCGGCTCGGGCATCAAGGGCGCCCCCGTGGACCTGGAGCGCGGCACGCTCACCGACGAGCGCCACAAGGTACTGACCCCGCAGCCCGCCACACCCGACGGTGTGGCGGGCTGCGTCGCGGAGGTCGTGGCGAACTTCGGCTGGACCGGCCCGGTCGGCGTGACCTTCCCCGGCGTGGTGACCGGGTCGACCGTCCGGACCGCGGCCAACGTCGACAAGTCCTGGATCGGCGTCGACGCCGGCACCCTCCTGGCCGACCGCCTCGGCGGCCTCCCCGTCACCGTCCTCAACGACGCCGACGCCGCCGGCATCGCCGAGATGACCTTCGGCGCCGGCCGCGGCCGCAAGGGCACCGTCGTCCTCCTCACCCTCGGCACGGGCATCGGCTCCGCCGTCTTCACCGACGGCCGCCTCGTCCCCAACACCGAGCTCGGCCACCTGGAGCTCAAGGGCCACGACGCCGAGACCCGCGCCTCGACCCGCGCCAAGGAGGACGAGGACCTCAGCTGGGAGCACTGGGCGACCCGCCGGCTCCGCAAGTACCTCGCCCACGTCGAGATGCTCTTCTCGCCCGAGCTCTTCATCATCGGCGGCGGCGTCAGCCGCAAGGCCGACAAGTTCCTCCCCCTCATCGAGGGCATCCGCGCCGAGATCGTCCCCGCCGAGCTCCGGAACAACGCCGGCATCGTCGGCGCCGCGATGGCGGCGGGCACCGCCTAGGCGTTCACACCTGCAGCGTCACCGCTCCGGGTCAGACGACGGGGCGGCGGCGGCCGGCCGAGCCGGGGCGGGCGCCCGGGGCCTCGGCGCCGGCGACAGGGGCGGCGCTCCGGGCGGCCGCGGCGGTGCGCTGATGGCGCCGGCCCATGTCGCGGACCTTGCGGACGCTCGCGATGACGCCGGCGACGAGCGTGCCGCCGTAGAGCCACCCGGCGTGCACGGCGAGCGCGGTGACCACGGCCATGGCCTGGCCGCCGATCCCGCCGGTGCCGCCGGCGATGGGCACGACGCCCACGGCGAAGGCGATGGGGACGCCGATGGGGGCCGTGACGAGATCGGCGGCACGGACCCACAGCGCGGTCAGGGCGCTGACGGGCAGGAAGAGCACCCCGTAGACGATCGGCGAACCGTCGAAGAGCAGCAGGTCGAGGAAGCCGAGCGTCAGCATGACCGCGGACGCGAAGAGACCGGCGCCGAGCCCGGTGAGGCGGGGCGCGGGCAGCCGCCGCAGCGCGAGGACGACGGGCGGCGCCGGCCGGGCCCCGGGCGGCCGCCCGGCACCGCGCCCGGGGACGCCCGCGGCCGCCGCACCCGCGGCCCCGGCCCGCTCCACCCGGGCGCCGTCGCGGGCCCGCCCGGACCTGCCGGTCACCCGGTACACGGCCGCACCCTCCACGAGCGCGGGCGGCGGCGTGACGGGGGTTTGCGGCCCTCGGCGGCCTTGCGGCTGACTTGTCCTGTGCTGCTCCACACGACCAACGTAGGTCGGAATGGGCCGGGAACCGGGTCCAGGACACGCCCTTTGGGTGACGTTGCGCCGGAGATCGACCGAAGGCGTGCGTCACTGGCCGGTTCTCCCCGCCCGTAAACTGGGGGATCGGCCCCCCGTCCTCACTTCAGGAAGTCGCCACCGTGTCGCTCACGATCGGAATCGTCGGTCTGCCGAATGTCGGCAAGTCGACCCTGTTCAACGCCCTGACCAAGAACGACGTGCTGGCGGCCAACTACCCGTTCGCCACGATCGAGCCCAACGTCGGCGTCGTCGGTGTCCCCGACGCCCGCCTGACCAAGCTCGCGGAGATCTTCTCCTCGCAGCGGGTCCTCCCGGCGACCGTCGACTTCGTCGACATCGCGGGCATCGTCCGCGGCGCCAGCGAGGGCGAGGGCCTCGGCAACAAGTTCCTCGCGAACATCCGCGAGTCGGACGCGATCTGCCAGGTCATCCGCGCCTTCAAGGACGAGAACGTCGTCCACGTCGACGGCAAGGTCTCGCCCAAGGACGACATCGAGACGATCAACACCGAGCTGATCCTCGCGGACCTCCAGACGATCGAGAAGGTCCTCCCGCGCCTCCAGAAGGAGATGCGGATCAAGAAGGACACCGCGCCCAAGGTCGCCGCCGTCGAGGCCGCCCAGGCGATCCTGGAGAAGGGCGACACCCTCTTCTCGCAGGGCATCGTCCAGGGCTCGGAGAAGGCGGAGCTGCTCCACGACCTCCACCTGCTCACCACCAAGCCGTTCCTCTACGTCTTCAACGTCGACGAGGACGAGCTGACCGACGACGCCTTCAAGGCCGAGCAGAGCGCCCTCGTCGCCCCGGCCGAGGCGATCTTCCTCAACGCCAAGCTGGAGCAGGACCTCGCCGAGCTCGACGAGGAGGACGCCATGGAGCTCCTCCAGTCCGTCGGCGCCGAGGAGCCCGGCCTCGCCACCCTCGCCCGCGTCGGCTTCGCCACCCTCGGCCTCCAGACCTACCTGACGGCCGGCCCCAAGGAATCCCGCGCCTGGACGATCAAGCAGGGCGCCACCGCCCCCGAGGCCGCCGGTGTCATCCACACCGACTTCCAGAAGGGCTTCATCAAGGCCGAGGTCATCTCCTTCGACGACCTCGTCGCCACCGGCTCCGTCGCCGACGCCCGCTCCGCCGGCAAGGCCCGCATGGAGGGCAAGGAGTACGTCATGCAGGACGGCGACGTGGTGGAGTTCCGCTTCAACGTGTAGTCGTTCGAATGCTGCATGTGATGCGTTGAGCCGAACGTACACGTCAGAAGGGGTCGGGCTCTGTCGAGCCCGACCCCTTCGTCGTTTCTGTGCTGGATGGGTGCCGGAGTTCTGGCGTGTGGTCAGCGGTGGTCAGGTGTCGTAAACGGTGGACCGGTGTCCCACGTGAACGACCCAGACCACCAGTTCCCCGTTGTCGATCGTGTAGACGACGCGGTAGTCGCCAACCCGTAGGCGCCGGCGATCCGGCTGGGACACGAGCGCGGTGGTGTTGAAGCCGAGCGGATCGCTTTCCAGTGCGGTCAGCTTGGCCAGGATGCGCAGCGCCGTCTCGCGCGGGATTTTCCGAAGCTCGGCCTGCGCCTCGGGGCGGAAGACGGTTCTGTACTCACTCACTGCGAGCCAGGGTCTCCCTCATGATGTCCTCGATGGGGATGCCGGGTGCGGGGTTGGCCATGCGCTCGTCGATGATCCGATTGATCTCGCGCTCTTCCCACTCCTGGTACTTGCGCAGCACCTCGATGGAGACGATGGCGGCGACTTCCTTGCCGCGGCGTGTGATCACGGTGGGTACGTCATCGCGGTCGGCGCGCTCCACGACCTCCGCCAGATGCGCGCGCACGTCGCGGATGGTCTCTATGGGCAGCGGCTGTGTCATGCGCTCAAGCGTACCGAGTGTCCCATGTGTACACAACGGGCAGGGGGGTGCCGGGTGGCGTGGTCGGGGTGGGAGGGCGGCCGGATCGCGACCCCGGGGCGGGGGAGTGCGGAGAAAATACAGAACCCGTGCAGCGCCCTGGGCGATGTTGGGGCTTCGACTCCGCGCGGCGGGGACCGGTGGGGGAGGGACGGGCATGGGGAGTGCGCGGGAAGCGGTGCTGGAGTACGCGGCGGGCACCTTACGGCTGCTGCCCGGGCAGGCCGCGGTGACGTCCGCGGTGTTCGAGGGGCCGCCCGCGGCGCTCCTGGAGCGGGTGCCGCAGTTGGTGCGGGGTTTCGCGGGGGAGAGGACCGACGGCGGGGCGCTGTTCCGTGCGGCGGCGGGACTTCCCGGGGAGGCGGGCGCCGTGGGGCCGGACGACGGGCGCGGCTGCGCGGTGGTGCAGTCCCTGCCGGCGCTGAGCAGGGAGTCGGCGGGGAGCGCGATGGCCTCCCGCGCGGACCGGCTCGCCGGGGCCGCCGACCGGCTGCACTGGGAGCTGGCCGAGCGGGAGGAGCCGGCCGAGGGCTCCGCGGCCGGACGCCTCGCCGCCCGGTACGTGCTCTGCTACGCCGGCGCCGCACTCCTGTGGCTGTGGCGGGCGGGCGAGGAGAGCCGCTCGGAGTGGACGTGCGAGGCCGTGGACGCCGTCCTGGCGGTCCTGGAGGAATCCGCCGCCCCCGTGCCGGACGTCCCGGCCGCGCTCGCCCTGCTCTCCGTCTGAGGAGCGCCCCCGAGATCGCAGCCGACCCGATTCAGCCGGCGAGGTCGCCCGCCAGGGCCCGCTGGAAGGTGCGGGTGAGCAGGGGACCGGGGCCGACGCCCAGGCGGTCGGCGAGCAGTTCCCGGCCGGAGTGGAACTGGAGCAGGGCCGCCGCGGGCTGGCCCGCACGGCACTGGGCGGTCATCAGCAGGGAGCGGTACCGCTCCCGGAGGGGGTATCGGGCGACCAGGCGGGTGAGTTCGGCGACCAGGCCGTGCGGGAGGCCGGTGGCGAGTTCCGCCTCGGCACGGTCTTCGAGGGCCGTGAGCCGGGCCTCCTCCAGCCAGGGGCGCTCCTCCTCGGCCAGGTGCTCGGTGGTGTCGGCGAGGGCCTCGCCCTGCCAGAGGTCGAGCGCCGACCGCAGGACGGCGGCGGCCCGGTGCGCCTCCCCCTGCCGCAGCAGCGTGCCGCCGAGCGCGGCGCGGTCGGCGAACAGCCGGTGGTCGCAGGCCAGTCGACCGGGGACGGCCGAGAGCCGGTAGCCGCGTCCCACCCGTTCCAGCCGGGCGGCCCCGTCGAGCGGGGCGCGCAGCCGGGAGGCGTAGGTGTGCAGCTGGGCGACGGCGCGGTCCGGGGGACGCTCGCCCCACAGGGCGCGGATCAGGCGGTCGTCGGGGACGACCCGTCCCTCGGCGAGCAGCAGTGCGGCGAGGACCGTGCGGGGCTTCGCGCCGCCCAGGGCGTTCTCCGCACCGCCGGACGCGGACCGGATGCGGACCGGTCCGAGCAGGGCGGTCTCCAGGAAGGGCGTCATGGGGAGAGACCGTAGGAGGGCGGTGCATCCGCCCGGTATCGGCCGCTTATCGGCGGGCCTGACCGCCTGTCGGGACGGGCTCCGTTCCCTCTGTCTAAGCCGTGCCCCAGCTATTATGATCATGACAACTTTCAGGGGGGGCCCGGATTGGCGTCGATGCGGTTTTGCCTGCTCGGGACTCTCCGGCTGGCCTGTGAGGACCGGGAGATCCGGCTCGGCGGGGCGCGTCAGCGCGCGGTGCTGGCCCTGCTCCTGCTGCGGCGCGGCCGCACGGTCTCCGTGGACGAGCTCGCCGAGACCGTCTGGGACGGCTCGCCGCCGCCCACGGCCCGGACCCAGATCTCCATCTGCGTCGCCCAGCTGCGCAAGCTGTTCCGGGAGGCGGGCGTCGACGGCGAGGTCATCGTCACCTCCCACCCCGGGTACCGGCTCGACACCGACGGCCACGCGCTCGACCTCGCGGACTTCCTCGCGCTGGCCGGGCAGGCGTCCGCGCTGGCGGGCTCCGGCCGTACGGCGGAAGCCGCCGACGCCTACCGGCGCGCCCTCGCCCTGTGGCGGGGCCCCGCCCTGGACGGCCTGACCGGCTACGCGCTGGAGCAGGAGGCCGGCTGGCTGGAGGAGCAGCGGTTGACCGCGCTGGACGACCACGCCGAACTGCGGCTCTCCCTGGGCCGCCACCAGGAGCTCACCGCCGAACTGGCCGCCCTGGTCAGCGAGCACCCGCTGCGGGAGCGGACCCGGCACGCGCTGATGCTCGCCCAGTACCGCTCGGGCCGGCGTGCCGACGCCCTGGAGACCTTCCGCACCGGCCACCAGCTGAGCATCGACGAGCTGGGGCTCGCACCCGGCGCCGCGCTGCGGGAGCTGCACAACGCGGTCCTCCGCGAGGATCCGGCCATCGCGGCCCCGCCGACCGTGCCCGAGCCGGTCGCGGCCGTCGCACCCGCGGTGACCGTCGCGGCCGTCGCCGTACCCGCCGTGACCGAAGCCGTCGCCGTACCCGCCGTGGGCGCCGTGAGCGAAGTGGTCGCCGTGACCGACGCGATCGCCCTGCCCGCCGTGACCGGCGCGGTCGAGGAGCCGGAGGGAGCGGCGGAGAGCGCGCCCGCGGACGCCCCGGGCGAGGCCGCCGCCGACCGGCGCCCCGCCCTGCCCGTCGCACAGCCCGTCGCCCCGTCCGACCTCCCGCCGAACATCCCGTCCTTCACCGGCCGGACCGCCGAGACCGAGGTGCTCGACGCCCTGCTCGACGGCCGCCCCGACGGAGAGCCGCCCCGGGTCGCCCTGGTCACCGGGGTGGCCGGGATCGGCAAGACCGCGCTGGCCGTGCACTGGTCGCACCGCGCGGCCGCCGCCTTCCCGGACGGCTGCCTCCATGTGGACCTGGGCTCCGCCCCGGCCGCCCCCGGCGAGGTACTGGGCCGGCTGCTGCGCTCGCTCGGCGCGCCCGGCGACCGGCTGCCCGACGACGAGGCGTCCCGGATCTCGCTCTACCGCAGGCTGCTGCGCGGCCGCCGGGTGCTCGTCGTCCTGGACGACGCCTCCTCGTTCGCGCAGGTCGCCCCGCTGCTCCCGGCCAACGGCGGCTGCTGTGTGGTCGTCACCAGCAGGGAGAGCATGGAGGAGCTGGTGCTGCGGCACGGCGCCGTGCGGGTGCCGCTCGGGGTCCTCGACCCCGCCGACTCCACCGCCCTGCTGGACCGGATCGTCACCGGCGGCCGTACCGCCGCGTCCCCCGCGCAGACGGCCCGGCTGGCCGAACTCTGCGACGGGCTGCCGCTCGCCCTCTGCATCGCCGCCGCCCGGCTTGCCACCCGCCCGCACTGGACGGTGCGCCGCCTCGCCGACCGGCTCGCGGACGAGCACCGCCGCCTCGACGAGCTCAGCCTGGGCGGGAGCCGGGTCCGGGCCAGCTTCGAGCTGAGCCACGGCTGCCTGTCACCGGGCCTCGCGTCCGTGTACCGGCGGCTCTCCCTGCTCGACGTCCCCGACGTGCCGGCCTGGGCGGTCGCCGCGCTCCTCGACTGCCCGGTGGAGACCGCCGAGCAGTACCTGGACGAACTCACCGACGCCCACCTCCTGGAGGTCTCCGGCCCGGACGCCACCGGCCAGTACCGCTACCGCTTCCAGAGCCTGCTCCGCCTCTACGCGCGCGAACGCGCCCAGGAGGACCCCGATCGTCCGGCCGCCGAGGCGGCCCGGGACCGGGCGCTGCACAGCTGGCTGACCGTCGCCGAGGCCGCCCACCGCCGGGAGTACGGCGGCGACCACTCCGTGGTGCACGGGCCGGCCCCCCGCCCGCACGTCGACCGGGACCTCCTGGACGACCTGCTGGCCCGCCCGCTGGACTGGTTCGACTCCGAACGCCACTGCCTGGTGGCGGCCGTCACCCAGGCCGCCCGGCTGGGTCTGGCCGCGCTCGCCTGGGACCTGGCCTCCTCCACCGTCGGCTTCTGCGAGATCCGCAGCAACACCGACGACTGGCGCCGCCTCTGCGAGGAGGGCCTGGCGGCCTCCCGGGCCGCCGGGGACCGGCAGGGCGAGGGCGTGATGCTCGGTGAGCTGGGCGCCGCCCTGCTCTACCGGGGCGAGTCGGAGGCGTCGGTCCGGCTCCTGGAGGAGGCGGACGGCGTCCTGCGGTCCGGCGGCGAGGTCTACGGGGCCGCGCTGAACGCCTGCAAGCTGGCCGTCGTGATCCGCCAGCGGGGCGACGCGGGCACGGCACGCGCACTCCTGGACGGGGCGCTGCCCGCCCTGCGGGCCGCCGGTGACCTCTCCGCGCAGGCCCACGCGCTCAACAACCTCGCCCAGATCGCCCTGGACGCGGGGGACCCGGAGGAGGCCGTACGCCTCGGCGGGGACGCGGTCGCGCTGGCCCGGGGGCTGGGCGCCACCCGGGGCGCGGCCCAGGCGTTCCACCGGCTCGGGCGGGCCCTGCTGGCGGCCGGGCGGCTGCCGGAGGCGGAGGAGGCCCTGACCGAGGCGGCCGGGATCGTCCGCGCCAAGCACGACCGGCTGGGCATGGCCTACGTCCTGCTGGGGCTGGCCGAGGCCCGCCTGCGGGCCGGCCGCGCCGACCGGGCGGACGAGGACCTCCGTGCGGCCCTCGTGCTGGCCGAGGAGACCGGCAGCACGGTCCTGCTGGACCGCCTGCGCCTGCTCAGGGTCGAACGGGCGGAGGCGCCGGCACCGGGCGCGGAGCTTCCGCAGGAGGCGTGACCCGGGCGGTCGTTCAGTCCCAGGGCTCGGTCTGGACGACCGCGGTCGTCCCGCCGGCCGCCGCCGTCACCGTGGTCCCGCCGGCCACCGCGGTACCCGCGGCCAGGACGACACCCGTGACGATCGCCGCGACCGCCATGACCGCCTTGACGAGCTTCCCGTTCCCCATGTCCCCACGTCCTCTCACCCGTCGCCCACCGGACTCCGGCCTCTTGCCGGTCCGTTCCCCGAGCGACTCGCTCTGACATCGACAGACGTTAGGGGAGGGGGACTTCGATTCCTTATCGGACCGCTATCCGTTCGCCTTCCCGCCCCGCCCACCTGCGGAAAGGGCGAGGCCCCCGGTGGGGGAAACCGGGGGCCTCGTGTTCGGGAGCGGTGTGAGGAGTGGTGTGGAGCGGTGCCGAGCGGTGCTCGGCCGTGCCCGGCGGTGCCGGGAGGTCCGGAGCGGACCGGTCAGAACTTCAGGGTCCAGTGGTCGAGCGTGCCGGAGGAGCCGGCCGAGATGTCCTCGACCCGGAGCCACCAGACCCCGCTCGCCGGGGAGGCGGAGGCGTCCACTGTGGAGACCTGCTGGATCACGCCGTTGCCCTCCGTCTCCACGGACTCCTTGACGAGGTAGACCTTGCCGTCCGGGGCGACCAGGTGGACGTCCAGGTCACCGCGCCAGGTGTGGGTGGCGTGCAGGTACACCTGGAGGTTCTTCGGCGCGTTGCCCGTGATGCCGGTGACGGTGAGCGGGACCGAGACGGTGCCCGGGTCCGGGACCGAGTGCGGGGTCTGCACCTCGTACGCGGGGAACGTCATCGACCAGGCGTTGAGGGTGCCGACGGAGCCGGGGGACGGGTCGGAGACCTTCAGCGTCCACTTGCCGTCGGCCGGGGAGGCGGAGGCGTCCACCCGGTAGGTCTCGCGCAGCACCCCGCCGTTCTCGGTGGCGGCGGTGGAGGTCGAACGCAGCGGGTAGGTCCGGCCGTCGGGGGAGAGCAGGTCGATCCGGACGTCGCCACGCCACTCGTGGGTGATGTCCACGGAGACCTGGAGGGCTGCCGGGGCCTTGCCGCCGATGCCGTCCACGGTGAGGTCGGAGGTGACCGAACCGCCGTCCGGGACGCTGAGGTTCCCGGTCATGGCGAAGGGGGTGGGGAAGTTCAGCGACCAGCCGAGGAGGGTGCCCTTGCCGCCGGCGGAGGCGTCCGTGATCTGCAGCTTCCAGGTGCCGGAGGCGGGGGAGGCGGAGGCGTCGACGGTGAAGCCGCCGAGGGCGCCGCCCGTCTCGGTGGCGGAGGTCGACTTCAGGCGGTACAGCCGCCCGTCGGGGGCCACCAGGTCGATCTTCAGGTCTCCGCGCCAGTCGTGGCTGCCCTCCAGCTCGACCCGGAGCGCCTTGGGCGCGTTGCCCGGAACGCCGGTGACGGTCAGCGGGGCCTCCAGGGTGCCCGGATCCGGGATGGTCCGGTCGGTGTCGTCGAAGACCTGGGAGGGACGCGGCCGGGCGGCCGGCGCCGGCTCCGGGGCGACCGTGCCGACGACCGCCTTGCCGACGTCGATCCGGGGGGTGACGGCCCCGGTGTACGTGATCGGCGTACCGGTGGTGCCCAGCTTCGCCACCAGGTTCGCGATGCTCTCCGCCGGGTACTTCTGGCGCAGCACCGCCAGGGCGCCCGTCACGTGCGGGGCCGCCATCGAGGTGCCGTTCTTCGCCGCGTAGCCGCCGCCCGGGACCGAGGACACCACGGACGTGCCGGGGGCCATCAGGTCCAGCAGCGGGCCGCGGTTGCTGAACGAGGCCACCTGGTCGTCGTCGGTCGTCGCGCCGACCGTCACCGCCGACGGGACGCAGCCGGGGGCGTTGACCGCGTCGCCGTACCCGTTGTTGCCGGCGGCGACGACCGTCGCCACGCCCACCGAGTACAGGCTGTCGATCACGGACTTGCGGGGGTCGGTGTCGCAGGCGGTGGTCCAACGGCCCGCGCCCAGCGACATGTTGGCCGCGATGATGTCCATGCCGGACTGCTTCAGCGCGTACACCTTCTCCAGCGCCTTGATCTGCGAGCTGGTGAAGCTCAGCACGCAGGGGCTGTTGCCCGCGCCGCAGTAGTCGTCGGAGTCGAAGCGGGAGAACACCTGCATCGCCACGATGTTCGCGCCCGGGGCCACGCCGCGCTTGGGGGCGCCGCTGAGACCGGTCCCGTTGCCGGCGGCTATGCCCGCCACGTGGGTGCCGTGCGAGCAGGCCGCGCCCAGTTCCGCGCAGCTGCCGGTGTCGGCGTCGGCGCTGCCGGTGCCCTCCTGGGACGCCTCGCCGTTCGGGCAGAGGCTGGTCGCGCCGTAGCTCTCGTCGTTCACCGAGAAGCACGCCTCGGCCGTCACCCGGCCGCCCAGGAAGGGGTGGTTCCTCGCGACGCCGGTGTCGATCACGGCGACCGCGGTGCCCGCCCCGGTGGCGCCGGCGGCGAACGCCTTGTCCGCGCCGATCCGGACCGTCGACTCGTCCAGCATCGGGGGGACCGGGACGTCCTCCGTCACGCTCACCACGTCCGGGTTGGAGCGGAGCGCGGTGAGTCCCGCCTGGTCCACCGTCAGGGTGACCATCGGCAGCCGCTCGTACGACACTTCGGTCTCACCGGCGGCCGCGGCCGTGGCCACGTCGGAGCGGGTCTGGGTCACCACGTTCACCCGCACCGTGCCGCCGCCCGCGGTCCCGGTCTCCAGCGCCGGGTCCACCGGGACCTCGTCGGCCGCCGCCGCGGGGGCCACTCCGACCAGGGGCGCCAGGCCCGCCGGCAGTGCGCCGAGCAGCAGGCCCGAGGCCATCGCGACGGCCACAGCAGATCTCTTCACGACAGGCTCCAGGAAGTAGGCACCGAGCGGGCGGTGCCGCGGCGGCAGAGAAGGAGGAAGGGGGGGTGACTCGCTGACGAGGCCCGCGAGTCCAGGGCCGGAAGTTCAAGGGGGCGGGGCCGTGTGGTCAGGCCCCGGGGCGGGGACCGGGCAGCAGCGTCGGCTGTTCGTCTGCCCGGTTCCCCTGCGTGCGCACGGGCCCGTCAGGTGGCGTCGGCACCGTTCTTCGGGTGGCCGCCGTAGAAGACACCGAGGTAGTACGTGTACGCGGTGGAGCGGCAGGCGCTCTTCCAGAAGTACGCCGGGCAGGTGTTGTAGTAGAGCATGTTGTAGAACGCGACGTCGGTCGCGATGCCCTTGTTGCGGTCCAGGTAGTAGCGGTAGCCCTTGTAGCTGTTGCCGATGGTGCCGTAGCCGTAGTCGTGCGAGTCGCAGGCGGTACGGAAGTCCCAGCCGCCGGGCTTGTCGGAGGCACTGGTGCAGTGGTCCTTGAAGACGCCCATGACCCAGGCGCCGGTCGGGGTCTGCTTCCAGCTCGGGTTGCGCCAGCCGTAGTGGGCGACCTTGGTCGCGCAGCCGCTGTACTGGTACCACATCCACGTCTCGGGGCGGGAGCAGTAGCTCGGGTACGCCTGCGCGGAGGTGATCTCGCCGGGGCCGAAGTCCTCGGCTGCGGGGGCGACGCCCTCGCCCTGGGCCAGGCTCGGGGCGCCCTGGACGGCGCTGCCGGCCTCCGGGCGGATGCCGGTCGTCTCCACCGACTGCGGGGCCGCCGCGTCACCGGAGTAGGTCAGCTGCCAGGACGCGCCGTCCTCGGCGGAGGCGGCGACCACGCGGTCCGAGGCGTCGTAGCTGTAGGTGTTGAGCTGGCTGCCGGCCGCCGGGTCGACGACCTTGCGGAGCAGACCGGAGCCGTCGTACGAGTAGCGCGCCAGGGTCTGCACGGTCTGGCCGACGGTGACGGTGATGTCCTTGACCTGGCCCGCGACGTCGCCGAGGGTCTGGCCGGCGGCCGTGGTGGCGGTCGCGTAGTTGATCTTCACCGTCTGCGCGGGGACGTCGGCGCGCGCCGGGTCCTTGACCGTGGAGACGCGGCCGGTGCCGTCGTAGGTGACCGTCGTCTGCTTGAAGGCGGTGTTGCCGACCGCCGTCACCCGCCAGGTGTCGCCGCTTCCGCCGACCTGCTTCCAGGTGTACGACGGCTTGAGGGAGGCCGCCGCGACGGGGGTGCCGGCGGAGTCCACCGGCACGTCGTCACCGGAAGCGACCTGGGCGAGGTCGACGTTGAGCGTCTCCGTGACCGTGGTCTTCAGCACGCCCGCGAGGTCGTCCCACTGCACGTTCTCCACCAGCGTGGAGCCGTCGGCGGCCTTGTAGGTGTTGATGCTGCCGCCGTTGGCGCCGGCCACCGAGTCGGTCAGGTCGTAGCGGACGGACTCCGCGGTGTCCAGGTCGGTCGTGGTGATCGAACCGGAGCCCGGCACCAGCTTGCGGTTCAGCTGGCCGCCGACGAACTCGGCCTCCCAGCTCGGACCGAACACCCCGAGGTCGGCGCGGGCGGCCGGGGCGTCCTGGGCCTGGGCGAGGCCCGGCCCGGTGCCGTCCACCGTGTGGGTGCGGCTCATCAGGCCGTACGTCACGTCGTTCTCGGATATCTGGAAGGTGTCGTCGGCCGACTGGTACATGCCCGGGCCGATCAGCTGGGTCTCCCCGGTCTCCAGCGCCGGCGAGGGGATCTCCTCGGCGACGGCGGACTGCGGGAGCAGCAGGGCCAGTGACACGGCCGCCACTGCGGGAAGCGCGGTTCTGCGCACGTTCGGTTCCTTCGGGTACCGGCGGCATACGGCCCTGACCTGGCGGTCGGCCCCTGTTCGCCTGTTCGTGCCGGTCGTTCTCGGCCGGCAACGAGGAACTTAGGAACCCGCGCCTTCGATCCCTTATGCCTCCGCCATCGCCCGCCCCGATGCCCCTCCGATGCCACCCGGTTGCCCGCACGGTGACGCCCCGACGGTTCAGCCGCCGCGCGGTGTGAGTCCGCCGAGGTCCAGGGAGATATCGAAGGGGACCGGGCGGTGGAGGGCGTCCCGGAAGGCTCGGGACGGTTGCGGGCGTCCAGGCGGATCGTCATCTCCCGCTCGACCTCGAAGCCGGCGGGTGCCTGCGTCATGAGCGTCGTGGTCAGAGCGGTGACGAGGCGGCCGTGCCAGGCCCGCTGCGGCGACGTCACGAGGACGAGGGCTCCGTCGATCAGCTCGGTGTGGCGCGGCGCCTCGGGGAGGCTGTCCAGGTCCTCCGCGAACCAGCCTTCCGCGCGCGGCGGGCGCATCCAGTCGGGCCGTGCGGTCACGGACTCACGGTAGCGGCTGCGGCCGCCCCCGACGGGACGCTCCCCGGTCCCCGGTCCCCGGTCCCGGGTCCCCGGTCACCGGTGACCGCGGGACCCGGAGGCCCCTTTCGTCGGGAACGTGCCGGGCGCCGCCGCGGCGGGTGTGGCATGTGACCAAACGTACGGAGTGGGGCGGGGCGGTCGGGTGAGGTGGTGGGGTGGGGGTGGGGGTGGTCGGCTGGGGTGGTGTCTTCGCAGGTCAGAGGGGAGTCGCGGGGGGAGTCGGCGGGGTGTGCGGGGTGCTGGGATCGGGCGGGCGGGTGGTGTGGTCCCAGGCCGGTGGGGTCGGGGCGGGGGAGAGGGCGGGTGGTGCGCGGCTATCCTCGATCGCTGGGGAACGGGGGCACGGGGGACAGGGACCGCGGAGGTATCAGGTGGAGTTCAGGCTGCTCGGCTCCGTTGCGTTGGTGACGGAGGACAGAGACGTAGCCTTGGGGCCCGCCAAGCGGACAAGCCTGCTCGCGATGCTGCTGCTCCGCCCCAACAGTGCGGTGAACGTAGGGCAGTTGATCGACGCCCTGTGGGAGGACGAACCGCCCACGCATGCGAAGACGGTCCTGCAGGGGCATGTGTCGCGGCTGCGGGCGCTGTTGGCGGAGCACGGTGCCGAGGCGTACGGCGTGGAGCTGGCGACGCAGGGGTCCGCGTACGTGCTGCGGATGCCGGAGTCGCTGGTGGACGCGCACCGGTTCGAGGAGCTGGTGGGGCTCGCGGGGGTGCAGCGGCAGCCGGCCGACGCCGTGCGGATGCTGCGGGAGGCGCTGTCGTACTGGCAGGGTCCCGCGCTCACCGGGACCGTGCACAGCAGGCCGCTGGAGGCGGCCGCCGGCGGGCTGGAGGAGATGCGGCTGGCGTCGGTGGAGGCACTGGCGGAGGCGTACGGGAAGCTCGGCGAGCACGCCCGGGCCGCCGCCGTCCTGCGGTCCGAGGCCGTCGCGCACCCGCTGCGCGAGTCGCTGGCCGCCGCGCTGATGCTGGCGCTGGGCCGCTCGGGGCGCCAGTCGGACGCGATGGACTGGTACCACCGCACCCGGCGGCTGCTCGCCGAGGAGCTGGGCGTCGACCCCGGCGAGACGCTCGCCGAGGCGTACGCGACGCTGCTGCGCTCCGCCGAACCCGTCACCGCGCCCCGCCCCGCCGCCCCGGTCGACGTGCCGGTGCCGGAGGGGCTGCCGCGGGCGCCGCGCGGCTTCACCGGCCGGGGCGCCGAGATGGTCGCGCTGGACCGGGCGGTGGCCGCCGGCGAGGCGCCGGTCTGCCTCGTCACCGGGCCCGCCGGCGTCGGCAAGACGGCGTTCGCGCTGCACTGGGCCTACCAGCGGCTGGCCGAGTTCCCCGACGGGCGGCTCTTCGCCGACCTGCGCGGCTTCAGCGAGACCGCGGAGCCGGAGACCGCCGCCGTCCTGCGCGAGTTCCTGCTCGCGCTCGGCGTCCCGCCGCAGCGCATCCCGGAGGCCGTCGAGGCACGCGGCGCGCTGTTCCGCTCGCTGACCAGCGGCCGCAGGCTGCTCGTCGTCCTCGACAACGCGCGCTCGTCCGAGCAGGTCAGGCCGCTGCTGCCGGGCGGCGACCTGTGCGCGACGGTGATCACGAGCCGGGACCGGCTCGGCGGCCTCGTCGCCTCCGACGCCGCCCGGCCGGTGCCGCTGCGGCACCTCCCGACGGCCGACTCGACGGCGCTGCTCACCACCGTGCTCGGCGCGGAACGGGTCGCCTCGGAGCCGGCCGCCGCCGCGCGGCTCGCCGGGCTCTGCGACGGGCTGCCGCTCGCGCTGCGGGTGACGGCGGCGCGCCTGGCCGAGCGCCCGCAGTGGACGCTCGACGCGATGGTCGGCGAACTCGCCGACGAGCAGTGCCGGTTGATGCTGCTCGACGTGGAGGACCGGGGGGTGTCGGCGGCACTGCACCTCACCGTGCAGCAGCTGCCCGAGTCCGCCGCCCGGATGTTCCGCTCGATCGGCCTGCACACCGGCTCCGACCTGGACCGGTTCGCGGCCGCCGCGCTCGCCGGGACGTCGCCCGCGCACGCCTCCGCCGACCTGGACCGGCTGGCCGCCGCTCACCTGCTCACCGAGTCCGTGCCGGGCCGCTGGACCCCGCACGACCTGGTGCGCCTGTACGCGCGCCACCTGGCCCCGCAGGCCGATCCCGAGGGGCTGACCCGGCTCCTCGACCACTACCTCTACACCGGCCTGGCGGCCGACGCCGCCGCCGAACCGGGCTCCCAGCCCTGCTACTCGCTGCCCGCCGATGCCCGACGGCCCGCCGCGACCAGGGAGTTCGAGGACCGGACGGCCGCGCTCGACTGGTACGTGGCCGAACGCCCCGCCCTGGAGCGCGCGGTGGCGGTCGCCGCCTCCCTCGGGCTGCACGACCGGGCCTGGCGGATCGCCCTCGTGCAGTGGCCGCTGATGCTCATGCGGATCGGGGACGGCTGGACGCCGCTCCTGGAGGCCGGACTCGCCTCGGCGCAGCAGGTCGGCGACCTCGACGCCCAGTCGCGGGCCAGTGCGCTGCTCGGCTGGATCCTGCACGAGGAGGGCCGGGACGAGGAGGCGCTCGTCCACCTGGAGAAGGCGCCGGGTCTGGCGGCCCGGGCGGGCGACACGATCAGCGAGGCGATCGCGTACGTCAACTACGCCGCCGTCCTGGACGCGACCGGGGAGCACGAGCGGGCCGGTCTGCTCATGCTGCACGCCGTGTCCCTCGCCGACCGCACCGGCCATCCGTCGACCCAGGTGCTGACGCTCCAGCACCTGGCGGGGCACAGCCTGAAGAGGGAGGAGTACGAGGCGGCGCTCGCCCACACCCTTCGCGCCGGGGAACTGGTCGCGCCCGACGCGGTGGTCGTGCGGGCGCAGCTGCAGATCGTCATGGGGGAGGCGCTGGCCGGCATCGGCCGCCTGGACGAGGCCGCCGACCAGCTGGAACGTGCGATCGCGGCCTCCGAGAAGGCGGGTTTCCCGGAAGGATCGGCGCGGGCGACGGAGCGGCTTTCCCGGCTGTCAGCGGATCGTTAGCGGTACGCAAGCGGGACGGCAGCGCGGCCACGGAAGCTGGATACAGCACGAAGACCGTGCACTGTCCGACACCGCGTTTACGGGGGAGAACCACCATGCGTCACCACCGCAAGAACACCGTCCTGGCCGCCGCCGCCATCGCCGCCCTCTCGCTGGGACTGACCGCCTGCGGCGGCGACGACGCCAGCACCGGCGCGAAGGACGCGGGCAGCGCGAGCGCCGCGCAGACGACCGGCGGGACGGCCGACGGCGGGACGACCACCGGGGGCACGGCCGACCAGACCACGGCCAAGGGCGGCTCGGGCTCGACCGGCGGCTCGACCGCCTCGTCCTCGTCCTCCTCGGCCACGGGCGGTTCGTCGTCCGGCTCCACCGGCTCGACCGGTTCGTCCGGCGGCTCCAAGACCGACGCCAAGGCTCCGGCCTGCGCCTACGGCGACGTGAAGATCACGGCGAAGAAGGCGGACGAGGTCCCGACCGAGCACATCGTCCTCACCGCCACCAACACCTCGGGCCGTTCCTGCACCCTCCTGCAGTACCCGCTGATCGCCTTCGGTCCCATCCAGACGGCCAAGGACGTCCCAGCGGTCGCGAAGAGCAAGCCCTCGGCCCCCGTCGTCCTGAAGGCCGGTGAGCCCGCGTACGCCAACGTGCGCGTCGCCCTGGGCGGCGTCGACGAGGACAACAAGGTCGTCAGCGAGTTCAACGTCAACCTCTTCGCCTCCGACGGCCCGGCCGAGGGCAGCGTCGTCGTCAAGGCCCCGGCCGGCGGCCTCGCGGTCGACGAGTCCGCCGCCAAGGCCGGCTACTGGACGTACGAACTGCGCAACGGCGCCGACGAGTTCTGACCGGTGCGCGGGCCGGCGTGAGTCCGGTGCGGCCTCAGGGGCGGGTCCAGCCGTCCGCGACGTCGCACCGCAGATCGGTCCACGTCCGCAGCCGCTCCGGTGCGTACGAGGAGGCGTCGTGGCCGTCCCGGGCCCCGACCCAGGTGTCCCAGGGGCCGCCGGGGGCGACGATCGGGTCGGCGTACGCCGTGCCCAGGTCCGCGTCGAGCCGGAGCAGGGCCCCGAGGGCCGACGCCTGGTCGTGATCGAGGTCGGGCCGGGCCAGGTAGCGGTCCAGGTGGGCGACCAGGATCTCGGCGTCCGCGCGGGTGCCGAGGCGGGCGAGGGCGAAGCAGTACCCCGTGCCCGCGAAGCAGACCTCGTCGGCCAGGAGCAGTTCACCGATCCGCTCGCGGTACGCGGCCCTGCGGTCCACTCCGATCAGCCAGGCGGCCGTGAGCCGTGACCGCCATTCGTAGCCGAGCAGCGCGTCCAGTTCGGGGTCGGTGATCGCCGCCGCGTCCCGGAGGATCCGGCGGACGAAGCGGCGGCGGCTCGGCCCCGCGCGCCGGGCGTACGGGGCGGAGGCGATCTCCAGGTAGCGCGGCCTGCCCCAGTACGTCGCCTTCACGTACCGCCTCACGACGTGGCCCATGCCGATGTCGCGCGGGTCGCGCAGGATCATGCGCCCGCCGCCGCCCGCCGCGTGGGCTTCGAGCCCCGTCACCTCTCGGCCTCCGTTCACGGGGTCAGTCTGCCGGAGAGGGCCGCGCGCGGGGAGGCGGGCGGCGGTCGGGTCAGGGGGCCAGGCCCGTCTTCGCGCCCGCGCCGCAGAGGGGGACGACGGTGAGGCCCGGGCGGGGCGGGGCGGCGCGGACGGCGGCCCAGCAGGCGACGCCGGTGGGTTCGACGAAGAGGCCGCGGCGGGCCAGGTCGCGCTGGGCGGCGCGGATGCCGTCCTCGTCGACGGTGAGGAAGGTGCCGCCGCTGTCGCGTACCGCGCGGAGGATCTGGCGGGCGCGCGGCGGGGCCGTGATGGCGATGCCCTCGGCGAGGGTGGGGCGCGCGTCGGCGGGGGCGGTGAGGTCGTCCGCGCCGGCGTGGAAGGCGGTGGCCAGGGGGGAGACGGCCCGGGCCTGGACGGCGACGAGTGCGGGGCGGGTGCCGACGAGGCCGTGGCGGTGGAGTTCGTCGACGGCGAGGGCGGCGCCGAGGAGGAGGGTGCCGTTGCCGACGGGGACGACGATCGTGTCGGGGAGCCGGCCGCCGAGCTCCTCCCAGAGTTCGTAGACGTAGGTCTTGGTGCCGTGGAGGAAGTGCGGGTCGTACACGTGCGAGGCGTAGTACGTGCCGGGTTCGTCGGCGGCCGTCCGGGCCGCGCGGGCCGTGGCCTCGCGGTCGCCGGGGACCTCGACGAGCCGGGCGCCGTGGGCGCGGATCTGCTCCAGTTTCTTCGGGGACGTGCCGTCGGGGACGTACACGACGCAGTCGAGCCCGGCCCGCGCCGCGTAGGCGGCGACCGCCGTGCCGGCGTTGCCGCTGCTGTCGGCCACGACCCGTTCGAGGACCCCGGCGCGGGCCAGCCGGAGCGCGTGGGCGGCGAGCAGGACGGCGCCGCGGTCCTTGAAGGACAGGGTCGGCATGAGGAAGTCGAGTTTGGCCGAGACGGCCTCGGCGAGGGGGACCAGCGGGGTGCGGCCCTCCCCGAGGGTCACCTCCGACGCGAGCGGCATCGGAGGCAGTGCTTCCGTGTAACGCCACAAGGAATTCACACGTGACGGGAGTGAGGGGAGGGGGACCGGTCGACTCTCGAAGTCGAGGTCCCAGGGGCCCCGGCACTTCGGACAACACCAGGTGAGCGCGGACGTGGGCGAGTGGACCTGGCAGCGGGAGCACACGTAGGCGGTCATGCCGCCCAGCATGGCAGCGGTGTGGCGGCGGTGTTGCGGGGAGTCGGAAGCCCTTGTGGGATTCCTATGGATCAGCCAACCTTTCGCTCGGCAGCCGGACCTCCGAAACGGCGTGGACCTGTCGCGTTCTCTTGTCATGTCCTTGTCATATTTGGGTCCGTCGGCCTCACCCCCACAGCAGCGCACCACCAATGAGGAGGACCCCTCACATGTCAGTGATGCGCGACTCACGTCGCCGAACCGCCGCCGCAGCGGCCCTCGCCGTCGCCGCCCTCGCCCTCGGATCCCTCTCCGCCGTCCCCGCCGCCGCCGCACCGGCCGCCCCGGAAGGCGTCATCGAGAACGCCGGGGCCGAGGGCACCGTCGCGGGCAGCTACATCGTCACCCTCGACGAGTCCGCGCCGGCGGAGACCGCCGCGGGCCGGGCGGTCGCCGCCCGCTTCGGCGCGAAGATCAGGCGGACGTACACCTCGGCCGTCAACGGGTACTCCGTCGAGCTCTCCGAGGCGCAGGCGCGGAAGCTGGCGGCCGACCCCGCCGTGACCTCCGTCGTCCAGAACCGCGTCTTCCACATCGACGGCACGCAGCCCTCCCCGCCCTCCTGGGGCCTCGACCGGATCGACCAGAAGGCCCTCCCGCTCAACCAGAGCTACACCTACCCGGACACCGCGGGGCAGGGCGTCACCGCGTACATCATCGACACCGGCGTGCGCATCAGCCACGCCGACTTCGGCGGCCGGGCGGCCAACGGCTACGACGCCATCGACAACGACAACACCGCCCAGGACGGCCACGGCCACGGCACCCACGTCGCCGGCACGGTCGCCGGAACCTCCTACGGCGTCGCCAAGAAGGCGAAGATCGTCGGCGTCCGCGTCCTCGACAACTCCGGCTCCGGCACGACCGAACAGGTCGTCGCGGGCATCGACTGGGTGACGCGGAACGCCGTCAAGCCGGCCGTCGCCAACATGAGCCTCGGCGGCGGCGTCGACTCCGTCCTCGACCAGGCCGTCCGCAACTCGATCGCCTCCGGCGTCACCTACGCGGTCGCCGCCGGCAACGAGTCCGACAACGCGGCCAACCACTCCCCGGCCCGCGTGGCCGAGGCCATCACCGTCGGCGCCACGACGTCGACCGACGCCCGCGCGAGCTACTCCAACTACGGCACCGGCCTGGACCTCTTCGCGCCGGGCTCCTCCATCACCTCGTCCTGGAACAGCAGCGACTCCGCCACCAACACCATCTCCGGCACGTCGATGGCGACTCCGCACGTCGCGGGTGCCGCGGCCCTCTGGCTCGCCGCCAACCCGACGGCGACCCCGGCGCAGGTCTCCACGGCCCTGACGGCCGCCGCCACCCCGAACGTCGTCACGAACCCGGGCACCGGCTCCCCGAACCGGCTGCTCTACGTCGGCGGCGGCACCACGCAGCCGCCCACCGGCCCGAAGTTCGAGAACACCGCCGACCACGCCATCGCCGACAACGCGACCGTCGAGTCCCCGGTCACCGTCAGCGGCGTCACCGGCAACGCCCCCGCCGCCCTCCAGGTGCCGGTGAACATCGTCCACACCTACATCGGCGACCTCCAGGTCCAGCTGATCGCCCCCGACGGCTCGGCGTACACGCTGAAGGGCTTCGGCACCGGCGGCAGCACGGACAACATCAACACCACCTACACCGTGAACGCCTCCTCCGAGGCGGCCAACGGCACGTGGAAGCTGCGGGTCACGGACAACGCGGCCTACGACACCGGGAAGATCGACTCCTGGGCCCTGCAGTTCTGATCGCGGGTCACCGGCCGGGAGCCCGCCGATCCGGCGGCTCCCGGTCCCGGAGGAACCCGTGGGGGCGGCCGTCTCAGGGCGGCCGCCCCCGCCGCGTCCCCGGGTGCCCCCGCCCACCCGGCGGTTCTCCTCGGCCACGTACGATGCGCGCCCGATCGTTTGTTCGCGTCGCCGCCCCGAAACAGGAGCCCGTACCCGTGGAGCCGACCCCGCCGACCCCGCCGCCCCCGTCCCCCGAGGGGGGGCCGCAGCAGCGGGGATGGCCCGCCCCGGGCCCGTACACCTCACCGGGGATGCCCTACGCGCCGTACGGGCAGCCCGGCATGCCCGGCCCCGGCGCCTACGGGCAGCCGCCGCGCCGCACGACCAACGGCCTCGCCGTCGGCTCGCTCGTCTCGGGCATCGTCTGCTGCCTCCCGCCCCTCGGACTGGTCCTCGGGCTCGTGGCCCTGCCGCAGATCAGGAAGCGGGACCAGGCGGGCCGGGGCTTCGCGATCACGGGGATCGCCCTCTCCGCGCTGAGCAGCCTGCTGCTCGTCGTGGGCCTGGTGAGCGGCGGGTTCAGCACGGCGTGGCACGGGTTCAAGGAGAACGTGGACGAGGCGTCCCGCACCAAGTCGCCGGGGTCGCTGCGCACCGGCCAGTGCTTCGGGGACGACGACAAGAAGGCGGACTACGCGACGGACGTCGAGGTCGTCGACTGCGACCTCCCGCACGACGGCGAGGTCACGGGCCGCTTCAAGGTCACCGGCTTCGCGAAGTGGCCGGGCGACGACGCGGTCGACGAGCTGGCCGAGAAGCGCTGCGACACGATCAACGCGGCCTACGCGATGGACACCTGGGCCGTCCCCAGGGACGTCTGGACCTACTACTACCTGCCCAGCAAGGAGAGCTGGCGCCTCGGCGACCGCTCCGTGATCTGCGCGTACGCCAGCGAGGGCGAGCCGTTCAAGGGCTCGGTGCGCTCCGACGCCTCCACCCTGACCCTGGACCAGGCGTACTTCCTCCGGGTCGTCAACCCGATCGAGACGGCCGTCTACGGGGAGCCGGAGGAGGACCCGGACGAGGACCTCGCGGCCAACAAGGCGTGGGCCGGGAAGGTGCTGACGGCGATCGACGGGGCGCGCGCGGGACTCAGGGCGCAGTCCTGGCCCGGGGCGTCCACGGCCCCGGTCGCCGCGCTGGGCCGGACGCTGGACGCGGCCTCGAAGGAGTTCGGCAAGCTGGCGCGGGCGGCCGACGCGGACGCCTACTGGGACGCGTACGACACCGCCTGGGAGGTCCTACCGGAGAACCTCGGCGCGGAGGCGCGGACCGCCCTCGGCCTCACGGGCACCCTGCCGCCGGGGGAGGGCTCCCCGGCCTGAGCCGACGCGGCCGCGCCGACGGCGGCGCGGGGGGTCGGACGGCGGCTCACGGGTCGAACGGCGGCGCGGGGACCGTACGGCGGCGCACAGGTCGGACGGCGGCGCGGGGCATGGGCCCCGCGCCGCCGTCCGGGCGGTTCAGCGGCGGTTCAGCGGCGGGTCAGGCCGCGGTCGATCGCGGTGATCAGCTCACCGTTCGCGGTGTCCCCGTCGAGCGACCAGACCATCGCTCCGCCGAGCCCGTGCTGACGGACGTAGGACGCCTTGGTGCGCAGCACGGTCGGGTCGTCGTAGGTCCACAGGGTGGTGCCGTCGAAGAGCCAGGCGTGGCCGTTGTGCGCGCCCCGGTACAGCCTGTACGTCCCGGAGTCCGCCAGCGCCTTCAGGTACTTGTAGTCCTCCGAGCCGGCCGTCCAGGTCGCGGGGGCGGGTCCGGTCGCGGGCTGTCCGAGGCCGTCGCCGCCGCCGGTGACGCCGGTCCAGCCCTGCCCGTAGAACGGCATGCCGACCACGAGCTTGTGGGCCGGGGCCCCGCGCCGCAGCCAGGCCCTGACGGTCTGGTCGACGCTGAAGTCGTTCTTGGCGAACAGCGCCGACTGCTGGGCGGTGGTCTTCTCGCCGGAGACGTGGAAGTCGTAGCCCTGGAGGTTCACGAAGTCGAAGTCCCGCATGATCTTGGAGACTTCGAAGCCCGCGTCGATCTTGGCGGGCGCCGTGGGGACGTAGGCGCTGAGGTCGTAGTGCCTGCGCTGCGGGAGCGAGCGCCCGTAGGCGTCGAGCTGCGTGCGGAACTCCCGCACGAGCTTGGTGAAGTTGGGCTTGTCCTCCGGGCGGATCACGTTTCCGGGGTTGCCCTCCGAACCGGGCCACTCCCAGTCCAGGTCGACTCCGTCGAAGACCCCCGCCGCGGCGCCCGCGCCGCCCCGGGCGCCGTCGACCGGCAGGTTGCCCTTGATGTACGTGTCGATGCAGGAGGCGACGAGGGCCTTGCGGCCGGCGTCGGTGCGCACCGCGTCGGAGAAGTGGGCGGATCCGGTCCAGCCGCCCAGCGAGATCATGACCTTGAGGCCGGGGTGCTTCGCCTTGAGCTCGCGCAGCTCGTTGAAGTTGCCGGCCAGGCGCTGCTCGGCCGTGTCGGCCACGCCGTCCACGGAGTTGGCGGCGTCGACCGGGCGCACGTAGTCGGCCCACGGGTCGGAGCCCGGCGCGTTGCCCATGAGGCACTTGCCGTCCGAACCGATCACGCCGAAGGCGTAGTTGATGTGGCTGAGCTTGCCGGCGGTGCCGCTCTGTTCCAGGTCCTTGACCTGGAAGTTCCTGCCGTAGATGCCCCATTGGGTGAAGTAGCCGACGCGCTTGAGGGCCGGCGTGTGCGCGGAGGGCTGGTGCGCGTCCGCGGTGGGGGCCAGGGTGGCGAGGAGGCCGAGAGTGGCGGCGGCGGCCGCGCCGAAGGTCAGCTTGGTCATGGCTCTGGGACGCATGGGCTCGTTCCTGTGCGAGGCGGGATGGAGCGTGCGGGAGTGGTCCGAGGGGTTCAGGCAGGAACGTATTGGTCTGTACCAATGAGGTCAAGGGGTTCGGCGGCGCCTATCCGGGGTGGCCGCGGGGGGCAAGGGCTCGGACCGCCCTGTCATCACTTCGGGTGAAACTCTGGCCCATGCTTGCGGATCGCGACCCTCGGTTGTCACGCTGTAGCTGTCAGTCAACCTGAGGGGAGTGTCCAGTGACGTTCGGTGAGCAGCCCGCCTATCTGCGCGTGGCGAGCGATCTGCGGGAGAAGATCGCCAACGGCTCGCTCCCCCCGCATACCCGTCTTCCCTCGCAGGCACGCATCCGCGAGGAGTACGGGGTGTCGGACACCGTCGCGCTGGAGGCCCGCAAGGTGCTCATGGCCGAGGGGCTCGTGGAGGGGCGCTCGGGCTCGGGGACGTACGTGCGGGAGCGCCCGGTGCCGCGCCGGATCGCCCGCTCCGGATACCGTCCGGCGGCCGGCGCCACCCCCTTCCGCCAGGAGCAGGCGGCGGAGGGGACCCGCGGCACCTGGGAGTCCCACAGCGAGCAGGAGCCGGCGAGCGCCGAGGTCGCCGAGCGGCTCGGCATCGACCCGGGGGAGCGGGTCATGCGCACGCGGTACGTGTACCGGGACGGGGGCGAGCCCATGATGGTCTCCACCTCCTGGGAGCCCCTCGCCGTCACCGGCCGGACGCCGGTCATGCTGCCCGAGGAGGGCCCGCTGGGCGGCTGCGGCGTCGTCGAGCGGATGGCCGCGATCGACGTGGTCGTGGACAACGTCGCGGAGGAGGTCGGGGCCCGGCCCGGCCTCGCCGAGGAGCTCCTCGCGCTCGGCGGGGTCCCCGGGCACGTGGTGATGGTGGTCGAGCGGACCTACTACGCCTCGGGGAGGGCCGTCGAGACGGCGGACGTGGTGGTCCCCGCCGACCGCTATCGCATCGCCTACCACCTGCCGGTCCGCTGACCGTCGGTCCTCCGCTGTCCGCCCCCCCCGCGGGCCCGCCCCGGAGGGCGGCCCGCTGAGCGGGACACGCCGTCCGGCGCGCGTGACCCGGAGTTAACGGGGCGTCAGGCCGCGTTACCGCGCGGCAACCCCTCGCCTACGACAGGCGTCATCCCGGGCTCCTAGCTTCCTGGCCGTACCCGCGATCCGGTCGGACGACAGGAATCCCCATGACGGAAACGGTCACCACGCCCACCCCGGAGCCGGGGGCGGTCGCGCCGCCTCCCGGCCCCCGCCGCAGCTACGCGAAGCTGGCGGCGGACGAGAGCCGCGAGGACTACTCGCTGCGCTACGCCCCGCACTCCTTCCGGCGCTGGTCGCCCGCGACCGTGGCCGGCACCGCCCTCGGCGGCATCGCCTACCTCGCCGACTTCGCCATCGGCGCCTCGATCGTCTTCACCTACGGCTTCGGCAGCGGCCTGGCCTCGATCCTCACCGCCGCCACCCTCATCTTCCTCACCGGCATCCCCATCGCCCGGGCCTGCGCGAAGTACGGCCTGGACATGGACCTCATCACCCGCGGCGCCGGCTTCGGCTACTTCGGCTCCACCCTCACCTCGCTCATCTACGCCTCCTTCACCTTCATCTTCTTCGCCCTCGAAGGCTCGATCATGGCCCAGGCCATGCACCAGGCCGTCGGCCTGCCGGTCGAGATCGGCTACCTGGTCACCACGCTGATCGTCATCCCGATCGTCTTCCGCGGCATGGGCGCCCTGGCCAAGGTCCAGGCGTGGACCCAGCCGATCTGGCTCGTCGGCCTGGTGCTGCCCTTCGCCGTCCTGGCCTTCGAGGCGCCCGACGCCTGGGGCGCCTTCACCTCCTTCGGCGGCACGGAGGGCGCCGGCGCGGGCTTCTCGTGGATCGGCTTCGGCCTCGGCACGGGCGTCGCCCTCTCGCTGATCGCCCAGATCGGCGAGCAGGCCGACTACCTGCGCTTCATGCCCGCGAAGACGGAGGAGAACAGGCGGCGGTGGAACCTCGCCGTGCTGGCCGCCGGCCCCGGCTGGGTGGTCATCGGCGCGGCCAAGCAGCTCGGCGGCGCGTTCCTCGCCTTCGTCGCCCTGGAGGCCGTCGGCACCACCCACGCGCTGGAACCGATCGCCCCGCAGATCGAGGCGCTCCGGCCCTGGCTCGGTTCCTTCGCCCTGCCCGCCGCCGCGCTGTTCGTGATCGTCTCCCAGATCAAGATCAACGTCACCAACGCCTACAGCGGCTCGCTGTCCTGGTCGAACTTCTTCTCCCGCGTCACCCACCGGCACCCCGGGCGCGTCTGGTACATCTTCCTCAACCTCGCCATCGCGCTGACGCTGATGGAGATGAACATGTTCGCGGCGCTGAACAAGCTGCTCGGGTTCTACTCCAACGTCGGCATCGCCTGGATCGCGGCCGTCGCCGCCGACCTCGTCGTCAACAAGCGGGCCGGCTGGAGCCCGCCGTACATCGAGTTCAAGCGCGCCTACCTGTACGCCGTGAACCCGGCCGGCTTCGGCGCCATGGTCGTCGCCTCCACCGTCTCGATCCTCGCCTTCTTCGGCCTCTTCGGCACGTACGCGCAGGCTTTCTCCACCTTCATCGCCGCCGGACTCGCCGTCGTCCTCTGCCCGCTGATCGCCTGGGCGACCAAGGGGCGTTACTACCTGGCCCGCCCCAACACCGTGAACGGTCCGTCGGCCGAGGTCGCCGACGAGCGGGCGACCCACCTCTGCGCGGTCTGCGAGACGGCCTACGAGCTGCCCGACATCGCCGACTGCCCGGTGCAGGCCGGGCCGATCTGCTCCCTGTGCTGCTCGCTCGACGGCGCGTGCGGCGACGTCTGCCGCAAGGATCCGCAGGGGGCGGGCGGTCCCGTCCTCCTGCCGGTGCCCACCGTCCCCCGGGGTGTGACGTCTGGGGCGTGACACCTGCGGTGTGACGCCCGGGGTGTGAGCTTCGGCCGCCTTCCGTCGGTTCCCGGCCGATCCGTATCTCTTTGTGAAAACACATATCCGCTGTGTGAAGGTCAGGCGTAAGCTCCGGCATATGCGGATTGCGGTTTCCCGGAGATCCAGGACGGCGCCCGGACCGGCGGAAGGAGAAGCCCGATGACCGACAGCGGCCCTCTCCTCCCGTGGCTCGTCATACGGCAGGACGACAACGGCAATCGCTACCGGGTGGGGCGGTACGCGACCAGGGACGAGGCCCAGAAGATCGCGGACAGCCTCGACGACCGCGGTCACAAGCAGCTCTACTGGGTCGAGCGCATCGGCACCCCCGCTCTCTGAGCCCGGCCGCCGCCCGGGCCGGGCTACGCTCGCGCCCATGACGGAACGCACCACCGACCCCGCCACCCCCGCAGAGCCCCGGCGTGACGCGCCCCGCCACGACGAGTCCCGCCACGACGCCGACCCCGACCGGGGCGGCGGTGTCGTGGTCGTCGCCGCGGGCGCCCTGTACGACGGGGGCCGGCTGCTGGCCGCGCGCCGCAGCGCCCCCGTCGAGCTCGCCGGCCGCTGGGAGCTGCCCGGCGGCAAGCTCGAACCGGGGGAGAGCGGCGAGGAAGCCCTGGTCCGGGAGCTCCGCGAAGAGCTGGGCGTGGAGGTCGAGCCGGGCGAACGCCTCCCGGGCGAGTGGCCGCTGAAGCCCGGATACGTCCTGCGGGTGTGGACCGCCCGTCTGCTCTCCGGCACGCCGCGCCCGCTGGAGGACCACGACGAGCTGCGCTGGCTCGCCCGGCACGAGCTGGACGCGGTCGACTGGCTCGACCAGGACCGGCCCGCCGTCGCCGAGGCCGGGCGCAGGCTGCCGGAGACGCCCGCCGACGGAGCGCGCGACTGAGTCTCTACGCCGTTCGTGCCACCGTGCGCCCGCTGCTGCCTCCGGCGCGATATCCCGCCCCGAATATCGGGTATGTCCAGATTGATCCCTTGAAAGAGGATGCGGGTCGGCCTGCTGACGCACAGCTGGGGAAGTGATCGGGTGTGATCGACACCGACGGCGACCGCGCCGAGTGGAACTTCCCCGCGGAGGCGAACGCCGTGCGCACGGCCCGCCACGCGGTGCGCGAGACCCTGCGGGCCTGGAAGCTCGACGCGGCCGTCGGTGATGTGACCGTTCTGCTGGTCAGCGAGCTGGTGACCAACTCGCTGCGGTACGCCTCCGGCCCGATCGGGGTCCGGCTCGTCCGGATCCCCCCCGACGGCGCCGCCCCGGACCGCGGCCCGGCCCTGCTGGTGGAGGTCTCCGATCCGCTTCCGGATCCGCCGACCGCGCGCCCCTCGGGACCGGAGGACGAAGGGGGCCGCGGTCTCGGCCTCGTAGCCTGTTCCGCACGGCGCTGGGGGACCCGTAAAGGAAGGACGGGCAAAACCGTATGGTTCGAGCTGGCTCTCCCTGGTGAGTAAACAGGGTGGGACAACGATCACCGGTACTCGGCACGGGACGACCGAGACCACCCTGTGATCGGGAACGTCGTGCCGTCGGGGCCCGCCGTATTGAATACTGCGGGCATGGCCGATCCGGTGCGGTGAGCTGGAGGGGACGGTCGCGTGAGCGAGATATCCGAGACGGCGAGCGGCGGCGTCGTGTGGCAGAGCAGCCCGCCCGGCTCGATCTATGACTACATCCGGGTCGCCTCCTTCTCGATCGGGCCCGACGGCCTCGTCGAGCAGTGGAGCCGGCGGGCGGTGGACCTCTTCGGGGTCACCGCGGCGGAGGCCATGGGCAAGGACCCCGTCGAGGCGTTCATGCCCGCCGACCTGCGCGAGCGCGGACACCGGAGGGTCAAGGAGATCCTCGACGGCAAGGAGTGGACGGGACTCGTCCCCTTCCGTCTGCCCGGCGAGGAACGGCCCCACGGCATCGCCGAGATGTACGTCATGCCGAGCGAGACCCAGACCGGTGAACGGGCCGCGCTGTGCATCGTCGTCGACGTGCGGGCGCTCCGCCGTATCGAGACGGACCTCGCCGCCTCCCAGGCGATATTCGGCCAATCTCCCTTCGGCTTTCTCCTCTTCGGCACGGACCTCACGGTGAAGCGGGCCAACCGTCGCTTCGCCACCGTTTTCGGCGGCTCCGCCGACGACCACCGCGGCCGCACCGTCCACGACTACCTCACCCGCCCCGAGGCCGACCGGATGACCGGCGCCCTCCAGCGGGTCCTGGACACCGGGGAGTCCGTCACCGACTTCCAGATCGTCGGCGCCGCGCCCGGCGCCCGCGACCGCCGCCACTGGTCCATCAACCTCTACCGCGTCCACAGCGGCTCCGGCCGGCCGATCGGCGTCGCCGGCCTCGGCATCGACGTCACCCGCCGCCACAACGCGGCCAGGGAGGCCGCCAGCGCCCGCCGCAACCTCGCCCTCCTCAACGAGGCGGGAGCCCGCATCGGCAACTCCCTCGACCTGGAGGCCACCGCCCGCGAACTGCTCGACGTCGCCGTCCCCGGCTTCTGCGACCTCGCCTCCGTCGACCTCTACCAGGGCCTGCTGACCGGCGACGAGGCCCCGCCCGGCCGGTGGGGCAGCTCCCACGACGTCGGCTACGGGGCGGGCAGCGCCGAACTCCGCCGGGTCGCCTTCGCCAGCGCCGTCTCCGACACCCCCCTCAGGAGCGACGAGGGCCACGCGGCCGACAGCGGCTGTTGCGGACCCGTGCCCATCGAGGTCGGAGCCGTCCACCGCTACCCGTTCAACTCGCCCTGCGCGGGCGCCCTGCGCACCGGCCGCATCCGCACGGTGCCGGGCGTCGACGGCGAACTCGTCCAGTCCACCCTGGTCGTCCCGATGGTCGCCCACGACATCGTCGTCGGCCTCGTGCAGTTCTCCCGCACCAAGGGCAGCGAGCCCTTCGGCGAACGCGACCGGGCCCTCGCCGTCGAACTCGCCGCCCGCGCCGCCGTCTGCATCGACAACGCCCGCCTCTACCGCCGCGAGCACGAACGGGCCCTCATCCTCCAGCGCAGCCTCCTGCCGCCCGGCGACCCCGAGGCGGCCGGCCTCGACATCGCCTGCCGCTACCTCCCCGGCACCGCCGCCACCGAGGTCGGCGGCGACTGGTTCGACGTCATCGAACTCCCCGGCCACCGCACCGCCCTCGTCATCGGGGACGTCATGGGCCGCGGTCTGCGCGCCGCCGTGGCCATGGGCGAACTGCGCACCGCCGTCCGCACCCTCGCCCAGCTCGACCTGGAACCGGCCGAGGTCCTCTCCCACCTCGACGAGATCGCCCGCGGCCTCGGCGCCCCGATCGGCACCCAGCAGTCCCGCACCCAGAAGTCCCGCGGTCCCGAACTCTCCGAGGTCTACCTCGCCACCTGCGTCTACGCCGTCTACGACGCGGTCACCCGCCGCTGCACCTTCGCCAACGCGGGCCACCTCCCGCCGGTGCTCGTCGAGCCCGGCGAGGAGGCCATGCTGCTCGACGTGCCCCCCGGGATGCCGCTCGGCGTCGGCGGCGAGCCCTTCGAGGAGGTCGAGGTCGAACTCCCCGAGGGCGCCCTGCTCGCCCTCTACACGGACGGCCTCGTCGAGTCCCGCGACCATCCCCTCGACGAGGGCCTCAGCGCCTTCCGCCGGGCCCTCACCGACCCGGCCCGGCCGCTGGAGGACGTCTGCGACCGCGTCCTCGGCAGCCTGAACACGGGACACGGCGAGGACGACATCGCGCTCCTCATGGCCAGGATCCAGGGACTGCCCAGCGAGGCGGTCGGCGACTGGCAGCTGCCCAGGGAACCCCGCTCGGTCGGCCGGGCCCGCGAGCTGGCCCGCACCCAGCTGGCGGCCTGGGACCTCGAACCGCTCGTCGACACCGTCGAACTCCTCGTCAGCGAACTCGTCACCAACGCCCTGAGGTACGGCGAGGGCGAGATCAGGCTGCGGCTGCTCCGCGACCGCACGCTCGTCTGCGAGGTCTGGGACGCCGGCCTGGTCCAGCCGCGGCGCCGCCGCGCCCGGGACACCGACGAGGGCGGCCGCGGCCTCCAGCTGGTCGGCCTGCTCTCGTCCTCCTGGGGCTCGCGCCGCACCCCGCGCGGCAAGACCGTCTGGTTCGAACTGGCGCTGCCGGACGGCGAAGGCACGGCGGAGCCCACCGTGGAACAGCTCCTCAGCATGTTCTGACCGGCGCCCGCAGGGCGTCAGCCCTTGAGCGCCGCCAGCCGGGCCTCGATCTCGGCGCTGTCGCCGAGCGCGTCCAGCTGCTCGAACTGGGCGTCCAGGGAGGAGGCGGCGAGCTCCTGCTTGCCCAGCGCCCGCGCCTCCTCCCGGCGCACCTTGTCCTCGAAGCGGTTCAGCTCGCTCGTCGGGTCCAGCACGTCGATGCTCTTCACCGCGTCCATCATGCGGTTCTGCGCCCGGGCCGAGGTGGCGCGGGCCACCAGCTCGTCGCGCTTGGCCTGGAGCTCGCCGAGCTTGGCCTTCATCTGGTCGAGGCCGGTCCTCAGCTTGGCGACCACCTCGGTCTGCGCGGCGATCGTCGGCTCCGCCGTCCGCGCCTCCTTCTCCGACTGGAGCTGGCGGCCCAGCGCGACCTTCGCCAGGTTGTCGAACCGGTCCGCCTCCGCCGTCTGTCCGCCGCCGCGCAGCTCGTCCGCCTTCCGGCTCGCGGCCAGCGCCTTGCCGCCCCACTCCCGGGCCGCCGCCACGTCCTCCTGGTGGTCCTGCTCCATCAGCCGGAGGTTGCCGATGGTCGCGGCCACCGCCTCCTCCGCCTCGGTGATGTTGTTCGAGTAGTCGCGGATCAGCTGGTCCAGCATCTTCTGCGGATCCTCCGCCTGGTCCAGCAGGGCGTTGATGTTGGCCTTCGCCAGCTGGGTGACACGGCCGAGGATGGTCTGCTTGCTCATGGCTCTTCTCCTTGAGAGGGACAGAAAGGGAAAGGACGCGGCGCGGACCGCCGTCAGAACCGGCCGCCGCCGCCCAGTCGGCCGCGCGTGCCGCTGCCGCCGAAGCTGCCCGGCCCGCCGCCGGGGCCCCCGCCCCCGAACCCCCCGCCCGAACCCCCACCGAACCCCCCGTGTCCGCCTCCCCGTCCCCCGCCGAACAGCCCGCCGAGGATGATGCCGCCGAGGACCGCGCCGCCGAGCCCGCCGCCGGCGCCTCCCCCTCCTGATACACCGCCCATGCCGTTCGGGTTCCCATAGGTGCGGACGTCCTGCTCGGCGAGGTCCTGCGCGCGGCGGGCGAGGGCGTCCGCCTGCCGGGCCTCGGCGAGAGCGGTCTGCGGGTCCCCGGCGGCGGCCAGCGCGTGCGCCTCGTTCCAGTGCCGCTGGGCCTCGGCCAGGCGCGTCCTGGCCTCGCTGCCCACCGCGCCCCGGTGCGTGGTGACGAAGTCGGAGGCCGCCCCGATCGCCGAACGGGCCGTCAGCATCGCCTGGTCGAGCAGCGCACGGGCGCGCCGGGAACCCGACTCGCGCTCCCGCGCGCCCTCCAGTGCCTCGTCGAGCGCCGTGTCGGCCTCCTCGACCCGCCGCAACGCGTCGATCGGGTCGTACCGTCCGGAGTCCACCGTCCGCCGCACCTCGGCTACCACCGACTCGGCCCGGGCGATCCGGCCCCGCAGATCGGCGGTGGACACCCCCTCGGCCGTTCCGTCCAGCAGACCGCGGGCGTCCGCGAGGTCCGCGTCGGCCTCCGAGAGCGCGCCCGGCAGCTTCCCCACCGCCTCGGCCAGCTCCTGCGCCCGCCGGTCCACGGCCTCGATCAGCCGGGCCGCCTGGTCGACGGCGCCCTCGGCCGCCCGGATGTGCACGGCGGCGCCGCCGTTGTCGCCGGCGTCGACCTGCCCGCGGGCCTGCTCGACGTGGGCCGACGCGAAGACGAGCCGGTCCTTGGCCTGTTCGGCGTCGCCGGCGACGGGGGAGGCGGCGCTCTCCGCGTACCGCTCGCGCATCGCGGTCAGCGCCGCCTCGGCCGTGCCCACCCGCCCGGTCTGCTCCCGTACGGCGGCCTCGACCGCGGCCAGCGCCTCGGGCGCGGTCCGCTCCAGGGCCCGCAGCCGGTCGAAGTCCTCGGTCTCGGCGTCGAGCCGGGCGTCCGCCTCGGCGCAGCGGCGGAGGATCTCGTCCAGCATGGCCCGGCGGGTCGAGTCGTCCTCGGGGTAGGCGTCGTCGAGCTTCTGGCGCAGCCGGAACGAGGCCGTCAGCTGCTCCTTCGCGAAGTCGACCGCCTCGGTGAAGGGGCGTACGGCCTCCTCGCCGAACTGGGCGGACGCGAAGCCCAGCTCCTCCTGGCTGGTGCGGACGGCGTCGTCGGTGGCGACCAGCGTCCGGCGCGCCCGGCCGTCGAGGTCGGCGAGCGAAGGCGGCGCGGGTTCCTGCGGCGCGCCCCAGCCCTGGCCGGCCTGCGGGGTGGTGCGGGTCCGGGCCCGCCGGCGGCGCTTGGTGTACGCGTAGGCCGCCACGGCCCCCGCGCCGCCGACGAGGACCACCGGCAGGATCAGGTCGGAGCCGGAGGTGCCGTCGTCGGCCGCCGTGCCGGGGTCGGCGGGGCCGGGGGTGAGGCTGGGGACGGGGACGGGCCGTCCGGCGAGCACGGCGTCGTAGCCGTCGGCCGCGCCGATGGCGGCGCCCGCCCAGTCGTTCTGCCGCAGGGCCGGCTCGATCGCGGTGCGGGCCACCTCGTCCAGCTGTGCCTGGGTGAGGCGGGCGTCGGGGTCGGCGGAGTAGCCGTACTGCCGGTCGTGGGTGGCGACGGCGAGGAGGAGGTCGTCGGTCCCGAGGCCGTTGCGCTCGGCGGTGGCGTCGGCCCAGCTCTGCCCCGTGCGGCCGGAGAAGTCGCGGACGTAGACGACGAAGAGCTGGATCCGCCGGTCGTCGTAGAGCCGGTCGAGGGCCTCGACGACCGAGGGGCGGCGGTCGCCGAGGGCATCCACCCGGTCGGTGATCTGCCCGTCGCGGGACAGGACGACGGGGTCGTCGGCGTGGGCACCGTGAACGGCGGGCACGAGGAGCCACCACGCCGCCACCAGTGCTGCGAGAAGGGCTCGGGTGGCTATTCGCGTCACAAGGTGGAGGTTATGTCCGGGTATGGGGTGTCGCGACCGGACGGAAACCGATCCTCGCCCCACGGCGTCACTGTCAGTGGCCGCCTCTACGGTGGTTTCCAGTGGCGTGACGACCCCGGGGGGCTCAGGTTGGACGGACGGCTGCGCAGGTGGTGGCGGAGGGGACGATGGTGGGTCCTCGGCCTCGTGCTGCTCCTCGTCGTGCCGCCGCTCTTCGGCGCCCTCGCCCTTCGCGTCAGCTACGCGGGCGACCTCAGGGACGACGCGAGGACCCGCGGCAGGGACGCCTTCTGGATCGGCCACGCCTGGGTGGACGGCCGCAGGAAGGACGCCGACCTCACGGCGCTCGCCGCCCGGCTCAAGGGCACCGGCATACGCGACCTGTACGTGCACGCCGGACCGCTGGAGCACGACGGCACCCTGCCGGCCTCGGCGTATCCCCGGGTCAAGTGGCTGGTCGACGGGGTGCACCGGACGATGCCGGGGGTACGCGTCCAGGCGTGGCTCGGCGACGTCCTGGCGACCGAGGGCCCGGTGGGGCTGCGCCTGGAGGACGCCGGATCCCGGCGGGCGGTGGTGGGCTCGGCCCGGCAGGTCCTCGACGCGGGTTTCGACGGGGTCCACTTCGACCTGGAGCCGCTGCACTCCGACGACCGGCACTACCTCTCCCTGCTCGACGACCTCGGGCGGCTGACCCGGTCCCGCAAGGTCCCGCTGTCGGTCGCCGCCCACCAGATCGACCCGCTGCCGGGCGCCCACACGGCGCTGGGCGCGGTCAGCGGCAGCGAGAAGTGGTGGTCGCAGGAGTTCTTCGGGGAGGTCGCCCGGCGCGTCGACCAGATAGCCGTCATGTCGTACGACACGTGGATGCCGCTGGAGAGCCTGTACGGCGGGTACGTCGCCCAGCAGACCAGCCTCGCCCTGGAGGTCACCCCGGAGTCGACCGACCTCCTGATGGGGCTTCCCTTCTTCCACGAGGACGACCTCGGCCACCACGAGAACGCGGAGACCGTCGCTGCGGCCGTCAGGGGCGCACGGCTGGGCCTCGGCCGGACCGACCCCGGCCGCGAGCGCTTCGGACTCGCCCTCTACGTCGACTTCGCGGCGCGCGAGGGGGACTGGGCGGCCTACCGCGAGGGCTGGCACTGAGCGGACCTCACCCCGGTCACGGGGTCTGCGGGCGGGAGAGGAGGATGGTGCCGCCGGGGCGCTCCAGCCGCCCGGCGAAGGGGGATCCAGCCATGACCAGTCGTCTTCTGATGCCGTTCCGCACCGTCGCACCCGCCCCGCACCGGGTGTTCGAGGCCGGGGACCAGGACCCGACCGCCGGGTCGGTCCGTCCCACGGCGATCCTGGACCTGGACCACCCGCGGGTCGCCGCGTTCGTGGCCCGGGTGCGGCGCGAGGCCGACGAGCGCGGGGCGGTGACCGACCGCGACCGGCTCCGGATCGCGCACGGGATGATCGTCACCTCCGTCCGGCCGGTCTACTCCGTCGAGGACCGGCGCCGGGTGTCGCGCACCCTGCGCCTCGGCCGCGGCTCGTGCAGCCAGCGGATGGCGGTCCTGGAGGCGGTCGCCCGCTCGCTCGCCGTGGAGACCCGGGTGCGTGGCCTGCTGGTGGACGGCGCCTTCTGGTACCCGCGCTTCCCGCGGCTCCGTCCGTTCGTGCCCGCGGAGGTCCTGCTGGCCTGGCCGGAGTTCCGTCTCGACGGCGCCTGGGTGCCGATAGCCGAACTGTTCGCGGCGCCCCGGGAGTCCGGACCCGACCCCGCCGGAGCCCTCGCACCGGGGACCCCCGCACCCGGGACCCCCGCACCCGGAGCCCTCGCACCCGGGACCCTCGCCGCCGGAGTCCCCGTCGGGCCGGACGCGAGCTTCACCAACTCCGGCGCGGAGACCCTGTTCGAGGCCGTCGCCCGGACCACCGTCGACTGGGACGCGCCCGCCGCCTGTGCCGGCACCGCGCCCTGCGACCTCTCCGCCCATCTCCGTACGGACCTGGGCCGCTTCACCTCGCGCGACGACCTCTTCGCCCGCCACGGCCAGACGCTGTGCCGCCCCGCCCGCACCCTCGCCGAACCGGTCCTCGGCCGCTGGAGCGCGGGCGCGACCGGCTGAGGACCGCTCCTTCCCTCCGCCGGGTGCTGTCGGCGGAGCTTGTTGCGCCGCACGAGTGGCGTTTTCCGGACGCGCCGTCGTGTCGTGCTGGCCGAATTCATTCCGTCCTTTTCAGTGGATGAGCAATAGGTGTGATCATCTCCAAATGGAATGAATACGGACGAAGGGGTACAAGTCATGTCCCAGATCGGCGCCCCTCGCGGGAGGACATGCTCCAGGAGCCCCCGCTCCCGCACGCTCCGCTCCGTCGCGACCCTCACCAGTGCCGTCCTCGCCGTCACCGTGCTCGCCGGCTGCAGCTCCGGTGACGACGCCGACGAGGCCCAGGCCGCGGCCCAGGACAACGCGCCCGCGGCGCGCGACCGGGTGGCCGACGGCGGCACCGTGCGCTGGGCCGTCGACGCGCTGCCCACCACCCTCAACACCTTCCAGGCCGACGCCGACGGCGCCACCTCGCGCATCGCGGCCGCGGTGCTCCCCTCGCTCTACACCATCGACGAGCGGGGCCGGCCTCAGCGCAACGCCGACTACCTGGAGTCGGCGCAGGTCGTCGAGACCGAGCCCAAGCAGGTCGTCCTCTACAAGCTCAACCAGCAGGCGGTGTGGAGCGACGGGCGCGAGATCGGGGCGCCCGACTTCGTCGCCCAGTGGCGTGCCCTGAGCGGCCGCGACACCGCGTACTGGACCGCCCGGAACTCCGGGTACGAGCGGATCGAGAAGATCGAGCGGGGCAAGAACGACCTGGAGGTGCGGGTCACCTTCGCCAAGCCCTACGCCGACTGGCAGTCCCTCTTCACCCCCCTGTACCCGAAGCAGGTCATGGGGTCCCCGAACTCCTTCAACGACGGGGCGCGCACCACCCTCAAGGCCACTGCAGGACCGTTCCTGCTGAAGTCGATCGACCGCGGGACCGGCGGCGTCACCCTCACCCGCAACCCCCGCTGGTGGGGTCAGTCCGCCAAGCTCGACAGCATCGTCCTCGCCGCCGTGCCCCGGGCCGACCGGGCCGCCGCCCTCGCCGCCGGCACGCTCGACCTGGCCGAGATCGACCGGTCCACCGCCGAACGGATCGCCCTCGCGCTCCGCGACGCCCGCGCCGGCCGGAACGGAGCGCAGGCGGCCCTCGCCCACGGCCCCGGATCCGGGATCACCCCCTCCAAGGCCCTGCGGTCCTGGGCCCTGGCCCATGGCTCCGACGACGACAAGGCGGAGGAGGTCACCGCCGCCCGGGCGAAGAACCAGCAGGCCATCGCCGCGTACGCGGCCGCCCAGGACACCCTCGCCAAGTACGTCGTCCGCAAGTCCCTCGAACCCGCCTACACCCAGCTGTCGCTCAACGGAGAGTCCGGACCGCTCGCCGACGAGCGGGTCCGGCGCGCGGTGGCCCGCGCCATCAACCGCCAGGAGCTGGCCGAATCCGTGCTCAAGCCGCTCGGCCTCCCCGCGAAGCCCCCCGGCAGCCACCTCGCCCTCGCCGGGCAGGCGGCGTACGCGGACAGCAGCGACGCGCTCGGCGGCCAGGACACCAAGGAGGCCCGCGCCCTCCTCGCCGACGCGGGCTGGGTCCCCGGCGGCGCGGCCAGGAAGCCCGCCGGCACCAAGGCGGGCAGCGAGGCCGAACAGAAGCAGGAGGCCGAACAGAAGAAGAAGGAGGGCACGGCCAAGGAGGACAAGGCCGGGACCGACGCCACCGGCGCCGGGAAGAGCGGCGACACCGCCTCCGACGAGGGCCTCTACATCGTCGGGGACGACAAGCCCGGCTCCCGCCTCGCCGCCGCCCCGGCCATCGGCGCGGGCGGCCCCGAGAACGGCACCGCCGTTCTCGCCCCGGCTCCCGCCGCCGCCCGCCAGAGCGCCGCGCTCCTCGCCCGCGCCGAGGCGCTCGACACCGGCACGGGCTCCGCCGCCGGGGTCGGCGCCCAGGCGGCCGCCAAGCCGGACCAGGGCATGGCCGGCGCCTACGCCCCGCGCGGCACCGCCGCCCCGGTCACCGCGCCCGACGCCGCGACCGCCCTGGGCAAGGACGGCAAGGCCCTCAGCCTCCGCTTCGTCCTGCCCTCGGGCCCCGGCTCGGAGTCGCTGCGCACGGTCGGCGACCGGATCGTCCGGATGCTCGACGCGGTCGGCATCCGCACCGAGGTGACCAAGGTCTCCGACGACAGCTTCTTCAAGGACCACGTCGCCTCCGGGGACTACGACCTCGCCCTCTACTCCTGGCCCGCCTCCGCCTTCCCGGCGACCGACGCCCGGCCGATCTTCGCCAAGCCCGAGCCCGCCTCGGACGGCTCGCTCCTGGTCGAACAGAACTACTCGCGGGTCGGCACCGACCGCATCGACCAGCTCTTCGACCAGGCGGCGGGTACGCTCGACGAGGAGGAGGCCCGCGATCTCGTGCGCCAGGCCGACGCCCGGATCTGGGCCGCGGCCGGTTCCATCCCCCTCTACCAGCGCCCCCAGCTCGTCGCCGCCAAGGCCGATCTGGTGAACGCCGGGGCCTGGGGTCTCGCCGGACCCCGCTACCAGGACATCGGCTTCAAGAAGCCCGCGTCCTCCCACGGCGCCGAACGAAACCGCTGAAACCTCCGAAACCTCCGAAACCGCAGGTCACAACCTCAGAAGCAGCTCAATTTCCTTGCCCGCCGGTGAACCCGGCGGGCAGGATCGCGTCGGCCCCTTGACCCGGTCGCACGACCCTCCCCACACCCTTGAAAACTCCCAGTAGACCCTCTCGGATCCCGGGCGGGGAAGCCCCTTGCGCGGCAGCCCCGTACCATAGGACATAGCCGTGGCGCGTCCGCCCGGCGGGCGTACGAGGAACTGACGCCGCATCCCACGATCCGAGAGAAGCGCAAGCACCCATGCCCACGCGCCACGACATCCGTAACGTCGCCATCGTCGCCCACGTCGACCATGGCAAGACGACCATCGTCGACGCCATGCTCAAGCAGGCCGGTGCCTTCGCCGCCCACCAGCAGCTCGACGACCGCATGATGGACTCGAACGACCTGGAGCGTGAGAAGGGCATCACGATCCTCGCCAAGAACACGGCGGTGAAGTATCACCCCAAGGACGGCGGGGCCCCGATCACGATCAACATCATCGACACCCCCGGCCACGCCGACTTCGGTGGCGAGGTCGAGCGCGGTCTCTCGATGGTGGACGCGGTCGTCCTCCTCGTGGACGCCTCCGAGGGTCCGCTCCCGCAGACCCGCTTCGTGCTGCGCAAGGCGCTCCAGCAGCGCAAGCCCGTCATCCTCTGCATCAACAAGACGGACCGCCCGGACTCCCGGATCGACGAGGTCGTCAACGAGACCTACGACCTCTTCCTCGACCTGGACGCGGACGAGGACCAGATCGAGTTCCCGATCGTCTACGCCTGCGGCCGTGACGGCGTCGCCTCGCTGACCAAGCCGGAGAACGGCACCGTTCCCGCGGACAGCGACAACCTGGAGCCGTTCTTCACGGCCATCCTGGAGCACGTCCCGGCCCCGGTGTACGACGAGGAGGCCCCCCTCCAGGCGCACGTCACCAACCTGGACGCCGACAACTTCCTCGGCCGCATCGCGCTGCTCCGCGTCGAGCAGGGCGAGCTGCGCAAGGGCCAGACGGTCGCGTGGATCAAGCGGGACGGCACGATCTCCAACGTCCGCATCACCGAGCTGATGATGACCGAGGCGCTCACCCGCAAGCCCGCCGAGGTCGCCGGCCCCGGTGACATCTGCGCCGTCGCCGGTATCCCCGACATCATGATCGGCGAGACCCTGGCCGACCCGGAGAACCCGATCGCGCTGCCGCTGATCACGGTCGACCAGCCGGCCATCTCCATGACCATCGGCACCAACACCTCGCCGCTCGTCGGCCGCGGCGGCACGGGCAAGGGCGCGGACGCCAAGTCCGCGGTCAAGCAGCGCAAGGTCACCGCCCGCCAGGTCAAGGACCGTCTGGACCGCGAGCTCATCGGCAACGTCTCGCTCCGCGTCCTCGACACCGAGCGCCCGGACGCCTGGGAGGTCCAGGGTCGTGGAGAGCTCGCGCTCGCCATCCTGGTCGAGCAGATGCGCCGCGAGGGCTTCGAGCTCACCATCGGCAAGCCGCAGGTCGTCACCAAGGAGGTCGACGGCAAGACGCACGAGCCCGTCGAGCGCCTCACGGTCGACGTCCCCGAGGAGCACATGGGCGCCGTCACGCAGCTCATGGGCGTCCGCAAGGGCCGCATGGACAACATGTCGAACCACGGCTCCGGCTGGGTCCGCATGGAGTTCGTCGTTCCGTCCCGTGGCCTCATCGGCTTCCGTACGGAGTTCCTGACCAACACCCGCGGTACGGGCATCGCCCACTCCATCCACGAGGGCCACGAGCCGTGGTTCGGCACGCTGACGACCCGTAACAACGGTTCGCTGGTCGCCGACCGCGCCGGTGCCGTCACCGCCTTCGCGATGACCAACCTCCAGGAGCGCGGCGTCCTGTTCACCGACCCCGGCACCGAGGTGTACGAGGGCATGATCGTCGGCGAGAACTCGCGCTCCGACGACATGGACGTGAACATCACCAAGGAGAAGAAGCTCACCAACATGCGCTCCGCCTCCGCCGACTCCTTCGAGGCGATCGTCCCGCCGCGCAAGCTGTCGCTGGAGCAGTCGCTGGAGTTCTGCCGCGACGACGAGTGCGTCGAGGTCACCCCGGAGGCCGTGCGCATCCGCAAGGTCATCCTCGACCAGAACGCGCGTGGCCGTGCGTCTTCCCGCGCCAAGAACGGCTGAGTAAGGTCGCATACGGCCGAGGACGGCGGGGTAGATCAGGGTCCTGTGATCTTCGCCGCTCCCGCCTGACGTGACGTCGGCAACAGAGCCCGGACCCCCACAGAAGCTGTGGGGGTCCGGGCTTTTCGTCAAGTCGAGTCAACTCCATTTAGTGGGCCGGGTGTCCGCATATCGGCGATCGCTCTCCGGTACGTGTGTTAACAGTCCGTTTCGGGCGTGTCTGTCTGTGCTCAGTTTGTCCGGATTTCGGTCTCTAGGGCCCTGGTGATGTTGTCAAAACGAGACCACTTAAGTGTGGTTTACAGCCCGGACGTACTTAATAGTTGGCTCCATTGAGCTCGGGTCAATGGGTCACGCACTGTGGGGAGTGCCGACTCACGAGCACACTCGGGGCACTTGAGTCCAAAGCCGTCAGGGGTGTCGGCGAAACTCGGAGTGCCCCTCTTGTAGTGACAAAGTGGACTCATGAGGAGGAACCCATGCGCGGTGCCAAGAGCGCCAAGTGGGTAACGGGCGCGATCATCGTCGCCCTTGCTGCGACCGCCTGTGGCGGGGGTAAGAGCGACGGCGGCAGTGACGCCAAGGGCGCTGTTGACCCGAACGGAATCTTCTCCATCGAGCTGGGCGAGCCTGAGAAGCCCCTGCTCACCGGCGACACGATGGAGTCCAACGGCTCCGCCGTCATGGCCGGCCTGTTCTCGACCCTGGTCGACTACAAGGCCGACGGCTCGCTGGAGATGATCAACGCCGAGTCGGTCACCACGACGGACTCGAAGACGTGGACCGTCAAGCTGAAGCCGGGCTGGACCTTCCACGACGGCACCCCGGTGACCTCCAAGTCCTACGTGGACGCGTGGAACTGGAACGCCAGCCTGAAGAACGCCCAGGGCCTCGCGTCCTGGTTCGGCGACATCAAGGGCTACGACAAGGTCCACCCCGACGCCGAGGGTGCGAAGCAGACCGCCGACAAGCTCGACGGCCTGAAGGTCGTCGACGAGAACACCTTCACCATCGAGCTCACGAAGGCCGTTCCGTACTTCGGCCACAAGCTCGCCTACATCGTCTTCGCGCCGCTGGCCGAGTCCTTCTACAAGGACCCGGTCGCCGGTGGCCAGAAGCCGGTCGGCAACGGTCCCTACAAGTTCAAGAGCTGGGACCACAAGAAGAAGATCGAGATCACCCGGTTCGACGGCTACAAGGGCCCGAACAAGGCGAAGAACGGCGGTGTGGTCTTCAAGAACTACACCACCCTCGAGGCCGCGTACGAGGACCTGAAGTCGGGCAACGTCGACGTCCTGCGTCAGATCGCGCCGAAGGACCTCCCGGTCTACCGCCAGGACCTCGGCGACCGCGCCGTGGACCAGCCGTACTCCGCGATCCAGACCATCGCCGTCGCCTTCTACTCCGACCAGTGGAAGAAGCCGAAGCAGATCGACCCGCGCGTCATCCAGGGTCTGTCCATGGCGATCGACCGTGCCACCATCACCAAGACGGTGCTGCAGGGTACGCGTGAGCCCGCGACCGGCTGGGTCGCCAAGGGTGTCCTGGGCTTCCAGGAGGACGGTGGCGCCGGCGTCACCAAGTTCGACCCGGCGAAGGCCAAGGAGCTCATCAAGGCCGGCGGCGGCGTCCCCGGCAACAAGATCTCCATCCAGTTCAACGCCGACGGTGGCCACAAGGAGTGGGTGGACGCTGTCTGCAACTCCATCACCCAGTCCACCTCCGTCCAGTGCGTCGGCGACGGCAAGCCGGACTTCCAGGCCGACCTGACCGCTCGCAAGACCAAGCAGGTCAAGTCGCTCTACCGTTCCGGCTGGGTGCTCGACTACCCGGTGAACGCCAACTTCATCTCGGACCTGTTCCGCACGGGTGCGGCCGGCAACCAGGGCGACTTCTCCAACAAGGAGCTGGACGCCAAGATCGCCAAGGCTGACTCCGCCGCCACGCTGGACGAGTCGGTCAAGCAGTTCCAGGCCATCGAGAAGGACCTGGTCAACTACATGCCGTCCATCCCGCTCTGGTACTACAAGGTCAACGCGGGCTACTCCGAGAAGGTTTCGGGCGTGGCTTACGGTCAGGACGGCGACCCGATCCTGACCGGCGTCGAGGTCAAGAAGTAACCAACCGAGCGTAGTCCGCACGCCGTCACGGGACTGACGGATCGTCAGTCCCGTTTCGGTGCCTTACGCAGTGGCTGGGGGGCCCTTCCACGACATAGCCCTGCCCGGAAACGGGCATGCTGTCGAGGGAGGGCCCGTCGGTTGCCGCTGTCACATCTCAACGGAGGCATGATGGGGCGTTATGTCGCACGACGACTGCTCCAGATGATCCCGGTTTTCCTCGGGACGACCCTGCTGATCTTCCTCATGGTGCACAGCCTGCCCGGTGACCCCGTGCTGGCGATGTTCGGCGACAAGGGCGCCGACCCGGCGACTCTCGCCGCGAAGCGCCATGAGCTCGGTCTCGACAAGCCGGAATGGCAGCAGTACTTCTTCTATATGCGGGACATGATCCTGCACCTGGACTTCGGTACCCAGATCCGCAACGGACTGCCGGTCACCGAGGTGCTGGGCGACGCGTTCCCCATCACGCTCCAGCTGGCCGCCCTGGCGTTCGCCATCGAGCTGATCTTCGGCATCGGCCTGGGCATCATCGGCGGCCTGCGTGCCGGCCGCATCGCGGACAACCTGATCCTGATCTTCACCCTGCTGATCATCTCGATCCCGGTGTTCGTGCTCGGCTACATCATCAAGATGGTCTTCGCCTTCAACCTGGGCTGGATCGACCCGAACGTCAGCACCGAGCCGCAGCTGAGCGAGATGCTCGCTCCCGCCATCGTGCTCGGCGGTCTCTCCCTTGCCTATGTGGCGCGCCTCACGCGCACCTCGATGGCGGAGAACCTGCGCGCCGACTACATGCGCACGGCCGTCGCCAAGGGCCTGCCGCGCCGCCGGGTCATCGGTGTCCACCTGATGCGCAACTCGATGATCCCCGTGGTCACCTTCCTCGGCACCGACATCGGCGCCCTGATGGGCGGCGCGGTCGTCACCGAGGCCATCTTCAACATCAAGGGAATCGGCGGCGTCATCGCCGAGTCGATCTCCCGTCGTGAAGGTGCCACCCTGGTCGGCCTGGTCACCATCCTGGTGATCGTCTACCTCGTCACCAGCCTGCTCATCGACCTGCTGTACGCGGTCCTGGACCCGAGGATCCGGTATGCCTGACGTGACCAAGACCGCCACCGCAGTCGAGGACGCCGTCGCCACCCCCTCGGTGGACGCGTCCGCTCCGGCGGCGAAGCAGGAGAAGGCCCGCAGCCTCTGGGGCGACGCCTGGGCCGATCTCCGCCGCAACCCGTACTTCATCGTCTCGTCGGTGCTGATCGCGCTGCTGCTGCTGATCTCGGCGTGGCCGACCCTCTTCACCAGCGCGTCCCCGACCGCCGGTGACCTGGTCCACCACTTCCTCAGCAAGCCGGAGCTGGGCAGCATCGGCTCGCCGGAGTGGCTGGGCTACGACCAGCAGGGCCGCTCCGTCTACGCCCGACTGATCCACGGCACCCGCGCCTCGATCATCGTCGGCGTCTGCGTCACCGCGATCGTCACGATCGTCGGCGGCGTGATGGGCATGATCGCCGGTTACTTCGGCGGCATCGTCGACGCGATCCTGTCCCGCGTCACCGACGTCTTCTTCGGCATCCCGTTCCTGCTCGGCGCCATGGTCGTCCTGCAGTCGTTCGTCGAGCGGACCGTCTGGGTCGTCGTCTTCGCCCTCGCGTTCCTCGGCTGGACCCAGATCACCCGCGTCATGCGCGGTGCCGTGATCACGGTCAAGCAGGCCGACTACGTCCACGCGGCGAAGGCGCTCGGCGCCGGCACGACCCGGATCCTCTTCCGGCACATCCTGCCGAACGCCATGGCCCCGGTCATCGTCGTCGCGACCATCGCGCTCGGCGGCTACATCTCCGCCGAGGCGACCCTGTCCTTCCTCGGTCTGGGCCTCGCCGCCCCGACCGTCTCGTGGGGCGTCGACATCTCCGCCGGTGTCGCACAGATCCGAGTGGCCCCGCACGTCCTGCTCTGGCCCTCGATCATGCTGAGCCTCACCGTTCTGGCGTTCATCATGCTCGGCGAAGCCGTCCGCAACGCCCTCGACCCCAAGCTGCGCTGAGGAGGGCGTAAAAGATGAGCATCATCGACAAGACCGCGGCCGTCCCCGCGCCGCGCGGCGGCTCCGACCACAACGGTCCGCTGCTCGAAGTCCGCGACCTGCACGTGGAGTTCCACACCCGTGACGGTGTGGCCAAGGCGGTCAACGGCGTCAACTACTCGGTGGACGCCGGCGAGACCCTCGCCGTCCTCGGCGAGTCCGGCTCCGGCAAGTCCGTCACCGCGCAGGCCGTCATGGGCATCCTCGACATGCCGCCGGGCAAGATCCCGCAGGGCGAGATCCTGTTCCGCGGCGAGGACATGCTGAAGATGTCCGAGGAGGAGCGCCGGAAGATCCGCGGCCGGAAGATCGCCATGATCTTCCAGGACGCGCTCTCCTCCCTCAACCCGGTCCTCAGCGTCGGCTACCAGCTCGGCGAGATGTTCCGGGTGCACCACGGCATGTCCAAGAAGGACGCCACGGTCAAGGCCATCGAGCTGATGGACCGGGTGAAGATCCCCGCCGCCAAGGCGCGGGTCTCCGACTACCCGCACCAGTTCTCCGGCGGTATGCGCCAGCGCATCATGATCGCCATGGCGCTCGCCCTGGAGCCGGACCTGATCATCGCCGACGAGCCCACCACGGCTCTCGACGTGACCGTCCAGGCCCAGGTCATGGACCTCCTCGCGGAGCTCCAGCAGGAATACAACATGGGCCTGATCCTGATCACCCACGACCTCGGCGTCGTCGCCGACGTCGCGGACAAGATCGCCGTGATGTACGCCGGCCGGATCGTCGAGCAGGCGCCGGTGCACGAGCTGTACAAGCGTCCGGCCCACCCGTACACCCGCGGTCTGCTGGACTCGATCCCGCGCCTGGACCAGAAGGGCCAGGAGCTCTACGCGATCAAGGGCCTGCCGCCCAACCTGCTCAAGGTGCCCACCGGCTGCGCCTTCAACCCGCGCTGCCCCAAGGCGGACGACATCTGCCGCACGGAGATCCCGGCCCTGGTGCCGATCACCGAGCAGAACGGCGCGGACCTCCCGGGCCGCAAGAGCGCCTGCCACTTCTGGAAGGAGACGATCCATGGCTGACCTCAGCAAGAACGACGAGGCCGTGGCCGCCGCCCTCGACGCCCCTGTGGGCCGTGGCGAGCCGATCCTCCAGGTGCGCAACCTGCAGAAGCACTTCCCGCTGACGCAGGGCATCCTCTTCAAGAAGCAGGTCGGCGCGGTCAAGGCCGTGGACGGGGTCTCCTTCGACCTCTTCCAGGGCGAGACCCTCGGCATCGTGGGCGAGTCCGGCTGTGGCAAGTCCACGGTCGCCAAGCTCCTGATGAACCTGGAGCGGGCCACCGCCGGCGAGGTCTTCTACAAGGGCCAGGACATCACCAAGCTGTCCGGGCGCGCGCTGAAGGCGGTCCGCCGCAACATCCAGATGGTGTTCCAGGACCCGTACACCTCGCTGAACCCGCGCATGACGGTCGGCGACATCATCGGCGAGCCCTTCGACATCCACCCCGAGGTGGCCCCGAAGGGCGACCGGCGCCGCAAGGTGCAGGAGCTGCTCGACGTCGTCGGTCTGAACCCGGAGTACATCAACCGGTACCCGCACCAGTTCTCCGGCGGTCAGCGCCAGCGCATCGGCATCGCCCGCGGCCTCGCGCTGAACCCCGAGATCATCATCTGCGACGAGCCGGTCTCGGCCCTGGACGTCTCCGTCCAGGCACAGGTCATCAACCTGATGGGGAAGCTCCAGGACGAGTTCAACCTCTCCTACCTCTTCATCGCGCACGACCTGTCGATCGTCCGGCACATCTCGGACCGCGTCGGCGTCATGTACCTCGGCAAGATGGCCGAGATCGGTACGGACGAGGAGATCTACGAGCACCCGACGCACCCGTACACCCAGGCGCTGCTCTCCGCGGTGCCGGTGCCGGACCCGGAGGCCCGCGCGCACCGCGAGCGGATCATCCTCACCGGTGACGTCCCCTCGCCGGCCAACCCGCCGTCGGGCTGCAGCTTCCGCACCCGGTGCTGGAAGGCGCAGGAGCGCTGCTCGCAGGAGGTTCCGCTGCTCGCGGTGCCGGCGCGCTTCCAGGGGCTCGACACCCCGGCCGCCCACTCGTCGGCGTGCCACTTCGCCGAGGAGAAGAACGTCGTCGGAGCGCACTGACCCATCGCGCGCATGACAGAGGGGCGCCCCCGGTCCACCAGGACCGGGGGCGCCCTCCGTCGTGGCGGCCGCCGTCCGGGTGCCTTGAAAGTGCATGACCGTCAGTATCGGGTGATATTGGGGCCTAAGTGAGACTTAGGACATACGGGAGGCACTCCATGCGCGGAGCCACGCACGCCAAGTGGGCCGCTCTGGCCACCGCCGTCGCCCTCGCGGCGACCGCCTGCGGTGGCGGTGACGACAGCGGCGGCGGCGGAGGTGCCGACGGCATCGTGAGTTCCTCGTGGGGCGACCCGCAGAACCCGCTGGAGCCCGCGAACACGAACGAGGTCCAGGGCGGCAAGGTCCTCTCCATGATCTTCCGGGGACTCAAGCAGTACGACCCCAAGACCGGCGAGGCCAAGGACATGCTCGCCCAGAGCATCGAGACCACCGACTCGACCAACTTCACCATCACGGTCAAGGACGGCTGGACCTTCTCCAACGGCGAGAAGGTCACCGCCAAGTCGTTCGTCGACGCCTGGAACTACGGCGCCCAACTGAAGAACAACCAGAAGAACGCCTACTTCTTCGGCCAGATCGAGGGGTACGACCAGGTCCACCCCGAGAAGGGCGAGCCGACCGCCGAGACCATGTCCGGCCTCAAGGTGACCGGCCCCCAGACCTTCACGGTCAAGCTCACCCAGAAGTTCTCCACCTGGCCCATCACCCTCGGCTACGCGGCCTTCGCACCGCTGCCCCAGGCGTTCTTCACCGACCACGCCGCCTGGCTCTCCAAGCCCATCGGCAACGGCCCGTACACCGTCGACTCGTACTCCAAGGGCTCCCAGATGGCCCTCAAGCGGTGGGACGCCTACCCCGGCACCGACAAGGCCCAGAACGGCGGCATCACCCTCAAGGTCTACACCGACAACAACACCGCCTACACCGACCTGACGGCCGGCAACCTCGACCTCGTCGACGACGTGCCCGCCTCCCAGCTGAAGAACGTCTCCGCCGACCTCGGCGACCGGTACATCAACGTCCCCGCCGGCATCATCCAGACGCTGTCCTTCCCGTTCTACGACCCGGCCTGGAACAAGCCCGGACAGGAGAAGCTCCGGCAGGGCCTCTCCATGGCGATCAACCGCGACCAGATCACCGAGACGATCTTCCAGAAGACCCGCACCCCCGCCGTCGACTGGACCTCTCCCGTCCTCGGCGAGGACGGCGGCTTCAAGGACGTCTGCGGCGACTTCTGCAAGTACGACGCCGCCCAGGCCAAGAAGCTCGTCGCCGAGGGCGGCGGCATCCCCGGCGGCACGATGACGATCTCGTACAACGCCGACACCGGCTCCCACAAGGAGTGGGTGGACGCCGTCTGCAACTCCATCAACAACGCCCTCGGCAACAACCGGGCGTGCGTCGGCAACCCGGTCGGCACCTTCGCCGACTTCCGCAGCCAGGTCAGCACGCAGAAGATGAAGGGCCCCTTCCGCGCCGGCTGGCAGATGGACTACCCGCTCATCCAGAACTTCCTGCAGCCGCTGTACTACACCAACGCCTCGTCGAACGACGGGAAGTACTCCGACCCGGAGTTCGACAAGCTGGTCGACCAGGCCAACGCCGAGTCCGACATCGCCAAGGCCGTGGGGATCTTCCAGCAGGCCGAGGGCGTACTCCGCGACGACATGGGCGCCATCCCGCTCTGGTACCAGAACGGCAGCGCGGGCTACTCCGAGCGCGTCTCCAACGTGACCCTGAACCCCTTCAGCGTCCCCGTCTACGACCAGATCAAGGTCAACTGACGCAGCTCGTCGTCGTACGGCCCGGCCTGGCGATTCGCGCGCGAGCCGGGCCGTACGCCTTCCCCACACCCCCCGGAGCCCCTCATGGGACGTTATGTGATCCGGCGTCTGCTGCAGATGATCCCGGTCTTCATCGGCGCCACCCTGCTGATCTTCCTGATGGTCAACGTCATGGGCGACCCCATCGCCGGTCTCTGCGGCGACCGCGCCTGCGACCCGGCGACCGCCGCCCAGCTGGAGAAGGAGTTCGGCCTCGACAAGCCCGTGTGGCAGCAGTACCTGATCTACATGGGGAACCTGTTCACCGGGGACTTCGGCACCGCCTTCAACGGCCAGCCGGTGACCGAGCTGATGGCGAACGCCTTCCCCGTGACCATCCGCCTCACCATCGTCGCGATCCTCTTCGAGATCGTCATCGGCATCAGCCTCGGCGTGCTGACCGGACTGAAGCGCGGACGGCCCGTCGACAGCACCGTGCTGGTGCTCACCCTCGTCGTCCTCTCCATCCCGACCTTCGTCACCGGCCTCCTCCTCCAGCTGCTGCTGGGCGTGGAGTGGGGATGGATCAAGCCCGCCGTCTCGCCGGAGGCCCCCTTCAGCGAGCTGATCGTCCCCGGCCTCGTCCTCGCCTCGGTCTCCCTCGCGTACGTCACCCGGCTCACCCGGACCTCGATCGCGGAGAACAAGCGCGCCGACTACGTCCGCACCGCCGTCGCCAAGGGTCTGCCGCGCCGCCGGGTCGTCACCCGCCACCTGCTGCGCAACTCGCTCATCCCGGTGGTCACCTTCATCGGCGCCGACATCGGCGCCCTGATGGGCGGCGCCATCGCCACCGAGCGGATCTTCAACATCCACGGGGTCGGCTACCAGCTCTACCAGGGCATCGTGCGCCAGAACACCCAGACCGTCGTCGGCTTCGTGACCGTCCTCGTCCTGGTGTTCCTCCTGGCCAACCTCCTCGTCGACCTCTTGTACGCCGTCCTTGACCCGAGGATCCGCTATGCCTGAGCCCCTTGAGCCGTTCGACCACGGACGCGCCATCGACCACACCGGAGCGGGTGGGCCCACGGACCTCGCCATGGAAGAGGGCGAGTCGCTGGAGAAGACCCCGGGCGGACCCCTCGGCACCGGCCCCACCGGCAAGCCCCGCTCGCTGTGGTCCGACGCCTGGCACGACCTGCGGCGCAACCCCGTCTTCATCATCTCCAGCCTGATCATCCTCTTCCTGGTGATCATCGCGATCTGGCCCCAGCTGATCGCCAGCGGCGACCCGCTCCAGTGCGACCTGTCCAAGGCCCAGGAAGGCTCCCAGCCGGGCCACCCGTTCGGCTTCAACGGCCAGGGCTGCGACGTCTACACGCGCACGGTCTACGGGGCCAGGGCCTCCGTCCAGGTCGGCGTGTTCGCCACGCTCGGAGTGGCGATCATCGGCTCCCTCTTCGGCGGCCTCGCCGGCTTCTTCGGCGGCGGCTGGGACGGCGTCCTCTCCCGGGTCACCGACGTCTTCTTCGCCATCCCCGTGATCCTCGGCGGCCTGGTCCTGCTCTCCGTCGTCACCAGCGCCACCGTCTGGCCCGTCATCGGCTTCATGGTCCTCCTCGGCTGGCCCCAGATCGCCCGCATCGCCCGCGGCTCGGTCATCACCGCCAAGCAGAACGACTACGTCCAGGCCGCGCGGGCGCTCGGCGCCTCCAACTCCCGGATGCTGCTGCGCCACATCACCCCGAACGCCCTCGCGCCGGTGATCGTCGTCGCGACCATCGCCCTCGGCACGTACATCTCCCTGGAGGCGACCCTGTCCTTCCTCGGAGTGGGCCTCAAGCCGCCGACCGTCTCCTGGGGCATCGACATCTCCTCGGCCTCGCAGTACATCCGCAACGCCCCGCACATGCTGCTGTGGCCGGCCGGCGCGCTCGCCGTCACCGTGCTCGCCTTCATCATGCTCGGCGACGCCGTCCGCGACGCCCTCGACCCGAAGCTGAGGTAGGGACCCATGCTGCTCGAAGTGCGCGACCTGCACGTGGAGTTCCACACCCGCGAGGGGGTGGCCAAGGCCGTCAACGGAGTCGACTACTCCGTCGACGCGGGGGAGACCCTCGCCGTCCTCGGCGAGTCCGGCTCCGGCAAGTCCGTCACCGCCCAGGCCGTCATGGGCATCCTCGACGTCCCCCCGGGCAAGATCAGCCAGGGCGAGATCCTCTTCCAGGGCCGGGACCTGCTCAAGCTCAAGGAGGACGAGCGGCGCAAGATCCGCGGCGCCAAGATGGCGATGGTCTTCCAGGACGCGCTGTCCTCCCTCAACCCCGTGCTCAGCGTCGGCGACCAGCTCGGCGAGATGTTCCAGGTCCACCGGGGCATGTCGCGCAAGGACTCCAGGACCAAGGCCGTCGAGCTGATGGACCGGGTCCGCATCCCCGCCGCCAAGGAACGCGTCGGCCAGTACCCCCACCAGTTCTCCGGCGGCATGCGCCAGCGCATCATGATCGCGATGGCGCTCGCCCTCGAACCCGAGCTGATCATCGCCGACGAGCCGACCACCGCCCTCGACGTCACCGTCCAGGCCCAGGTCATGGACCTCCTCGCCGAACTCCAGCGCGAGCTCAACATGGGCCTCATCCTCATCACCCACGACCTCGGCGTCGTCGCCGACGTCGCCGACAAGATCGCCGTCATGTACGCCGGCCGGATCGTCGAACAGGCCCCCGTCCACGAGATCTACAAGGCCCCCGCCCACCCCTACACCCGCGGCCTGCTCGACTCCATCCCGCGCCTGGACCAGAAGGGCCAGGAGCTCTACGCGATCAAGGGCCTCCCGCCCAACCTCCTCGCCATCCCGCCCGGCTGCGCCTTCAACCCCCGCTGCCCCATGGCCCAGGACGTCTGCCGCACCGACGTGCCCCCGCTCTACGACGTGACCGAGTCCCCGGTGAAGCGCTCCAGCGCCTGCCACTTCTGGAAGGAGTGCCTCCATGGCTGAGGCGATTCTCGAAGTCAGGGACCTCCACAAGCACTACCCGCTGACCCAGGGCATCCTCTTCAAGAAGCACGTCGGCGCCGTCAAGGCCGTCGACGGCGTCGACTTCGACCTCCATGCCGGAGAGACCCTCGGCATCGTCGGCGAATCCGGCTGCGGCAAGTCGACCGTCGCGAAGATGCTGGTCAACCTGGAACGGCCGACGTCCGGCGAGATCCGCTACAAGGGCGAGGACATCAGCAAACTCTCCCCGCGCGCGCTCAAGGCCGTCCGCCGCAACATCCAGATGGTCTTCCAGGACCCGTACACCTCGCTCAACCCCCGCATGACCGTCGGCGACATCATCGGCGAGCCCTACGAGATCCACCCCGAGGTCGCCCCGAAGGGCGACCGGCGCCGCAAGGTCCAGGACCTCCTGGACGTCGTCGGCCTCAACCCCGAGTACATCAACCGCTACCCCCACCAGTTCTCCGGCGGCCAGCGCCAGCGCATCGGCATCGCCCGCGGCCTCGCGCTCCAGCCCGAGATCATCGTCGCCGACGAACCGGTCTCCGCCCTCGACGTCTCCGTCCAGGCCCAGGTCGTCAACCTCCTGGACCACCTCCAGAGCGAGTTCTCCCTCTCGTACGTGTTCATCGCCCACGACCTCTCGATCGTGCGCCACATCTCCGACCGGGTCGGCGTCATGTACCTCGGCCGGATCGTCGAGATCGGCACCGACATCCAGATCTACGACCACCCCACCCACCCCTACACCCAGGCGCTGCTCTCCGCCGTGCCCGTGCCCGACCCCGAGGCCCGCGCCCACCGCGAGCGGATCATCCTCACCGGCGACGTCCCCTCCCCGGCCAACGTCCCCTCCGGCTGCCGCTTCCGCACCCGCTGCTGGAAGGCCCAGGAACGCTGCGCCCTGGAAGTCCCCCTCCTCGCCGTCCCCGCCGCCTTCCGCCTCACCGACAGCCCCGCCAAGCACGACTCCGCCTGCCACTTCGCCGAGGAGAAGCAGGTCGTCCCGCCCGAGGAGCCCCAGGCGCCCGAGGAGCCCCAGGAGCCGTAACGCGCGGGCAACTTCACGGAATCCCCTCCGATATACGGACACGGCAGGCTCGGCCAGGTACGGCCGTGCGGGTGCCGTAGGCCGGCCGGGGCGCACCAGCACCCCGGCCGGCTTCGCCGCCCTCTTTTTTGGGCTCGGTTCGCCTCCGGGGCGCTGGTGCCGGTGTCGAGTCGGCGATCGTGCTCGACCCTCCTTCGTCGGGCCTCCGCGCGCTCGCCGTCTCGACACCGACGCGCCCCTTCGGCTCACTCGCCCGGGCGGCCGTCATGTGACGTACATGCGGAATCGCTTGTTTCGGTCGGTCGCGACCGTGAGTATCGGGGTCGTGACTGTGACACGACCGGCACGTCTCACGGGGGCGGCGCTCTGCGCCGGGCTCGCGCTCATCGCCGCCGTGTGGATCCTCAAGGACCTCGCGGTGCTCGGCTCGCCGGCCGATCTCGCCTGGTACTGGGCGGGGGACCACCTCTTCCTGATCCGGGGGAGGTCCGCCACCTCGCTGACCGACCCGGTGCTGCTCGTCGTCTCGGTGGCCGCGGCCGTCGCATCGCTGCGCTCCCGGCACGCGGCGTCCGCGCTCGCCGCCACCGGCGCGGTGACGCTCGCGCTGCGGCTGCCGGGACTGTGGGCGGCGGGGAGCGGGGCGCTCGTCACCGCACTCGCCGAACTGGCGCTCGCCGCCGGGCTGGTCGTCGTCGCCGCGGCGGGGCGGCGCCCGGTGACGGCCGCGTACGAGCGGACCCCGACCCGGCCGCGTACGGGCCGCGCCGTCGCCGCGGGGGTGCTCCTCGCGGTGGCCGCGGCCGTGGTGGCGTGCTGGGAGCTGTACTGGGCGGGGGAGCTGCCGGCCGAGATCACGGTCGACCGGCTCACCGGAGGCCGGTCCGCCGTCACGCCGGCCCTGGCGCCGCCGCCGGGCTGGCTGTCGGCCGTGCTCGTCGGCCTGTACGCGACGGCCGCCGGGTCGGCCTTCGCGCGGGCCCGCCACAGCCGGGCCTTCGGTCTGCTGGCCGGAGGGTTCCTGACGGCCGCCGGGTCGGCGGAGGTGGCGCGGGACGTCCGGTACGAGTGGGTGACCCACTTCGGGGACCTCGCCGGCGTGCAGCAACTGAGCGTCCTCAGCGCCGTCTTCGGGCTGTGCGCGGGAGTCGCGGTGCTGGTGCTGCTCGCCGCGCCCGGCGCCCCGGCCGAGGAGACGGCCCCGTTCGGGTCGTACGGGCCGTACGGCGGGCCGGCCGGGGCCGGCCCGTACGGGGCGTACGGGCCGCCCGGCGCGCTGCCTCCGGCGCCGCCGTCCCCGCCGCCGCCCGGCTGGTGAGTCAGCCGGCGAGGGAGCGCCTGAGGAAGTCCACCTGGAGCAGGAGGAGGTTCTCCGCCACCTGCTCCTGCGGTGTCATGTGGGTGACCCCGGAGAGCGGCAGCACCTCGTGCGGGCGGCCCGCGGCGAGGAGGGCGGAGGAGAGCCGCAGCGCGTGCGCGACGACCACGTTGTCGTCGGCGAGGCCGTGCACGATCATCATCGGCCGGGCCGGTCCCTCGGCGACCGAGAGCCCGTCGTCGGTCAGCAGCGACTGCGCGGCGTAGACGTCGGGTTCGGCCTCGGGGGTCCCGAGGTACCGCTCCGTGTAGTGGGTGTCGTACAGCCGCCAGTCCGTCACCGGCGCCCCCACGACCGCCGCGTGGAAGACGTCGGGCCGCTGGAGCACCGCGCGGGCCGCCAGATAGCCGCCGTACGACCAGCCGCGCACCGCGACCCGGTCCAGGTCCAGCGGGAACCGTCCGGCCAGCGCGTGCAGCGCCTCCACCTGGTCGTCGAGCGTCGGCGTCAGGTCGCGCAGGATCGACTTCTCCCAGGCGGGGGAGCGGCCCGGCATGCCCCGGCCGTCGGCCACGATCACCGCGAACCCCTGGTCGGCGAACCACTGGGAGGTCAGATACGGGTGGTGCGCGGCGACCACGCGCTGCCCGTGCGGACCGCCGTACGGGTCCATCAGGACCGGCAGCGGCCCGTCCCCCTCCGCGTATCCCGACGGCAGGAGGACCGCGCAGGGAATCCGGCGGGCGCCCGCCTCGGTCAGCCGCACCCGGGCCGTGATCACCGGTCGCTGGGCGTACGACGCCACGACCGCGACCCGCTCGCCGTCCCGCAGCACCCGCGCCACGCTCCCGGGCTCGTCGGGCCGCGCCGACACCAGGACCGTCACCGCCCCCGCACGCACCGCCGCGTGCACCCCGACGCCCTCGGAGAGCCGCTCGGCGCCCTTCCCGGCCGACACCCGGTACACGTGGATCTCGCCGGTCTCCGGATCCGCGGCCGCCTCGCCCGCCGACGCCGACACGAGGACGTCCTCCGCGCCGACGTCCAGCACCGCCCGCACGTGCAGGTCGGCGCCCGTCCACAGCGCGTCCCCGACGGCCAGGGCGCGCGCCCCGCTCTCGTCGGTGACCCGGACGAGATCCCCGCCCGGCCCCCACGCCGGCACACCCCGGTGCAGCTCCAGCCACGCCGGATCGGTCTCCGTGCGCACCCTCTCCGTCCGCCCCGACTCCGGGTCGACGGAGAGGTGCACCTGCTCCCGCTGGTCGCGCGTCTGCACCAGCAGGAGCGGGGCCCCGGCGGCCGACCAGTGCACCCGTGCCAGGTACGGGTGGCGCTCGCGGTCCCAGACCACCTCCGTCCGCGTCCCGTCGAGGTCCACCAGGAACAGCCGCACCTCCGCGTTGGCCGTCCCCGCCGCCGGATACCCCACCCGCTGCGGCTCCCGCTCCGGCCGCGCCGGGTCGGCGATCCACCACCGCCGTACCGCCCGGTCGTCCGCCCGCGCCACGAGCAGTCGATCCCCGCTCGGGGACCACCAGTAGCCGCGGTCGCGGCCCATCTCCTCGGATGCGATGAATTCGGCCAATCCGTAGGAGACGTGATCGTCCTCCGGGGCGGCCAGTTCCCGGTCGCCCGACCCGTCCGCGCCCACCACCCGCAGCGCGCCCCCCGTCACGTACGCGACGAGCCGCCCGTCCGGCGAGGGCCGGGGGTCGATCACGGGTCCGGGCACCGGCAGCTCCCGCGCCGTCCCGGCCCGCAGCTCCGCAGTGAACAGCCGCCCCGACAGGGCGAACGCCGCCAGCTCCACCGCCCCGTCCACCGCGTACCCGACGATGCCGCCCGAGCCCTCCCGGCTCCGCTCCCGGCGCGCCCGCTCCTCCGGGGACAGCTCCTCCTCGGCGCCCGCGAGCAGCACCCCGGGGTCGGCGGCCGTCCGCTCCACCGGCGTCCCGCCCGGCGGGAGGTCGAGCACCCACAGCCGGTGCGAACGGTCCGTCCCCGTGCCCGATCTGACGAAGGCCACCCGCTCGCCGTCCGGGGAGACCGAGAAGCCGCGCGGAGCGCCCAGGGTGAAGCGCTGGGTCCGGGCGAGCTGGCGCGGGAAGGAGAGCGGGGCCCGGGGAGTGGCCGGCTGCTGTCGAGTCGAGGTCATGCGGCTGAAAGTAGCGCCGTGCGCCCCCCGCGTGCCTCCGTCCGCCGATCGATGCGATGGCACGGATAGTTATGATCCGTAGCGCTAGGTGGGTATGTACCCGACTGGCACATGCGCGCTGCCCTGTCCGATCGAATATCCGACCGAAGAAGTGTGGAGGTGAACCGCCGTGGCACTCTCGATTTCGGCGGTGGTGCTGCTGGCGATCGTCGTCTTCCTGCTGATCCGGAAATCCGGGCTGAAGGCTGGACATGCGGCGGTCTGCGCGCTCCTGGGCTTCTACCTGGCGAGCTCGTCCATGGCCTCGTCCATCAGCACCCTCACGACGAACGTGGCGGGGATGATCGGCGGCCTCAAGTTCTGACCCCGCGGGGGTTCCCCGGAGGGTTCGGGGCCCGCGCGGGAGGGGTCTCGTAGGGTGGGGACATGACCGATCTCCCCGCCCGTCGTCTGCTCCTCGTGCACGCGCACCCGGACGACGAGTCGATCAACAACGGCGCCACCATGGCCAGGTACGCGGCCGAGGGCGCCCTTGTCACCCTGGTCACCTGCACGCTCGGCGAGGAGGGCGAGGTCATCCCGCCCGACCTCGCCCATCTGGCCCCGGACCGCGAGGACCGGCTCGGCCCCCACCGCGTCGGCGAACTCGCCGCCGCGATGCGCGAGCTGGGCGTCGCCGACCACCGCTTCCTCGGCGGCCCCGGGCGCTTCCGCGACTCCGGGATGATGGGCGCCGAGCAGAACAAGCGGGACGACGCCTTCTGGAACACCGACGTCGACACCGCCGCCCCGTACCTCGTGGAGGTGATCCGCGAGACCCGCCCGCAGGTCCTCGTCACCTACGACCCCGACGGCGGATACGGGCACCCGGACCACATCCAGGCCCACCGCGTCGCCACCCGGGCCGCCGAGCTCGCCGCCGACCCGGCGTACCGGCCCGACCTCGGCGCCGCCCACGCGATCGCGAAGATCTACTGGAACCGCGTCCCGCGGTCCGTCGCCGAGGCCGGATTCGCCCGGCTGCGGGCCGAGGGCTCCGTCTTCCCGGCCGTCGCGGCGATCGACGACGTCCCCGGCGTCGTCGACGAGGACCGGATCACCGCCGAGATCGAGGCGGCCCCCGGTCAGGCGGCCCGCAAGAGCGCCGCGATGGCCGCGCACGTCACCCAAGTCGCCGTCGACGGTCCGTTCTTCGCGCTCTCCAACGCCCTCGGCCAGCCCCTCTTCACCACCGAGTACTACGAGTTGGTCCAGGGCGCCTCCGGTGCTCCCGCCGGCGTCCGAGAGACCGACCTCTTTGCGGGAGTGACCGCATGACCGCCCCCGCCCCGGCCCGGAAGCCCGCCCCGACGCCCGGACCCTCCGCCGCCGTCCGGTATGCCGCGTACGCCGTTCTGTTCCTCCTCGGCCTCCTCGTCGGCGCCGCCGGCTCCCTCGTCCAAGCCGCCTGGTTCCCCGGCGGCTTGCTCCTCGGCCTCCTCGCCACCGCCGCCCTCTTCTACGGAGGGCTGCGCGCCGTCGGCACCCAGCTCGCCGTCGTCGCCGCGGGCGCGGGCTGGCTCATCGCCGTCATCGTGCTCAGCCTCGGACGCCCCGAGGGCGACGGGGTGTTCGCCGGCGGCGTCGGCGAGCTGCTCTTCCTCTTCGGGGGCATGGCGGCCGCTGTGATGTGCACCACGCTCGCCCGACTGGTGCGACCGGCCCCGTGAGCAGCACGACTTGAGTCCGGGGACGTCCCGACTTCGGCCGGAATGCCCGACGTGGGTCACCCGGGGGTCGGGTAAGAAGCGGCGGCGGCCAGTATGGTGGTGCGCGCCGCCGAACCGCCCGGGTACACGAGCATCTGCAAGAGCGGGCGGTGGAGCCAACCGGGAGATCCTGCTTTGAGTCGTGAAACTGGTCGAGAGACTGACAGTTCGTCCTCCGGCGCCCAGGGGCGCGGTGGAGCCGCGTACCCCTCGGGTACCCCGCCGTACGGATCCCGCCAGTATCCGTCGCTCCACCCCACGCAGGACGCGCCGGCGGAGCCCCCCGTCGCGCCCGCGCTGCCGGAGGAGCCCAAGACCGAGACGACGCTGACGACCCGGATCCGGATCAACATCCCGGGTTCGCGGCCGATCCCGCCGGTCGTGGTCCGCCAGACGGTCAACGAGGCCCCCGCCCCGGACCCCGAGCCGGCCCCGGCCCCGGCCGTCGTCGAGCCGGAGCCCGCGCCGCCGGCGGCCCCCGAGCCGCCGCAGGCCGAGGAGGCCCCGAAGGCCAAGGAGACCAGCGACTGGTTCGCCCCCCGCAAGGCGGCGGCCCCCGCTCCCTCCGCGGCTCCCGCGCTCCCCGCGGCCCCGGCGCCCACCCTCAGGCCCGGCCCGCAGCCGTCCGGCCCCGACACCCAGGGCACCGGCTTCGCCGGCTCGGCCACCTCCGGCGTCCCGACGGTCGGCAACACCCCGTCGAGCCGCCCGGTCAGCGGCCCCGGCAACCCCCTCTACGAGAGCGGCACCCCGGCGGGCGGCACCCCGATGTACGACGGCACCCCGGCAGGGGGCACGCCGAGGTACGACGGCACTCCCGCGGGCGGTACGCCGATGTACGACGGGACGCCGGCGGGCGGTACGCCGATGTACGACGGCACCCCGGCAGGGGGCACCCCGATGTACACCGGCACCCCCGCCGCCGGCGCTCCCGTCCACCGCGGTCCGGGGGCGGCCGCCCCGACCGGGCCCACCACCGGCCCGGTCACCGGCACCGCGTCCCTCGGCGCACCCGGCGGCCCCGGCACCGGCCCCTTCCCGGGCCGGGGGCCCGGGCAGGGCTCCCCGTTCCCCGGTGGAGCGCCCCGGATGTCCGACGACACCGCGATCCTCACCCCGCAGGCGCCCGCCCCGGGCCCCGGGCGAGCGTTCGCCCCCGGGCAGGGCGCTCCGGCCGACGGCGGAGCCGGCCACGTCTCCGGGGACACGCTCACCAGCGGCATCCCGGTGGTCCCGCCGAACGCGGCCCGCCGCCCCGAGCCGGGCCCGCGCCGCGACGAGCAGGCGTCCCCGGCCCCCGCGCCGGCACCGCGGCCGGCGCCCGCGCCCGCCCGCGCCCCGGCGAAGAAGGGCCGCTCCAAGCTGGTCCTGGCCGCCGTCGGAGTCGTCGGCCTGGCCGGTGTCGCCTACGGCGCCGGCCTCCTCCTCAACCACTCCGACGTCCCCAAGGGCACCACCGTGCTCGGCGTGGACATCGGCGGAGGCACGAAGGAGGAGGCCGTCAACAAGCTGGAGAAGGCCCTGGGCACGCGCGCCCACGCCCCCCTCCAGCTCAGCGTCGGCGGCGAGAAGGTCCAGCTGGCCCCCGACAAGGCGGGCCTGACGCTCGACAGCCAGGAGACCGTCCGCGCGGCGGCCGGCAGCGACTACAACCCCGTCTCCGTCATCGGCTCCCTCCTCGGCGGCGAGCGGGTCGCGAAGCCGGTCTTCCCGGTCGACGACGAGAAGCTCGCCGTGGCCCTGGCCGACCTCGCCGGCCGGTCCGCCGCGGCGACCGAGGGCACGATCCTCTTCGCACCGAACAAGGTGACCGCCGTCCCGGGCAAGCCCGGCAAGGGGCTGGACATCCAGCGCTCGATGATCTCCGTCAAGGACGCCTTCCGCGCCCAGGTCGAGACGGGCCGGCGCAGTCTCGTCGAGCTCCCGGTCACCACGCGCCAGCCCACGATCACCAAGGCCGAGCTCGACCGGGCGATGAAGGACTTCGCGACGCCCGCGATGTCCGGCCTGATCAGGATCAACGCCGGCGGCAAGCACATCGACTTCGGCCCGGCGCGCTCCCTGCCGCAGATCCTCTCCATGAAGGCCGTCGACGGCCGACTGGTCGAGTACTACGACAAGGAGGCCATCGACCGGCTCCTCGACGGGGCCTTCGACGGCGTCATGGTCACCAAGGGGGACGGGACCAAGCACCAGGTCTCCGCCGACGACGTCGCGTTCGTCATGCGCGACGCCCTGCGCGGCAAGAACCTCGCGGAGCGGACCAAGACCATCGACCTCGAAGGCCGAGGCTGATCCACCCCGCGCCCGAGCCCCCGTCCCCTCCCGGGACGGGGGCTCCCGCGCGTCACGGGCCGAGTCCCGTCCCGCGGGCTCCCGAGGTCACCACGCGCCGCCGTAGCGGGCCTTCCTGGCCCGCAGCCACGCCTCGACCTCCCGCTTCTCGGCGGCGGAGGCCGCCCGCAGGTCGTCGGCCCTGATCGTCGCCACGTAGCGGGTGAACCGCACGCGGCGCCGCACCCCCTCCACGCCGATGACCTTCCCGGGCCCGTAGACGTCGGTACCGGTATGGGCCACGAAGCTGCCCGTGCCGTGAGGGGTTCCCATCGCGCGCCTTTCGCCGTGTGCGTGCCGTTCCGTCCCACACTGGCCTGCCGGTCGCCGGGCCCGCCGGGGGGACACGCGCGACGCCCCCTTCGGCGGAAGGCGTCAGTGGGAGACGACGACCGCGGACAGGGCGAGCGCGCCCGGCAGCGCCTGTGCGAACAGGATGCGCCGGTTGGCGGTGGCCGCCCCGTAGATCCCCGCGACGACCACGCACGACAGGAAGAACACCCGCGCCGCGAACGCCGTCGGATCCTCCGCGACCAGCCCCCACACCAGCCCGGCCGCCAGGAACCCGTTGTAGAGCCCCTGGTTCGCCGCCAGCGGCGCCGTGGCCCGCGCCATCTCCGCGTCGAACCCCGAGAAGCGCCGCCCGGTCTCCTTCTGCCACAGGAACATCTCCATCACCATGATGGAGGCGTGCAGCAGCGCGACGAGGGCGACGAGGATGTCCGCGGTCAGAGGCATCCCGTCAGTCTGCCGCCCCCGGCCCCCCATCACCGCGCCCCCCGCCGGAGACGCTCGCGGACTGCTCCGCTTGGATCGGGGCATGACCCGTCTCCTCGGTTCCGTCACCGCGCCCTCCGGCGTCCTGGTCCTCGGCATGGCCGGGGCCGTCGACTGCTGGGCCGACTCCGGCCGCCCGCTGTCCGCCCGCGGCCTCGACGCGGCCCGCGCCGGCGGCGGGCACCTGCACCTGCCCGAGGACGCGGATCCCGAGGAGTGGTACGCCGAGGCGGTCGTCGTGGCCGCCGCGAACGACCGGCCCCTCCCGGTACGGGCCGAGACGGCCGCCTCCCCGTTCGACGGCGAGCCGACGGTCTCCGTCCTGGAGGTCGACCTGCTGCTCCCCTGGCCCGCGGAGCGCGGCCCCGACCCGGTGCCCCTGGGCGATCTCCCCGTGGACCGGTGCGGCATGGTCGTCGGCGACGCGCGGGCGCTGGACGGCTTCGTCGGTCTGGCGGGGGAGTCCGTGGACGGGCTCGCGGACGTCACGTACTGGGGGCTCCACAAGGACGCGGCCCATGCCGAGTTCGGGGGCGAGCCGCTGGCGTACGACAGCCAGTACGGCCACCTCGACCTGCCCGTCGACGAGGCGACGGCGCTCGCCGCCCGTCTCGACGCCTGGGTCGAGCGGGGCCCCGGCAAGGGCCTCATGGTCGCGGTGGACCGGCATTCCCACTACCACCTGCTGCACCGGGCGGGTGGGAACCGTCCGCTCCTCGCCGCGGTCCTCGACATCGACGGCTGCCCGGTCCTCGGTCTCGGGTGGGACCAGGGGGACCACTCCGTCCGCCATCACGGCGAGCGTCCCTGGGACCGGGTGTACCCGGTGGTCCTCGCCCCCCGCGACGGTTCCACGGTCCTGCGCTGGACCATCCCGCCGTACGAGGACGAGGACGAGGACGAGGGCCAGGACGGGTGTCGCGCTAGTTGAGCATGGCCCGGGCCGCCTGGGCGCGGCGCCGGATGGCGGTGGCGGATTCCGGGTCGACGGCGTCCATGACCTGGGCGTACGCCTCCATCTCGATGGCGCCGGTGAGGAACTCGCCGCGGAGCACGAGGAGTTCGGCGCGTTCGTAGCGGAGGCGGGCGGGGTGGGAGGGGAGGAGGAGGGAGAGCTCCACCGCCCAGAGGGCGACGTCGGAGCGCTCGGGCCGGGAGGCGGCCCAGGCGCGGATGTTGTTGAGGATGCGCAGCACGATGGCGCCGGGCTCGGCCGGCCGCAGCATCGAGCGGTCGAGGGCCTCGCCGGTCGCGCTCGCCACCAGGAGCTCCGCGTCCGTGCCGGTCATGGCGCGGCCGCCGGCGAAGGGGTCGGCGAGGTGCAGGTCGGCGGGGTCGCCGAAGCCCACCACGAAGTGGCCGGGCAGGCCGAGGCCGTAGACGGGGGCGCCGGCCCGGCGGGCGACCTCCATCCAGACGACGGAGAGCAGGATCGGCAGGCCGCGGCGGCGCCGGAGCACCTCGTGCAGGAGGGAGGACTCCAGTCGCTGGTAGTCGGCGGGGACGCCCTCGAAGCCCTCGTGGCGGCCGAGCAGCGCGGCGAGCTCGGCGGCCCAGTCGCCGGTGACGCGGGTCGCGTACGGGACGAGGCCGGCGAGGCGGTCGAGTTCGATCTCCGCCTCGTCGAGGGCGTGCCGGGTGACCGTGGGGTCGGCCACCGCTCCGACGAGCAGGCACAGCCGCGCGAGGTCGGGCCGTTCGGCCCGCGCCTCCTCGGCGAACTCCTGCCGCCAGTCGGGGGTTTCCCCGCCCGGGTCCGCCGGGCGGCCGCCGGGTCCGTCGTGCGGCGCGGTGCCGTCGGGACGCCCGTCGTCGGCCCCGTCGTGCGGTTCCCCGCCCCCCGCGGCCGGTGGTCCTTCGTCCGTCACGCCTCCACCCATCGGTAGTGGTGGTAGTGGTGATGGGCGGCGAAGCCCATCCCGTCGTACAGTGCCCGCGCGCCGTCGTTGTCCGTCTCCACCTGGAGCCAGGCCGCCGACGCGCCCTCGTCGAGGGCCTGCCGGGCGAGCGCCGTCATGACGGACGTCGCCAGGCCGGTGCGCCGCCGGTCGGGGTCGACCTCGACGGCCATGAAGCCGGCCCAGCGTCCGTCGACGACGCAGCGGCCGATCGCCGCGGGTACCCCTCCCGTGCCCGCCACGGAAGCGAACCACACACGCGGTCCCGAGGCGAGGACGGACCGCACGGTCGGGCTCGCCTCCTCGAAGCGCCCGTACCGGCCCAGCCAGGCGTCGTCGACGGTCCGGGAGAGCCGGACGGCGGAGACGTCGGCGTCGAGGTCGCCGATCGGGGCGAGGGCGGCGATCCGCACCTCGGCGGAGACCTCGCGCCGCCAGCCGTGTCGGTCGAGCGCGGCGCACAGGAGCTCCTGGGTGCCTTCGGCGCCGGTCGCGGCCTGGACGTACGCGGGAAGGCCGCGGGCCGCGTACCACTCCCGTACGCGGGTCAGCGCGTCGGCGACCGGGAGTCCGGGGTCGCCGAGCGGGAGCGCGGAGTTGGCGCGGCGGGTGAAGCCCGTCCGGCGTCCGCCCGCCGGTCCTCCGGGGCCCGCCGACAGCTCCTGGACGGCGGCCCGCAGGGTCCACTCGCCGAGGGCCTCGCTCTCGACCGGCTGCCACGCGCGCGCGGTGGCCCTGGCCAGCTCGGGGAAGGTGGCGGCGGGGCCGCGGCGGCGGGCCGGGGCGGCCGGCACGACCTTGCCCGCGACCAGTGAGGACTCGGCGATCCTGACGTTCTCGCCGCCCTTTCGTGTGATCAGCAGCACACCGGCATCCCATGATGTGAGAACCCCGACCGCGTCGGTGTACTTCCCACCCGCCGCCGGTGACTCCGTCACGCACCGAACGGAGACACGTTTTCCCACGTCAGCGCTGGTGATTCGGACCTCAAGGCGCCCTCCGCCGGTGAATTCCACAGCTTCTCCGCCCCTCCTGTTCGGATCGCCCCCAAGAACGGAGATACTAGGTGCGGGCATCGACGACGCCGCGCTCCCGCGCAGACCAGCCCTATCGAGGAGGAACGACAGCGTGACCTACGTCATCGCGCAGCCTTGTGTCGACGTGAAGGACAAGGCGTGCATCGAGGAGTGCCCCGTCGACTGCATCTACGAGGGCAAGCGGTCCTTGTACATCCACCCGGACGAATGCGTCGACTGCGGGGCCTGTGAGCCGGTCTGCCCGGTCGAGGCGATCTTCTACGAGGACGACACCCCGGAGGAGTGGAAGGAGTACTACAAGGCGAACGTCGAGTTCTTCGACGACCTCGGTTCGCCCGGTGGTGCCTCCAAGCTCGGCGAGATCGAGCGCGACCACCCCTTCATCGCCGCCCTGCCGCCGCAGAACGGCTGATCGACCGCATCCGGTCCCGTACGGCCTCGGCCGCCGTACGGGACCGAGGCGTTTTCCCGTACGTACGAGGAAGTGAGAGCCAACCCGTGAGCGCAGTCTCTTCGCGCCTGCCCGTCTTCCCCTGGGACAAGCTGGAGCCGTACAAGAGGACGGCCCTGGCGCACCCGGACGGAATCGTGGACCTCTCCGTCGGCACCCCCGTCGACCCGGTCCCCGCGCTGATCCAGGAGGCCCTGGTGGCGGCGGCGGACTCGCCGGGCTATCCCACGGTGTGGGGGACGACGGAGCTGCGGGACGCGCTCACCGGCTGGTGCGAGCGGCGTCTGGGCGCGGTCGGCTTCGCGCACGAGAACGTGCTGCCCGTGGTCGGCTCCAAGGAGCTGGTGGCCTGGCTGCCCACGCAGCTGGGGCTCGGTGCCGGCGACAAGGTGGCGTACCCGCGCCTCGCGTACCCGACGTACGAGGTCGGCGCGCGGCTCTGCGGCGCCGAGCCGGTCGTCTACGACGACCCGACGGAGCTCGACCCGGCCGGTCTCCGGCTGCTCTGGCTGAACTCCCCGTCCAACCCGACCGGCAAGGTCCTCGGCAAGGACGAGCTGACCCGGATCGTGGCCTGGGCGCGCGAGCACGGGGTGCTGGTCTTCTCCGACGAGTGCTACCTGGAGCTGGGCTGGGAGGCCGACCCGGTCTCGGTCCTCCACCCGGACGTCTGCGGCGGTTCGTACGAGGGCATCGTCGCCGTCCACTCGCTGTCCAAGCGCTCCAACCTGGCCGGCTACCGCGCCGCGTTCGTCGCCGGCGACGCGGCCGTCCTCGGCGAGCTGCTCCAGATCCGCAAGCACGGCGGCATGATGACCGCGGCCCCGGTGCAGGCGGCGACTGTCGCGGCCCTCGGCGACGACGCGCACGTGGCCGAGCAGCGCGAGCGGTACGCGGCCCGCCGTGCGGCGCTGCGGGCGGCCCTGGAGGCGCACGGCTTCCGGATCGAGCACAGCGAGGCGAGCCTGTACCTGTGGGCGACCCGGGACGAGCCGTGCTGGGAGACCGTGGCGTACCTCGCGGAGAAGGGCGTCCTCGTGGCGCCCGGCGACTTCTACGGCGAGGCGGGCGCGCGGTTCGTGCGCGTGGCCTTCACGGCCACCGACGAGCGCGTCGAGGCCGCCGTCAAGCGCCTCGGTTAGTCCGTACGCGGAAGGGCCCGGGAGGCGATCGCCTCCCGGGCCCTTCCGCGTGTGTCGAGGTCAGCCGATGGGCAGGCCGCCGAGCGGCGCGGCGCCCAGCGCCTGGCCGGTCGGCAGGTTGCCGAGGCCGCCGCCGAGGGCGCCCCCGGTCGGCGCCTCGGCGCCCTCGGCGGCGGCGCCGGCGGTCTTGCCGACGACCTCGCCCGCGCTGCCCGCGGTGTCGCCGGCCACCTTCTGGGCGGCCGGGGTGGCGGTCTTGCCCGCCGCGCCGACGGCCTTGCCCGCGGCGGGGACGGCGGTGCCGACGGCCTGGCCGCCCGCGGCGCCGACGACGCCGGTGGTGGTCTGGGAGGCGCTGTCGACGGCGGAGCCCGCGCCGGCGGCGTCCAGGGCGGTCACGCCGCCGAGGGCGCCGGTCGGCACGAGGCTGTGGTCCAGGGCGCTCGCGGAGCCGGCCGCACCGACCACGGGGGCTGCTCCGGCCGCGATGAGGAGGGCGGCGCGGGCGATCCGACGGGTCAGGGGGAGGGACATGGTGCTCCTTCGACGAGGTACGACGTGTTCGTTCGGACGCAGTGACAACCGGCCCCGGGGCGGGGGAGGTTGCGGCGACCGGAGGTAAAGAGTTGGCAATGCGTCGTATTGTCGGGTGGGGAGGAAAACGGAGAAACGCGTCATTGCGCGGACGTCTGGCGAACCGTCACTTCCCTTGTGTGCCAAGGGAATTGAGGGGTGTGAGTGACGCCCGGGAAAAGCACCTCGAAGACGCTTCGAATATCCGGCACATGCGACCGGGCCCGTGCCACCACCGGGTGAACCGCCGTACGGACGACCGACTACGGGGCGAGCCGTACCCGGACGGTCTCGTGGCCCGCGGCCAGCGGGTCCGAGGACGTCGACCAGCCCCCGTCGGCCTCGCCCGCGCGCCACACCCGGCCGCCGAACCCGACCTCGACGACGCGCAGCGTCTCCGCCCGCGCCACCGCCCACTGCGCCAGCTCCCAGCCGCGCCGCTCGTCCGACGCGGCCCCCGGCGCCGAACCGGTGCCCTTCGCCGTCCGCACCGGCACCGCGAGCACCACGGGCCCTGCCGCCGACCGGCCGGCCGTCGGACCGCCCGTCACCGCCTTCGGGGCCGCCTTCGCGCCGAAGGCCCGTACCAGCTCGGACCGGAACAGCCCCGGATCGCCCGCCGGGCCCGGCATCCTGCTCGCCGTACAGGTCAGCGCGGCCGGCGACCGGCCGGTCAGGGCCGCCGACAGCAGCGCCGCGTCCGGCTCGTGCTTCGCGTACGCCTGCGGGAAACCGCTCCGCTGCACCTTCTGCGCCGCCACCGTCAGCGGCAGCCGCGAGTACCCCGGGACCTTCTCCAGGCCCGCGTAGAACTTCCCCGACGAGTAGACCGGGTCCATGATCTGCGCCGGCGTCCCCCAGCCCTGCGAGGGCCGCTGCTGGAAGAGGCCGAGCGAGTCCCGGTCGCCGTGCTCGATGTTCCGCAGCGCCGACTCCTGCAGCGCCGTCGCCAGCGCGATCGTCACCGCCCGCTCGGGCAGCCCCCGGGTCGTGCCCACGGCCGAGACGGTCGCCGCGTTCGACGCCTGCTCCAGGGTGAACTCGTACCGGTTCGCCCCGCTGCCCACACTGCACCGCGGCGCGCCCTTGCTGCCGGTCACCTGGTGGACGGTGACATAGGAGGCGAGGCCGAGGAGCACGGCGAAGGCGGCCGCGGAACGGGTGAGGCGGCCGCGACGGCGGGGGCGGGGGGACTCGGACACGGGCCCACCGTACTGGAGGGCGCGTTAGGGTCGGCACATGGCAGACATCACCCCGCTCGACGGCCCCCTCGACCTGTCCCAGGACGGGGCCGCGCTCACCGCCGCCCTCGTCGACTTCCCCTCCGTCAGCGGGACCGAGCAGCCGCTCGCGGACGCGATCGAGCAGGCCCTGCGCCTCCTGCCGCACCTCACGGTCGACCGGTACGGCAACAACGTCGTCGCCCGCACCCGCCTCGGCCGCGGCGAGCGCGTCGTCCTCGCCGGCCACATCGACACCGTGCCGATCGCCGACAACGTGCCCTCGCGGCTCGACGAGGACGGCATCCTGTGGGGCTGCGGCACCTCCGACATGAAGTCCGGCGTCGCCGTCCAGCTGCGGATCGCCGCGACCGTCCCCGAGCCCAACCGCGACCTCACGTTCGTCTTCTACGACAACGAGGAGGTCGCCGCCGACCTCAACGGCCTCGGCAAGATCGCCGCCGCGCACCCCGACTGGCTGGAGGGCGACTTCGCCGTCCTCCTGGAGCCCTCCGACGCCCAGGTCGAGGGCGGCTGCCAGGGCACGCTGCGCGTCATCCTGCACACCGCCGGCGAGCGCGCCCACTCCGCCCGCTCCTGGATGGGCTCCAACGCCATCCACACCGCCGCCCCGATCCTCGCCCGCCTCGCCGCCTACGAGCCGCGCAAGCCGGTCATCGACGGCCTGGAGTACCACGAGGGCCTCAACGCCGTGGCGATCACCGGCGGCGTCGCCACCAACGTCATCCCCGACGCCTGCGCCGTCACCGTCAACTACCGGTACGCCCCCGACCGCTCCCCGGCCGAGGCCCTCGCCTACGTCCGCGCGTTCTTCGAGGGATGCGACATCGCCGAGTTCGTCGTCGACGACGAGAGCCCCGGCGCCCTCCCCGGCCTCTCCCACCCGGCCGCCGAGGCGTTCATGAAGGCGGTCGGCGGCAGCGCCCAGCCCAAGTTCGGCTGGACCGACGTCTCCCGTTTCAGCGCCCTCGGCGTCCCCGCCGTCAACTACGGCCCGGGCGATCCGATCTACGCGCACAAGCGGGACGAGCACGTCCCCGTCGAGCGGATCCACCACTGCGAGGCACGTCTCCGCGACTGGCTGACTGCCTGACTTCCGTAATTTCGTGTTTCGTCACCTCTGTCGTCCTACTCTGACCGGACCAGAAGATCAGTTGGCGGTCGATCGACAACTGATCGCCGATCGGCGGAGGGAGCAGGCCATGGGCATTCCCGAGGGAATGGCGAAGCCCGAGGAACAGCGTCTCGGTCCGGTGCTCAGGCGCAGGGACCAGGTCCAGCCGGGGACGACGGACCAGCGGCTGCTCGACACCGAGGGCGACTCGGAGTGGGTGCACACCGACCCCTGGCGGGTCATGCGCATCCAGTCCGAGTTCGTCGAGGGCTTCGGCGCGCTGGCCGAACTGCCGAGCGCGATCAGCGTCTTCGGCTCGGCCCGCACGAAGCCGGACTCGCCGGAGTACGAGGCGGGCGTACGGATCGGCCGGGCGCTCGTCGAGGCCGGCTTCGCGGTCATCACGGGCGGCGGCCCCGGCGCCATGGAGGCGGCCAACAAGGGCGCCAGGGAGGCCAAGGGCGTCTCCGTCGGCCTCGGCATCGAGCTCCCCTTCGAGCAGGGGCTCAACCAGCACGTCGACATCGGCGTGAACTTCCGGTACTTCTTCGTCCGCAAGACGATGTTCGTGAAGTACGCGCAGGGCTTCGTCGTCCTCCCCGGCGGCCTCGGCACCCTCGACGAGCTCTTCGAGGCGCTGACCCTGGTGCAGACCCGCAAGGTCACGCGCTTCCCGATCGTGCTCTTCGGCACGCAGTACTGGAAGGGCCTCGTCGACTGGCTGCGCGACTCCGTCGTCGCCGGCGGCAAGGCGTCCGAGCGCGACCTGCTGCTCTTCCACGTCACGGACGACATCGACGAGGCGGTCGCGCTGGTCACCAAGGAGACCGGCAAGTAGCGGCGGGGGCGGGGGCACCGGACCGCCGGCGCCCCCGCCCTCCGTCAGGCCAGCCCGCGGCGGGCCGTCGCCGGCGGCCGGTGCCCGGCGATCGACGCCACCATGTCCAGGACCTGGCGCGTCTCCGCCACCTCGTGCACCCGGTACACCTGCGCGCCGAGCCAGGCCGACACGGCCGTCGTCGCCAGGGTGCCCAGGACCCGCTCCTTGACCGGCCGGTCGAGCGTCTCGCCGACGAAGTCCTTGTTGGACAGGGACACCAGCACCGGCCACCCCGTCTCGGCCATCTCGCCGAGCCGCCGCGTCGCCTCCAGGCTGTGCCGGGTGTTCTTCCCGAAGTCGTGGCCCGGGTCGATCATGATCGCGTCCCGGCGGACGCCGAGCGCCGCCGCCCGCTCCGCGAGCCCCACCGTCACGCGCAGGATGTCGGCCATCACGTCCTCGTACTCCACCCGGTGCGGCCGGGTGCGCGGCTCCGCGCCGCCCGCGTGGGTGCACACCAGCCCCGCGCCGTACTTCGCCGCCACCTCCGCGAGGCCCGGGTCGACCCCGCCCCACGCGTCGTTCAGGACGTCCGCGCCGGCCTCGCAGACCGCCGCGCCGACATCGGCCCGCCAGGTGTCCACGCTGATGACCACGTCGGGGTGGCGCCTGCGGACCTCGGCGACGAAGCCCACCGTGCGCCGCGCCTCCTCCTCGGCCGTCACCTCCTCGCCGGGGCCCGCCTTGACCCCGCCGATGTCGATGATCGCCGCGCCGTCGGCCACGGCCTGCTCGACCCGGGCGAGCGCCGGCTCGTCCCGGAAGGTCGCGCCCTGGTCGTAGAAGGAGTCGGGGGTCCGGTTCACGATCGCCATGATCACCGGCTCGTGCGGCCCGAATTCACGCCGTCCCAAGCGCAGCATCCCTTTTGTCCTCCCTCGCGTCCGTTCGCCTGTGACCCTAACCGTCGGTGGCGCATGGCACGATCGGCTCGGGACGATTTCCACTCCGGGGAGAGGCGCGCAGGTGTTCTGGTTTCTGCTCATCACGATGGTCGTGGTCGTGGCCGCGGTGACCCTGGCGGTGGTCGGCGGCGGCGACAGCGAGGTGCTGCCCGAGGTGGCGCCCGAGCAGCTGGTCGACCCCCTCCCGGAGACCCGGCCGGTGGACCGCGCCGACGTCGAGGCGCTGCGCCTCCCCGTCGCGGCCCGCGGCTACCGGATGGCGGACGTGGACGACGTCCTGGTCCGGCTGGGAGCGGAGATCGCCGAGCGCGACGCGCGGATCGCCGAGCTGGAGGAGGCGCTCGCGGGCGCGTCCACGGGCGACGCCGGCACGGGCGACCGGGGCGAGGACCGGGCGTGACCGCCGGAGCGGCGGTCCCGGGCCCGGACGGGCTGCTGCGCTGCCCCTGGGGGCTGTCGACCGAGGACTACGTGGCCTACCACGACGAGGAGTGGGGCCGGCCGGTCCACGGCGACGACGCCCTCTTCGAGCGGCTCTGCCTGGAGGCGTTCCAGTCGGGCCTGTCCTGGATCACGATCCTGCGCCGCCGCGAGGGCTTCCGACGTGCCTTCGCGGACTTCGAGATCGCCGAGGTGGCCCGGTTCGGGGACGCGGACCGCGAGCGGCTCCTCGCGGACGAGGGCATCATCCGCAACCGCGCCAAGGTCGACGCGACCCTCGCCAACGCGCGCCTGCTCGCCGGCTGGGACCCGGGCGAGCTCGACGCGCTCATCTGGTCGTACGCCCCCGACGCCGCGACCCGTCCCGCCCCGCGGACCGTCTCCGACGTCCCGGCGGTCACCGACGAGTCCACGGCCCTCTCCAAGGCCCTCAAGAAGCGCGGCCTGCGCTTCATCGGTCCCACCACGGCCTACGCCCTGATGCAGGCGTGCGGCCTGGTCGACGACCACGTGACCGGCTGCGTGGCCCGGGGCGGCCGGCGGCCGACCGCCCCGGACGGGGACTGACGGAGTCCGGCGGCCCGCCCCGGGACGGGCCTCAGCGGCCCAGGTAGCGGGGCTTCTCCTTGGCGATGAAGGCGCGGACCGCGATGGTGTGGTCCTCCGAGGCGCCGGCCCGGGTCTGGAGCTCGTCCTCCTTCTCCAGGGCTTCGGCGAGCGAGTGGTCCGCGCCGTAGGCGAGGGACTCCTTCAGCGCCGCGTAGGCCACCGTCGGGCCCTCGGCGAGGGTGCGGGCCACCTTCTCCGCCTCGGCGGCCAGCTCGGCGGCCGGGACCAGCCGGTTCACGATGCCGAGCTCGTACGCCTCCTGGGCGCTGATCGAACGCGGGAAGAGCAGCAGGTCGGAGGCGCGGCTCTGGCCGATCAGCCGGGGCAGCGTCCAGGACATGCCCGAGTCCGCGGTGAGCGCGACGCCCGCGAAGGACGTGTTGAAGGCGGCCGTCTCGGCCACGATCCGGTAGTCCGCCGCCAGCGCGAAGCCGAAGCCGGCCCCCGCCGCCACGCCGTTCACCGCGGCCACGACCGGCTTGGCCATGCCCGTCAGCGCCTTCACGATCGGGTTGTAGTGGTCACGGACCGTGTTCATGGTCTGGCTCGTTCCGGACTCGTGGTCCGCCATGAGCAGGCCCACGTGTTCCTTCAGGTCCTGGCCGACGCAGAACGCCCGGTCGCCGGCCGCGGTGAGCAGCACCGCCCGTACGGCCGGATCCGCCGCGGCCGTCTCCGCCGCGTCCCGGAGGGCGACTTTCGCCGCCACGTTCATCGCGTTCATGGCCTCGGGCCGGTTGAGCGTGATGGTGGCGAGACCCTCGCTCACCTCGTACAGCACCGTGTCGGCCATCGGGATCCCTTCGCCTCATTGCGTGGTTGACCAGCCCAGCATGTCGGAGATCACCCGCCCCGCACATGTGAGCTGCGTCAAAGAACCGGGGGTCCTGGCCCGTCGCCGAGCGGCGAAGTATCGCAGGCCGGTCGCCGAATTATGTGGTTTTGAGAGAGCGCGTTGCGGAAGCGATGCAGATCGATGTTGGTCATCGGGTCCTGTGATGCGGGATAATGACCTGGAAGCAATGTGTTCGAAGCCGGTGACGCGTGCTCCATGCAAGGAGCTGCCCGGCTGACGATGAGCTGGTTTCAGGAAGGGGAACAAGCATGGCGGCCATGAAGCCGCGGACGGGTGACGGCCCGCTCGAGGTGACCAAGGAGGGGCGGGGCATCGTCATGCGCGTACCGCTCGAAGGCGGCGGTCGGCTTGTCGTCGAGCTGACCCCGGGCGAGGCCGAGGCGCTGGGCGACGCCCTGAAGAAGGTCGTCGGCTGACCTTCTCTCCACGAATCCCCATCCGCTGCCCCGGTACGGTCCGCCGTGCCGGGGCAGCGGTGCGTCCGGAGCCGGGACGGCGTGCGGCGGATGCGTCTAGCGCCGTGAGGAGGGCGGGTGGCGCGTCCGGTACCGCGAGGACGGTGGTCCGTGCGTCCGGCGCCGTGGGACGGGCCGGCGGGGCGTCCCGGGGCCTCGGAGACGGGCGGAGGGCGAGGGGCCGGGGCCCGGGCGGGCGTCAGCCGCGCCGGACCGCGCAGAGCAGTCCGTCGCCGACCGGCAGCAGGGAGGCCACCAGGTCCTGGCTCTCCCGGACGGCCCGCAGCAGCTCGCGGACCCGCTGGACCTCGGCGGGCTGGGCGCCGGAGTCGACCGTGCGGCCGTCCGCGAAGACCCCCTCGAAGCAGACGAGACCCCCAGGTCGCAGCAGGCGCAACGATTCAGCGAGGTAGTCCAGGTACTCCAGCCGGTCGCCGTCGCAGAACACGAGGTCGTACCCGCCGTCCGCGAGCCGCGGCAGCACGTCCAGGGCGCGGCCCGGGATGAACCGGGCCCGGTTGCCGGCGAATCCCGCCGCGCGGAAGGCCGTCTTGGCGAGCTGCTGGCGCTCCGGCTGGAGGTCCACCGTCGTCAGGACCCCGTCCGGCCGCATCCCCAGCAGCAGGTAGATGCCCGACACGCCCGTGCCGGTGCCGATCTCCGCCACCGCCTTGGCGTCCGCCGTCGCCGCGAGCAGACGCAGCGCGCCACCGGTGCCCGGGGACACCGAGGGCAGCCCTGCCTCCCGGGCCCGCTCACGGGCCCAGCGCAGAGCCTCGTCCTCGGCGACGAAGGCGTCGGCGAACGACCAGCTCGTCTGCCGGTTGGCGGTAATGGCCCTCTCCTGTCCCCGTAGTTGACGCAACGGTGACTGTATCCGCTGTCAGCGGGAACCTGCTGATGGGACCGTGCGTTCACCAGGGGAGAGACGCGGCGGAGGCAGCCGGGCGAGCCGGTTCCAAATTCGCGTAAAGATTCTTATCCGGAGCTAACGGGCGGGGTGGCTATGGTAGGGGCTCCACTGGACACCACCAGAGCCGACAGGGGAGGTGCGGCTGCGCCTGGGGATCGGGGAGGAGTGCTTCGGCGTCTTCTCAGGTCGGCGGGTGAGCCGAAATCCGTGACCGACACCGCTGACCGTTTCCGCACCACCGACTCCGCTCCCACCACCGCGACCTTCGCATCGGATGCGGAATCGCAGGCGTGGACCCCTCCCACCTGGGAGGAGATCGTCAGCACGCACAGTGGCCGCGTCTACCGCCTGGCCTACCGCCTCACGGGCAACCAGCACGACGCCGAGGACCTGACGCAGGAGGTCTTCGTCCGCGTCTTCCGCTCGCTGTCGACGTACACGCCGGGCACCTTCGAGGGCTGGCTCCACCGCATCACCACCAACCTCTTCCTCGACATGGTCCGCCGCAAGCAGCGCATCCGCTTCGACGCGCTCGCCGACGACGCCGCCGAGCGGCTCCCCAGCCGGGAGCCCTCGCCCCAGCAGGTCTTCAACGACACCCACTTCGACGCCGACGTCCAGCAGGCGCTGGACACCCTCGCGCCCGAGTTCCGTGCCGCCGTCGTCCTCTGCGACATCGAAGGACTGTCGTACGAGGAGATCGCCGCCACCCTCGGCGTGAAGCTCGGCACCGTCCGCAGCCGGATCCACCGCGGGCGCTCCCACCTGCGCAAGGCCCTCAAGCACCGCTCGCCCGAGGCCCGGGCGGAGCGTGCGCTGGCCACCGTCGGATGGGAGGCAGGGACAGCGTGAGCGGCACCCGCCCCACCTCGCCGACCCCCGCCGAGCACCACCTGGGGGACCGGCTGGCCGCGCTCGTCGACGGCGAACTCGGTCACGACGCCCGCGAGCGGGTCCTCGCCCACCTCGCGACCTGCGCCCGCTGCAAGGCGGAGGCCGACGCACAGCGCACCCTGAAGAGCGTCTTCGCCTCCGCGGCGCCGCCACCGCCCTCGGAGGGGTTCCTCGCCCGGCTCCAGGGCCTCCCCGGCGGACCCGGCGACCCCTCGGGCGGCGGCCCCGGCATGCCCGGAGGTCCGCTCGAAGAGCTCCTCGGCGGCCGGGGAGTGAAGACCGACGGCTTCGCCACCGCCGCGGTCGTCACCCCGCACCCGGGCACCGGCTTCCGCATCCACGACGTCGGCGACCGCTCCTCCGGGGGCTCCGGCCGGGGCAGGCGCTTCGCCTTCGCGGCGGCCAGCGCGGTCTCGTTCGCGGCGATCGCCCTCGGCGGCACCCTGCCGATCGAGGCGTCGGTGAACGCGAGCGCGCGCGGCGGCCAGGGCACCGGCACCGCGGTCACCCCGCTGCGCTCCACCACCAGCGGCGGCGCGGGCGGCGGCTACGGCACGACCACCTCGCGCGGCACGCGGTCCGGCGAGCGCTACGGCGCCCAGTCCGTGGCCGCCGAACCCCTGACCCCGCTCACCCCGGCGACCCTGCCGCACGGGCCCGTGGCGGCGCCCCCGGGCACGGTCCCGTCCGGCGCCGTGCCCCCCGACGCGGTGCGTTCCGCGGCCACACCGCTGGTGGCCATGGGGTTCCGGGCTCCGGCGACGCAGTCGTTCCTCGCCCTCTCGCCGTTCGTGCGACCGACCGCGCCGGCCCTGCGGCTCGCCTTCGGCCCGGGCCCCAGCCCGGCGGCGAGTCCGACGACCGGACCTCTCGGCTCCCCCCGCTGACCCGCGACCTGGTTGAATCCAGGGACAGGGGCGCCCGACCCAGGGGCGCGGACGGGTCAGCGGTTGCGGGGAGAGCATGAACAACGGGAAGCCGAACTGGTGGAGCCGGCCGTCGACGAGCACACCGGAAGCGGCACGGATACCCACGCCGCCGTCGGAGGACGGCGACGGTGACTTCCCCCTGCCCGCGCCCCGGCCGTCCGAGGCGCCGGGCCCGGCCGACGGCGCTCCGGCCGACCTGACGGAGACGGACCAGGACTCCGGGTTCCGGCTGACGGAACCTCAGCCGCTGACCTCGGAGCCCCTGGCGGCCGAGCCGGCGACCGGCCCGGCCGTCGAGCTGACGAAGTCCGCGCCCGCCGCACAGCCCCCGGCCGACGGGACGCCCCCGGAGGCCCTCGTGCACGCCGAGGCGGCGCCCGCGGACCCCGCGCCCCCGGCGCAGCCGCTGCACACGCCCGACGAGTACCGCACGCCGCCCTACGGCGAGCCCGGTCCGTGGGCGCCCGCGCCGCCCGTGCAGCGCCCGCCGGCCGCCGTACCGCCGCAGCACGGCGGGCCCGTGCCCGCCGCGGCGCCGATGGGCGGGCCGCACGCCCACCCGCAGGCGCCTCCGCAGCCCCAGCCGCACCCGCAGGGGCCGCCCGTGCCGCCCGGGGCGCAGGGATCGCCCTGGACGCAGTACGACCCCTGGGGCGCCGGCGGGCCCGGCTTCGCGTTCGAGCAGGCGCCCCGGAAGAAGTCCCGGAAGGGTCTCGCCATCGCGGGCGCGCTGGTGTTCGCCCTGATCACCGGTGTCATCGGCGGCGGGATCGGCGCCTACGTCGAGCGCAACGGCGGCCTCACCACCGTCGAGCTGCCGCAGGCCGAGGCCGGTGACACCGACCGCGCCCCCGAGAGCGTCGCGGGGATCGCCGCCAGCGCCCTGCCCGGCGTGGTCACCCTGCACGTCCGAGGCAGCGGCTCCTCCGGCACCGGCACCGGCTTCGTGCTGGACACCAAGGGCCACATCCTCACCAACAACCACGTCGTCGACGGCGCCGCGTCCTCCGAGGACATCACGGTCACCTTCTCCAGCGGCGAGAGCGCCCGCGCCAAGCTCGTCGGCAAGGACACCGGTTACGACCTGGCCGTCGTCCAGGTCACCGGCGTCTCCGGCCTCAAGCCGCTGCCGCTCGGCAACTCCGACAACGTCCGGGTCGGCGACCCCGTCGTCGCCATCGGCGCCCCCTTCGACCTCTCCAACACCGTGACCTCCGGGATCATCAGCGCCAAGGAGCGCCCGATCACCGCCGGCGGCGAGAAGGGCGACGGCAGCGACATCAGCTACGTCGACGCGCTCCAGACCGACGCCCCCATCAACCCCGGCAACTCCGGTGGTCCGCTCCTCGACTCCAAGGCCCGCGTCATCGGCATCAACAGCGCGATCCGCGCCGCCGGCGGCTCCGGCGGCGAGGGCGACGGCGGCAGCGCCGCCCAGCCCGGCTCCATCGGCCTGGGCTTCGCCATCCCGATCAACCAGGGCAAGCGCGTCGCCGAGGAGCTCATCAACACCGGCAAGGCGACCCACCCCGTCATCGGCGTCAGCCTGGACATGCAGTTCAACGGGGACGGCGCGCGGGTCGGCGAGAAGGGCAAGGACGGCTCCGCGTCCGTCACCCCCGGCGGCCCGGCCGCCAAGGCGGGGCTCCGTCCGGGCGACGTCATCACCAAGGTCGACGGCCAGCGGGTGCACAACGGCGAGGAGCTGATCGTGAAGATCCGCGCCCACCGTCCCGGCGACAAGCTGGAGCTCACGCTCACCCGCAACGGCAAAGAGCTGACAAAGACCCTGACCCTCGGCTCCTCCCAGGGCACCTGAGAGACATGTGACGGACGCCGCAAGGTACCCGTCCGGCAGTTTCGGCGGGTACCGTGGACCGGGCCCTGGACCGGCGTGAAGGAGCTACTAGGTGTTCAGCGACATAGGCGCACTCGAGCTGGTGGCCCTCGTGGTGCTCGCCGTGCTCGTCTTCGGGCCGGACAAGCTCCCCAAGGTGATCCAGGACGTCTCGCGCTTCATCCGGAAGGTCCGTGAGTTCTCCGACAGCGCGAAGGAGGACATCCGCAGCGAGCTGGGCCCGGAGTTCAAGGACTTCGAGTTCGAGGACCTCAACCCCAAGACGTTCCTCCGCAAGCAGATGGATCAGAACGAGGACCTCCGGGAGCTCAAGGAGCTGCGCGGCAGCTTCGACCTCAAGAAGGAGATGAACGACGTCGCCGACGCGGTCCACGGCCGTGCCGCCGCACCCGCCGCGGTGAACGGATCCGCGGTCAACGGCTCCCCGGCCAACGGCACTCCGGACCTGCTGAAGAAGCAGGACAAGCCGGACACCGGCGAGCGTCCTCCGTACGACTCCGACGCGACCTGACGACGGGCTGTCACCGACCCGACGCGTCGCGGTGGCTATCCTCCCTCTGTTGACGGAACGAGGAGGCGGCCGAGATGGAGACCACGAGTCGGGCGGAGAGCGTGCCCACGGCCCGGCGGACCGCCGAGGGCTACCTGGGCGCACCCTTCGCCTGGTACGGCCTCGACGAGGCGTTCACCGGGCCGCGCTGGCTGATGCAGGTCGGCACGGCGGCGGACGGCAGCGTGCAGCACGGATCGACCGGGCACGGTGACACGCCGTCGATAAAGTCGGACGCGAGCGGCGTGGAGAAGGAGCGCTTCGCCGTCGTCGTGACGGTGGCGGCGAGCCCGGTGCGGCGCACCGGCGACGGCACCGGGGTCCTGGACGCCACCACGGTCTCCTCCGCGGCCTGGCTGGCCGGCTCCGGACTGCTCGTCCACACCTGGCCCGCCTCGCTCGACCACGCGACGCGCGACAACTGGCTGGACCAGCAGACCGAGACGGCCTTCGAGCTCGCGGACGACCTCGACGGGCCCCCCTGGTCGACGCTGTCGCTGCCCGTGGACGGCGTGCCCGTGCCGTTCCACTACCGCGAGACCGAGTTCGGCTGGGTCCTCGCCGGATCGGCGCACGGGGTCCACATCGGGGCGTACGGGCGGGGGATGAGCGCCTACGGGCTCGGCTTCTCCCAGATCGCCGACCTGGACGCCTACGCGTGAGCACATGACGGAGGGGCGGCCCGCGGCCGCCGGGGGGCCCCCCGGCGGGGCGCGGGGAGGAAGAGGGGGGGGGCGGGGGGGCCCGGGGCAAGCG
>NZ_JBFBBC010000015.1:0-175545 GCF_040689545.1 Streptomyces sp. NPDC051180
GAGGAGGTCGCGGCCCGCGAGCAGGTGGGAGACGGGGATCTCGCGGCTCCCGAGCGGCCCGAGGACGACGAGGTCGGTCGCGACCGGCTCGGGTCCGGGCACCGGCACCGGCCCCGTCCCCGGCGGGTCCGCCGCGGGGGCCGTCGCCGGGTCCGCTGCCGGATCTCCGGCGGGTGGCTCCGGGAGGCCCTCCGCGGCCCGGGCGCGGCCGCCCGCGCCCCTGGTGTCCGCCCCGGTGCGGATCGCCGACGCGGAGACCGTGCGGCTGCTGCGGCCCGGTGACCGGGTGGACGTGATCGCCGCCCCCGACACGGCGCTGGGCGAGGGCGGCGAGGCGCGCGTGGTCGCAACGGGCGTACGGGTGGCCGAAGTTCCGCTTCCGGGCGAGACTCGTGCGGACGGAGGGGCGCTCGTCGTCCTGTCCGTGCCGCGGCCGACGGCGACCGCGCTGGCAGGCGCCGGGGTCACCTCCCGACTGGCGGTGACCTTGTGCTGAATCGCACTGACTGCCTGTCAAGTCACCGTCCCGTGTGTACGGATTGGACGCCTCAGCGCCGTTCACGGCCTAATGACTGCGCACACAGCAGCACACGCGACGAAAGGCACCTCGGTGGCCCAGAAGAAGGAAAGCTTGCTGGGAGGCTTCAAGGCCTTCTTGATGCGGGGCAACGTGATCGACCTCGCGGTCGCCGTCGTCATCGGTGCCGCGTTCACCAACATCGTGAACTCGGTGGTCAAGGGGATCATCAACCCGGTCGTCGGCGCCTTCGGCACCAAGGACCTGGAGAGCTACTCGTCCTGCCTCAAGGACCCCTGCAAGCTCGTCGACGGCGAGATGCAGGGCATCCAGATCCAGTGGGGTCTGGTCCTGAGCGCGGTGCTCAGCTTCCTGATCACCGCGGCCGTCGTCTACTTCCTGATGGTCCTGCCGATGGCCAAGATCCTCGCCAAGCGCGCCGCGCACGAGAAGGCGAAGGAGGGCGTCGCGGAGACCATGGAGATCAGCGAGCTGGAGGTTCTCAAGGAGATCCGCGACCACCTCGTCGCCCAGCGCGGCCCCTCGGCGGGCACGGGGACCGGACCGGGCACGGGGACCGGACCGGGCACGGGGACCGGACCGGGCACGGGCGGCGGATCGGGCACGGGCGGCGGTCCGGGGACGCACCCCACCTCCTGACCCGCGTCGCGCGCGGGGCTCAGAGGTGGTGCGGCGGCTTCTCGTCCAGGAAGCGCGCGAGGTCGGCGGCGCTGTCGCCGCCGGCGGGAGGCCGCTCGCCCCACCCGCGGTCCGTGTCGTCCGCGGACTGCTGGTCCAGCGGATCGTCGAAGACGATCACCGGCTTGGGCCTGTCCGTGACGTCGGATGGGGTGCCGGGCCGCTTCGCGTCTCGCGGTCCGTGGGCGGGGGCGGTGCTCATGCCTTCAGGGTACGCCCGCTCCCCCGCCCCGATCCCGCCCGCTCCCGTCCGGTTCCGCCCTCTCCCTTCCGGTCCCGCCCGATCCGGGCCCTTCCGGCGTCAGCGGTCCTTCGGGTCGAGCGCCCACAGCCCCAGGACCACCAGGAACGACAGGACGAGGAAGCCCGCACCCCACCAGGCGGTGCCGGTGTCGCCGGTCATCCACTCGTCCACCACGATCGTCAGGCCCCAGAGCTGGCCGATGACGACCGTGAGCGCCAGCGCCAGACGCGCCGACAGCTTCGAGGAGCGCTCCGGCTCCTGCTCCGCGCCCGCGCCCGGCCCCGGCCCGGTGTGCCGGATCCGGGGATCGCCGTAGCCGCTGGTGGGACGGATCTGCGGATAGCGCTCGTGCACCGGACGGTTCAGCCGCGGCTGCGCGCTGCCCGGGGTGTACGCGGGAGGACGCGCGGGCTCGGGGTCCGGGCCCCCGGCGGGTGCGGCCGGCGGCCGCGGCGCCTCCGGGTCCTGGGGGAACGTGCCGTCGCTCATGTCCGCTCACTCCTCTCCGCCGCCTCGCGGCCCGGGGCGCCGGAGCCGAAGCCGGGGCAGCCCGGCCGGTCCTGGCCGTTCTGGCGGCAGAAGCCCTCGACGGCGCTCTCGCCCGAGCGGGCCGTCCCGACCGCCCAGACGCTGCCGTCGAGCTGCTCGACGAGCAGCACCTTGGGCAGGCCGCGCGGCGGCGGGCCCGCGGTGACCTCTCCCGTACGGGCGTCGAAGATCCCCTCGTGGCAGGGGCAGTAGAGCTCGCCCTCGCTCCCCCGGTCCTTGCGCCACAGGACGGCGCAGGCGAGATGGGTGCAGACGGCGGAGTAGCCGGCCAGGGTGCCGTCCTCCATGCGGACGGCGATCGCCCGGTCCTCGTCACCGGGGTAGCGGAAGGCGAGGGAGTCCCCCCGCTCGATCCGGTCGGCGATCCGCTTGGGCTCGGGGGCGTCCTCGCTGTCGCCGTGCCGGTGCAGGATGCCGGAGGCGACGGCGACGCCGCCGACGGCCAGGCCGCCGGAGACGGTGGCGACGATCCGCAGGTAGTCGCGGCGGGTGGTCAGCGAGTCGGCGGCGATCCGGTCGTGGAGCGCCTCCTGGGCCGCGTCGCGGGCGTCCGGTGCGGGCGGCTGCGGGTCGGTGACGCTCACCGGACGTCCTTTCCGTTGATCTCGACGACGGGAAGCCCGCCGGGCACCGGCCACTGGACCTTGTCCGCGGGAACGACCATCGCCACGCCGGTGGAGACGGTGGTGGAGCCGAAGGTGAAGGAGTCGGCCACCTGGACGCCGGGGCGTTCGGCCCGGAGCTCGTCGAGGGTGCCGTAGAAGAGGGCGCCGGTCGGGCAGACGGTGGCGCACATGGGGGCGAGGCCGTAGGCGGTGCGGTCGTAGCAGAGGTTGCACTTCATCTGGAGCTTCGCCTGGAGGTCGATCTTGGGGACGCCGAAGGGGCAGGCGTTGACGCAGTTGGCGCAGCCGATGCAGCGGGTGGTGTCGGCCTGCTGCACGACGCCGTCGGCGGTCACCAGGATCGCGTCGGCGGGGCAGACCTCGGCGCAGGGCGCGACGGGGTCCTCGCAGTGCATGCAGACGGTGGGGAGGGAGGCGACGGATCGCCCCTCGTCGGGATAGTCGAGGTGGATCATCGACTTGCCGCGGTGGGAGTCGCATTCGCGGCAGGCCGAGACGCATGCCTGGCAGCCGATGCAGCGGCCCGGGTCGATGAAGATCGTGCGGCCCATCATGTGCGGGTCAGCTCCTCTCCGCGGTGCCGCGGCCCTGGGGGGAGGTGGGGGGCAGCGGGTCGGTGCGGGAGACCTGGGTCTCCGGGTACGCCTGGTGTCCGGGGGCGGTGGGCGGCGCGGGGACCTCGTCGATCCGCTCGGCGGCCTCGATGCGGGCCGCGCAGACCTTGTACTCCGGGATCTTGGAGCGGGGGTCGAGGGCGTCGATGGTGAGGGCGTTCGCCGCGGTGGGGACGGGCCAGTGGTAGGGGACGAAGACGGTGTCGGGGCGGATGGCCTCGGTGACCAGGGCGGGGAAGACCTCGCTGCCGCGGCGGGTGACGACACGGACGGGGTCGCCGTTGCGGAAGCCGTGGGAGGGATGGACCTCGACCCAGGGCCGCGGGGTCTGTTCGACGAGGGCGCCGAGCCGGCGGGTCTGGTTGCCGGAGAGGAAGTGGGCGACGGTGCGGCCGGTGGTGAGCGAGAGGGGGTACTCCTCGCTGTACGGGTCCATCGGCGGGTGCCACTCGACGACCTGCAGGTGGATCCTGCCGTCGGGGTGGTAGGTGCGGCCGTCCTCGAAGAGGCGGGGGGTGCCGGGGTGCTCGGTGCTCGGGCAGGGCCAGGCGATGCCGCCGGTCTCCTCCAGGCGGTCGTAGGTGATGCCGTAGTAGTCGTTGACCGTTCCCGCGGAGGCGATCCTCAGCTCCTCGAAGACGGAGCGGGAGTCGGGGAAGTCGAACTTGTCCCCGGCGCCGAGCCGGCGGGCGAGTTCGCACATGACCCAGGTATCGGTGCGGACGCCGGCCGGGGGCTCCTGGGCCTTGTTGTGCTTGACGACCCGGGCCTCGGCGTTGGCCATGACGCCCTCGTCCTCGGCCCAGACGGTGACGGGGAAGACCACGTGCGCGTTGGCGGCGGTCTCGGAGAGGAAGAAGTCGAACTGGGCGTGGAACTCGAGGGTGTCGTAGCCGTCCTTGACGGTGGCGTAGTTCGGCAGGGAGACGAAGGGGTTGTTGCAGATGCCGACGAGGCCCCGGATCTCCTGGCGCTGCATCTGCCAGACCATCTCCATCATGGAGGTGCCGGCGAGCGGGAGTTCGGCCTCGTCGATGCCCCAGATCTCGCAGATCTGGCGGCGGTGCTCGGGGTTGGTGATGGAGCGGCCGCCGGGCAGGAGGTCGGACTTCTGGCCGTGCTCGCGGCCGCCCTGGCCGTTGCCCTGGCCGGTGATGGTGCCGTATCCGGCGCCGGGCCTGCCGATGTTCCCGGTGGCGACGCAGAGGTTGATGATGCTGAGGCAGTTCTCCACGCCCTGGGAGTGGTGCTCGACTCCGCGGGCGTGCCAGGCCATGGCCTTCCCCGCGCCGGCGAAGACGCGGGCGACCTGGCGGATCTGCTCCTCGGGCACGCCGCAGATCTCGGCGGAGCGGGCGGGCGGGTACGCGGCGACGGTCGTGCGCACCTCGTCCCAGCCGGTGGTGTGGGCGGCGAGGTAGGTCTCGTCGGCGAGGCCCTCGGCGACGACGACGTGCAGCACGGCGTTGAAGAAGGCCGAGTCGGTGCCGGGCTTGAGGGCGACGTGGATGTCGGCGGTGCGCGCGATGGCGGTCTCGCGCGGGTCGACGACGATGAGGCTCGCGCCCCGGTCGCGGGCGCCCCAGAGGTACTGGGTCATGACGGGGAAGCACTCGCCGACGTTGGAGCCCGCGATGAGGAGGCAGTCGGTGAGGAGGATGTCGGAGAAGGGGTTGCCGGCCCGGTCGATGCCGAAGGCGAGCTTGTTGGCGCCGGCGGCGGAGACCATGCAGAGGCGGCCGTTGTAGTCGACGTGCCGGGTCCTGAGGGCGACGCGGGCGAACTTGCCGACGAGGTAGGTCTTCTCGGAGAAGAGGCTGGCGCCGCCGAGGAGCCCGAAGGCGTCGTTGCCGTGTTCGCCCTGGATGCGGCGGATCTCGGCGACGGTGTGGTCGAGGGCCTCGTCCCAGGAGACCTCACGGAACTCCTCGTCGCGGTTGCGGCGCATGAGCGGGGCGGTGAGCCGGTCGGGGTGGTTGACCTGCTGGTAGGCGTTGATGCCCTTGGGGCAGAGCCGCATCCGGTTGATGTCGTGGTTGCGGGGTTCGACGCCGAAGACCTTGCCGCCGCGGTCGACGCGGAGGTACATGCCGCACTGGACGCCGCAGAAGCAGCAGTGGGTGGGGACGAGGGTCTCGCCGTTCTGGTCGGCGTGCCAGCGGTCGGCGGGGATGCCTCCGGCGTCGCGGAAGTTGCGGGTGCCGGGCGGGGCGAGGGAGGGGTCGAGCGGCACCGGCCGCCCGGGGGTGGTCGCGGGGTCGGACGCGGTCACTTGAAGCCCTTCTTCACGTGGTCGAGGTAGGCGTTGCCGCGAAGGACGCGCTTGCAGCGGGGGCAGTACTCGGCCCACTCGTCGAAGCCGAGGTCGAGGTCGCGCATGGTGCCCTTGAGGTTCTCCACGTACGGGGCGGTGTCGATGGGTTCGTGGCAGCGGCGGCAGGCGAGCACCTCCTCCTCGTCCTTGCGGCGGGAGGTGTACTTGAAGAGCTGCATGCCGACGGCGGCCGGCCGCTGGACGATGTGGAAGAACTTCCCGAACGGGATGTAGATGAGGGTGAAGACCACCGAGACCATGTGCAGGACGGCGAGGAACTCGTATCCGCCGCCGTGCAGGAAGATCGACGAGAAGGTCAGCAGGAGCCCGGTCACCGAGATGACGACGAGGCAGATCAGCGGCACCAGGTCGTAGGCGAAGCGCTGGCCGGTGATGGCGCCCCGGTCCTTCATGCGGCGCCAGAGGAAGTAGGCGGCGCCGGCGATGACGAGGACGGCGGCGATGTCGAGGCCGTGGAACATCAGCCAGCCGAGGACGCTGAGCGAGTCGAAGCCGATGACCTTGAAGCCCCAGATCCGCATCTCGTAGCCGGGACCCGAGCCGGTCGACGAGGTGAAGGTGAACCAGCCCCAGGTGAGGGGGAAGGTGATCGCGGCGGCGAGCAGGCAGCCCCAGAAGACGAGCTGGTGGGCGGCCCAGCGGGCGTGGGAGCGGGCGCCGAGGAACTTCTGGAAACCGAGGTAGGTGGCGATCATCCTCGGCAGGGCGGTGGGCGCCTTGCGGAAGTTCGCGGCGGAGAAGAAGGAGCGCCAGCCCTGCCGGAAGAGGCGCTTGGCGCCGGGGGCGGAGATCCAGACGGTGTAGCGGTAGGCGACGCCGAAGGCGAGGAAGACGGTGGCGACCGCGTAGGGCAGCAGGGCCGAGTCGAAGTCGCGGAGCAGCCGGCTGCCGAAGACGATCGCGATGATCAGGAGCACGGCGACGACGCCTCCCGCGAGGGAGGCGCGGCGGCGCACGGCGGCGGGGCTCTGCGGCGGAGCTCCGGCGGCCGGTGGCTCCCCCGGGGCGGCGGTGGGGGCCGGGTCGCCCGGTCCGGGGGTCGGCTCGACTGTCTGCGGTGGCTCGGTCACGCGGCCACGGTAAGACCGTATGGGCCCTTTTTCCTGTTTTGCGTGGTCGTCGGGTGAGTGCGTCGCTCAGACGGCGTGCAGGCCGTGGGCCTGGAAGACCTCGCGGGCCGCGGCGACCTGCCGGGGTGTCGGGGAAGGGGTGTCGTGCAGGGTGAACGGCATGTCGAGCGCCTGCCACTTCGCCTCGCCGAGCTTGTGGAAGGGGAGGACGTCCACCCGGGAGACGTTGCCGAGTCCGGCCGCGAAGGCGGCGACGCCCTCGACGTTCGCCGGGTCGTCGGTGAGTCCCGGGACGAGCACGAAGCGGACGTGGACCTCCTGGCCGAGGTCGGCGAGGCGCCGGGCGAAGTCCAGGGTCGGCCGCAGCGGGCGACCGGTCACCTTCCGGTAGGTGTCGGGGTCCCAGGACTTGATGTCGAGCAGGACGAGGTCGGTGTCGCGCAGCAGGGCGTCGGTGGCGCGGACCCCGAGGAAGCCCGAGGTGTCGAGGGCCGTGTGCAGGCCGAGCTCGTGCTTCATCCGGTGCAGCAGCTCGCCGGTGAAGACGGGCTGGAGCAGGGGCTCGCCGCCGGAGAGGGTGGCGCCGCCGCCGGAGGCGGCGATGAAGCGGACGTACTTGCGGGCCTCGGCGATCACGTCGTCGGCGGAGGTGCGCGTGCCGTTGCGCATCCGCCAGGTGTCGGGGTTGTGGCAGTAGAGGCAGGTGAGGGGGCAGCCGGACAGGAAGGTGACGAAGCGGGTGCCGGGCCCGTCCACACCGGTGGACAGGTCCCAGGAGTGCACCGAGCCCTCGGAGGGCCGGTGGGTCGCCGCGGCGGCCGGCGTGGCGGGGACGGCGGGCCCGAGGGCGAGGGCGGTCATGGCGGGGGCCTCCTTCGGAGGGTGTGGGGGCGCGGCCCGGGGCCGGGGGTGAGGGGCCACCGGCCCCGGGCGCTCGGGGGCTACAGCGAGCCGTGGAAGGTGCGGTTCAGGACGTCGAGCTGCTGCTCGCGGGTGAGCCGGACGAAGTTCACCGCGTACCCGGAGACCCGGATGGTCAGCTGCGGGTAGTCCTCCGGGTGCTCCATGGCGTCCAGGAGGACGTCTCGGCTGAGGACGTTGACGTTCATGTGGAAGCCGTCGCTCGCCATGTAGCCGTCGAGGACGCCCGCGAGGTTCGCGATCCGCTCCTCGGGGGTGCGGCCCAGGCCCTCGGGGGTGACGGTGTGGGTGAGCGAGATGCCGTCCTCGGCGTCCTCGTAGGGCAGCTTGGCGACCGAGAGGGCCGAGGCGACGTAGCCGTGGGTGTCGCGGCCGTTCATCGGGTTGGCGCCCGGGGAGAAGGGCTCGCCGGCCCGTCGCCCGTCGGGCGTGTTGCCGGTCTTCTTGCCGTAGACGACGTTGGAGGTGATGGTCAGGACGGACTGGGTGTGCTCGGCGTTCCGGTAGGTGGGGTGCCTGCGGATCTTCCGCATGAACTCCTCGACCAGGCCGACCGCGATCGCGTCGACGCGCTCGTCGTTGTTGCCGAAGGCGGGGTAGTCGCCCTCGATCACGTAGTCGACGGCGAGGCCGGTCTCGTCGCGGACCGGGGTGACCCGGGCGTACCTGACGGCGGCGAGGGAGTCGGCGGCGACGGAGAGGCCGGCGATGCCGCAGGCCATGGTGCGGCGCACGTCGCGGTCGTGGAGCGCCATCTCGATCCGCTCGTAGGCGTACCGGTCGTGCATGTAGTGGATGACGTTCAGGGCGTGCACGTAGACCTCGGCGAGCCACTCCATCTGCGTGTCGAACGCGGCCATGAGCTCGTCGTAGTCGAGGACCTCGGAGGTGAGGGCGCCGGTGGCCGGGCCGACCTGGGCGCCGGACTTCTCGTCGCGGCCGCCGTTGACGGCGTAGAGGAGGGTCTTGGCGAGGTTCACCCGGGCGCCGAAGAACTGCATCTGCTTGCCCACCGGCATCGCGGAGACGCAGCAGGCGATGGCGGTGTCGTCGCCGAAGCGGGGGCGCATCAGCTCGTCCGACTCGTACTGGACGGAGGAGGTGTCGATGGAGACCTTGGCGCAGAACTCCTTGAAGCCCTGCGGGAGCCGCGGCGACCAGAAGACGGTCATGTTCGGCTCGGGGGCCGGTCCGAGGTTGTAGAGGGTCTGGAGGTAGCGGAACGAGGTCCTCGTGACCAGCGGCCGGCCGTCTTCGCCGATGCCGGCGAGGGACTCGGTGACCCAGGTCGGGTCGCCGGAGAACAGCTCGTCGTAGTCGGGGGTGCGCAGGAAGCGGACGATGCGCAGTTTGACGATGAAGTCGTCGACGATCTCCTGGGCACGCTCCTCGGTGAGGACTCCGGAGTCGATGTCCCGCTGGAGGTAGACGTCGAGGAAGGTGGAGGTCCGGCCGAGGGACATCGCCGCGCCGTTCTGCTCCTTCACGGCGGCGAGGTAGGCGAAGTAGAGCCACTGGACGGCCTCGTGGCCGGTGGCGGCGGGGCCGGAGACGTCGTGGCCGTAGGAGGCGGCCATCGCCTTCAGTTCGCCGAGGGCGCGGATCTGCTCGGCGAGCTCCTCGCGGAGGCGGATGGTCTCCTCCAGCGAACGGCCGTCGGCGGGAAGGGAGTCGAGCTCCGCCTTCTCCTCCCTCTTCACCTCGACGAGGCGGTCGACGCCGTAGAGGGCGACGCGGCGGTAGTCGCCGATGATGCGGCCGCGGCCGTAGGCGTCGGGGAGGCCGGTGACGATGCCCGCCTTGCGGGCGGCGCGGATCTCGGGGGTGTACGCGTCGAAGACACCGGCGTTGTGGGTCTTGCGGTACTCGGTGAAGACCTTCTCCAGCTCGGCCGAGACCGGGTAGCCGTAGGTCTCCAGCGCGCCGGCGACCATGCGCCAGCCGCCGTACGGCATGATCGCGCGCTTGAGCGGGGCGTCGGTCTGGAGGCCGACGATCAGCTCCCGGTCGCGGTCGATGTAGCCGGGGGCGTGGGCGGTGATGGTGGAGGGCACGTCGTGGGAGACGTCGAGGACGCCCTTGGCGCGCTCCTCGGGGAAGCGGTCGGTGATCGCCTTCCACACGGCGGTGGTCCGCTCGGTGGGGCCGGCGAGGAAGGAGCCGTCGCCCTCGTACGGCGTGTAGTTCTGCTGGATGAAGTCGCGGACGTCGATGGCGTCGCGCCAGAGTCCGCCCTTGAAGCCCTTCCAGGCCGTCTCGTTCACCGTCGCCTCAGCAGGGGTAGCAGTCACTGCCCGCACCGCCTTCTTCGAGTCGTTCGATCGCGTCGTTGCTTGCCTCCATTCCACTCCTTCCGATCGATCGTTCCGGGCGGCGTTGGTCACCTCTCGGAGGTCCTAGGTCCCGCCCCGGACATGCGAAAGGGCCCCGCCGGAGCGGGGCCTTTCCGCGGGGCGCGGGATCAGCTGGGCGCCTCGGCGTTGCGGCGGGCGTAGAACCACCAGGTGACGACCGTGCAACTGGCGTAGAAGGCGACGAACCCCCACATGGCGCTGGTCACGGACACCGAGGCGAAGAGGGCGGGGATGAAGAAGAAGCCGTAGGCCGCGACGGCCGAGGTGAAGCCGGTGACGGCGCCGGACTCCATCTCCGCCTGCTTCAGCGCCCGGGCGTACTCCGGGGTGCCCTCCCGCAGGCCCTTGAGGTGGGTGCCGCGGAAGATGACCGGGATCTGGCGGAAGGTGGAGCCGTTGCCGATCCCGGAGAAGAAGAACGCGGCGAGGAAGCAGAGGAAGAAGCCCTGGAAGGAGCCGCCGGCGCCGCCCGAGGGAAGGAAGGCGATCACGCCGACGATCGAGGCGGCCATGCCCACGAAGGACAGGATGGTGACCCGGGCGCCGCCCCACCGGTCGGCGATCCAGCCGCCGCCCCAGCGGGCGAGCGCGCCCACGGCGGGGCCCATCCAGGCGTAGGTGGCGACGGAGTAGTCCGGGAACGTCGTCTTGATCAGCATCGGCAGGGCGGCGGCGAAGCCGATGAAGGAGCCGAAGGTGCCGACGTACAGCCAGGTCATCAGCCAGTTGTGCTTGCGCTTGAAGATGATCTTCTGCCGGCTGAACGGGGTGGCGGCGACCTTCAGGTCGTTCTGGCCGAACCAGGCGACGACGGCGAGCACGAGGATCACCGGGACCCAGAGGAAGGCGGCGTTCTGCAGGTGGACGGCCGTGCCGTCGGCCTTGTGCTGGGCGGAGCCGATCGCGAGGGCCGACCATGTGATGACGATCGGGGTGAGCAGCTGGACGACGGAGACGCCGAGGTTGCCGAGACCGCCGTTGATGCCGGTCGCACCGCCCTTCCTCGCCTTGGGGAAGAAGAAGCCGATGTTGGCGAGGGAGGAGGCGAAGTTCGCGCCGCCGATGCCGCAGAGGGCGGCGATGGCGACCATCACGCCGTACGGGGTCGTCGGGTCCTGGATCGCGATGCCCAGCCAGATCAGCGGCACGATCAGGACCACCGTCGACAGGGCGGTGAAGCGGCGCTGGCCGACCATCGGGCCGAGGAAGGTGTAGAGGATCCGGGCCGTGCCGCCGGTCAGACCGGGGATGGCCGTCAGCCAGAACAGCTGGGAGGTCGAGAAGCCGAAGCCGACGTCCTTCAGGTTGGTCGCGGTGACCGACCACACCTGCCAGACGACGAACGCCACGAGCAGCGCCGGTACCGCGATCCAGAGGTTGCGGCCGGCGACCTTCCTGCCGATGGACTTCCAGAACAGCTCGTTCTCGGGCTCCCAGTCGGTGATCGACCTGCCGGGGCGGTACTGCTCCGTGTCGTACGAGACGGCGGGGTCGCCGCCCGTCCTTCTGCTGTCCTGGACTACGGAACTCATGGCACTTCCCTGACTTCCCTGGCGCTCGGGGACTTCCTTGCCCTTCCAGGCTGCGCCGGGGCACGGGGGGCGGGTGAGTGCCGATGGTCTCCGGACGGGCGGGTGAAGGTCCTGTCAGCGGGGGGACGGAGGGACCGGGAGGACCGGCAGGGCGACCTCGGGGTCGTCGAGGCAGACGCCGGTCCGCAGGTCGAACTCCTGCTTGTGCAGGGGGACGCGACCACCGGCACCCCGTCCCGGCTGCCCATGATCCCGTCCGCGACGACGGCCGCGCCCGTGAAGGGGTCCCGGTTGCCCACCGCGAACTCGACGACGTGCGCGGCGAGTCCGAGGGTGCGCAGGGCTCCGGCCGCCTCCAGGCCGAGGAGCCCGCCGCCGACGACGACGCCGGTCCGGGCGTGCGCGGCGTACGCGGTGAGCGCGTCGACGTCGTGGAGCGTGCGGTACGTGAAGCAGCCGGGGGCGTCGGCGCCGGGGATCGGCGGCACGAACGGGTACGAGCCGGTGGCCAGGACCAGTGCGTCGTACCCGACGACCGCGCCGGAGGTGGTCGTGACCGTGCGGGCCGCCGTGTCGACGTGCTCCGCCGGGTCGCCGAGCCGCAGGTCGATCCCGTGCGCGGCGAGGAACCCGGGTGCCGACAGGCCGAGCCGGTCCGGATCGGTGCCGGTGAAGACGGACGAGAGGTGCACCCGGTCGTACGCGGGCACGTCCTCCTCGGCGAGGACCGTCACCCGCCAGCCGGGGCCCGCGGGGTCCGCCGGGTCCGCGAGCGCGCCGCGCTCGGCCAGCGCCTCCAGGAGCCGGTGGCCCACCATGCCGTGGCCGATGAGCACGAGGGTCTGTGTCCGTGGGGCGGCCATGGCGGTCTCCGTGGGGGTCGCGGGTCTCTTGCCTCCGACCGTAGGAGCGCGGGACGGGCGTGTCGGCGCCGTGAAGGTCCCCGAACCCCGGGACTTGCGGCCCGCCCTCCGGGGTCTTCCGGCGGCGCTCCGGGCCGCCGCCACGGGCCTAGCGTGGCCTCGTGGGGCCGCGCGGGCGTACGACACCGCCGGGCGCGGCCCCACGGACGACGCCGGCCGGCCCGCCGGCGGTGCGGCCGGCTGCGGAGGAGGCACGGATGCGGGACCTGGTGATGGCCGTCCACGGAAGCGCCCGGCCCGGGGCGGCGGTTCCGGTCGGGCGGCTCGCCGAGGCGGTGCGGCGCCTCGGCGGGGCGCCCGTCGCCGTCGGGTACCTCGACCACCGGGCCCCCTCGCTGGCCGACGTCCTCGCGGAGCGGCCCGGCGCGGTCGTGGTCCCGCTGCTGCTCGGCGACGGCTACCACCGCACGGTCGACCTCCCCGCCGTCGCCCGCCGCTTCGACTGCGCGGTCACCCGCGGGCTGAGCGGCGAACACGCGGTGGCGCTCGCGCTGTACGACCGGCTGCGCGCCGCCGAGCGGGCGGCCGGCGGCCCCGCGGACGCGGTCGTCGTCGCCGGCGCCGGCTCCTCCCGGCCGGGCGGCGACGACGGCACGCTCCGCGCGGTCGAGCAGCTCCGCCCGCTCCTTCCCGTGCCCGTGACCGCCGCGTACTGCTCCGCCGCCGCCCCCGACCCGGCCGCCGCGGTCGCCCGGCTCCGCGCGCGGGGCCTGCGGCGGGTCGTGCTCGCCGCCCACCTGCTGGCCCCCGGCCGCTTCACCCACGCCCTCGCCGCGGTCCCGGACACCTGGGCCGTCACGGAGCCGCTCGCCGACCATCCGCGCCTCGCGGGGCTGGTGGTGGCCCGGTACACCGAGGCGGCGGGCACCGGGCCACGGAGCCCGGCGGGAGGGGCGGCGGCCTCCCGGAACCGGGCGGGCCGGGCCGCGAACCGGGCCGCCTGACGCCCCCGGCCGCCGTCACACGGGGCCCAGGACCGGGCGCCCCCATGCCCCAGGTCGCCGTCGCACGGGGCACGCGAGCGGGCCGCCCGACGCCCCCCGACCGCCGTCGCACGTGGCCCGGGGCCGGGCCGCACGACGCCCCCCGACCGCCGTCGCACGTGGCCCGGGGCCGGGCCGCACGACGCCCCCCGACCGCCGTCCCGCGTGGCACTGGAGCGGGCCGGCCTCCGGCTCTGCTGTGCTGGGGCACATGACACAACCGTTTCTCCCCCTCACCGCACGCTCCCGCGAGGAGTCGCACCGGGCCGCGACCCCCCTGGAGCTCTTCTTCGACCTGTGCTTCGTCGTCGCCGTCGCCCAGGCGGGCGCCGAGCTCGTGCACGCCGTGGCCGAGGGCCACGCCGGCGAGGGGATCGCCGACTACGCGATGGTGTTCTTCGCGATCTGGTGGGCGTGGATGAACTTCACCTGGTTCGCCTCGGCCTACGACAACGACGACGTGCTGTACCGCGTCGTCACCCTCGTCCAGATCGCCGGCGTCCTCGTCCTCGCGGCCGGCGTCTCGCGCGCCGCCCAGGACCACGACTTCCTGGTCGTCTACCTCGGCTACCTCGTCATGCGGCTGGCGCTCGCCTCGCAGTGGCTGCGCGCGGCCCACCACGCCACCGACCCCGCCGAGCGGACGATGTGCCGGCGGTACGCGGGCGGGGTCCTCGCCTGCCAGGTCGGCTGGCTCGCGCTGGTCCTCGCGCCCGAGCCCGCCCGGCCCTGGGTCTTCCTCGTCATGGCGCTGGCCGAGATGACCGTGCCCGTGTACGCGGAGAAGGACGCCCCCAGCACCTGGCACCCGCACCACATCGCCGAGCGGTACGGCCTGTTCACCATCATCGTGCTCGGCGAGACCGTCGCCGCCGCCACCGTCGCCGTGAAGTCCGGCATCGTCGAGCACGACGCGCTCGGCGACCTGCTGCCGATCGCCGCCGGCGGTCTGCTGATCGTCTTCGCCGCCTGGTGGATCTACTTCGTCGTGCCCGCCCACGACCGGCTGACCTCCAGCCGCCAGGGCTTCCTGTGGGGCTACGGCCACTACGTCATCTTCACCTCGGCCGCCGCCGTCGGCGCGGGCCTGGAGATCGCCGTCGAGCAGGCCGTGGGCAAGGCGCACATCTCCACCCTCGCCGCCTCCGCGGCCGTGACGATCCCGACGGCCGTCTTCCTGCTCTCCGTATGGCTGCTGCACGCGCGCTACTTCAAGGTCGGCATCGCCCAGCAGCTCGTGCTGCCGGTGTCGGCGTTCGTCGTCCTGATGTGCTCCTTCGCGGGCCGCTGGGCGGTCCTCGCGGCCGGACTCGTCGCCGCCGCCACCGTCGCGGTCGGGGTCACGCTGACGGCACGGAACCCGGCCTCCCACCCCACCGCGGAGTGACGCCGGGCCGGCGGGGACCGGTCGGCCGGCAGGTCCCCGCCGGTATGGAAGAGGCGCCGGGCCTGCGCCACAATCCGGTCCATGATCTTCCGCCTCCTCGGACCGCTGGCGACGGCCGACGCCGCCGGGTCCCCGCAGCCCGTCGCCGGCGGACCGGGGGTCCGCGCCCTGCTCGCCCGGCTGCTGCTCGACGCGGGCCGGACCGTGCCGGTGGACCGGCTCGTCGACGGGCTGTACGGGGAGGAACCGCCGGCCGGCGCGCCGGGCGCGCTCCAGGCGCAGGTCTCGCGCCTGCGCAAGGCCCTCCCGCCGGGCGCGGCGGTGGAGTTCACGGGCGCCGGGTACCGGCTCGCCCTCGGGGACCCCACCGCGGCCGTCGACGCGCTGCGGTTCGAGGCACTCGCGCGGGAGGGTGCGCGGATCCGGGCCGCGGGCGACCCCGCCCGCGCTGCGGGACTCCTGCGGGAGGCCCTCGGACTGTGGCGGGGGCCGGCCCTCGCCGACGTGCGGGACGCGCCCTTCGCCGCCGCCCAGGCCGCCCGGCTGGACGCGCTCCGGCTCGACGCCGTGGAGGAGTGGGCGGCGGCCGCCCTCGCCGCCGGCGACGACCCCGCCCTCCTCGTACGGGAACTGGAGGCGGCGGCCGGGGAACAGCCGCTGCGGGAAAGGCTGCGCGCGCTCCAGATGCGCGCGCTGGGCGCCGCCGGGCGGCAGGCGGAGGCCCTCGCCGTCTACGAGGACGTGCGGACCGCCCTCGCCGGGGAACTGGGCGCCGACCCCTCCCCCGAGCTGTCCGCCGTCCATCTCGGCCTCCTCAGGGGCGCCCCCGACGCGCCCCGGCGGACGCCCCCGCCGCTGCCCGCGCCCCTGACCGACTTCGTCGGACGGGAGGCCGAACGCGCCTGCCTGGCCTCCCTGCTGACGGCCGCCCGGCTGGTCACCGTGGTCGGTCCGGGCGGCGCGGGAAAGACCCGGCTGGCCCTGGAGACGGCCTCGGGCCTGTCCGGCGAGGTGTGCTTCGTCGACCTGGCGGCGGTCACGGGCGCCGGGGAGGTCCCCGAGGCGTTCGCCCGGGCCCTGGGGGTGCGGGGGGAGGTCAGGCTGGAGACCGCGCTGGCCGGGCGGCCAATGGTGCTGGTCGTGGACAACTGCGAGCACGTCGTGGACGAGACGGCGGGGCTGGTACGGCGTCTGCTCGCCGCCGCTCCCGGGCTCCGGGTGCTGGCGACGGGCCGGGAGGCGCTCGGGATCACCGGGGAGTCGCTGCTGCCGCTCGGGGCGCTGGAACCGGGGACGGCCGAGGAGCTGTTCGTGCGGCGCGGCGCCGCCGTACGGCCCGGATTCGACGGCCACGCGCGCGTGGCGGAACTCTGCGCCGCGCTCGACGGGCTGCCCCTGGCCGTCGAGCTCGCGGCGGCCCGGCTGCGGACCCTGTCGGTGGACGAACTCGCGGACGGACTCGGCGAACGCTTCGAGCTGCTCTCGCGCGGGGACCGCACGGCCCCGCGGCGGCACCGCACCCTGCGGGCCGTCGTCGAGTGGAGCTGGTCCCTGCTCGCACCCGGCGAACGCCTCCTCGCCGCGCGCCTCTCGGTCTTCCGCGGCGGGGCGACGGCGGAAGCGGTCGCGGACGTCTGCGGCGCGGACACCGGCACGCTCGCCTCCCTCGTGGAGAAGTCCCTCGTGGAGCGACGGGACGGCAGGTACCGCATGCTGGAGACCATCCGCGCCTACGCCGCCGAACACCTCCCGGACGGCGACCCGGCGCCGGCCGCCCACCACGCGTACTACCGGCGGCTCGCCGAGACCGCCGACCCCGAACTGCGCGGCGCCGCCCAGCTGGAGTGGCTCGCCCGGCTCGACGCCGAGGACGCCGACCTGCGGGCCGCGCTGCGCCGCGGCACCCCGGACGAGGGTCTGCGGATGGTGGCCGCGCTCACCCCGTACTGGTGGCTGCGCGGCCTCCGGGGCCGGGTGGCCGCGCCCGTCGCCGACCTCCTGGCCCGCGTGACCCCGACCCCCGCACTCGCGGAGGAGTACGCGCTCTGCGTCCTGGCGGCCGGCCTCCGGGAAGGCGAACACATGGAACGGGCCCGGGAGTTCCTCGCCACCCGCACGACCCCGCTCCGCCAGCCCTACACGGCGTTCCTCTGGGCCACCGCCGTCGGGCGCGACGCCCGCACCGCCGAGGACCGCCCCCTCCCGGGACTGCTGCTCCCCGACGACCCCTGGTCCCGCTCCCTCGCCCTCGTGGGCCGCGCCCTGTCGGCGCTCTCCGCCCCCGCGGCGGACCCCGCGGCGGCCGGGGCGCTCCTGACGGAGGCCCTGACCGGGTTCCGGGCCGTGGGCGACCGCTGGGGGACGGCGACGGCACTGGAGGGGCTCGCCTCCCTGTCTCCCGAGCCCCTGCCGCTGCTCGCCGAGGCCCTGGCCCTCTTCGAGGAGCTGGGCGTCGCGGAGGACGTCGTCGACCTCCTCCGCCGCCGCGCCGGCGTGCACGAGGCGGCCGGCGCCCCCGCGGCGGCCGCCGCCGACCGCGCCCGCGCGGCGGCCACCGCCCGCCGGGCGGGCCTGCCCGACCTCTCCTAGGGGGTGTCCGGAAGGGCCCCGGCGAGGGGACGGGGGCAGGGGCGGCCGTCCACCGACGGCGGTGTCGGCGGCTGTCAGCCGGTGGTCAGCGGTCCGTCGGCGCCGGGCGCGAGGGTGTGCACGTGCCGGGGAGAAGCCCCGGCGGGAAGCACGCGAGGAGAGCGTCATGCAGCAGCACGTCACCGGTGGGAGCGTCCGTACGGCCCTGGTCACGGGGTCGTCGCGGGGGATCGGTCGGGCCGTCGCCCGCCGTCTGGCAGCCGACGGGATGGTCGTCGCGGTGCACTACGGCCGGGACGCGGCCGCGGCGCGGGAGACCGTCGACCTGATCGAGCGGGACGGCGGCCGGGCCTTCTCCGTGGGGGCGGACCTGGCGGAGCACGCGGGAGTGGTCGCGCTCGTGGAGGGCGTACGGGCGGGGCTCGCCGCCCACACGGGGGAGGCGGTGCTGGACGTCCTGGTGAACAACGCCGCGGCGACCGGCTCGGGCGGGCATCTGGCGGACGAGACCCCGGAGCTCTTCGACCGGCTCTTCGCGGTCAACGTCCGGGCGCCGTTCTTCCTCGTGCAGGGGCTGCTGCCGGTGCTCCGGGACGGCGGGAGGATCGTCAACATCGGCTCGGCCGTCACCCGGATCGCGCTCGCCGACGAGCTGGCGTACGCGATGTCGAAGGGGGCGATGGAGACCTTCACCCGCACCCTCGCCAACGTGGTCGGGGAGCGCCGGATCACCGTCAACACGGTCGCGCCCGGCCCGACGCAGACGGCCGGGCTGACCGCCGCGATGGCGGCGATGCCCGAGCTGGAGGGGATGCTGATCGGCGGCCAGGCGCTGCCGTGGGTCGGACAGCCGGAGGACATCGCGGACCCGGTGGCCTTCCTCGCCTCCGAGGACGGGCGGTGGGTCACGGGCACGGTGATCGACGCCTCCGGCGGCACCTACCTCGGCCCCCGGCGCTGAGCCGCCCCGTCCGTCGACGGCCCGTGGTAGTCAGGGGTCATGACAGACGCCGAGAGGAACCGTCAGGACGCCGTCACCGACGTGGCGGGTCTGCGGGTGGGCCACGCGCGCGTGGCCGGGCCCGGGGCACTGAGCGGCACGACGGTGGTCCTGGCCCCGGCGGGCGGGATGACGGCCGCGGTGGACGTGCGGGGCGGCGGTCCCGGGACGCGGGAGACGGACGCCCTGGACCCGCGGAACCTGGTCGAGCGGATCGACGCCGTGGTCCTGACCGGCGGCAGCGCGTACGGCCTGGACGCGGCGGCCGGCGTGATGGCCTGGCTGGAGGGGCGGCACCGGGGCGTGCGGGTGGGCCCCGACCCGTCCCACGTGGTGCCGGTGGTGCCCGCCGCGTGCGTCTTCGACCTGGGGCGCGGCGGTGACTTCACGGCGCGGCCGGACGCGTCGACGGGCCGGGCGGCGGTGGAGGCGGCGGACGCGAGCGGGGACCACGCGCGCGTGGAGACGGGCGCGGTCGGCGCGGGCACGGGCGCCGTGGTCGGCGGGATGCGCGGCGGGGTGGGGACGGCGAGCGCCGTCCTGGAGTCGGGGATCACGGTCGGCGCGCTGGTGGTGGTGAACGCGGTGGGTTCGGCGATCGACCCCGCGACAGGGGTGCCGTACGGCAGCCTGTTCGACGGTGGCCGGCCCGGGGTCCCGCCGCGGGAGGTGCACGAGGCGGCGCTGCGGCGGCTCGCACGCGCGCGGGAGGCGGCCGCCCCGCCGCCGCTGAACACCACGCTCGCGGTCGTCGCCACGGACGCGGCGCTGACCCGCGCGCAGGCCCGGAAGGTCGCGGGCACGGCGCACGACGGCATCGCGCGCGCGGTCCGGCCGGTGCACCTGATGAACGACGGGGACACCGTCTTCGCGCTCGCCACGGGGGCGCGGGAGCTGCCGGCGGCGCCGGGACCGCTCGCCCTGAACGAGATCCTGGCGGCGGGCGCCGACCTGGTGACGCGGGCGATCGTGCGGGCGGTCCTCGCGGCCCCGGGCGGGCTGCGGGGCCCGGGCGGGGACTTCCCCTCGTACCGCGAGCTGTACGGAGCGGACGCGGGCGCGTACTCCCGGTAAGACAAAGGGAGTTGAAAGAAACGGTCGGGAACTTCCCAGGCGGGCCCTTCGTTTTCCCGAACCCCGGACACGATGTCGGACCCAGGGACTACGTTAAGCAAGCACCAAGTGACATGCGGCGACGGCCTGGAGACCCTCTTGAACGATCCGCAGGATCCTCACGATCCCTTCGAGACGACCGAGACGCAGCTTGAGCGCCTCCTCGGCCGGGCGCTCAACTCCTTCGATCTGCCCGACTCGACCGTCGAGCGCCTCGGCACGGCGCTCGCCCACTCCAGCGCGCTGCACTCCTCGCACCACAGCGCGTCGCTGCACCGCACCACCCGCCGCCACACGTATCTGCTCGCCGACGGAAGCGCGATCAGCCTCTGGGAGCTCACGCACAACGCCGGCCGGGACGGCGCCCGCCAGCACGAGCTGTACGCCGAGGAGTCGGAGGCGCGGCTCGCCGCGTCGCGGCTGCCGTCCGGGCCGCGGCCGGGCCGGACCGCCGAGCCCTTCGACGGCCCGGGCTTCGGCGAGGACGACGACCTGGAGCTGCTGAGCTCCCTGCTCGCCCGCCCGATACCCGCCCAGCCCCGGATGTACGTGCCGGACGACTCCGCCGACCACGCGCGCCGCGTCCTGCGCCGCGCGGAGAACGCGGACCGGCCGGGCGAGCGGACGGCCCGCCGCCTCCGGCTGGCCTTCGCGCACCACATCACGCAGGCGTTCGGGCGCCACAGCGCGGTCGAGGGGGGCCGGGACGCCGGCTTCACCCTCTACGAGCACCAGTTCCTGCTGCTCGACGGCAGCGAGGCCAGCCTGTGGGAGGTCGAGCACACCGCGACCCCGGACGGCCGGCACATGTGCGAGGTGTACGAGACGGAGAGCGCCGCCCGCGACGCGATGGAGTCCCGCTCCCGGGTGCGCTGACGCCCACCGCGGCCCCCGCGCCCCTCAGACGGGCACGGGGGCCGCGGCCTCGTCGAGCCGCCGCACGGCGAACTCGCGGTTGACGCGCGTCTGCTCGCGGTACGCCTCGGGGAGGTCCGGCAGGGCGAGCAGCCGGTCGCAGGCGGCCAGCGAGGCGGCGTGGTCGCCGGTCCAGTACGCGGTGATCGAGTACTCGAAGAGCAGCCCCCAGCGGTACACCCAGGGCTGGATGAACAGCAGGTCGTCGGGGGGCTCCCGGTCCAGGACGGCGGAGACGACGGCGTGGGCGGCGTGGTGGCGGCGCATCTTCCGCAGCCGCGCGGCCAGTTCGTAGCAGGCTTCGAGCCGGTCGGGCCGCGCCTCCCAGGCCCGGGAGAGCGCGTCCATCGCGGCGGGCCACTCCCCCGCCTCCGCCCGCAGGACGCCGGACTGCAGCAGCGCGTAGTAGACCTCCTCGCCCCAGCCGCCCATCGCCGCCCGCCGCTCGTAGAGGGCGACGGCCTCCTCGGAGCGGCCCATGTCCCGCATGGTCTGCGCGAGGTAGAAGACCGTGCGGGGGTTGGCCGGGTCCCGTTCGAGCTCGGCGCCCAGCAGCCGGGCGTCGCGCTCGAACTTGTCGTGGCGCGAGCCGCCGTCGGCGTGGTCCTCGACGACGAGTGCGTCCAGATTGGCCTGGACGTGCTCGCGGTCGGCCGTCAGGTACTCGTGGGTGACCCCCTCGTACCGCCAGGGCAGGTCCCCCCTGACCAGGCGTTTGACGCGGTACTCCACCGTCCCCCCGTGACGGATCATGTACGCGTCGGCGGTCGGCGCCGGGAACGGCCCCTCCCGGCGCAGGACGTGGTCGGCGTCGAGCAGCAGGAGGTAGTCGGCCCGGCCGCGGGCGCGGGCGATGTTCAGGCTGCGGTTGTGCCCGAAGTCCACCCACGGGTCCTCCCGCAGCTCGCCCGGGATGCCCGCCAGCGCGGTACGGATCAGCTCCTGGGTGCCGTCGGTGGAACCGGTGTCGGAGATGACCCAGGTGTCCACGAGACCGCGGACGGAGGCGAGGCAGCGCTCGATCACGGCGGCCTCGTTCTTGACGATCATGCACAGGCAGATGGACGGCTGCACGGCAACACCACTTCCGGACGGGACGGGGGAGCGGTCGGGAGGCGCGACCCTACGGACGCCGGGCCCGGCCGTGCCGTCGGCACGCCGCCGAGCGGCCGTGGGTTCGCCGTCCTGCACGCATCCGTTCGGCTGTCGGCGCTGCGCCAAGGCGCTGACAGTGCCGCCACGGGGTCAAGCCCGCGGCCGAGCGATCCGATGATCCGACAAAGAAGGCATGGAGACGCCTTCCGGACATCGCTCGCGCCGGCCCGGAGGCCGGCGGAGGAAGGAGCATGCATGCGGCCTGATGCCAGGACCCGGACCCCCCTGGGCCCGCTGCCCCGACGTCGCGCCTGGCTCGGCGGCGGAGCGATCGCCTCGGTCGCCCTCGTGCTCACCGGCTTCGCGACCCCCTCGGCGGCCGCGTGGGGCAGAACGCCCGCGCCCGGGGCGCCCGGCGCGGCGAGCACCGCCCCCGCAGCCGCCGCATCCGGAGGCGGCGGCTGCGGGGTGCACGGCCACCCGCACGCCCGGCACGAGCACCCCGATGCCCTCCTGGAGCTCCTGGACCAGGACATCCGTCCCTTCGTCGCAAGCACCCGCCTCCACGCCCCCCGCACCCTCGCCGGCGGCGACGACGGCTGCGAGTCCGGCCCGCCGGGCCCTACCGGCCCCACGGGCCCCACCGGACCGAAGGGCAACACGGGTACGACGGGCGCCACCGGAGCCACAGGAGCCACCGGCGCCACGGGAGCCACAGGCGCGACGGGCACGACGGGTGCCACCGGTGCTACGGGAGCCACCGGTGCTACGGGAGCGACGGGCACGACAGGTGCCACCGGCGCCACGGGAGCCACGGGCGAGACCGGCCCGACTGGAGCGACAGGAGCCACAGGCGCCACCGGAACGACGGGCAACACCGGCGCCACGGGAGACACCGGACCCACGGGGCCGACCGGAGCCACGGGCACGACAGGTGCCACCGGAGCCACGGGCGAGACGGGCCCGACCGGAGCGACCGGAGCGACCGGGGCCACGGGAGCGACCGGGGCCACGGGAGCCACGGGCGAGACCGGTGCGACCGGAGCAACGGGGGCCACGGGAGCCACGGGAGCCACGGGAGCCACGGGCACCACCGGAACGACAGGCGCTACAGGCGGGACCGGACCCACCGGACCTACCGGAGCCACGGGAGCCACGGGCACCACGGGTGCGACAGGCACCACCGGCGCCACGGGAGCCACCGGTGCGACAGGAGCCACGGGAGCTACAGGAGCCACAGGCGCCACCGGACCCACAGGAGCCACCGGCACGACAGGCGCCACCGGACCCACAGGAGCCACCGGCGCCACCGGCGCTACAGGCGCCACCGGTGCCGCCGGGCCCTGTTCGGACATCGCCGTCTTCGCGCCGACCGGCTCCGAGGACGCACAGGCCGTGCTCACCGGGGGCAAGGTGTTCGTGGGGCGTGCGCCGTCGCTCGGCGGAACGATCGTGTGGCAGGACCTCACCAACCCGACCGCGGTCGGCACGGACCCCGGCAATCCGAACTACCCGGCCGGCGCCTGCGCCGTCGGCTACGAGGCACAGGGCAACCACGCTTACGTCAAGGTGCTGACCACGGGCGGCCAGGTGTGGCAGACGCACGGCGACACCGTGGGTGCCACGTTCGTCTGGGACGAGGCATGGGTCCAGCAGACGACGCCGACGCCCGTCACGCTGCGCGGCTTGCAGGAGGAGCGGAGGCCCGACGGCGAGGCCGACGGCGCCTGAGGCCACCGGCGGAGACGAGCCGAAGGGCCCTGCCCGGGGTGGTGTACCCGGGCAGGGCCCTTCGGTGAGCGGCGCCGCCGGTCAGTGGGAGAGCGCCGGCTCCTTGTCGATCTCGACGACGTCGTCGCCGCCGCCCTCCACGTGCTGCTTCGGCTTCGCCGGCAGCGCGAACATCACCAGGAAGATCACGGCGAGCACGCCCGCGACCCAGCCCATCGCGTTCTGGAAGGCGTCCGTGAACGCCTCCCCGGCCTCGGCCGGGGACTTCGGGGCGGGCCGGCCGTCGATCACGCCGAAGAAGACCACGGACACCAGGCCGAGCCCGAGGGCGTTGCCCATCTGGCCCGTCGTGTTGATCAGGCCCGAGGCGGAGCCCGCGTGCTCCTTCGGCACCTCCGAGAGGACCGCGTCGGTCAGCGGCGCCACGATCAGGCCCATGCCGAGGCCCATGACGACCAGCGGCGGGATCATCTGCCAGGAGGCGATGCCGTTGCCGTACCGTCCGGCCTCGAACAGGTAGAGCAGCACGCCCGCGATCATCGTCAGCGCGCCCGCCTGGAGGACCTTGCGGCCGAAGCGCGGGACCAGCTTCTGGACCGAGAGTCCGGCGGCCGTCGACACCGCGATCGAGAACGGCACCCCGGTGAGTCCCGCCCTCAGCGGGCTCCAGCCGAGCCCGATCTGCATGTACAGCGTCCAGATCAGGAAGAAGATGCCCATCACGACGCCGAAGGTCAGCTGCACCGCGATGCCGGCGGCGAAGCTCTTCACCTTGAACAGCGACAGCTCGACCAGCGGCGAACCGTCCTTCTTCGTCTTGTGCTTCTCGTAGGCGACGAGGGCTCCGAAGACGACGAGGCTGCCGGCCATCATCAGGTGGCCCCACAGCGGCCAGTCCAGCTCGCGGCCGCGGGTCAGCGGGTAGATCAGCATGAGCAGCGCGGCCGTCACCAGGAGCATGCCGACGATGTCCAGGCGGAGCGCCTTGGGGGCCTTGGACTCGGTGATGAACTTCCGGCCGAGGAGCAGACCGGCGATGCCGACCGGCAGGTTGATCAGGAAGATCGGGCGCCACTCCAGACCGGCGATGTTCCACTGGGTGAGCAGCGCGCCGAGCAGCGGGCCGGAGACCGCGCCGAGGCCGATGATGGCGCCGAACATCCCGAAGACCTTGCCGCGCTCGTGGGCGGGGAAGGTGACGTGGATGATCGACAGGACCTGCGGCACCATCATCGCGGCGGCCGCGCCCTGGAGGAGGCGGGAGCCGACCAGCATCTCCTGGTTGGCCGCGAAGCCGCAGAGGGCCGAGGCGAGGGTGAAGCCGGCCGTGCCGACGAGGAAGAGGCGCTTGCGGCCGTAGATGTCGCCGAGCCGGCCGCCGGTGATCAGCCCGGCCGCGAAGGCGAGCGCGTAACCGGCGGTGATCCACTGGATGGCCCCGAAGGAGGCGCCGAGGTCCCGCTCGATGCTGGGGATCGCGATGTTGACGATCGTGGCGTCGACCAGATCCATGAAGGCGGCGGTCATGACGATGGCGAGGGCGATCCAGCGCCGCTTGTCCGCCGTGTCCGTGGGGGCCGCATCCGTGACGGCGTCGTGTGAACTCATAAGAAGAAGATAGAACCGATCTAGGTCAAATGATGTCCTAGATAGGCCGCATCCTGGAGGACATGACGGACACCCCGGTACGACTCCTGAACCTGCTCTCGCTCCTCCAGACCCCGCGCGAGTGGCCCGGAAGCGAACTCGCCGAACGGCTCTCGGTCTCCCCGCGCACCATCCGCCGGGACATCGACCGCCTGCGGGACCTCGGCTACCCCGTCGAGGCCACGCTCGGCTCGGTGGGCGGCTACCGGCTCGTCGCCGGCACGGCCATGCCGCCGCTGCTCCTCGACGACGAGGAGGCCGTCGCGATCGCCGTCGGCCTGCGGGCCGGTGCCGGGCACGCCATCGAGGGCGTCGAGGAGGCGTCCGTACGCGCCCTGGCGAAGCTGGAACAGGTGCTGCCCGCGCGGCTCCGGCACCGGGTCTCCACCCTCCAGAACGCGACGATCCCGCTGACCCGGGGCGACGGCGCCACGGTCACGCCGGCCACGCTGACCACCCTCGCGGGCGCCGTCACCGGCCGCGAGAAGCTGCGCTTCGGCTACCGGGCGGGCGACGGCGCCGAGACGAAGCGGCTGGTCGAGCCCTACCGGCTGGTCTCCACGGGCCGCCGCTGGTACCTCGTCGCGTACGACCTCGGGCGGGAGGACTGGCGGACCTTCCGGGTCGACCGGGTGTCCGACCCGCTCGCCACCGGCGCCCGCTTCGCCCCGCGGGAGCTGCCGGCCGGGGACGCGGCGCAGCTCCTGGTCCGCTCGATGTCCCGGGCCCAGCCGGAGCTGGAGCTGGACGTCTCCTTCGAGGCGCCGGCGGAGTTCGTGACCGCCCGGCTCCCGTCGCATCTGGTGCCCGCCCCGACGGGCGGGGGCACCTGCCGGCTCCGCACCCGCTCCACCGACTCCGTGGAGTGGCTGGCGCTCCGCCTCGCCCTGGTCGACGCCCCCTTCACCGTCCACGGCCCGTCCGCGCTCCACGCGTACGTGGAGGACCTGGGGGCCCGTCTGACGGCGGCGGCCCGGGTCTGAGCCGCGGCGGCACGACGGAGGCCCCGGGGACGTCGTCCCCGGGGCCCGCGCCGTCGCCTTCCGGCCTACGCCACCGCGTCGAAGCCGGTGTCGCGGGCCATCTTCTTCAGTTCGAGGAGCGCGTGCTTCTCTATCTGGCGGATGCGCTCGCGGGTGAGGCCGTGCTGCTTGCCGACCTCGGTCAGCGTGCGCTCACGGCCGTCCTCGATGCCGTACCGCATGCGGATGATGGACGCCGTGCGGTGGTCGAGCTTGTCGATGAGGTCGTCGAGCTCCTCGCTGCGCAGCAGCGTGAGCACCGACTGCTCCGGGGAGATCGCCGACGTGTCCTCCAGGAGGTCGCCGAACTGGGTCTCCCCCGCGTCGTCCACCGACATGTTCAGCGAGACCGGGTCCCGCGCCCAGTCCAGGACGTCGGTGACCCGCTCCGGGGTCGAGCCGAGCTCGGCGGCCACTTCCGCGGGCTCGGGCTCGCGCCCGTTCTCGCGGTTGAACTCGCGCTGCACCCGCCGGATCCGGCCGAGCTCCTCGACGAGGTGGACGGGGAGCCGGATGGTCCGGGACTGGTCGGCTATGGACCGGGTGATGGCCTGGCGGATCCACCACGTGGCGTACGTGGAGAACTTGAAGCCCTTCGCGTAGTCGAACTTCTCGACCGCGCGCACCAGGCCGGCGTTCCCCTCCTGGATCAGGTCGAGCAGCGGCAGCCCGCTGCGCGGGTAGCGCCGCGCCACGGCCACCACGAGCCGCAGGTTCGACTTGATGAAGAGGTCCTTGGCACGCTCGCCCTCGGCGGCCAGCGCCTCGAGCTCCTCACGGGTCGCGCCGCCCGCCTCGCTCTCCGCGTTCCCGTCGAGGATCTCCTGGGCGTACACGCCCGCCTCGATCGTCTGGGAGAGCTCGACCTCCTTGGCAGCGTCGAGCAGGGGCGTGCGCGCGATCTCGTCGAGGTACATGCCGACCAGGTCGCGGTCGGCGATCTCCCCGCCCACGGCGCGAACGCTGCTTGCCCGTGCAGCCCCGCTCGTGGCGGAGGTCTGACGACGGGCGACGGCACGGGTTGCCATGCGTGCTCCCTTGCTGAGTAGGTCGCGACACCCTTCCGGGTGCCCTGCATCCGACGGAAACAACGACTGGAATCAGGACAGAATTCCCACCCGGCACATGGATTTTCGCGATCATGCAGTATCCTGCGCGGCCGCCGCCCGCCCGGGCATGCCTCGTCTACCCACGGAGGCGCAGGTCAGACCGGGCACGGAGGGTGATTCGGCGCCCCTCGCGGGGGTCCACGACCACTCCGTCGGTGAGACCGCGATCACATGCGGCGCCATCCCTTCAGACGCCTCGGCGCGGCCGGCGGTTGCCTCCGCCCTGCGGACTAGGTCCGCGGCCCGTTACGGACCGGGGGGCCGCGGTCCTAGCGTCGGCCGCATGACCGACAGCAGCGGCACCCTCGACGAGGCCCTCGAAAGGCTCCACACCACCGGACCCGAGCGCAACGGATGGCTCACCAACCACGCCCCGATGGCCGTCGAGGCCCTCGTCCGCCACGGCCGGGCGGAGGCCGTGCACCGCTGGCTCGACCACTACGCGCCGAAGCTGGAGGAGGCGCCGCCCGCCGTCCGGTCCGTCACGGCGGAGACCTGGCGGGAGGCGCTCGGCGACCCGGCCCGGATCACGGACTGGACCCGCTTCCTCGCCCGGGAGCTCGACGACCGCCCCTGGCGGGAGGTCCTCGCCGAGTGGTGGCCCCGGCTGCTCCCCGGCATCGCGGGCGGGGCGACCCATCCGGTGATCCGCACCGGCCACGCCGTACGGACGCTCCTGACGTCCCCCGGGACGGCCCCGCGCCGCGCGGAGCTGGCGCACGCCCTGGGGTACTGGGCGGCCCGCCACCGGCCGCTGCCGCCGATCGCCCCGCTGGCCGCGGCGCCGTCCGCGGCGGCCGCCCTGGACGCCGTACCGCGGGTTCCGGAGCAGGAGGGCGGGATACGGCCACGCCTCGCGCAGCTCACGGCGTTCCCCCGGTGGGGCGCCGCGCCGGACCCCGACACCGCGCGGGCGCTGCTGGCCGAGCTGGTGGCGGCGGCCACGCACCGGTACGCGACCCACGGTCACGGCGAGCCGGTGATGCTGGTGCACGCGGCGACCGCCCCGAACGCGGTCCTGCGGACCCTGCCCGCGCTCCCCCGGGAGCTGTGGGCGCCGAGCCTGGCGGCGGCCTGGGCGGCGGCGGCCGCGGTGACCGCCGCGTACGCGCCGGCGGAGGCCGCCCCGTACCGGGCGACCTCCCTGAACGCCGAGGAGGTCTTCGAGCGGGCGGCGGCGCACGGCGACGACCACACGATCAAGTTCACCGACACGGCGCTCGACGTGGGCGGCCCGCTCGCGCTGGCCGCCGCCGTCCGCTCGGTGGAGCTGAACCCGCCGGTGTTCTGAGCCGGCTCAGCCGAACTGCACGGACCGCTTCGCGAGCCCCATCCAGAAGCCGTCGATCACCGACCGCTCGGCGTCGAGGTCGCCCGCCTGGTCCGCCGCGCCCATGGTGACGAAGAGCGGGGCGAAGTGCTCGGTGCGCGGGTGGGCGAGGCGCCCCGCGGGGGACTTGCGCTCGAAGTCGAGGAGGGCGTCGACGTCCCGCGCCGCGAGGGCCTCGTGTCCCCAGGCGTCGAACTCGGCGGACCAGCCGGGGACTCCGCCGCCGGTGTGGCGCAGGGCGGCGAGGTTGTGGGTGAAGAAGCCGCTGCCGACGATGAGGACGCCCTCGTCGCGGAGCGGGGCGAGCCTGCGCCCGATGTCCATGAGCCGGCGCGGGTCGAGGGTCGGCATGGAGATCTGCAGGACGGGGATGTCGGCGCCGGGGAACATCTCGACGAGCGGCACGTAGGCGCCGTGGTCGAGGCCGCGGTCGGGGATGTCCTGGACGGGCGTGCCGGGTCCGCGGAGCAGCTTGCGGACGGCCTCGGCGAGCTGCGGGGCGCCGGGAGCCCCGTACCGGACGCGGTAGTAGTGCTCGGGGAAGCCCCAGAAGTCGTAGACCAGCGGCACGGTCTCGGTCGCGCCGAGGGCGAGCGGGGCCTCCTCCCAGTGGGCGGAGACCATGAGGATCGCCTGGGGGCGGGGCAGGGTGGCGGACCAGGCGGCGAGCTGGCCGGGCCAGACGGGGTCGTCGGCGAGGGGCGGGGCGCCGTGGGACAGGTAGAGCGCGGGCATCCGCGCGGGCCCGGCGTCCGTTTCCAGCGTGGCGTCCATGGCGACCACCGTCCTCATCCTTGAAGTTTCAAGCTATCTGCTCACACCGTAACGCCACATAGTTCAACTTTCAAGAACGAGTCGTACGATGGGAACCATGGGAGACATGACCGAACCCCGCTGGCTCAGCGACGAGGAGCAGCACGTCTGGCGCGCCTACCTGCACGCCACCACGCTCCTCGAGGACCACCTCGACCGCCAGTTGCAGCGCGACGCCGGGATGCCGCACATCTACTACGGACTGCTCGTCCAGCTCTCCCAGGCCCCGCGCCGGCGGCTGCGGATGACCGAACTGGCCAAGAGCGCCAAGATCACCCGCTCCCGGCTCTCCCACGCGATCGCCCGGCTGGAGAAGAACGGCTGGGTCCTGCGCGAGAACTGCCCCTCCGACAAGCGCGGCCAGTTCGCCCGGCTGACCGACGAGGGCACCGAGATCCTGCGGCGGAACGCCCCCGGCCACGTCGCCGCCGTCCGCCAGGCCCTCTTCGACCGCCTCTCGCCCGAGCAGGTGGACCAGCTCGGCGCGATCATGCGCGTCATGGCCGAGGGCCTCGAACCCGCGGACGCCGGCGCGGACCTGCCCTGGCTCCGCTGAACCGGGCCTGAGCACGGGTCTGCCCCGGCGCCGCCGCGGAGGCGGTGCCGGGGCAGACCCGTGCGGGTGGGGCGGGACCGTCAGTGGGCGATGACGGGGACCTTGATCTCGTCGTCCGCGCCCTCGGAGGAGCCGGCGACGGTGCCGCCGCCCGGCTTGCCGGTGTTGATGAGCACGAAGGCGATCGTGGCCGAGGCGGCCAGGATGCCGACCGCCCACCAGATGGCCGCGGCGTACCCCTCGACCATGCCCTGGAGCTGGACCAGCTTCTGCGCGGCCGGAGTGGTCGCGCCGGCCGCGTGGTCGACCAGGTAGGCGGTGGTCGCCGAGGCGGCGATGGTGTTCAGCAGGGCCGTGCCGATGGCGCCGCCGACCTGCTGCGAGGTGTTGACCATCGCGGAGGCCACACCGGCGTCCCGCGGGTCCACGCCGAGCGTCGCGAGCGACATGGCCGGCATGAAGGCCGTGCCCATGCCCAGACCCAGCAGCAGCTGCGCGGGCAGGATCAGACCGGCGTACGAGGTGCCGATCTCCAGCTGCGTCAGGAGCAGCATGCCGACGGCGGCGGTCAGGAAGCCGGGGGCCATCAGCAGCCGCGGCGGGACGCGGGTCATCAGCCGCGTGCCGATCTGGGTCGAGCCGATGATCATGCCCGCGATCATGGGCAGGAACGCGAAGCCCGTCTTGACCGGCGAGTACCCCTTCACGACCTGGAGGTAGTACGTCAGGAACAGGAACAGGCCGAACATCGCGATGACCGCGAGACCCAGCGAGAGGTAGACGCCACCGCGGTTGCGGTCGGTCACCACGCGCAGCGGCAGCAGCGGGGACTTCACCTTCGACTCGGTGAGCACGAAGGCGAGGAGCAGCACCGCGGAGCCGACGAACAGGCCGATCGTGCCGGCGTCGCTCCAGCCCTGGGACTCGGCGCGGGTGAAGCCGTAGACGAGCGAGACCAGACCCAGGGTCGACAGGATCACGCCGGGGATGTCGAGCGGCGAGCGGTTGCGGCCACCCGCGGGCTCGCGGACGACCAGGTAGGCGCCGACGGCGGCGACGACGGCGAACGGGATGTTGACGAAGAACGTCCAGCGCCAGTTCAGGTACTCGGTGAGGAAGCCGCCGAGGATCAGGCCCACGGCGCCGCCTCCACCGGCGATCGCGCCGTAGATGCCGAACGCCTTGGCCCGCTCCTTGGCGTCGGTGAAGGTCACGGCGAGCAGGGAGAGCGCGGCGGGCGCGAGGAGCGCGCCGAAGGCGCCCTGGAGCGCGCGGGCGCCGAGCATCATCGCCTCGCCGGTCGCGGCCCCGCCGAGGGCGGAGGCGGCGGCGAAGCCGATCAGGCCGGTGACGAAGGTCCGCTTGCGGCCCCACAGGTCGGCGATGCGGCCGCCGAAGAGGAGCAGACCGCCGAAGGCGAGGGCGTAGGCCGTGATGACCCACTGCCGGTTGCCGTCCGATATCCCGAGGTCCTGCTGGGCGGAGGGCAGCGCGATGTTCACGATGGTCGCGTCGAGCACGACCATCAGCTGGGCGAGGGCGATGAAGATCAGGGCTTTCCAGCGGCCGGGGTCGGCCTGGATCGCGGCGGTCTGGGGGATTTTCGGCATGGGTGTAGCCACCTCTTGGCGCGTACGGGTCGAAAAGGTCTCAGGAAGTGCGGGTGACGCGGGCGTGCGGGCCCGGCGCCGTCGCGCCCTCGCGGGCGGCGCCGGCGGTCACGGCGAGGTCGGTGCGGTCACGGGGTCGGCGGCGCGCAGGCGTCGCGTCTCAGGTCCTCCAGGGTCGCTGCCTTCCCGGGCAGCTCGGAGCGGGCGGGTGTCTCCAGGCCGTCGAGGAACAGCTGCAGGTGACGGTGGACGAACTGGTCGAAGGCCCCGCAGCCCGATCCGGGCAGCGGGCGGGTCAGCTGGGACAGGGCCACCATCAGGTCGCCGACACCGACGTCGGTGCGGAGCCGGCCGGCCCGCTGCGCCCGCTCGACGAGGCCCTGCACGGCCTCCTCCAGGCGGTCGCGCTCGGCGATCAGGTCGGGGTGGTCCTTGTCGAAGGCGCCGTCGAGCATCGGGCACAGGGCGCCGACGCGCTCGTCGGCGGCTCCGTGGGTGAAGCGGCGGAGCGCGGCGAAGGTGTCGCCCTCCTCCTCCGCGGCCCGCTCGGCGAGTTCGGTGACGCGTGCCATGAGCGAGAGGACGACCTCGTGGACGAGGTCGGCGCGCTCGGGGAAGTTCCGGTAGAGCGTGGCGTTCCCGACGCCGGCCCGGCGCGCGACCTCGTCGTAGGGCACCTGGGACCCGAACTCGACGAACATCTCGCGGGCCGCCGTCACGATCCGCTCGCGGTTGCGCAGCGCGTCGGCCCGCGGCCGGGGGACGCGGCGGGCGGGCGCGGTGTCGGCGGGACTGGTCACGCCACGGCCTCCTCACACTCGTTCGGGACTGTCGTCCGGGGTGCTCGTACGGAGCACTCGTCCGGACCATCCGGGGAAGGATTCCCCACTTCGTTGAACACAGGGTTAAACGGGGACCCAGTCCCCGGTTATTTCCCCGCCGCGCTGTGACCTGCGTCACATGATCGCGGCTCCGCGGAATACCCACGATCGGGCCACCCGGCGCGCGCGCCCCCACCACCCGTCACAGGCTGATCGCACAGCGCGGACCCGCCCACGGGCCCGTGCCGCAGACCTGCCCCCACCGGAGAGGCGCCCGTATGCAGCACCCCCGCCGACGGATACGCAGACCCGTCGCCCTGGCGGCGATCACGGCTCTCTCGCTCACCCTCCTCGCCTCGGCGAGCAGCACCCTGCCCGGCCCCGCCCCCGCGACGGCCGGACCGGTGGCCGCCGCGCCGGGCGGGGCCCAGCTCGGGCCGTGCCGCATCGCCACGACGATGGGCGTGCAGATGTCGGAGGGGCTGCCCACCGCCCCCGGGTACGTGCGGTCCACCGGCCAGGTGCGGGCCCTCAACCTGATGGTCGACTTCCCCGACGCCCCCGGGGAGGGCACCGCGATGAGCCGGTTCCGCGAGTTCTTCCCCCAGACCGCCGACTGGTTCCGCACCAGCTCCTACGGCCGCCTGCACTACCAGGCCGAGGCCCCGATACCCGACTGGCTGCGGATGCCCCGCGCGTTCTCCGCGTACGGGATCGAGCGCGGCTCGCCGTACGAGCCGGGCTACCGCTCCCTCGTCGAGGACATCGTCAAGGCCGCCGACCCCCGCGTGGACTTCAGCGCCTTCGACCTCGTCAACGTCCTCGTCACCCCGAACGCCGGCCCGTCCGCCCTCGACACCGTCCTGTCGGTGACCTTCTCCGGCAACGACGAGGCCCCCTACGCCGACGGCGTCCCGCTCGCCAACACGTCCTTCGTCTACAGCCGCCAGGACGACGGCTCCGGCAGCTTCTCCGAGACCGGCTACCGCGTCCTCCCCCACGAGAACGGCCACGTCTTCGGCCTGCCCGACCTCTACACCGCGGACGGCGGCGGCACCGTCGGGCACTGGGACATCATGTCCGAGGACTGGGGCGCCAACAACGACCTGCTCGGCTGGCACAAGTGGAAGCTGGGCTGGCTCGACAACGACCAGGTCAGCTGTGCGTCCGGCACCGGAACCGGCGACTACTCCCTCACCCCGCTCGCCGTCCCCGGCGGCCCCAAGCTCGCGTTCGTCCCGCTCTCCGCCACCTCCGGCTACGCCGTCGAGGTCCGCAGCAAGGACGGCAACGACGAGGCCGTCTGCGAGCAGGGCGTCCTCGTCTACCGCGTCGAGTCCGACGTCGACACCGGCCACGGCCCGGTCACCGTCTCCGACAGCGACCACGCCAGCGGCGGCTGCACCCGCCGCGCCAACGTCCACGCCGAGCTCTCCGACGCCCCCTACCGCCCCGGCGAGACCTTCACCGACCGCGCCAACGGCATCCGCATCACCGTCCTCGACGAGGACCCCGCCGGTACCTACCGCGTCCGCATCACCCGTCTCTGACGGGACGCGCGCGGGACGGCCGGGGCCCGCGGGGCAGGCCGGTCCCCGCGACGTCAGGCGCCCCCGACGTCCTCCCGCAGCTCCCGCTTGAGGATCTTCCCGGTCGGGTTCCGCGGCAGCTCCCCCTCCCGCACGTACACCCGGGCGGGCACCTTGAAGGCCGCGAGGCGCGACCCGACATGGGCGCGCAGCCGCTCCACGTCGTCGCGGTCCGCGCCGCTCCGCAGCCGCACGACGGCCACGACCTCCTCCCCGAGCAGCGGGTGCGGCACCCCGAGCACGGCGGCGTCGACGACGTCCGGGTGGTCGTGCAGCACGGCCTCCACCTCGACGCAGTACACGTTCTCCCCGCCGCGGACCACCATGTCGGTGAGCCGGTCGACGACGCTGACCCGCCCGTCCGCGTCCACGCGCGCGAGGTCCCCGGTCCTGAACCAGCCGCCGGGGGCGAACGCGGCGCGGGTGGCCTCGTCGTCCCCCCAGTACCCGCGGACCAGGCACTGCCCCCGCAGCCACAGTTCGCCCACGCCGTCGGCGTCCGGCGCCTCGATCCGCACCTCGGTCACGGGCGACGGCCGCCCGACGCTCCCCGGATGCGCGCGGTACTCCGCCCCCACGTTCGACAGGACGCCCCCGCAGGTCTCGGTCAGGCCGTACCCGTTGCGCGGCTCGATCCGCCGCCCGTACCCCTCGGTGACACCGGCGACGATCCCCGGCGGGGCGGCGGCGCCACCGGTGCTGAGGAGGGTGAGGGTCTCCAGCGGGTCGCCCGTCTCGCGGGCGAGGGCGAGCAGTTGGAGCGCGGTGGTGGGCACGCCCGCGTAGTGGGTGACGCCCTCCTTCCGGATCAGCTCCAGCGCTCCGGCGGCGTCCCACCGGTGCATCATCACCAGGGTCCCGCCCGCCGCCATCACCGCGTAGAAGGACGTGAAGGCGGCCACGTGGAAGAACGGGAACGTCGTCAGCGACACCGGCGCCGGCCCGGTGCCGGGCAGGTCCCCGCGCGCGAGGGCCGCGGCGGCGGCGAAGTACCGCGGGTTCATCGAGGCCCCGGCCTGCGCGAGGTGCGTGGCGACGGCCCCCTTGGGCCGCCCGGTGGTGCCGGACGTGTAGACGATCGTCGCGTCGTGCTCCGGGAGCACGTCGACCGGCGGGGGCCCGAGCAGCGGGTCGTCGTCGACGACGTACGCCTCGAACCCCGCCTCCGCCTCCCCCCGGAAGACGATCCCGGGCACCCCGTGCACGGCGGCCCAGGCCCGCACCCGCCCGACCCGCTCGCCGTCGACCAGCAGCACCCCCGGCGCGCAGTCGCCGAGCGCGTACGCGCACTCCTCCTCGGTCCACCAGGCGTTCAGCGGCACCGCGACCAGGCCCGCGAGCTGCGCGGCCCAGAACGCCACCTGCCACTCCGGCACGTTCCGCATCGCGATGACGGCCCGGTCGCCCGGCCGCAGCCCGTACTCCCCGGTCAGCCGCCGCGCCAGCCCACAGGCCGCGTCGAAGAACTCCCGGTACGTCATCCGCTCGCCCCCGGCCACGAGGAACACCCGGTCCCCGTACCCCCAGACGGCCTCCACGAACTCCCGCAGCGTCCGCGGCCCGTTCGCGTAGACCCCGTCCTCGACGGCGAAGGGGGCGCCGTCGGCGGTCAGCCGCTCCATTCCACCGGACACCACCGTGCGACCTCCTGAGCGCTTGCTTACCCCGGCGCGGCGACGCTATGCGCACCCCCGCAACGGGTCAACCCCGGACGCGCGCGACGCTCAGCCGGCGAGCCCCGCCCGGCTCTCCAGGACCGCGAGGAACCGGTCCACCGTGGCGACCGGCTCCTTCCAGCCGAGGGCCTGGCCGAGCCGGGTCATCTGGGGCTGCTCGAAGGCGTACTCCGCCATGTCCGCGGCGTCCTCCAGCCATCGTTCCACGGGTCCGTCCCACCGGACCCGGCCGTCGGCCAGCACGACGACCCGGTCGAAGTTCTCCGCGCAGAACTCCATGTCGTGCGTGACCGCGACGATCGTCCTGCCCTGCTCGGCGAGACCGCCGAGGATCCCCTCCAGGCGGCGCACCGCACGTCGGTCCTGGCCGGTCGTGGGCTCGTCGAGGACGAGCACGGGGGTGTCCATCGCGAGGACGGAGGCGAGCGCGACGCGCTTGCGCTCGTCGGGCGAGAGGTGGTGGGGATGGCTGCCCGCCCGTTCCGTCAGGCCGGTGACCTCCAGCGCCCACGTCACGAGCGCGGTGGCGCGCTCGGCCGGGAAGCGGAGGTTCCGCGGCCCGAACGCGACCTCCTTGGCGACCGTGGAGGCGTGCAGCTGGTCGTCCGGGTTCTGGAACACGAAGCCGACCACACGCGCCAGTTCGGCGATCGCGAGCCGGTCGGCGTTCTCGCCGTCCACCTCGATCGTCCCCGAGGTGGGCCGGAGCAGGCCGATGAGATGGCGCGCCAGCGTGGTCTTGCCGGCGCCGTTGGGGCCGACGATCGCCACCCGCTCGCCGGCCTCCACGGCGAGGGACACGCCGTCGAGCGCGGGCGTGCCGTTGGGGTAGCGGTGGATCAGAGAGTCGACGCGCAGCATCACAGGGCCTCCCCGGCACGGACGGTCGGACGCGGGGTGGCGGCGAAGCCCTCGACGGCCGCCTCCAGGGTGGTGGGCAGGGCGCGGCCCTCGGGCCACCGGCCGCTCTCCGCGGCGCGCCGCGCCGCCACGGTGTAGCGGAGCGGAGCCACCCCCCACTCCTCCAGCCGCGGATCGACGAGTACCTCCTCGGGCCTCCCGTCGGCGACGAGCCGGCCCTCCTCCAGGACCAGGACGCGCTCCGCGTGCCGGGCCAGCAGCTCCGTGCGGTGCTCGCACAGCACGATGGTGACGCCCTGCGCCCGCACCGTCTCCAGGGCGTCGAAGACCAGGCGGGAGCCGACCGCGTCCAGTTGGGAGGTGGGTTCGTCGAGGACCAGGACGGCGGGGCGCATCACCAGCACCGAGCCGATCGCGAGCAGCTGCTGCTGTCCCCCCGAGATCTCGTACGGGGAGCGCTCGGCGAGTCCGGTCAGCCGCAGGTCGGCCATGACCCGGTCGATCCTGCGGTGCATCTCGGCCCGTTCGACGCCGAGGTTCTCCAGGCCGAAGGCGAGTTCCTCCCGCACGGAGAACCGGGCACCGGAGATCTGGTGGAACGGATTCTGCATCACGAGGCCGACCTGGGCGGCGAGTTCGGCCATCCGACCATTCGTCAGCGATTTCCCGTCGACCCTCACCTCACCGTCGATCCGACCGCCCGTGAGATGGGGAACGGCTCCGCTGACGACCCCGGCCAGCGTCGTCTTTCCGGCCCCGCCGGCGCCCACGACGGCGCAGAACTGGCCGCGCGGCACCACCAGGTCGATTCCCCGGAGCGCCGGAGCGGAACCGGCGGGATAGGAGACGGAGAAGTCCCTGAACTCGATCACCGAATCACTCCGAGTACGTTCACGGCGACGGCGACGACCGCGCACAGCCCCATCGCCGTCCGGGCGACGCGCTGCGCGGTGCTGTCCGGCACCTCGGTCAGGCTGGTGGGGCGGCGTACGGCACCGAAGCCCCGGGTCTCCATGGCGGCGGCCCGCTCGCCGACGTCCGCCAGGGCCCCGAAGATGAGGGGTCCGGCCATCGGCAGCAGCGCGCGGACCCGGCCCCGCAGCCCCTTGACCGTCTGGCCGCGCGCCTGCTGGGCGTGGAGGATGACCTGCGCCCGCGCGCTGAGGGCGGGCACGATCTGCAGGGCCGCGGCGATCACGTACACGATGTTGGGCGAGGTCCCGCGCTGCGTCATCGCGCTCATCAGCGCGCTGGGCCTGGTCGTCAGGAGAAGGAGGAAGAACCCTCCCATCAGGACCATCACGCGGAACGCGGTCTGGGCCGCGAAGACGATTCCCTCGTACTTCAACTGGAGCGGCCCGAATTCCGCCACGACGCGTTCGGCGTCCGGATAGAAGAATCCCTGGACGACGAAGACGACGAGGGCGACCGGAACCCAGAGAGCGAACAGCATGACGAGGAATCTGCGCGTCACTCCGGAGACCATTACCGCGGGAAGCACCACGCCGAAGAAAAGCAGCAGGGGCCACCAGACCATGGTCAGCGAGAAAGCGCACACCGTCACCGTGACGGCGAAAGCGAGTTTCGTCAGCGGATTCAGCCGGTGGAGCGGGGAATCACCGGTGATCTGCAGCGCGAGGCTCATCTCTCACACCCTTCCCTGGGCGGCGCGGGGCGCCGGGACGACCCGGAACCTCCTGGCGAAGGGGAAGCGGTGCGTGAACCCGGGTGGCAGTCCGGCCAGGACCGCCAGGGCGAGCCCCACCGTGAGCGCCTTGTCCAGCGGATCCGCGATCAGCCCCTGGAGGCTGGCCGCCTTGAGCAGGCCGTTGCCGTACGCCTGGAACGTGGCGATGACGGCCGACTGGCCGACCGAACCGCCGGCGTTGCCGAAGACGAAGGCCGTGATGGGCGCCGAGATCACACCCGCCACGACGCCGATGACGCCGCCCGCCAGCAGTGCGGTCGGGACCCTGCGGAACCAGCCCATCCGGGCGAGCGCCCCGGCGGTGAAGCCGATCGCCGCCGCGGTCACCGCGTAGGGAAGGGCCCCCGGCGTGATGGTCATCCCCACGATGATGCTGGCCAGCGCTCCGGTCGCGGCTCCCGCGGCCGGGCCGGCGAGGACGCCGACGAGCACGGTGCCGATGGAGTCGAGCTGCAGCGGCAGGCCGCTGAAGTAGACGATCTTGCCCATGACGATGTTGATCGTGATGGCCACGGGCAGCAGCGCGACCGTCGCCGTCGGCAGTTCGGCCATGGCGCCGGAGACGATCAGCATCGCCCCGAGGGTGTAGCCGCACAGGGCGAGGAGGGCGACCGGGCCGCCGACTCCGCCGTGGACGGATTCGGGTCGCGCGGCGATGAGCCCGGCGTACGTGAGGGCCACGATCGCGGCCCCGGTACCCGTGCGCCACCGTGGTGAAAGGTGCCACGGATTCATTGGATTGAGCCCCGTCATGACGTGATTCGCCCCCCGGCCGTCAGCAACAGCAAATTTCGAGTGCCCACTATCCGAACGCCGAAGACCGCTGTCAACAACTTCGGAAAAATGTCCGTGACGCATACATTTATCGTCCGCAGACCTGACACACTCACCCACGGAGGTCCTGACACCGCCTCCTACCTGGTGTGGACTCCTTCACCTGCCGATCCGACCGCCGGCACCGCCTTGTCCGAATTGAGGCAAGTTGGCGGATCATCCCCGGATCCCTCCCAGGAAAGGGTGCAATGACCATTCATCAGTCATTCGCGGATGCGTACACGACCGGTTTGCGAGACGTCCTCGCCGAGGGCAGCGAGGTGCCCTCCGTCCGGGACCCGCTCTCCAAGGCGTCGGACTTCGGCCGCAACGACCGCCCGTACCGTGAGCTGATCGGTTACCAGAGCCGCATCGAGAGCCCCACCTCCTGTCTGGCGGTCAGCCCCCACCTGCCGATCAACCTCTCCTACTGCTTCGGCCTGCTCGCCTGGTCGCTCGACGGCCGCAACGACGTCGGCACGCCCGCGTACTACCGCCGCGGCGCCCACGAGTACTCGGACGACCAGCACACCCTGAGCGGCGCCTTCGGCCACCGCCTCATCACCGCCAACGGCAACCAGCTGGAGGAGGTCGTCGGCCGCATCGGCCGCGACCCCGCCCACCGCCGCGCCTTCGCCCTGGTCCTGGAGCCCGAGGACAACTTCCGCCAGTCGCGCGAGTACCCGTGCGCCGTCGGCGTCCACCTCTTCCTCCGGGACGGCGCCCTGACCTGGCTCACCGTGATGCGCGCCCAGCAGGCCCTCACCGTCCTGCCCTACGACGCCTTCCTGTTCATGGGCATGCAGCAGTACGCGGCCTCCCTCCTGAACGTCCCGAGCGGCCCGTACATCCACCAGTCCGGCACGTTCCACTTCTACGAGAACGAGGCCGGCGTCGCCCGGAAGATCGTCGACGAGCCCGCCGTGGCGGCCTCCCTGCCCGCCTTCCCCGGCAGCGCCGAAGGCGCCCGCGAGACCGCGCGCGAACTGATCGACTTCGAGCTCCGGCTGCGGCAGGCCGCGGAGTCGGGCGACGTCTCGGCCGTGGACCGCATCGCCGCGGACAAGGCGAACACCGACTTCGCCGACGTCGCCCGCGCCTGCCTGACCACCCACGCCTACCGCAAGCTGGGGGACCGGACCACGCTCGTCACGAGCCCCTCCTCCAGCGCCGGTGTCGCGGACCTGATCGCCGCGATCTGATCGCGCGGAAGAACGGATTCCACACGTGAGGACAACGGTTCACGCACCGCTGGAGCCGCACTGTCCGGACGCGGCGGACGCCCGACGGGAACGCGACGAGCGCGTCGCCCGACGCCGGCGGCTGTTCCGGTCGGCGCCCGGGCGACCCGCGTACCGGTACCCGGTCATGGCGGCACTGGTGCCCGTGGCGACCAGCCGCGGAGGGGAGATCGCCTACCCCGGCGACCCCATGTGCCTCTACGCGGCCCTGACCCTGACCATCCGGCGCTCGGTGACACGCCTCCACGCCGGCCTTCCCGACGCCCCCGGACTCGACGACGTCTGCCCGGACTGGGGCGACTACCCCACCGCCGAGTACCGCCGCGCGGCCGGCGCACCGCGGACCACCGCGATCGCCGACAACCCCACCACCGACGGCCACGTCTTCGACCCCCGCATCTGGGACGACCTGGCCCGTGACCGCTACGTCGCCGAACTGCGCGCCCTGCGGCCCAAGGTGGTCCTGCTCAGCGCCGTCTCCGCGGCCCACCGCTACGCGCTGGAGATGGCCGAGCTGGCCAAGACCCACGCGCCCGGCTGCGTCGTCGTCATCGGCGGCCGGCACGCCGACGAGACGGTCCGGTACCAGCAGGCCACCGGCACGGTGGACCTCTCCTGGTGCAGCACCGTCGAGGTGGTCCACGACGGCCGCGGCCCGCGGGCGGTCGACTTCGTCGTCGCGGGCGACGGAGCACCCCTGCTCGACCTGCTCCTCCAGGCGGTGTCGCTCGTCGCCGAACCCGGCTTCGGCCCCACCCCCGTCGAGGACGTCCTCGACGCGCTCACCCTCCTCGGCCGGGCCCACGAGGACCTCACCGGCTCGGGCAGCGTCGTCGGACTCACCCCCGACGAGGCGGTCGTGGTCCCCGTCCGGGGCAAGCGGCTCACCTCGACCGAACTCCCCTCGCCCTACGAGGCGTTCTCCATCCGCTCCCGCTTCGGCGTCTTCACCCTGGCCAACAGCTCGGCTCTCGGCAGCCGTACGGCGCACATGATGACGCTGGACGCCTGCCCCTTCAAATGCACGTTCTGCTCCGAGAGCATCCAGGTCTCCAACCGGCCCACCCGCTTCGCGGTGAGCGAGACCGAGCACGCGGCCCGCCGCATCCGGCAGCTGATCGACTGGGGCGCGGAGGCGTCCTTCTTCGACGACCCCGTCTTCTGGGGCGGCAACTGGAAGGCGATCACGGACTTCTGCCACGACCTGATGCGGCAGTGCGAGGACCTCCCCGGCGACGTCCCCTTCGAATGGGGCGCGCAGCTCACCGTCGACGTCGTCCTCAACCGCGCGAAGACCGACGAGGTCCACGCCGCCCTGGAGCTGATGCGCCGCAGCGGCTGCACCTACGTCTACATCGGCATCGAGAGCATGGCCCAGCAGGTCATGCGGCACGTGGGCAAGAACCTGCTGCGCCGCAACCCCGAGGCGTGGGTGAGCAAGGTGCGCGAGGCGCTCACCATGATCAGGGACCACGGCATCCGGGTCGGCAGCTCGGTCCTCTTCGGCCTCGACGGCGAGGACCGGGACACGATGGAGGAGACGATCGAGGAGATCGGCCTGCTCATCGACGACGAACTGCTCGTCATGGCGAGCCCGAACATCCTCACGTACCACCCCGGTACGGCGATCACGGCCGCCCACGGCCAGGACCGCCTCGACTACCACTCGCGGAAGGACAACCGGCCTCCCTTCACGTACTTCGAGGAGGCATACCCGGAGGTCGTCTCCAAGCTCCTCACGGAGGACGACATCTGGTTCATCCACGAGACCGCCGCCAAGCGGTGGGGCAGCGTCCGCAACAGCGCGGCCGAGTCCGTCGCCGAGGCGTCGGCGTGAACCACACCACCGAGAACCGTTCCACAGGGGGACACGTGCTGGACGTCGACCACAAGAGCTACTGGGGCAGGTACCACTCCCACTTCCCCGCCCTCTCGCGCTACATCCCGCTGGGCGAGTACGCCCACCGGGTCCGGCCGCGCGCCTGCGTACTCGGCGCGTCCGACGGGAAGTTCGCCCTGCCCCTGCTCCGCGCCGGCTGGGAGGTCGTCGGCGTCGAGACCGACGACCTCTTCCTCGACGGCGGGGAACTGGACCTGGCCGACGGCCACCACGACATCGTGGGGCTGCGCGACCGGCTCGCGGCGGAGGGCCTGGAGGATCGCTGCACCGTCGTGGAGCAGGACTACATGACCCTCCCGGCCGAGGGCGACTTCCAGCTCGTGATGGGCAGCGGCCTGTGGTCCATGGCCCCGAACCGCGCCCACTCGCTCAGGTCGCTCATCCACCACGCGATGGACATGGTCGCGCCCGGCGGCCTCTTCTTCGGCGAGTGGCTCATCGCGCTCAACGACGACGAGCGCCAGTGCGGCTACTACCCGGACACGGCCGGCATGGCGGAGATCATCGAGCGGCCCGGCTGGGAGGTCTTCGAAAACGCCGACCTGGGCATCTACGGAGAGAGCCACCTCGGGTACGAGCAGTGGCACTACCACCGGTACGCGGCCTCGATCGTCCACCGCATGCCGCCGCCGCGCGAGCCCGCCTCCCCGCACGAGGGCCCGTCCGCGAAGTGACCCGTACGCCCCACCCGCAGCCGAGCGGCCGTCCCCGCACCCCCGGGGACAGCCGCCCGGCTGTCGTCGTCACCGATCTCGACGGAACCCTGCTGCGCGCGGACGCCACGGTGGGCGAGCGCACCCTCGCCGCGCTGCGCGCGACCGCGGCGGCGGGGACCCGCATCGTCTTCGCGACCGCCCGGCCGGCCTGGTCCGCCCGCGCGGTCCTCGCCGGCGCGTCCGGTCTCGGCGCCCTGCTCGTGTCGTCCAACGGCGCGCTCGTCAGCGAGCTGGACAGCGGGCGGGTGCGGCGCGTCCGCGCGATGTCCCCGGCCACGGTCCGCGCCGCACTGGCGGAGGTCTCGGAACTCCCGGACCTCCCGGGACTCCCGCAACAGGCGGAACGCGCGGAACCTGCCGCGGCCGACGGGTCCGAGGAATCCGCCGGGTCCGACGGGTCCGACGGGTCCGAGGGATCCGCCCGGACCGACGGGTCCGACGGGTCCGCCGGGTCCGACGGGTCCGGCCTGCCCCGGCGGCCCGTCTGGGCCGTCGACCGGGAACACGACCGGCTGCTCGGCCCCGGCTGGCCCGACGTCCTGGCCAGTGGCCCCGCCGCGGCCGGGCGCGTCCACGCGGTCCCCGACGACCTTCCCGTCCTGTGCCTCATGGTCCACCTCGGCGCCGGCCGGCGGCTTCCCGCACTCGGCGTCCGCGGCGCCGTGCGGTGGACCTCGTCCGCACCCGGGCTGCTGGAGATCTCGGCACCGGAGGCGGACAAGGTGTCGGCGGTCGCGTGCCTTCTGGAGGAGACCGGCGTCGGCTGGGACCGGGTCCTCGCGTTCGGCGACGCGCCGAACGACGCGGGGCTGCTCACCGCGGCCGGAACCGGCGTGGCCGTCGCCAACGCGGCCCCCGAGGTGTCGGCGCTCGCCGACGCCGTGACCGGACACCACGACGAGGAAGGGGTGGCCCGATGGCTGGAGGCGATGTGCCCGGATCCCCGCTGAGGAGCCTCGCGAGCGCGCGCCGCGTCTGGATCGTCGGCGGCCCGGGGTGCGGCAAGTCGACGCTCGCCGCGGCCCTCGCCGACCGCGCGGGCCTCTCCCCCGTCACCCTCGACGCCCTCTACTGGGGCCCTGGTTGGGCCCCCGTGGAGACCGAGGAGTTCCGGGCGCGGATCGAGAAGGAGCTCGCCGCCGGACACTGGGTCGTGGACGGCCAATTTCCCGACGCCGTCGACGCCTTCGCCGACCGCGCGGACTGCGTCGTCTGGGTGGACCCCCCGCTCGCCGTGGCCTGGCCACGGCTGCTCCGGCGCACGCTGCGCCGCTGGATACGCCGGGAGGAACTGTGGGGCGGGGTCCGCGAGACCTTCTGGTCCGTCGTGGGCCCGCGCTCGATCCTCTGGTACGCCCTGAAGGTCCGCCGCGCCCAACAGGCCGCCAACCAGGAGCTGTTCGACCGGCTCGGGGACACCGACGTCCTGCTCGTCCGCGCGCGGGGCGGAAACGTGCGGTCCCTCCTGAAATGATCACCTGACAGGCTGGTCACGCATCGTCCACCGCCCTTGCCACCCCCTGGAGTTCACCCATGCACGTCTCCTCCTACGCCTCCCTCGGCGAGCTGCCGACCACCGACTGGGACGCCCTCACCGACGGCGCCACCATCTACTCCACCAGCGGGTTCCTCGGGGTCCGCGAGGAGGAGCTGCCCCCGGGCGCCGCGGGCCGGCACCTCATCGCGCGCGACGCCGCCGGGACGCCGGTCGCCGGAGCGGAGACGTACACCTTCCTGAGCCCGCCCCACGGCCTCTACACCCCCGCCGACCTCCTCACCGGTCTCGTCGCCGACGCCCGTCTCGCCCGCGTCGCGGAGTCGCCGCTGGCCATCGGCGCCGGCTGGTCGGAGTTCCGCGGCCAGCTGCCCGGGCGGGAAGGCGTCACCGCGCAGGAGCGGACGGACGCGGTGGACGCCCTGACCGCCCAGGCGCTGAAGGACGCCGAGGCCGCGGGCGCGAGCGTCCTCGCCTACTACTACCTGCCGCGCGAGGAGGCGCTGGAGGTGGCCCGCGCCCACGCCGGCGACGGCGCCGTGCTGCTCTACCACGACGTCGAGACCGTCCTGCCGGTCGGACTCTGGCAGGACGTCGACGCGTACCTGGCCTGGCTCCCCTCCGGCCGCCGCCCCCGGGCCCGGCGCGAGATGCGCGACTTCCGCAACAGCGGGCGGACCGTCCGCGAGGTGGCGCTCCCGGACGCCGTCGACGTGATCGCCCCGTTGAACAGCGCGCTGATGCGCAAGCACGGCCACGCCTTCGGCGAGGAACGCGCCCGGGCCGTCTACGACCGCCAGGGCCGCCACCTCGGCGCGTGCAGCACGCTGCTCCTGGTCGAGGACGAGGGCCGCCCGATCGGCTTCGCCCTGCGCTACCGCCAGCGCGACATGGTGTACGCGCGGGTCGCCGGCTTCGACTACTCGGTGCCGAACCTGGCCGACTACTTCAACCTCGTCTTCTACCACCCCATCGCCACCGGCACCGGACGCACCGCACGCGAGATCCATCTCGGACTGGGCACGTTCCAGGCCAAGTTGGCACGCGGCGCCCAGCCCCGCCCGGTGTACACGGTGCTCGTCGGCGTCGACCGGCCCCTGGACGCCGACGAGCAGGCCGTACGGGAGAGGAACCGCGCCGAGGCGACCGCCTTCGGCGAGGAGTACGGCCGGTTCGTCACCGGCGGCCTGGACACCGAAGCCTGGCTGGTCTGACCCCCGGCCCCACCGCCCCAGAACGAGGAAGGAACGGAACCGAGCATGGCAGATGTGACACACCTGGACTCGATCGCCGACATCGGCCGGGACGTCTGGGACGGCCTGGTACCGGGCAGCTGCTTCTACCAGAGCCACGCGTGGCTGCGCGGCCAGGAGCGGCCCGACTTCGCCACGGCCGGCTACGTCACCGTGGAGGACGGCGGCACCCTCGTCGCCGCCACCCCGTACTACGACTTCCCGGACCGGAACGCCCCCGCGCTGCCCGCCGTCGCCGAGGGCCACCGGGTGCTGCGGGTGGGCACCCGTACCGGCTACCACAACGAGTTCCTGCTGTCCCCGGACCCGGAGTCGGCGCGGGGCGCCCTCGCCGACCTGGTCGCGGGGGCCGGGGAGAAGGCGGCCGAACTGGGCTGCGACGCGCTGCTCTTCGACTGTCTCACCACCGACAGCCTCCGGCTCCTGGCCGGAATCCACCCGGTCCGGGCCCAGTTGCGCGCCGCCGAGGCCGTCCTCCGCAACGAGGGGGGCACCTTCGAGTCCTACCGCGGCAAGCTCGGCCGCGTCGTGGTCAAGCGCGACTACGAGATGCGCCGCTTCGAACGCTCCGGGCTCCGCCTGGAGACGGCACCCCTGTCGGCCTGCGTCGACGAGTTCGCGCCGCTGGTCGGCCAGACGATGGACCGGTACAACGCCTCGCTCGACCCGGCGGAGATCCACGCCTTCCTCAGCATCCAGGCCCGGTGCCTGGACGAGCTCAGCACCGTCTTCCGCTGCGTCGACGAGGAGGGGACGCTGGTCGGCGCCAACCTCTGCTTCGCCTGGCGTGACACCTTCTACGCACGGGTCGCCGGCTTCGACTACACCCGGACCCGCAACGCCTTCGAGTACTTCAACGCCGTGTACTACGAGCCGCTGCGGCACATGGAGCGCACCGGGATGACCTCCCTGCACCTGGGGCTCTCCGCGCTGGAGGCGAAGGTGCGCCGCGGCGCCTCCCTCTACCCGGTCTGGGCCGCCGTCGTACCGCTTCCGCTCGCCGCGGCGCCCGGCCTCCGGCGCGACGAGGCGGCCGACCGGAAGCTCGCGGACACCCTGCTGGCCGAGGGCGGCGGCGGTGCGGACGCGGCGGACTGGGACTTCGCCTCGCTCGGCCCGGAGTAGCCGGCCGGGGTCGGTCCGGCCGGTGCGGCCGGCCGGGGTCAGCCCGTCGCGGGGGTCGCCCCGCCGGGCACCGGCCAGAGCACCGGGCAGATCTCGGGGTCGGTGTAGTCGGGCAGGCCCGCGGCGGTGGTGCGCACCAGGGAGTCGTGCTTGTACGGCTGCTGCCGGCCGGTCGACAGCGTGTGGTGGCGGTACTCGTTCGTCTCGTCCTGGAGGTGGAGCGAGACGGCCCGCCGCGGGTGGGCGCTCCGGTTGAGGCCGCTGCCGTGGTACAGGTGGCAGTGGTGGAAGGTCATGTGGCCCCGGGGGATGTGGACCGGGACCTTCTCCACCACGGCGCCGTTCCGGTCCGCGTCACCGTTCAGCAGGTACTCGCGCGCCCGGTCCGCCGGGTCGCCGGCCGGCCTCTCCGCCCCGTGGCGCTTCGGCCAGAGGTGGCTTCCGTTCACCATCTCGATCGTGCCGGATTCCTCCGTGCACTCATGGAAGGGAATGAAGGCGGTCAACATCCGGTCCGAAGAACAGGTCGGCCAGAAGAATTTGTCGAAATGCCAGGAGACGATATTCGAAGCCTCCTCCACGATCGGCGGCTTGTAAATCAGCGTCGCCTGGAAAACCCGTATTTCCGAAGCCTTCGCAAGGCGGGCCGCGACGGCCCCGACAATGGGCTTGCGAAGAATTCTCGCGATGACCTCGTCCTGATAATGGATGTAGTCGCTATTACGCTGGACCTCGCCGTCCGCAGGGGTCCAGTCGGCCAGCCTGTCCGGCCGCACCGGCAACACCCGATCGCGCTGACCTGCATAAAAGCGCTCGCTGGCCTGCGTGAGCGCCTCGGTCTCCTCATCGGTCAGCAGCTTTTCCGAGAGGTACCAGCCGCGCTCGGCGTACAGCTTCACATCCTCTTCCGAGGGAAGCATCCCGACTTCTTCGGCCGTAAGTCCAGAATATTCAGTCACACGCTATCCCTATCATTCCGAGAGAGGTCACCGAGGGGCGCCCGGCACATGCTAGCGGGCATTCGTACGGCATGCTAGGGTCACATTTATTCCATCCACAAGAGATCACCGGGGGCGGGCGTGCCAGCATTCAACGGAGAAGTCCGGTCCCTACTGAAAGGCAACGCGAACTTTCGCACCGTCTGGATCGGGGAGACGTCGGCGCACTTCGGCGCCCAGCTGGCGAACTTCCTCCTGCCGCTGATCGCCGTCAGCCACCTCCACGCGGACGGCACCGCCGTGGGACTCCTCTCCGCCGTCCAGTTCGTCCCCGTCGTCCTCCTCTCCCTCGTCGCCGGCGTGATGGTCGACCGCCACCCGCCGCGCCGCACGCTGGTCGTCAGCAGCCTCGCCCGGGGCGGCGCGCTCGCCCTGCTGGGCGTCTTCCAGGCCACCGGCGGACTGGACTTCACCCAACTCCTGGTGGCGGCCGCCGTCATCGGCACCGCGACGGTCTTCTACGAGGTGGCCTACCAGTCCACCCTCCCGAAGATCGTCCCCATCGGCTCCATCACCACGGCGAACGGCCTGCACCAGGCGACGTACTCGATCAGCACCCTGGCCGGCCCCTCGGCCGCCGGCTTCCTCATCGGCAGCTTCGGCCTCTCGCCCGCCCTCGCGGTCACCGTCGCGTTCTTCGTCGGCGCCGTCGTCAGCGGAGCGCTGCTCCGCGGCGTCGAAGCGCCCCCGCAGCCCCGCGAGTCCACGCTGCGGACCATCGGCTCCGGGCTCCGCTACACCTGGTCCATCCGCCCGATCCGCGACCTCTGCGTCCAGGCCGGCCTGTCCAACCTGCACGAACAGGCTTTCCTCACCGTCTTCCTGGTGTTCGCGGTCCGCGAGCTGGACATGAGCGGCGCCACCATCGGCCTGATCATCGGCATCGGCAGCGTCGGCGCCCTCGTCGGCTCCCTCACCGCCACCCGGCTGGCCGCCCGGTCCACCGTCGGCTTCATGCTGACCCTGGGCGTCGTCCTCGCCGCCGTCGGCCTGCTCCTCGTCCCCGCCGTCGCCGAGCTCGGCGTGTACGTCGCCGTCCTCGCCTCCGTCGCCACCATGGTGAACGGCTTCGGCGTGGCGCTCTTCAACGTCTTCGCGGTGAGTCTGCGCCAGGCCATCCCCCAGGAGAACCAGCTCGGCGCGGTCACCGCCAGCTACCGCCTGATCGCCCTCGGGACCCTGCCGCTGGGCGCCTTCGTCGGCGGCGCGCTCTCCGACGCGCTGTCGCCGCGCGGCGCGATCTGGGCCGTCGGCCTGTCGTACCTCGTCGTCTCCTCCTGGCTCATGTTCTCCCCCCTCCGCACGGCGCGGACGCTGGAGGAGGCCCAGGAACTCGGCCGCCCGGACGGGACCGGCGCCGCGTCGCCCGAGACGACCTCCTCCCCCTCCTGACCACCCCGCCCCCCTCTCCGCCCCACCCTGAACGAAGGAACGACCGATGGCCCTGTCGACGGATGTGCTGATCTTCTCGAAACGGTTCGCGGGCGGGGTCCGTGTCGTGGCGCAGATGCTGGAGGAGTCCGGCCGGCGCCCCGTCCTGGTGTCGAGCGAGCCGGAGGACGTCAACCGCTCCGCCTGCGCCGCCCATGTCGTCGTGGACTGGGACCGGGACGGCCTCGACGACCTCGTGAAGGCGGTCGACGCGGCGGGCGTCGTCCCGACCGCGGTCGTCAACTTCGTCGAACCGCTGCTGTCCTGGCAGCTCCGGGTGGCCCGCCACTACGGACTGCCCGGCGACGAGCCCGGCAGGGAGATCCTCCTCAGCAAGGCCAGGGTGCGCGAGGAGATGCGCCGCCTCGGCCTCTCCGACGTGCGCTTCACCGCCGGTCCGGCCGGCGCCCTCGACCCGGCGGCCGTCACCGTCTTCCCCGTCATCGTCAAGCCGGCCGAGGACTCGGGCTCGTCCCGGCTCGTGCGCCGCGCGGACGACGCCGGCCGGCTCGCCGCCGCCCTGCGGGAGATCTCCGACGCCGCCGGCGAGGACCTCCGGGTGATCGTCGAGCAGTACGTGCCGGGGACGGAGTTCTCCGTCGACGGCCCGGTGGTCGACGGCCGCTTCCACGCCCTCTTCACCGTGGAGAAGACCCAGCACGACGAGGACCGCCACCACGACGCCGGCCTGCGGATCTCCCCGCCGCCCTCGGACCACGTCCGCCGCGGCGCCCTCGACCTGGCCGAGCGCGTCTCCACCCTGTGCGGGAAGTCGGGCATCACCACGGGCTGGCTCCACGTCGAGGGCCGCGCCGCCCTCGACGGCCGCGCCGAGCTCATCGAGATCAACCCCCGCCCGGGCGGCGGACTCCACCGCGCCGCCACCCTCCGCACCTGCGGCGTCGACCCCATCCACGCCTCGGTCCTGATGGCTCTCGGCACGGACGACGCGGCCGCCCTCGCCGACAGCACCCGCAACGACGAACTCCTCGCCCTCCTCCCCTTCGAGGCCGACCGCGTCGGCGTCCTCGTCGAAGCCACCCCCGTCGACGACCTCAAGCGCATCCCCGGCGTCGTCGACGGCTACCAGTTCGAGAACTTCCGCGTCACCTCCATGGACCAGGAGAACTTCTTCACCGAGGCCCTCATCACCGCCGACGACGTCGACGGCCTCGCCGAAGTCGCCCGCCGCGTCCAGGCCGCCTTCACCTTCACCTTCGAGTAGCCCCCCTCCCCCACCACCCCTCCCCCCGCACCTCCACCCGCTACACTGGCGGCGGCGAGCCCACCCTCACCGGTCCTCACCACCCACGCCTTCGTAGCTCAGGGGATAGAGCACCGCTCTCCTAAAGCGGGTGTCGCAGGTTCGAATCCTGCCGGGGGCACAGAAAGTCGAAGGGCACCCAGTGATGTCACTGGGTGCCCTTCGGCGTGTCCGGGGTCGGTGGGGGGCGCGGGGGATGGGGGTGTAAATCGGGACAAAGGGGTGGGGGTGGATTAGATTCCGGGGGGAGGGTGGGGGTGGTAGCGGGACTTGGCGGAGTACGAGGTGGCGTATGGCCGACGTGGACGCTGGTGTCGAGACGAGGGCGGGTGGGGCGCCGCCGGCGGCGAAGCTGACGCTGCTGACGCTGACCGCGATGGTGGTCGGGTCGATGGTGGGGGCGGGGGTGTTCTCGCTGCCGCGCAGGTTCGCGCAGGAGACGGGCGTCGCGGGGGCGCTGATCGCGTGGGCGGTCGCGGGGGTGGGCATGCTGATGCTCGCGTTCGTGTTCCAGACGCTGGCGGTGCGCAGGCCGGACCTGGACGCGGGGGTCTACGCGTACGCGAAGGCGGGGTTCGGGGAGTACCTGGGCTTCTTCTCGGCCTTCGGGTACTGGGCGAGCGCCTGTGTGGGGAACGTGACCTACTGGGTGCTGATCATGTCGACGATCGGGGCGATCGCCCCGGCGCTGGGGGACGGGGACACGGCGCTCGCCATCGTGCTGTCGTCGGTGGGGCTGTGGGCGTTCTTCCTGCTGATCCGGCGGGGGGTGAAGGAGGCCGCGGCGATCAACCGGATCGTGACGGTCGCCAAGCTCGTGCCCATCCTGGTCTTCGTCATCCTGACGCTGTTCTACTTCGAGCCGTCGGTGTTCGCGGACAACTTCGGCGGCGCCGACTACGCGGGCTCCCTCTTCGACCAGGTGCGCGGAACGATGCTGGCCACCGTGTTCGTCTTCCTGGGGGTGGAGGGCGCGAGCGTGTACTCGCGGCACGCGAAGCGGCGGGAGGACGTCGGGCGGGCGACGGTGCTGGGCTTCCTGAGCGTCTTCGCGATCTTCGCGTCGGTGACGATCGTGTCGTACGGGATCCTGCCGATGAGCGAGATCGCCGAGCTGCGGCAGCCGTCGATGGCGGGTGTCCTGGAGGCGGCCGTGGGCACCTGGGGCCAGGTGTTCGTCAGCGTCGGCCTGATCATCTCCGTCCTGGGCGCCTACCTGGCCTGGACGTTGATGGCGGCCGAGGTGCTGTTCGTCGCCGCCAAGGACAAGGACATGCCCCGGTTCCTGGGGCGGTCGAGCGGCGACGACGTGCCCGTACCGGCGCTGCTGATGACGACCTCGCTCAGCCAGGTCGTCCTGGTCGTCACGGCCTTCTCCGACGACGCGTTCAACTTCGCGCTCGACCTGACGAGCGCGCTGAGCCTCATCCCGTTCCTGCTGGCCGCCGGCTTCGCGCTGAAGATCGCGCTGCGGCCGCGGCAGGAGGGCGCGGTGGGGCGGAGCACCCGGCGCGAGCTGGTCGTCGCCGCCGTCGCCACCCTCTACACGGCGTTCCTGCTCTACGCGGCCGGACTGAAGTTCGTCCTCGTCTCCTTCATCCTCTACGCCCCCGCCACCTTCCTGTTCGTCAAGGCCAGGCGCGAGCAGGACCGGCGGCTCTTCTCGCCGGGCGAGGCCGTCCTCTGCGCGGTCTCCGTCGCCGGGGCGGCGGTCGGTGTCGTCGCGCTCGCGCTCGGCTGGATCGAGCTGTGACCGCGCCCCGCCGGCCCGGCCGGTGCCCGGCCGCCCGCCCACCCGTCCCCCGCCAGGAAAGGCAGCAGCACCATGACTTCTGACACCTCGACGGGCGCGTCCGTGCTCGGCGTCCACTCCGAGGTCGGACGCCTGCGGAAGGTCCTGGTCTGCGCACCCGGTCTCGCGCACCGGCGGCTGACCCCGACCAACTCCGACGACCTGCTGTTCGACGACGTGATGTGGGTGGAGAACGCGCAGCGGGACCACGCGGACTTCGTCGTCGAGCTGACGCGGCGCGGGGTCGAGGTGGTCGAGCTGCACCGGCTGCTCGCGGACACGATGGCGATCCCCGAGGCCCGGACGTGGCTCCTGGACCGGAAGATCGTCCCCAACGAGGTCGGCCTCGGACTCGTCGACGACACGCGGGCGTTCCTGGAGTCGCTGCCGCCGCGCGAGCTGGCGGAGTTCCTGATCGGGGGGCTGTCCACGGCGGACCTGCCGGACGCGTTCCGCTCCGGGTACGTGGCGCTGGCCCGCGAGGGCGTGGGCGCGCGCGAGTACCTCATGCCGCCGCTGCCGAACACGCTGTACACCCGTGACACGACCTGCTGGCTGTACGGCGGCGTGACCCTGAACCCGCTGTACTGGCCCGCCCGGCACGGCGAGACCCTCCTCATGAAGGCCGTCTACACCTTCCACCCCGACTTCAGGGACGCGACGGTCTGGTGGGGCGACCCGGAACAGGACTGGGGCCAGGCGACGTTCGAGGGCGGCGACATCATGCCCGTCGGCAACGGCGTCGTCCTGATGGGGATGAGCGAGCGGACGTCGCGCCAGGCCATCACGCAGGTCGCCGCCTCGCTGTTCCGCGGGGGCGCGGCCCGGCACGTGATCGTGGCCGGGATGCCGAAGCTGCGTTCGGCCATGCACCTCGACACCGTCTTCACCTTCGCCGACCGCGACATCGTCACGCTCTACCCGGCGATCATGGACGCCGTCCACACCTTCTCGCTGCGGCCCGCCGACAAGGCCCCGGGGGTCGAGATCACCGACGAGGGCACCACGCCGTTCGTCGACGTCGTCGCCAGGGGGCTCGGCCTGCCCGAGCTGCGGGTGATCGAGACCGGCGGGGACGTGTACGCCTCCGAGCGCCAGCAGTGGGACAGCGGCAACAACGCCGTCGCCGTCGAGCCCGGCGTGGTCTTCACGTACGACCGCAACACCCAGACCAACGCCCTGCTGCGCAAGGCGGGGGTGGAGGTCGTCACCATCGTCGGCGCGGAACTCGGCCGGGGGCGCGGCGGCGGCCACTGCATGACGTGCCCGCTGGTCCGGGACGCGGTCGACTTCTGAAGGCCCGGTCCCCCGGGTCGCGAACGGGCCGCTGCCCCTCCGCAGGGACGGAGGGGCAGCGGCCCGATCGCGGGGCGGGGGGAGTACGGCTCCGGTGTCAGGCGGCCGTCTCGGGGCCCGCGAGCTGCTCGGCGAGCTCGCGCTCGCCGGCCTCCGGGAGGGAGGTCTTGAGGACGGTGCCGCCGAAGGGCTCCATGGCCGCGGCGAACCGGGACTCGGTGATCTTGGAGGCCATGATCACGACGGCGGCGGAGCCGGGCTCCAGGAGGTCGCTGACCTTCTTGCGGAAGTCCTTGTCGACGCCCATCTGGTTGAGCTTGCCGATGAGGCCGCCGATGGCCGCGCCCACCACGCCCATGACCGGGGTGAGGATGACCATCCCGAAGACCAGGCCCCAGAGGGCGCCGGCCGTGGCAGAGAGGGCGATCTCCTCGCTCTTCGCGGGGGTGTCCACATGGGTCTCGCCGTCCTCGTCGACCCGGACGACGGCGAGACCGGTGAGGGTGACGACATGGTCGTCACGGAGCTTCTGGACCGTCTTGAACGCCTTGGTCGCGACGGCGTGGTCGTCGTAGCCGATGACGATGAGTTCGGACATGCGGGGGATCCCCTCTCGGTTCTCAGTACCTCTGGGCCTTGGTGAGCCGCGGCGTCAGCACCGGTTCGGCCGGCTCGCGGCTGATGACCAGGGGCTGGGCGCGGCCGCCGGGCGGGAGGTCCTCCGCGCCGGTGAACTGGGTCTCGACGACCTTGCCGGAGGAGTCGAGGAAGTCGACCTGGACGGCGTAGGAGGCTTTCTCGTCCGTCTTGTTGGTGATGGTGACGACGACGGCGAGCAGGCCGCCGGCGTCGGCCCGCGGCTTGCCGGTCATGGCGACCTCGCTCAGGGCGTTGCCCCTGCCCTCGACGCCCTTCAGCGCGTTCTGCGCGGCCTGGCGGGAGCGTTCGACCTCGGCGCCGATCGACGCCTTGCGCTCGGCCTCCCGCGCGGAGGCCGACGCCGCGGCGGAGGACGCGGACGCCTGGGCGGAGGCGATGCGCGACTCCGCCGCCGAGGCGGCGGCGGAGGGCGGTTCGCCGGAGAACGACGCGGTGTCCGGCGCCGAGGGCCGGTCGCTGAACGTCGGGGTGCCGGTGCTGTCGTCGCCGCCGCCGTCGCAGGCCGCGAGGCCGGCCGCGCCGAGCGTGGTGAGGACGACGGCCAGGGCGGCGCCCGCCGCCCTGGACCGGGCCGTCCTGACGCGGATCGGTCGTCGCCTGGGTTCCGAGGTGTGCACGCCGGGTTCCTCCGGTGCCGTGTGGGGATCGGTCATGGTCAGTAGCGCAGGACGGCCGCGATGCGGGCGGAGTCCGTGAGGGCGTCGTCGGGCACGAACCGCACCTCGGCGCCCGTCTCCAGGGCCTGTTCGACGATCTCGTCCACGATGTCGTCGCGGGAGTCGAGGTCGGAGCTCCGCGCGGGTTCCAGGTGGCCGCCGTGGTCGGTCACGGTGGTGCGGAAGTGCTCCTCGACGGCGAGCAGCCGGATCCTGCCGTCCCGCACCGCCTGATGGACCTCGTCGAGGCCGCCGGCGTACTCGTGCCGGCCGCGCGCCGCGTCCAGCTCGGCCAGCACGGTGGTGGTGAGGGCCTCCCGCTGCGCGGCGAGGAGCGGGGCGAGCGCCTTGCGCACGGCGTCCTCGGGTCCGGCGGCGAGGCCGCCGTGCGGGACGGAGGTCGTGCCCTGCGGCAGCGGGCCGGTCTCCTCCAGGAGGGCGACCGCGGGCGCCTCGCCGATCACGTACAGCAGGCGGGGCGAGGAGGCGAGGACGGTCCGCAGGGCCTCGTGCGCCGCGCGGAAGAAGGACCGCGCGTCCTCGTCGCGGAAGGTGCTCGGCAGGTCGCCGACCCGCTCCTTGCGCTCGGCGTCCGGGTCGGCGAGGCTCCGCGTCAGCGGGAAGCCGTCCTCCGTGTGCTCGACGGCCCGCTCCGGTCCGCCGCTCCACAGCGAGATCCGGTCGGCTGCCAGGGCCAGGGCCCAGTAGGGCCGTTCGGCGGCCTCGGCGGCGACGAGGTTGCGGGTGAGGAAGGTGTCGGCGACGACGACGCGTTCGGGAACGCTCCGGGCCAGCGACCACACGTGGTGCTCGCCGGGGGCCACATGGATGACGAGGCCCTCCTCGGCGTGGGCGAGGTCGACGTCGGCGGCGGCCCGCCGCAGCTCGCCCAGGACGTCCGCGCGCCGCTCCCGGGTGACGGCGGGGTCCTCCTGGAGGGCCTTCTCCGCCCGGGCCAGCAGGTTGCGCAGCCGGACGGGGTCCTGGGTGTTGTCCGGCTCGCGGCGGTGGGTCGGCATCACGAGCGACAGGGCGGGGTAGGGCCGGGGCCGTCGCAGGTCGGCGAGCACGTCGGTGCTGAGCGCGGGGTGCATGGGGGGCCTTTCGCGTGAGGGCTGCCGGGGGCCGGGGGGTCCGGGGGGCCGCCGGGTGGTCTGGGGGAGCCGCCGGATCCGGCACCGGAGGGCCCACGGGGCCGCCGGGACGCGGGTGCCGGGGCCGCCTGGACGTGTGCCGGGGGCTACGGGTGCCGGGGGCACGGCTACGGGGGTCCGGTGAGCTGTTCGGCGAGCTCCTTCTCGTCCTGGTCGCTGAGCGAGGTCTTGAGGAGCGTGCCGCCGTGCCGCTGCAGGGCGGCGGTGAACTTGTCCTCGGTGATCTTCGAGGCCATGAGGACGACGGCCGCGGAGCCCGGCCTGAGGAGTTCGCCGACCTGTTCGCGGAACCGGTCGTCGACCCCGGACTTGGCGAGCCTGCCGACCAGGCCGCCGAGGGCCGCGCCGGTGAGGAGGCCGACGCCCGGCAGCAGGAAGAGGATCCCGAAGATCGCTCCCCACAGGGCGCCGGTGGCGGCGGTGGCGCCGACGACGCGGCTGGACGTGTCGACGTGGGTGCGGCCCTCGGTGTCGACGGAGACGACCGCGAGTCCGTTCAGGCGCACGACCTGGTCGCGCTGGAGCTCCTGCACCGTGCCGAACGCCTGCTCGGCCCGGTCGAGGTCGTCGTAGCCGATGACGATGAGCTCGGACATCCCTGTCCACCTCCCGGGGGGCGCCGTGGGGGCACCGAGGTCCACGATTCGCCATCCTCGTCCGGAATGTCCGCGTTCGCGACTCGGTGGACCCGGCGGTGGCGCGGCCCGATCGGAGGGAGGGCCCCGGGCCCGGTCCGATCGTCAGGACACGCTCTAGCATCGGATCGTGATCACGTACGACCGGGGGGAACGGCGATGACGACAGGTGCGGCGGGTTCGCTGCCGTTCGTGGACGAGCACACCGTGACGGTGGAGGCCGGGGCCGAGGAGCTGTGGCACCGGCTCGTCACACGGCTGGACCGCTCGCTGTCCGGCGCCGGCGGGGCGCGGTACGTCCGGCTGGTGGGCGGCGATCCGCGGGAGGCGGCCGGTCCGCGGCCGCTCGCGGAGGGATCGGCGTATCCCGGCTTCCGGGTGGTCGCGGCCGTCCCGGGGCGGGAGCTGGCGCTCGCGGGCGCCCACCGCTTCTCGACGTACAGCCTGGTCTTCCGGCTGCGGCCCCTGGAGGACGGCCGTACGCGGCTGGCCGCCGAGACCCGGGCGGAGTTCCCCGGGGTGGCGGGGCGGATCTACCGGGCCCTCGTCATCGGCAGCGGCGGCCACGCCTTCGGCATGCGGCGGATGCTGGCCGGCTACCGCACGCCGTGACCCGCCCGCGCGGGCGGGCGGGCGCACCGGCTCAGCGCAGCTCCTCCGGGCAGGCCGTGCCGCGGGAGAGCTTGTACGGGGCGGCGAGGCGGTAGACGCCCGCCTCGGGGGCGACGAGCGTCGTCCATTCGTCGCCCTCGGTGTCCGCCTCCGCCTTGAAGAGGCAGCCCTTCTCGTTGGCGAAGACCTTGGGGATCTCGGTGTCGGACTCCTCGCGGGCCAGCTTGGACGCCTCGGTCTCCTGGGGCGCCTCGATCTTGCCGCCGTCCTCGTCGACGAGGGCGAGCCAGGGCGAGTACGGCACCCGGATGAGGACCCGGCCGGGGCTCTCGACGCGGATGACGACCTCGTTCTCCTCCGCGCTGAGGACCTGGGCGGGCGGGTCGGCCAGCGGCGTCGGGTCCTCGACCTCGAAGAGGCGCCAGTTCGCGTCGGACCAGACCTGCTTCAGGTAGGGCAGGCCGTCCTCGACGAGCTCCGCCTCGCGCTCGGCGCCCGAGTCGGGGGCGCCGGTGGGCAGGACGACGTAGTGGACGGCCCAGCGGTCGAGCCAGTCCTGGTAGTTCACGGCGTCGAGGGTGTCGTCGTAGAAGAGCGGGTTGCGCTCCATGTCGGCCTGGCGGTTCCAGCCGCGCGCCAGGTTGATGTACGGGCTGAGGGCGGAGGACTCGCGGTGGCTGGAGGCCGGCACGACCTCGACCCGCGCCTTGCGGGCGTCGCGCACCTGGAGCTGGTTGACCAGCGGGGCCAGCTCGCGCGCCCAGGAGGCGTCCGGGGCGGTGCGGATGACGTCGTCGACGCCCTTGAAGCCGATCCAGAAGTTCAGCCCGGCGAAGGCGAGCAGCAGGGCGTACCAGCGGCGCGAGCGCGGCGCCGTGTACGGCAGGGCGGCGAGCAGCGCGACCCCGGCGAACAGCATCGGCAGCCGGGAGATGTTCGAGCCGATCTGCGAGTCGATCAGCCAGGTGAGCAGCGTGCCGACGGTGTAGACGGCGGCGGCGGTGCGGACCGTGCGCCAGTCCGACGGGACGAGCAGGAAGACCAGGACGCCGAAGGCGAGCGGCAGGGCGGTCGACCCGAAGGCCATCGGCTGGGTGCCCGAGAAGGGGAAGAGCCAGGAGGAGAGCGCGACCACGGCGACCGGGGCCAGGCCGAGGGCGTACGCGCCGGGGCGCCGCTTGTTGAGGAAGAGCGCCGCCGCCGCGATGCCCAGGAAGAGTCCGGCGACCGGGCTGCACGCGGTGGCGAGTCCGGCGAGCGGGGCGGCGACCACGGCCTTGGCCCAGCGCTTGCGGCGCCAGCGGTGCGGCCAGCAGAAGACGGCGGCGACCGCGCCGAGCGCGAACATCATGCCGAGGCCGAAGGTGACCCGGCCCGACAGGGCGTTGCAGAGGAACGCGAAGACGGCCGCGATCGAGCAGGCCAGCGGGTTCCGGACGGCCGGGACCCGCACCAGGATGAGCGAGGTGAGCAGGGCCGACAGGGTGCCGGCGACCATCATGGTGCTGCGGACGCCGAGCAGCGACATCAGATAGGGCGAGACGACGCTGTACGAGACGGGGTGCATCCCGCCGTACCAGGCCAGGTTGTACGCGGAGTCCGGGTGCCGGCCGACGAACTCGGCCCAGGCGTCCTGCGCGGCGAGGTCCCCGCCGCTGTTCGCGAAGAAGAAGAACCACAGGACGTGGGTGAGGGCGGCGAGCCCGGTGGCCGCCATGACGGTGTAGCGGCGCTTGCGCCGCGGCGGAGGCGCGGGCGAGGCCGGTGCGGGCGCGGGGGCGGGACGCTGAGTCGGAAGCACTATTCGCGAGAGCGAAGAGAGCCCGGTATCAGGGCCCGGGCCGCCGACGGCGTCACGGGCGTCGCGGGTGTCACGCGTCCCACGGTAGGCGTCGGGGTCGGAGTCCGCGCGGTCGGCGCGTCTCGGCTCGGCGGTGGTCACTGCGGCCCTTTCCCGTGCTGCCCGTCTCGCTTCTCGCGTGGATCGCGCGTGCTTCTCGTCCCCCGGAAACGCTAACAGCCGGGCGCCCCGGGATTCCGGGGCGCCCGGCCGGCCGGGGTCGCCGCCCGGCCCGGCCGAGTGGGGTGCGACCACTCGGCCCGGGCCGGTCAGCCCACCCGGGTGAGCTTCTTGTCGAAGCCGGGCTCCACCAGGTCGCCCTGGAGGGCGACCGGGGAGCTGACCTTGCCGGCGCCTGTGCCGATGGACACCTGGCCGACGATGTCGCCCGCCTTGGCGGAGTGCGGGAGGGCCTTGCCGCCGTCGGTGAGCTCCAGCTTCACCTTGAGCCCCGGCCAGCCGATCGCCTTGAGCTCCTTGGTGGCCACGACCGGGGTGCGGCCGCCGAGGCCGTCGTCGACGTAGCCGAGGACCTGGCCCTTCTTGACGACGGCGGCGGAGGTGACGTCCTTCTGGGCCTGCTGGATCAGCTTGAGGCTGTTGTCGATGGCGAGCTGCAGCTTGTCGTTCAGCTGCTCGGCGTCCTTCGCCCCCATGACGATGCCGAGGATGCGGCGGTTCTGGCCGTCCACCACGGTGTTCGCCGACCAGAGCAGGTTGCCGCCGGCCGGGGTGGACGAACCGGTCTTGATGCCGCTGACGCCCGGCTCCAGCAGGATGTTGTTGTTGTTCTCGATGCGGCCGGGGATGCCGTCGACCGTCACGTTCGGCATGTTCACGATCTCGCGGAACACGTCGTACTGCATGACCGCCTTCGCCAGCTTCAGCTGGTCCTGCGGGGTCGAGACGGTGCTGTCGAGGAGACCGGACGGGTCGGTGTACGTGGACTGGGTCATGCCCAGCTCCTTGGCGGCGGCGTTCATCTTGACGACGAACGCGGCCTCCGAGCCGGCGTCCCAGCGGGCGAGCAGCCGGGCCACGTTGTTCGCGGAGGGGATCATGAGGAGCTCGAGGAGCTCCCTCTCCGTGTAGGTCTGGCCCTCCTGGACGTGCGCGGTCGACTCGTGCGCGGCCTTCGCCTGGTCGGCGGCCTTCTTGTCGACCGTGATCTCGGGACCGCCCGCCTTCCCCTTGATCGGGTGGTCGCGGAGGATCACGTACGCCGTCATCGTCTTGGTGACGCTCGCGATCGGGGCCGGCTTCTGCGGTCCGTACAGACCCATGGAGCCGACGCCCTCGACCTCGACGGCGCCCTGGCCCTCGTTCGGCCACGGCATGTTCAGCGGGCCGCCCGCGAAGGAGTAGGTGGGGGCGGCGGAGAGCGTCAGGACGGGCGCCGGCAGCGGGCGGACCATCTGCACGATCGCAAAGACGATCAGGAGGAGCAGGACCAGCGGGGTCCAGATCCGCAGCCGTCGCACCGTCGTCCGCAGCGCGTTCGGCGGCGGGGGCGGCGTGTTGGTCAGCTCGGCGAGCAGGTCCAGCGGGGGCAGCGGCGGCAGCGGCTGCTGCCGGGTCCGCTCCGGCTCGGCGACCGCGGCCGGCGGCGGCACGGGGGCCGCCTTCCGCTCGGGCTCCTTGGGGGCCGACGGCGTCGCGGGGGCCTTGGGGGCCGCGGGGGCCGACGGCGTCGCGGGGGCCTTGGGGGCCGCGGGCGCCGCAGTGGCCTCCTGCGACGTGCGCTCGGCGGGGATGTCGGGGCGCAGCGGCAGGAACGTGCTGGTGCGCTCGCTGTCGGGGTTCCCGGTCAGGGAGGCCGGCAGCTTCAGCGCGGTGGTCGGCTGGTCCACGACGGGCGGCCGGATCATCTTGAACATGGCCGTCGGCTGGTCGACGGGGGTGTCGTCACCGGACCCGTCGCCGGACTCGGCGTCGGATTCGGCATCGGGTTCGGCGTCGGCGGGCTCGTCCGCCGCCTTCGCGTCGGCGGCGGGCTTCGCGTCGGTCTCGACACCGGCGTCGGCGGACGGCTTGCGCGCGGCGAACCAGGACGCGGCGGCGGCCTTGCCGCCGGCGGGAGCCCCGTCCCCGGCCGGGGTCTCGGCGGCAGCCCTGTCCTCGACCGGCTCCTCGTCGCCCTCGTCGTCCGCTTCGGGCTCGGCCTCGTCGTCGGGCTCGCCCTCGTCGCCGGCCTCCTCGTCGGACTCGGGCTCGGTCTCGTCCTCGTCGTCCTCGGGCCCGGCGTCCGGTTCGTCGCCCTCGGGGGCGTCCACGGAGGCGGGCGCGTCCGCGGAGGGCCCGGTCGCGTCGAGGGACGCCTCGGCGGCTCCGGACGCGGCCACGGCGGCCTCAGGAGCGCCCTGGGGCGCCCCGGACGCGTCCTCGGCGCTCTCGGGGGCGTCCGCGGCGGCCTCAGCCGCCCCAGGAGCCTCGTCGGCCTCGTCGGCCTGCTCTCCCTCTCCGGTCCCGCCGTCGCCCCGCGGCGCGTCCGCGGTCGCGACCCAGGCCGCCACGGCGGCCTTGAGGCGCGCGCTCTCCGGCTCGGGGTCGGCGGCCGCGTCCGGGGAGTCCGACCCCTCCGAAGCGGGGGTGCCCGCCGCGTCCGCAACGTCCGCAGCGTCCTCGACGGCCGGCTCCGGCGCGTCGTCCGCCGCCGGCTTCGGGGCGTCGTCGTCCGGTGTGCGGGGGGCGAGGTTCTTGAAGACGGCGGTCGGCTGGTCGACCTCGACCCGCGGGGCGGGCGCCGACGACGGGGGCTCTGACTCGCGGAGGACCGAGAGCCGCGGATCCCGGCCGCCACCCGGGGCCACCGTCTCCTGCGACGACCCCTGCTGCTCCGCCCTGTCGGGGGACTCGCCCGCCACCGTGCCTCCTCCATGCGTCATACGTACGTCCGAACCGTCTACCAGTGTCCTGTGTGAACCCCTTGGCTCCCGTGCTAGACGAGAACGACATACCTACTGGTTCCCGGATGAACCACCCAGGCACTCTCGACAGATGAATGTGAGAGGGGTCACCCTGTCATTCATCCACGCGGGGAGGCATGGATGGGCAGGAGCCGCAGAACCATTCCGGAGGAGCTTCTGCTGCTCGCTCTGGACCCGACCACGGGTACCACAGCGCAGCCGCAGTCGCTCGACCTCGGTCTGGCCGGTGCACAGCTAGTGGAGCTGGCACTGGCAGGCCGGATAGCCCCTGACGGGGATCGTATCGCCGTGGTGATGCCACGGCCGACCGGAGATCCGACCTTGGACTCCGCACTGGAGCTGTTGCGCAGGCGCGGCAGCCCGGTTCGGGCCGTCCACTGGATCGGCGGACCCCGACTGGGGCTCCGTCAGACGTATCTCTCGCATCTGGAGCGATGCGGCATGGTGCATGCCGTGGAGGGCCAGATGTGCGGGGTGTTGCCGACGACTCGCTACCAGGCGACGGACACGGCGATCAGTCGGGAGATCCGTTCCCGGCTGGACAGTGCGATCCGCACCGGCGTACCGCCGGACCCGCGGACCGCGGCGCTTGCCGCGCTGGCCCACGCGGTCGGTCTCGGCAAGCACCTCTACCCCGGCAACGAAGGCAGGTCGTCGCGGTCCCGGCTGCGCGACCTGATCCGGCACGACCCGATGGGCGGCCTCGTGGCGCATGCCGTGATGGACGTCCAGAACGGTGCCGCGGCGCAACCGCGCCGCGCTCCGGCCGCGGGTGTGCCGGCGCAGCCGCGGGGCAGCATGGCCCGCGCGGCGGTGCACTGACACCACCGCACGAGAAGCACCAGGAACCCCACCGGGAGCCGCACAGCTGTGCGGGGCGGTCTGGACGACCGCCCCGCACATGTGCGTTGTCGGGTTTTACCGGCGCACACCCCGCCCAGGTGGCAGTCTGCCAAGCGTCAGATACGCACAGCTACGCAGCAGACCCCAGCCGGAGGTGCAGTTTCCGTGGCGTCCAACGTCAACCCCACCGTCAGGCGACGCCGATTGGGCCAGGAGCTGCGCAAGCTCCGCGAGGCGAAGAACATGACGGCCGAGCAGGTCGCCGAGCGCCTCCTCGTCTCCCAGTCCAAGATCAGTCGGCTGGAGAACGGCCGCCGCTCCATCAGCCAGCGCGACGTGCGCGACCTGTGCGGGGTGTACGAGGTCGAGGACGAGCGCATGGTCGACTCCCTCATGCAGATGGCCAAGGACTCCCGCCAGCAGGGCTGGTGGCACGCCTTCGGCGACATCCCGTACAGCGTCTACATCGGGCTGGAGACGGACGCGGAGAGCCTGCGGATGTACGAGCCGCAGATCATCCCCGGACTGCTCCAGACGCACGCGTACGCGGAGGCGGTGATCTCCGGCGCGCTGCCCGAGTCGGCCCCGGCGGACATCGAGAAGCGGGTCACGGTCCGCACCCGCCGCCAGGAGCGGATCCGGGACGAGGAGCGGCCGCTGCGGCTGTGGGCGGTGATCGACGAGGGCGCGCTGCACCGGATCGTCGGGAGCCGGCAGCTGATGGTGCAGCAGCTGGAGCACCTGATCGAGCAGTCGCACCTGCCCCACGTCACCGTGCAGGTGATCCCGTTCGAGATGGGCGCGCACCCGGGGATCAGCGGGCAGTACTCGATCCTGGAGTTCCCCGACACCTCGGACTCCAGCGTCGTCTACATCGAGGGCGTGACGAGCGACCTGTACCTGGAGAAGGCGCCCGACGTGAGCAAGTACAGCGTCATGTACGAGCACCTCAGGGCGCAGGCGCTGAACGTGGACCAGACGCGTGAGTTCATCGCGAAGATGGCCAAGAAGCACGCACAGGGCTGAGTTCGGAGCGACCGGGGCAGGCACCGTACACCCCGTGATCGCTCCCACGGAAGAGCAGCTGGAATATGCCACCCGGTCGTGTGAACGCCGGTCCCGTCGGACGGGACCGGCGAGTAGCGTCGATCACGTCGGCGAGAACGTCGGCGCGACACTCACTGGCAGAAACCGGAGTTGAGCATGGCGATCATCCAGGGTGCGACGGACACGTGGACCAAGTCCTCCTACTCGGGCGGGAACGGCGCCTGCGTCGAAGTGAAGTCCCCGGTCGTGGCCGCGATCGCGGTGCGGGACTCCAAGGCCCCGGAGGGCCCGTCCATCAACTTCGGTCCGGGATCGTGGAACGCGTTCGTCGGCGAGGTGAGCGCCGGGGCGCTCTGAGCCCCCGATGCGCGCGAGCCGTCATCGGCAGTGCATGAAGAGCCCTCTCGTCCGGTCCGCCGTCCTGGCCGAGGGGGCTCGGCCGTTTTTCCGGGCCCTTCGGGTTCAGCGGAGTTCGTCGACGTAGCGGTCGGTGCCGGGGACGGTGGGGATGAAGGGGGCGACGAGCTCGACGCGGGCGGTGTCGCCGCCGAGGGTGGCGAGGTCGGCGAAGTGGTCGGGCCAGCAGGTGCGGGGGTCCTGTTCGAGGAACCAGAGCAGGGTGAGGCGGGTGTCGACGCCTTCGACCTGCTTGACGTAGGTCATGCGGTCGCCGGGCAGGGGGGTCGGGCGGAAGAGGGTGACCATGGCCGCGGGTGAGCCGGCGAGCCGGCGGGGGAGTTCGCGGGTGCGGAGGCGGTCGAGGAGGGCGGCGCGGGCCTCGGGGCCGTCGGTGTCGAGGACCTGGAGGATCAGCCCCGCGTAGGGGTGGTCCAGGGCGTGGAAGTCGCGGGGGCCGGCGGCGCCGTCGCGGTAGACCGTCGCCGCGTGGTCCTGGAAGGACGTGAAGACGTGGGTGCGGGCCTGGTGGACGCGCCCGTCGTGGTTGAGCCGCTTGTTGATGCCGACGGTCCACTTCATGTGGTCGTCGTAGCGGCCGTCGGTGATCCAGTAGGTGGAGAGGTAGCAGCCGGCGGTGACGGGCTGGGCGACCGCGGACTTCTCGGGGCTGCGCAGTTCCTGGAGGTCGCGGGTGGCGACCCATCGGCGGCCTGCGTACATCCAGGGCATGGCCATGGCGCCGGCGTAGTAGTGGTCGTCCTCGTACCAGCGGTTGTAGGCGTACTCCTGGCCCGGATGCGGTTCGACCATGGTGATCAGCGCGTGGCCGGGCCGGACGCCGTACGGTCCGACGGACGCCAGTTCCGCGTACGTCTCGCTGCGGGTCTCCTCGCTCACTTCCGTACCCCTTCCCAAGTAGGTGGCGGGCACCTACTCTGACGGACCGTCAGATACTTGGCCAGGGTCGAGGAGGGTCCGGATGCTGCTCCAGGGGAAGACGGTCGTGGTGTCGGGGGTCGGCGCCGGGCTCGGCCACCGGGTCGCCGAGACGGTGGTGCGGGACGGCGGGAACGCGGTGCTGGGCGCGCGCACCGAGGCCAATCTGGCCAAGTCGGCCGCGGACATCGACCCGGACGGGCGCCGCACGGCGTACCGGGCGACGGACATCACCGACGAGGAGCAGTGCGGGGCACTGGCGGCGCTGGCCGTCGAGCGCTTCGGCGGGATCGACGCGGTCGTCCACGTCGCGGCCTGGGACTCCTACTTCGGGGGCCTGGAGGACGCGGACTTCGCCACCTGGCAGGGGGTGCTCGACGTCAATCTGCTCGGCACGCTGCGGATGACCCGGGCGTGCCTGCCCGCGCTGAAGGCGGGCGGCGGGTCGGTGGTCCTGATCGGGACGCAGTCGGCGGTGGCGGCGCCCACCCAGGTCCGGCAGGCGGCGTACGCGGCCTCCAAGGGGGCGCTGACCTCGGCGATGTACTCGCTGGCGCACGAGCTGGGGCCGCACCGGATCAGGGTCAACACCGTGCTGCCGGGGTGGATGTGGGGGCCGCCGGTGGAGGCGTACGTGCGGTTCGCGGCGCACACCGAGGGGGTCACGGAGGAGGAGGTCCTCGGCCGGCTCACCGAGCGGATGGCGCTGCCGGAGCTGGCGACGGACGGGGACGTGGCGGAGGCGGCGGCGTTCCTCGCCTCGGACCGGGCGCGCGCGATCACGGGCCAGTCGCTGCTGGTCAACGCGGGGGAGCTGATGCGCTGAGCCTCACAAGGGGATTCACATCCTTGAACAGGGATCAGTGAGCAGAACGATTTTACCTGCCCTTGACCTGCTCTCGGATTGTCCCTGCCTCACAACTCCCCACACGATGAACCGCGTTCACATGACGGACCGGATCTCATGGAGGGGGCGCAGTGAACAGTCTCGACTGGGCCGTGCTCATCGGCTACTTCGGCGTGATGGTCGCGATCGGCGTCTGGTCGCACCAGCGCGTGGACACGGTCGCCGACTTCTTCACCGCGGGCGGCCGGATGCCCTGGTGGCTCTCCGGCATCTCCCACCACATGTCGGGCTACAGCGCCGTGATGTTCACCGGGTACGCGGGCATCGCCTACACCTACGGCGTCACCTCCTACGTCACCTGGTCCTTCCCCATCGCGATCGGCATCGCGATCGGCGCCCATCTCTTCGCGCCCCGGCTCAACAGGCTGCGCTCCCGGCTGAGCGTCGCCTCCCCGCTGGAGTACCTCAAGGACCGCTACGACCTCCCGACCCAGCAGGCACTGGCCTGGTCCGGCGTCCTGCTGAAGATCGTCGACGTCGGCGCCAAGTGGGCCGCCATCGCCACCCTGCTCTCCGTCTTCACCGGCATCTCCCTCAACCAGGGCATCCTCATCACCGGCGTCGTCACCGGCGTGTACTGCACCGTCGGCGGGCTGTGGGCCGACGCCCTCACCGAACTCGGCCAGTTCGTCATCCAGCTCCTCGCCGGCGTCGCGATGCTCGTGGCCGTCCTGGGCAAGCTGGGCGGGGTCAGCGCGCTGTGGACGGTGTGGGACCGCCCGGAGCTCCAGGGGCACACCGCGCCGACGGCAGGCCCGTACACGCTGACGTTCCTCCTCGCCTACCTCTTCATCAAGACCTTCGAGTACAGCGGCGGCATGTGGAACCAGGCCCAGCGCTACATGGCCACCCCGTCCGCCCGCGAGGCCACCCGGTCCGGCCGACTCTCCGCGGTGCTCTGGTTCGTCTGGCCGCTCGTCCTCTTCTTCCCCATGTGGTGCGCGCCGCTGCTCGTCGACCCGAAGAAGCCCGACGGCTCCGACGCCTACGCCCTGATGACCGAGCAGCTGCTGCCGCACGGCCTCCTCGGCCTGGTCGTCGTCGGCTTCTTCTCGCACACCATGGCCATGTGCTCCTCCGACGCCAACGCGATCGCGGCCGTCTTCACCCGGGACATCGCCCCCGTCCTCAGCAAGGCGGCGCGCGGCTGGGGACAGCGGGCCGGGCTGCTGGCCGCGCGCTGGTCGACGATCGCGTTCCTCGGGCTGTCGATGGCGGTCGCCACCCAGGTCAACTCCCCCACCTTCAAGGACATCATCACCGTCGTCATCAAGTGGGTGGCCGGTCTGATGGGACCGATCGCCATCCCCTTCATGCTCGGTCTGCTGCGGACCTTCCGGAAGTCGGGCCCCACGGCGGCCCTCGTCTCCTGGGCGGCCGGGCTCTTCGTCTTCTGGCTCACCAACTACGGCCTGGACGGCGTCGAGCTCCAGATCCAGATCGTCTCCCCGCTGGCGACCTCGCTCGTGCTGTACGTCCTGATCGGCCTGGTGAAGCCGGAGGACACCCCAGAGCGGGACGCCCTGCTGGACCGGATCGGGTCGGACGGGGACGGCGCCGTGCCCGCACAGGCCGGCGCGCGGACCGATCAGCCCCTGGGGTAGCGCGCCAGCCAGCCCGGGGAGGCGTCGGCGGCGGAGTGGAGGGCGGCGCCCTGCGTCATCTCCATCGAGAAGTCGTCGGCCAGTTCCAGGACCGTCGCACGGCCCTCCAGCTCGGCCAGCCAGGCCGGCGGGAGGGCCGTCTCGCCGTGCAGGGTGCCGAGCAGCGCGCCGGTGAGCGCGCCGGTCGCCGCGGAGGGCCCGTCGTGGTTCACCGCGAGCCGCAGCCCGTGGCGTACGTCCTCGCCGACCAGAGCGCAGTAGACGGCCGCCGCCAGCTGCCCCTCGGCCCGGTCCTCGGCGGCCCCGAGCGCGGTGACCCGGTCCGCGTCCGGGGCGCCCTCCCGAACGGCCGCGAGGGCGCGGCCGAGGGCCTCGGTGACGGGCTCGTGGCCCGAGCGGGCGGCGAGCTGCTCCAGGGCGCGGGCGACCGCCGTCTCGACGGAGCCGCCGCGGGCGAGGCCGTGGACGACGACGGCGAAGGCGCCCGCCGCCAGGCCGGCCGCGGGGGCCCCGTGCGTCTGGGCGGCGCACTCGACGGCGAGCTGGCAGACGAGCTGCGGCTCCCAGCCGACGAGCAGGCCGAAGGGGGCCGAGCGGACGAGGGCGCCGGAGTCGGCGGCCTCGGGGTTCTTGGGGCTGCCGAGCGTGCCGAGGCGCTCGTCGCCGAAGCCGGTGAGGCAGGACCGGGGCGGGTTGCGTCGGGTGTAGAGCCATTCCTCGCACGCGAGCCAGCCGTTGTCCTTCCGGCGCTCGTCGGGGCCCCAGTCGCGCTGGGTGGCGGCCCACCGCAGATGGGCCCGGTGGACGTCGGTGGGCGGGTGCCAGGCGCCGGTGTCGCGGCGGACCTGGGCGCGGATGAGGCCGTCCACGGTGAAGAGGGTCATCTGGGTGGCGGCGGTGACGGCCCCCCGGCGGCCGAACGCGGGGACCGGTTCGCCGAGTCCGTCAGGTCCGTGGGCCGCGCGCAGCTCCTCCAGCGACCGTCCGTCCGCCCCGGCTCCCAGCGCGTCGCCGAGTGCCCCGCCCAGCAGACAGCCCCGCACCCGCGCCCGGAAGTCCTGCTGCTCGGCACGGCCCCACACGGCTGCGGCTGTCGTGGCCACGACGTGCCCTCCCCCGGTCGGCGGTTCGCTGACGGTTCCTTCGCCGCACTGTAATCGACCGGGTACGCCCGGCCAGGGGGCGGAACGTTATGTGATCCGACTCCCTTCAGACCGGTTTTGACCGCAGTTCACCCGAGGTTCGAGCGCGGCTCGAACCATCTGCCGCATGAACCCCGTGACACGAGTCAGGACCGTCTCGACCGCGGCCGTCGCCGCCGCGCTGCTCCTCGGACTCACCGCCCCCGCCGCCTCCGCGCACCCGCACACCCGGCACCGGATCCCCTTCACCGCCGCGACCGTCACCGAGAACGCCGGCGGCACGTTCACCGTCACCTGGTCGGCGCCCGGCACCCGCGGCGTCACGATCCGCACCGACGGCCGGACGGTCGCGCGCGGCGGCGCCACCGGCTCGGTCACGGTCTCCGGTCTGGCCGACGCCGACCGGCGCTGGTTCGACCTCGTCCCCGACCGGGGCACCCCGCTGCACCTCGCCGACCGGCTGGTGCGGCTCCAGGGCGCCGTCAACGTCCGCGACGCGGGCGGCTACCGCACCGGCGACGGCCGGTGGGTGCGGATGGGCGAGGTCTACCGCTCCGACTCCCTGGACCGGCTCACCGACGCGGACCTGGCCACGCTGCGGCGGCTCGGTGTCCGGACCGTCTTCGACCTGCGCACGGAGTCCGAGCGGAGCTCGGCCCCGGACCGCGTCCCGGCCGGCGCGACCCGCGTCGTCGCCGACGTCCTCGCCGGCTCCGGCACCTTCACGGCGATGCCGAGGACCCCCGCCGAGGCCGAGGCGATGATGGTCGCCGGCAACCGGTTCATGGTGAGCGGCGGCACCGCGAGGGCCGCGTACACCACGGTCCTCGACGGCATCGGCGACGACGGCCGGCGCGGTGTCCTCTTCCACTGCACCGCGGGCAAGGACCGCACCGGCTGGTCGAACGCGGCCCTGCTGACCGCCCTCGGCGTCCCCGAGGAGACGGTCATGGCCGACTACCTCGCCAGCAACACCTACCGGGCCGCCGCCAACGAGGCCGTCCTCTCCCACCTGCCGGCCGGGCAGGCCGCCGTCTACAAGCCGCTCCTCGACGTGCGGCCCGGGTACCTGAACGCGAGCTTCGACGAGGTCGAGGAGGAGTACGGCTCCTTCCCCGCCTACCTCCGCGAGGGTCTCGGCATCGACGGCCGGGAGCTGCGGGAGCTGAAGCGGGACCTGCTCGTCGGCTGAGTCCCGCTCCTCCCCGGGCTCACTCCTCCCCCGGCTCCGCTCCTCCCCGGGCTCACTCCTCCCCCGGCTCCGCTCCTCCCCGGGCTCGCTCCTCCCCCGGCTCGCTACTCCTGCACCAGCGGCAGGAGCTCGGGCAGGTGGCCGTCGGAGGCGATCGCCGTGCGCCGGCGCTCCTCGGGGACCTCGCCGTAGAGCGTCGTACGGGGCCGGGCCGGGCGGCCTGCCGCCTCCGCGATCGCCTCCAGATCGCGGATCGAGCGGTAGGAGCCGTAACTCGACCCGGCCATGCGGGAGATCGTCTCCTCCATGAGGGTGCCGCCGAGGTCGTTGGCGCCCGAGCGGAGCATCTCGGCGGCGCCCTCGGTGCCGAGCTTCACCCAGCTGGTCTGGATGTTCGGGATGTGCGGGTGGAGCAGGAGGCGGGCCATCGCGATGACCGCGCGGTTGTCGCGTGCGGTCGGGCCCGGGCGGGCGATGCCGGCCAGGTAGACCGGCGCGTTCGTGTGGATGAAGGGGAGCGTCACGAACTCGGTGAAGCCGCCCGTCTCCTGCTGGATGCGGGAGAGGGTGCGGAAGTGGCCGAGCCAGTGCCGGGGCTGGTCCACGTGCCCGTACATCATGGTCGAGGAGGACCGGATGCCCAGCTCGTGGGCGGTGGTGACGACCTCGATCCAGGTGGCCGTGGGCAGCTTGCCCTTGGTGAGGACCCAGCGGACCTCGTCGTCGAGGATCTCGGCGGCCGTGCCCGGGATCGAGTCGAGTCCGGCCTCCTTGGCGGCGGTGAGCCACTCGCGGATGGACAGACCGGTGCGGGTGGCGCCGTTGACGACCTCCATCGGGGAGAAGGCGTGCACGTGCATGTCGGGGACGCGCTTCTTCACCGCCCGGGCGATGTCGAAGTAGGCGGTGCCCGGCAGGTCGGGGTGGATGCCGCCCTGCATGCAGACCTCGACGGCGCCGACGTCCCACGCCTGCTCGGCGCGGTCGGCGACCTGGTCGAGGGAGAGGGTGTACGCGTCGGCGTCGGTGCGCCGCTGGGCGAAGGCGCAGAAGCGGCAGCCGGTGTAGCAGACGTTGGTGAAGTTGATGTTCCGGGTGACGATGTACGTCACCTCGTCGCCGACGGCCGCCCTGCGGACGTCGTCGGCGATCCGGGTGAGCGCGTCGAGCGCGGGCCCGTCCGCGTGCAGCAGGGCGAGCGCCTGCGCGTCGGTGAGCCGCGTCGGGTCGTCGGCGGCGACGGAGAGCGCCTCGCGGACGTCGGCGTCGACCCTCTCCGGGATCATGCCGGGCGCGGCGGCCTCGCGCAGCGACTCCCAGTCCCCGTAGACCTCGTCGAAGTCGTCGCGGCGGTCGTGCGTGCGGCCCGTGGTGTCGATGGTGCGGTGGAGATCGGTGCGGCCGGCGGCGGTGAACGCCTCGTCGGGCTCCTGCCAGGGCAGGCCGCGCACGGGCGCGTCGGGGTTGGCGAGGCCGGTCTCGGGGTCGGCGAGGGCCCGCACGTGCGGGAGGAGCCGGGGGTCGAGCCAGGGTTCGCCGCGGGTGACGAACTCGGGGTAGACGCAGAGCCGTTCGCGCAGCTCGAAGCCGGCGGCGGCGGAGCGGGCGGCCAGCTCCTCGATCCGGGGCCAGGGGCGCTCGGGGTTGACGTGGTCGATGGTGAGCGGCGAGACGCCGCCCCAGTCGTCGATGCCGGCGGCGATCAGCCGCTCGTACTCGGAGTCGACCAGGTTGGGCGGTGCCTGGAGGCAGGCGGAGGGGCCCATGATGAGCCGGGCGACGGCGACGGTGGCGACCAGGTCGTCGAGCTCGGCGTCCGGCATCCCGCGCATGGCCGTGTCCGGCTTGGCACGGAAGTTCTGGATGATCAGCTCCTGCACCGAGTGGTACGCCCGCGCCACCCTCCGGAGGGCGAACAGGGACTCGGCCCGCTCCTCCAGGGTCTCGCCGATGCCGAGCAGCAGCCCCGAGGTGAAGGGGACGGAGGAGCGGCCGGCGTCCTCCAGGACCCGCAGCCGCACCGCCGGCTCCTTGTCGGGGGACCCGTAGTGGGGGCCGCCGGGCTCCGACCACAGGCGGGTCGCGGTCGTCTCCAGCATCATCCCCATGGACGGCGCGACCGGCTTGAGGCGCTGGAAGTCGGTCCAGGAGAGCACGCCGGGGTTGAGGTGCGGCAGCAGCCCGGTCTCCTCCAGGATCCGGATCGCCATCGCCCGGACGTACGCGATGGTGTCGTCGTACCCGTGCGCGTCGAGCCACTCGCGGGCCTCGGGCCAGCGGTCCTCGGGCTTGTCGCCGAGGGTGATCAGCGCTTCCTTGCAGCCGAGTTCGGCGCCGCGCCGCGCGATGTCGAGGACCTCGTCCGGGGACATGAACATCCCGTGGCCGTCCCGGCGGAGCTTGCCGGGGACGGTCACGAAGGTGCAGTAGTGGCACTTGTCCCGGCAGAGCCGGGTGAGCGGTATGAACACGCTCTTCGAGTAGGTGATGACCCCCGGCCGTCCCGCGGCCTCCAGGCCCGCGTCACGGACCCGCCCCGCGGACGCCACCAGGTCCGTCAGGTCGTCGCCGCGCGCCCGCAGCAGCACGGCCGCCTCGGCGACGTCGAGCGCGACCCCGTCCCTGGCCCGCCGGAGGGCGCGTCGCATGGCGTTCTCGGTGGGCCGGGTCCCCTGGTGATCAGTCATGAACCGAGCATACGAGCGGGTGGGGCGGGGAGTGTTCGAGTCTCCGCAGGAAGGTCCCCCCGCCCGCGCTCAGAGGTACCGCGCGTAGGCGTCCAGGACGCCCAGCACCTCCGCCTCGTCGCCCGGCGGGAGCTGCAGGACGACCTCCTCGCAGCCGAGCTCCGCGTAGTGCGCGAGCTTGCCGGGGCTGGGGAGGACGGCGTACGGGACGAGCTGCAGGGACTTGGGGTCGCGTCCGGCCCGCTCCCAGACCTCGCGCAGGACGGGCAGGGACTCGCCGAGGCCGCGGCCGCCGATCGGCATCCAGCCGTCGGTCTGCGCGGCGATCCGGTCGAAGAGCCGGGGGCCGGCGGCGCCGCCGAGGAGGATCCGGGGGGCGCCGCCCACGGGCTTGGGCCAGGCGTGCGAGGCCCGCACCGAGTCGCCGGTCCCGCCCGTGTACGCCGTGGGTTCGGGGGCCCACAGGGCGCGCATCAGCTCCAGCCGGTCGCTGGTGAGGGTGCGGCGGGTGGACCACTCGACGCCGTGGTCGGCGGCCTCCTCCCGGTTCCAGCCGTAGCCGATGCCGAGGGTGAGGCGGCCGCCGGAGAGGTGGTCGAGGGTGGCGATCTGCTTGGCGAGCGCGATCGGGTCGTGCTGGGAGAGCAGGGTGACGCCGGTGCCGAGCCCGAGCCGTTCGGTGACGGCGGCGGCCTGGCCGAGGGCGACGAAGGGGTCGAGGGTGCGGCCGTACTCCCGGGGCAGCTCGCCGCCGACGGGCCACGGTGTGGTCCGTTCGACGGGGATGTGGGTGTGCTCGGGAAGGTAGAGCCCGGCGAAACCGCGCTCTTCGAGCTCGCGCGCCAGCCGCACCGGGGTGATGGTCTCGTCGGTCAGGAAGATCGTGGTCGAGATCCGCATACGGGCACGGTAGGGCGTGGAGCCGGGATTTCCGAGAGGCGGGACGGACGGACCGTCAGGAGCGGGCCGGGTCCACGGCGCGCTGCTCGGCGGCCAGGTCGCCGTAGCCGCCGTGCTCCCAGACCTTCTCGCGGAAGCGCTGGAGGGTGAGCGGGGTGCGGTCCTCGCCGGGGGCGTCCTCGAAGTGGACGGTGCCGCAGCGGTGGCAGTACCAGCCGTGCGACCAGAGCTCCTCGGCCCGGTGGCGGCGGCGGGTGACGCGGGTGAAGGCGGCCCGGCGGCGCGCCGCCACGGCGAACGCGACGACGGCGGCGGCGAACGCGAGGGCGGAGATCCAGCCGAGGAACGCGTAGGCGGGTGGATCGGCGGGTACGTCCTGCGGCGGCAGTTGCCAGCCGCCGAGCCCCGGCGGCTCGTGCGCGGGGTCGTCGCGGAACCACTTGCCGGCGAGGACCCCGCCCAGGAAGGTCCCGACGGAGACGGCGCCCGCGAGGACGCCGAGGCAGCCGATCCCGTACGTCGGCGGCGCGGGCACCGGCGCGAGGGCGTCGGAGAGGCCGGTGGTCACGGTCCGCGTGACGGTGCGCAGGTCGCCGTCGCGGTTCCGCTCCCGGCGGGTGACGGCGTCGCGGCCCGCGAGGTACACGGCGGGCACGGCCTGCACCAGGTCGTCGCGGTCGCAGCCCGGACAGGCGTTTCTCGTACGGCTCACGGCTCCCCCTCGTCATCCGGTCGCGCTTGATGACGTGGTCATGCCCGAGCGTGGTTCCGGTGCGCCGAAAACCGCCTGCGCCGCCCCTCGCCTCCCCCTACCGTGGCCGGGTGCTGAAGCGAATCGAGACGTACTACGACGCCGTTCCCCGTTCCTCCGCGCGCGCCGAGGAGTTCGGGCCGCTGACCCTGTTCGTCCAGGAGGGGCAGGGCTGGCCGTACTACGCGCGCCCGGCCCTGGGCCACGAGGGCGAGGTGGGCGTCGGGGCGGTGGAGGCCGTACGGGCGCGGCAGCGCGAGCTGGGGGTGCCCGAGGCGTTCGAGTGGGTGGCGGAGACGACGCCGGGGCTGCGGGCGGCCGTGGAGGCGAGCGGGCTCACCGTCCACGAGCACCCGCTGATGGTCCTGGAGGGCGACGGGGTCGCGGTGCCGGAGCCGGACGGGGTGGCCGTGCGGATGGTCGGCGCGGACGATCCCGCGCTGGCGACGGCCGTCGCCGCCCCGTTCGCGGCCTTCGGCGCGGCCCCGCAGCCGGGCACCGCGGAGCGGATCGCGGAGCGCATCGACGCGGGCCTGACCCGGCTCGCGGCGGCCCTCGAAGGCGGCCGGGCCCTCTCGGCCGGCCAGCACCAGCCCGTCGGGGCGGTGTCCGAGGTCGTGGGCGTCGGCACCGTGCCCGCGGCGCGGCGGCGGGGCCTCGGCCTCGCGGTGACGGCCGCCCTGGTCGCGGACGCCCGGGCCGGGGGCGTGGAGCTGGTGTTCCTGACGGCGTCGGACGCGGACGTGGCCCGGCTGTACGGCCGGCTGGGCTTCCGGACCGTCGCGACGGCCCTGATCGCCGAACCGGAGGAGGCGTAGACGCAGGTCAGGGCCGGTCTCGAAATTTCCTCGGAAAAAGTTCGCGCGAGCTGTCACATCGTCCTCGTCCGCTCCGTCAGTGCTGTGAAAGCGAAGACGAGAGACGCTGAGGAGCGATCACCATGGCGCTGCACGAGCCCAAGGCCCGCATGACGAACCCCGCCTACGTCCTTCCCGACGCCGCGCCGGCGATCATGAACCTGGTGAAGGCCGCGCGTCAGGGGGGCGTCGAGGAGTCGACGCTGGAGCTCGTGCACCTGCGGGCCAGCCAGATCAACAACTGCGGCTTCTGCGTCGACTTCGGCGCGAAGAGCGCCAGGAAGGCCGGCGTGAGCGACGAGAAGCTGTTCGCCGTCGCCGCCTGGCGCGAGGCCCCGTTCTTCTCCGACGAGGAGCGCGCGGCCCTCGCGCTCGCCGAGGCCGCGACCCGGCTCGCGGACGCCACGGACGCGGTGCCGGACGACGTCTGGGACGCGGCCGCCGACCACTACGACGAGAAGCAGCTCGCCTCGATCGTGCTGATGGTCGGGATCACCAACCTCTTCAACCGTCTCAACGTCACCGTCCGGCAGCCCGCGGGCGCGGCGGTGTAGCCGGCGCACCGCCGCGCGGCCGCCGCACCATCAGCACGTCGACCGGGTCCTCGGACACGAGGGTGAAGCCCTCCCGTTCGTAGAGCCGGCGGGCGGCGCTGCCCTGCAGGACCACGAGGCCGACGGGCTCCTCCGTGCGGTCGGCGCGGTCCAGCAGGGTGCGCAGCACCGCCGTCCCGAGGCCGCGCCCCTGGACCCCGGGGGCCAGGTAGAAGTGCTCCAGGCACAGCCCCTCGCCGCTCTCGTCCGGGCGCACGGTCACGCATCCGGCGAAGGCGCCGTCCACCTCGACGACCGAGGTGTGCTCGGGCGAGAAGCCGTCCCGGAACCGCTGCCGCACCCGGTGCTCGTCGTAGCGGCCGAGCCGCTCCAGGTCCTCCCGCATCACCTCCGCCCGCAGCTCGGCGATGACCTCCACGTCAGCCGTCCGGACCGGGCGGAGCGACCAGTTCGTTTCCCCGTACATGCACGCATCCTAAGGAGCTCCCCATGACCGCTCGCATCCCGAACCCCGCCGTCGTCCTGTCCGACGTCGGCCCCGCGATCTTCCAGCTGATCAAGGCCGTGCAGGCCGGCAGCGACGTGCCCTCCAGCACGCTGGACCTGATCCACCTGCGGGCCAGCCAGATCAACAACTGCGGGTTCTGCGTGGTCGGCGGGGCGCAGAAGGCGCAGAAGGACGGCGAGACCGCCGAGCGGCTGCACGCCGTGGCGGCCTGGCGGGAGGCGCCGTACTTCACCGACGCGGAGCGGGCGGCGCTCGACCTCGCCGAGCACGCGACGCGGCTGGCGGACCGTCCGGACGCCGTGCCGGACGCGGTGTGGGAGGAGGCCGCGCGCCACTACAACGAGCAGCAGCTCGCCCAGATCGTGGCGTGGCTCGGGGTCACGAACCTCTTCAACCGGCTCAACGCGACGACCCGCCAGCCGGCCGGCCAGTCCTGGTAGCCGGCGGCGGAGGCGGAGGCCGCGGCCGGAGGCAGTAACCGGACCGGGGGCGTCCGCGTTGGTGCGGGCATGAAGAGGATCCTCACCGCAGCAGCCCTGACCTGTCTCGCCGCGACCGGCGCAATCGGTGCCGCCGGCACCGCCACGGCCGACACCGGCGGCATGAACCTGCCGTCCGTCGTGCCGCTGAGCGGCGTCCTGACCCCCAAGGCGAAGCCGGCCGGCGGCCCGGACCTGCCGCCGGCCAACGCGGCGGTGGAGCGGCTGCTGCCCGGCCGGCACTGAGCGGCACCGCGGGAGCACGAAGGTGGCGGGACCCCCCACGGGCCCGCCACCTTCGCGTTTCTGGGGACGCGGACGCGTCCGCGCCGTCAGTCGGCGACGACCAGCGAGGGGGTCTCCTTCGTCAGGACCTCGCCCCGGAAGAACGCCGGGCTCCTGCGCTGCATGACCAGCATGACCACCACGCCGAGGAGCAGCAGGCCGACGCCGATCACGAAGACCGAGCCGACGCCGAGGACGGCGGAGCCGGAGCCGTAGGCCGGGTCCCACATGTCGTAGAGCGTCTTGCCGAAGACGGCGGTCAGCATGAGGCCGCCGAGCGCCGGCAGGACGCCCTTGAAGGCGAGGTCGCGGGCGGAGCGGAAGAGCTCGCCGCGGAAGTACCAGACGCAGGCGAAGGCCGTCAGCGCGTAGTAGAAGCAGATCATCAGGCCGAGGGCGTAGATGGTGTCGACCAGGACGTGCTCGCTGACGAGGGTCATCACCGTGTAGAAGGCGCCGGTGGCGACGCCGGCGACGATGGTGGCCTTGCCAGGGGTCTTGAAGACCGGGTGGACCTTGGTGAAGGACTTCGGCAGCGCCTCGTACGTGGACATCGCGAGGACCGTGCGGGCGACCGGGATGAAGGTCGTCTGGAGGCTCGCGGCGGCCGAGGCGAGGACGGCGACGAAGAGCAGGATGCCGAGACCGGGGCCCATGACGGGGCCGGCGAGGGCGGCGAAGACGTTGTCGGAGGTCTCCGGGTTCGCCAGGCCGAGGCCCTGGTCGCCGGAGCCGACGACCATCTGGGCGGCGACGCCGGTGGCGAGGTAGGAGCCGACCAGGACGACCATCGCGATGAGCGCGGCCCGGCCGGGGGTCTTCGCGCTGCCGGTGGTCTCCTCGTTGGACGCCATGCAGGCGTCCCAGCCCCAGTACATGAAGATCGAGAGCGAGAGTCCGGCGGTGAAGGCCGCGAAGGACTGCACCGCGAAGGGGTTCATCCAGGACCAGGAGAAGTCGACCGAGGTCTCGAAGGAGCCGGCCTTCGACAGGGCCATCCCGATGAAGACGGCGAGGACGACGAGCTGGAGGCCGACGAGGGTGTACTGGAGGCCCTTGGTGGCCGTCATGCCGCGGTAGCTGATCGCGGTGGCGACGGCGATGAGCGCGAGGCAGGTGAGGATGTGGACGGCCTTGTTGTCGTCCAGGGCCGCGAGGGAGTCGCTGCCGCTGATCTCGCCCGCGAGGAGCCAGAAGTAGGAGGTCGCGACGCCCGCGAGGTTCGACAGCACGATGATCGTCGCGATCACCAGGCCCCAGCCGCACATCCAGCCGATCTTCGGCCCGAACGCCTTCACGGTCCAGGTGAACGAGGTGCCGCAGTCGGGCATGACCTTGTTGAGCTCCCGGTACGCGAAGGCGACCAGGAGCATCGGGAGGAAGCCGGCCAGGAAGACGGCGGGCATCTGCAGGCCGACCTCGCCGGCGGTGGAGCCGAGCGTGGAGGTCAGGCAGTAGACGGGCGCGACGGTCGAGATGCCGATGACGGCGCTGCCGAGGAGTCCGACGGAGTTTCCGCCGAGGCCCTTGGTGCGCACACCAGGGGCGCCGCTCGGGGCGTCGGAGCCCCTTACCGTGTCTCCGGCCTGCGGCCGCACGTCCACCTGAGTCATGAACAGGACGTTAAATGCTGCGGTTTCCATATCCGGAAGATCAGAGTCCGCTCACTTGATCGATCATCGCCTTGCATTGGACGGGTCGAAAGGTGCACTCGCCAATGATTGAAAGATCGACCACCCGCATGAGCCGACCAACCGGTAGGTCGGCCCACGCGTGTCCGATATGCGGGAACCGCAGCACTGTCCCGAATGTCCGTTTACAAATTTTCCCGAGGAATTTTCCGGGCGGCTCTCACCCCGGCCAGACCACCGCCTGCAGCTCGCTGTACGCGTGCAGCGCGTACGAGCCCACGTCCCGCCCCACACCGCTCTTCTTGAAGCCGCCGAACGGCGCCTCCATGTTCCGGCCGATGGTGTTCACGCCCACCCCGCCGGCCCGCAGCCGGGCGGCCACGCGGAAGGCCCGGGCCACGTCCCCGGACCAGACGTAGTCGATCAGGCCGTAGTCGCTGTCGTTGGCCAGCGCGACGCCCTCCTCCTCGTCGTCGAAGGGGACGACCACGACGACCGGGCCGAAGATCTCCTCCCGCACCACCCGCATCTCGTTGGTGCAGTCGGCGAGGAGCGTCGGGGCCACGTAGAAGCCCTTCGCGAAGTCGGGACGCTCGCCGCCCGCGACGACCCGGGCCCCCTCCTTGCGCCCCAGCTCCACGTACGCCTCCACCCGGTCGCGGTGGGCCGCCGAGATCACCGGTCCGACCACCGTCCCCTTCTCCGCCGGGTCCCCCACCTTCATGAAGGCCAGATAGCCGGTCAGCTTCTCGACCAGCCGCTCGTACACCCCGCGCTGGGCCAGCACCCGGGTCGGGGCGGTGCAGATCTGGCCGCTGTAGAAGGCGAAGGTCGTCCCGATCCCCGTCACCGCCGCGTCCAGGTCCGCGTCGTCGAAGACCAGCGCGGCGCCCTTCCCGCCCAGCTCCATCAGCTGCCGCTTGAGCGCACGGCCGCAGACCTCGCCGATCGCCTGCCCGACGGCCGTGGAACCGGTGAACGAGACCATGTCGACGTCCGGGGAGTCCACCGCCGCCTCGCCGACCTCCCGTGCCGATCCCGTCACGACGTTCACCACGCCCGCCGGGACCCCCGCCTCCTCCAGCGCCCGGGTCATCGCGTACACCGAGAGCGGATCCTGCGGGGCGGGCTTCACCAGGACCGTGTTCCCCATGGCGAGCGCCGGGGCGATCTTGCCCGCCGGGTTGGCCCAGGGGTTGTTGTACGAGGTGATGCAGGTGACCACGCCGACCGGGCGGCGGACGGCCACCGCGCCGAACACACCGGCCCGCCCCATCGGCCCCGCCTCGTTGATCTGCGGCGGCAGCGCCTGCTCGACCGGCTCCATCGCCCCCCGCGCGTACCGCCGGAAGCGGGAGGCGCCGACCGCGACCTGCATGCCGCGGGCCGTGCCGGTGGTGGCACCGGTCTCGGCGCGGGCCAGCAGCGTGTTCGCCTCTGCGTCGCGGGCCATCAGGTCCGCGGCCCGGTCCAGGATCGCCGCCCGCTCCTCCGGCCGGGTGCGCGACCAGGTCCCGAACGCCTCACGGGCCGCCGCGGCCGCCTCGTGCACCTGGGCGCGGGACGCCTCCGGGGCGAGGCCGACGACCTCCTCCGTGGCCGGGTCGATCACCTCGTAGTGCCCGCCGGCGGGCTCGACCCACTCGCCGCCGATGAAGAGCCTCTCCGTACGCGTCATCGCGTCGCCACCGTCCTCGTGTCCCGTCCGGAGCGCAGCACCTTCCCCGGGACCGCGCCGGTCACCTCGTCGTCCCGTACCGTCTCCACGCCGTTGACCCGGACCGACACGATGCCCACCGCGCGCGAGTCGAGCCGCGGGCTGTCCCCCGGCAGGTCGTGCACGAGGGTCGCCGGGCCCGCGTCGATCCGCTCCGGATCGAAGAGGACGAGGTCGGCGTGGAAGCCCTCCTCCACCCGGCCGCGCTCGCGCAGCCCGAACAGACGGGCCGGATCGTCGCTGAGCATCTTCACCGCGCGCTCCAGCGGCACCAGCCTCCGGCCGCGCAGGCAGTCGCCGAGGAACCGGGTCGTGTACGGGGCTCCGCACATCCGGTCCAGGTGCGCGCCCGCGTCCGAGCCGCCCAGCAGGACGTCCTCGTGGTCCCAGGTCTCCCTGCGCAGCTCCCAGGAGGCCGGGTCGTTGTCGCGGGGCATCGGCCACAGCACGGTCCGGAGGTCGTCGTTGGCGCAGATCTCGACGAGGCACTGGAAGGCGTCCTGGCCGCGCTCGGCGGCGATGTCCCGCACCACCCGGCCGGTCAGGCCCCGGTTCTCCCGGCTGTACGTGTCGCCGACGACGTACCGGCCGAAGTCCGCCAGCCGCCGGAAGACCCCCGCCTCCCTGGAGTCGGCGCGCCGCAGCATCTCCGCCCGCACCCCGGGGTCCCGCAGCCTCGCGATCCGCTCCGGGACCGGCAGGGCGAGGACCTCGCCCCAGCCGGGGATGAGGTTGAGCGCGCAGAAGGTGCCGAGGGACATGTTCATCGGGGTGAGGATCGGCATGGTGAGGGCCACGATCCGGCCGCCGGACTTGCGGGCCCGCTCGGAGGCGGTCAGCTGGCGCGGCACCCGCTCGGGGACGGCCGCGTCGATGGTGAGGACGTTCCAGTTGAGGGGCCGGCCGGCGGCGGCGGTCATCTCCACGAAGAGGTCGATCTCGGCGTCGGAGAACTGGTCGAGGCAGCCCGCCAGGATGGCCTCCAGCTGGGTGCCCTCGTGCTCGCCGACCGCCCGAGACAGCGCGATCAGCTCCTCGGGCCCCGCGTGCCGGGACGCCACCGGGGCGCCGTCGCCGTCCGAGTGCGTGGAGGACTGCGTGGTGGACAGCCCCCAGGCCCCCGCCTCCATCGCCTCCTTCAGGAGCGCGACCATCCGGTCGAGCTGCCCGGGCGACGGCTGCCCGCCCACCGCGTCCGGCCCCATCACGTACCGGCGCAGGGCGCAGTGACCGACCATGAAACCCGCGTTGACCGCGATCCGGCCCTCCAGGGCGTCCAGGTACTCCGCGAAGGACGACCAGCTCCAGTCGACGCCGTCCTCCAGGGCCGCCAGCGCCATGCCCTCCACCTTCGACATCATGCGGCGGGTGTAGTCGGCGTCCTCCGGCCGGTCCGGATGCAGCGGCGCGAGCGTGAAGCCGCAGTTGCCGCCGGCGACCGTGGTCACGCCGTGGTTCATCGACGGCGTCGCGTACGGGTCCCAGAACAGCTGGGCGTCGTAGTGCGTGTGCGGGTCGACGAAACCGGGGGCCAGCACGAGGCCCGTCGCGTCCTCGAACGTCCGCGCCTCCTCCCCCACCGTGCCCGGCTCCGCGACGACGGCGATCCGTCCGTCCCGGATCCCCACGTCGGCCGTGAAGGCGGGGGCGCCCGTGCCGTCCACGACGGTGGCGCCCTTGATCAGATGGTCGAGCATGGCGGTCCCTCTCTCTCCGTGCTGTCCGTGGACGCGGGTGTGCCCCGGACCGGGGGCCGCCGCGGAACGGCCTCCGGCCGGGGCCGATACGGGGCGGTGGTCCGGGAAGACACCCCCCGCGCTCATCTGTTGCGGTCCCGCCGCCCGCGACCGGGCCGGGCCCCGCCCGCTGCGGGCATTCGCTCCGCCGGGCGGTCCGGTGCCCCCCCCGTTGTGGGCAATCGTTCCGCTGGGGCGGAACGGGTGGGCACAACGGACGGCGCCCCCTGCCGGGCCTAGGCTTCCGCGCCCTGGGCCCGCACCCCATGCGCGGCGCACCGCCGGTGCGGGTCCAGGCACAAGGGGCGCAGGCGCGGCCGAGCGCGCCGTCCCGTGTGCCCACCCGTCCCGCCCCAGCGGGACGATTGCCCACACGGCGGGGGGCGGGCCCGGGGCCCTGGCCCGGTGCGGGCCCACCCGGGCGGAGGCACCGGGTAGGGGCAGGGGTCAGTTGCCGGCGGACTGGCGGAAGCGGGTGGTGCGGTGGACGGGATCGGTGTCGATCTTGGGGATGACGTGCTCGCCGATGAGACGGATCGAGTTCATCGTGTCCTCGTAGGAGATCCCGATGGGGAGGCCGAAGGAGAGCTGGTCGGCACCGGCCTGCTCCCAGCGCTTGCACTGGGCGAGGACCTCGGAGGGGTCGCCGCAGATCATGAGCTCCTCCTGGATGAGGAGTTCGATGATCTCGGCGGAGTACTCGGGGAGGAGCTCGGGCCACTCGGGGACGCCCTCGGGCCGGGGGAAGGTGTCGTGGTAGCGGAAGAGCAGGGACTGGAGGTAGTTGAGGCCGCCGCCGACGGCGATCTCGACGGCCTTGTCGTGGGTCTCGGCGCAGATGGCGGTCGAGGTGACCATGACGTTGTCGTTGACGAAGTCGCCGACGGCCTTGGCCTCCTTGATGGCCGTCTTGTACGAGTCGAGGACCCACTCCATGTCGGAGACCTTCTGCACGCTGAAGCCGAGGACGCCGAGCCCCTTCTTGCCGGCCATGGCGTACGAGGGCGGGGAGCCGGCCGCGTACCACATGGCGGGGTGGGACTTGCCGTACGGCTTGGGCAGCACCTTGCGGGGCGGAAGCGACCAGTGCTTGCCCTGGAAGCCCACGTACTCGTCCTGGAGCCACATCTTGGGGAACTCGGCGATGGTCTCCTCCCACAGCTCCTTCGTGTGGTTCATGTCGGTGATGCCCGGCATGAACCCGAGGATCTCGTGGGAGCCCGCGCCGCGGCCGGAGCCGAACTCGAAGCGTCCGCCGGAGAGGTGGTCGAGCATGGCGACCTTCTCGGCGACCTTCACCGGGTGGTTGACCGGCGCGAGGGGGTTGAAGATGCCGGAGCCGAGGTGGATGCGCTCGGTGGCGTGGGCGAGGTAGCCGAGGTAGACGTCGTTGGCGGAGAGGTGCGAGTACTCCTCCAGGAAGTGGTGCTCGGAGGCCCAGGCGTACTTGAACCCGGACTTGTCCGCCTGGATGACGTACTCGGTCTCTTCCATGAGGGCCTTGTGCTCGGCTTCGGGATCGGTCTCGGCGCGCTTGCCGACGTATCCCTGTACGAAGATCCCGAATTCCAAGGGGGTTCACCGTCCTCATCGTTTCTGACGATCCGTCAGATCTGTGATGTGCCCGACTGTCGCACCACGGGGTGGGTGCGTCAATACCTGACGGCTCGTCAGGTCAGTGCTTTCAGAACAGGCTCACGCCCGCGAGCCAGCCTCCGTCGATCACGAACGGCTGCCCGGTGATGTACGCGGACTCCTCGCCGGTCAGGAAGAGCGCGAGGGCCGCCACCTCCTCCGGGCGCCCGATCCGCCCCAGCGGCACGAGCGTGCGGTACAGCTCCGCCGTGGCCGCCGGGTCCACGCCCTCCGGGTTGCTCATCGCGGTGTCGATCGCCCCCGGGCAGACCGCGTTCACCCGGATGTTCCGCGCGGCCAGCTCCAGGGCGGCGACCCGGGTGAGCCCGAGGACGGCGTGCTTGGAGGCCGCGTACGCCCCGACCCCGGCCATGCCGGTCAGTCCGGTGTACGAGGCGGTGTTGACGATGGTCCCGCCGCCGGCCGCCGCGATCTCGGGTGCGACCGTGCGGATGCCGAGGAAGCAGCCGGTCTGGTTGACCGACACGATCGCCTGGAACTCCTCCAGCGGGGTGGAGAGGAGCTCGTTGAAGCGGAGGATGCCGGCGTTGTTCACCAGCCCGTCGATCTTCCCGAACCGCTCCTTGGCGGCGGTCACCGCCGCCGCCCACTCCTCCTCCCGGGTCACGTCCAGGTGGACGTAGGCCGCCCGGTCCTCGCCCAGCTCCTTGGCCAGCGCCTCGCCGGCGTCGTCGAGGACGTCCCCGAGGACGACCCTCGCCCCCTCGGCGGCGAAGAGCCGGGCCTCCTGCTCGCCCTGCCCGCGCGCCGCGCCGGTGACGAGGACGACCCGCCCGTCGAGCTTGCCCATGCCTGCCACGCTCCTCAGTTCAGATGGGGGGCGACCTCCGTGCCGAAGGCCGCCATCTGGTCGGTCAGTTCGCCGCGGCTCCGGGACCGGAACCGCACCTGGATCTGGTGGACGCCCATCTCCCCGTACGCCCGCAGGGAGGCGGCGAGCTCCTCCGGGGGCCCGGTCAGCGTGCGCCGGCCGACGGACCAGCCGGGCGTGCCGACGTAGAGCGGCTCGGCGATCGCGCCGACGGTGAAGGGCGCGGTGACGCCGGCCTCGGCCCGCAGCCGCAGCAGCGACCGGATCTGCTCGGCGAGCCGGTCGCGCGGGTCGCCCTGCGGAAGCCAGCCGTCGCCCCTGAGCGCGGCACGGCGCACGGCGGCCGGCGAGGAGCCGCCCACCCAGAGCGGGACGCGCTCCTGCGCGGGCCGGGGCAGCTGCCCCAGGTCCTTGAAGGCGAACCGCTCCCCCAAGTGCTCGGGGTACTCCTCCGGGCCGAGCGCCGCCCGCAGCGCGTCGAGGGTCTCGTCGAGCACGGCGCCCCGCCGGGCGAAGTCGATCCCGAGCGCCTCGAACTCCTCCTGGACGTGCCCGGCGCCGACCCCCAGGACCAGCCGGCCGCCGGAGAGGTGGTCGAGGGTGGCGTACGCCTTGGCCGTGACGAGCGGGTGGCGCAGCCCGACGACCGCGACGTGCGAGAGCAGCCGGACCCGCTCGGTGGCGGCGGCGAGATAGGAGAGCGTGGCGACCGGGTCGTACCAGACGGTGCTCATGGCCCCGGCGAGCCGCCGGGGGATGGCGACGTGGTCGCAGCTCGCGAGGTAGTCGAATCCGTGGTCCTCGGCGGCGCGGGCGACGGCGAGGAGGTCGGCGGGCCCGGCGCCCGCCTCCCAGGGCTCGGCGTAGATCGCGCTCTGCGACTGGACCGGCAGCTGCATCCCGTAGACGACCACGAAGAACCCTCCTCGACCCCGGGCACACGGCCCTGATCTGACGCACCGTCACTTATGCGAGCAGGGCCCATGCTCGTACCTGACGCTCCATCAGGCAAGGGGTGGGGAGGAGCCGGCGGCACGACGACGCCCCCGCCCGGGCAGCGGGGAGCTGCCCGGGCGGGGGCGGATCTTCGTCCTCGCCCTCCGGTGCGCCGGGAGGGCCGGACGCCGTCAGGCGCCGTCCGTCGCGCCGGACGCCTTCGCGTGGCGCACCAGGGCCGAGGCGGCCAGGCAGACGATGCCCACGGCACTCAGGAGCGCCAGTGCCTTCGCCCAGGCGAACGTGGTGCCGAGACTGTCGCTCAGCAGCTCGACGGTGCGCGCGCCCGCGACTCCGTGCACCGCGATGACGAAGACGGCGGTACCCGCGGCCGCGGCCCAGGCGATCAGGGTGTCCCTGGCCGCGAGCCACACCGCGCACGCCAGGCAGAGCACCGTGACGACCACGGAGAGCGCCTGGGCGTCGCCGCCCGAGCGCAGGCCCGCGAGATCGGTCGGCAGATGGATCAGGCCGCAGGCGAACAGCGCGAGCGCGGCGGGCCAGCGCAGCACGGACCGCAGTGCGGGAGTGGCGACATGGCTGGGGCTCGCCGCCAGCCCGCCGTCCAGGGCGGACCTCCCGCCCCTGGCGGCGCCCCGGCCGGGCTTCTTCGCGACGGTCGCGGCGGCCGCGGCCGGGGCGGCCGCCCCGCCGACGCGCGCGCGGCCAGGCTTCCCGGGTGCGGCGTTCGGCTTCGCCCCGGCGTCCGCACCCCCGGTGGACCGCCGGTCGCCGCCGTCGGCGCCGAGGATGCCGACGAGCCGGACCACGTCCTCGATGGGCCTGCCCACCGCCGCGGCGCGCAGGGTGGTCTCGGCCTCGTGGAGGTCGTAGCCGGACGCGTTCAGCAGCACGAGCAGGCGGCGCACCTCGTCCAGCGGGCGGGTGACGGCCGCCGCGCGGAGCGCCACGTCGGCGGGGCTGGCGAGCTCGCCGGACTCCTGGAGGCGGGCCACCAGGGCGGCGACCTCCTCCACCGGCCGCTCGGTCGCCGCGGTCCGCAGGAGCGTGTGGACCGCCTCGTCGCCGGCCTCCTCGCGGGCCGGCGCCTCACCGTCGGGTCGGGGCGGCGTGGCGCCCGATGCCTCCGCCGGCTTCGGGACCTCGGCGGCCTTCGGGACCTCCGCCGCCTTCGGGGACTGCGGGGCCTGCGAGGTCTGCGGGGCCTGCGGGTTCTGCGGGGCCTGCGACGCTTCCGGGGCCTGCGGGGCGGTGACCCCGGGAGCCTCGGGACCGTGTCCGGCGGCCTGCGGCCTCGGGGCGGAGGGCGGCCCGGTCACGAGGGGAACCGCCGCCGCGACGGGGGACTTCGGTGCGGCGGGGGGCGCCGTCGCGGCCGGGGACCCCAGCTCCACCGGCGACGCCGGCGGCCGGTCGGGGAGGGGAGGTTCGTCGAGCGTCGGGGACGGGGGGACCACCGGCTCGCGGGACGGCCCCGGGCGGGGCTCTGCGGTCGGTTCTATGCCGTCGGGTTCCGTGTCGTCGTCCGCGGAGTGAAGGTGCGGGAGGGGGTGGGGGGTCATGTCACAGGCTCCGTTCGTGGGCACCCCGAAGGGCGTCCACTGGCTTTCTCGTGATGTGCAAGAAGCGCACACTTGATTACCATTTGCGCGCACTCGATCACCCTCCGCCATCAGGGGAGCCGCCCACTGGGCCATCCGGGCGACGGAACGGCCGGGCTCCCCCGCCGAAGGAGGGAAGCCCGGCCGCGGGACGCGCGACTAGGGCCGCCACAGCCCTTCCGGCGTCAGTCCCAGCAGGCCGATCGCGTTGCCGCGGACGATCCGCTCGACGACCTCCGGGGGGAGGTGGCCCATCTGGGCCTCGCCGACCTCGCGGGACTTGGGCCAGGTGGAGTCGGAGTGGGGGTAGTCGGTCTCGTAGAGGACGTTGCCGGCGCCGATGGCGTCGAGGTTGCGCAGGCCGAAGGCGTCGTCGAAGAAGCAGCCGAAGACGTGGTCCGCGAAGAGCTCGGACGGCGGGCGCAGCACCTTCTCGGCGACCCCGCCCCAGCCGCGGTTCTCCTCCCAGACGACGTCGGCGCGCTCCAGGATGTACGGGATCCAGCCGATCTGCCCCTCCGCGTACATGATCCGCAGGTTCGGGAAGCGCTCGAACTTCCCGCTCATCAGCCAGTCGACCATCGAGAAGCAGCAGTTCGCGAAGGTGATGGTGGAGCCGACCGCCGGCGGGGCGTCCGCCGAGGTGGACGGCATGCGACTGGAGGAGCCGATGTGCATGGCGATGACCGTCCCGGTCTCGTCGCACGCCCGGAGGAACGGGTCCCAGTGGTCGGTGTGGACCGAGGGCAGCCCGAGGTGGGGCGGGATCTCCGAGAAGGCGACGGCCCGGACGCCGCGCGCCGCGTTGCGCCGCACCTCGGCGGCGGCGAGCTCGGGGTCCCAGAGCGGGATGAGGGTGAGCGGGATCAGCCGGCCGTGCGCCTCGGGCCCGCACCACTCCTCGACCGTCCAGTCGTTGTAGGCGCGGACGCAGAGCAGGCCGAGCTCGCGGTCGGACGCCTCGGTGAAGGTCTGCCCGCAGAAGCGGGGGAAGGTCGGGAAGCAGAGCGCGGACTGGACGTGGTTGACGTCCATGTCGGCGAGCCGGTCGGGCACGGAGTGGGAGCCGGGCCGCATCTGCTCGTAGGTGATGACTTCGAGCCGTATCTCGTCGCGGTCGTAGCCGACGGCGGTGTCGAGCCGGGTGAGGGGCCGGTGCAGGTCCTCGTACACCCACCAGTCGCCGACGGGCCCGTCGTCGCCCTTCGCCCCCATGACCGGGGCGAACCTGCCGCCGAGGAACGTCATCTCCTTCAGCGGGGCGCGGACGATCCGGGGTCCGGTGTCGTGGTACCGGGACGGGAGCCGGTCCCGCCAGACGTGCGGGGGCTCCACGGTGTGGTCGTCCACCGAGATGATCTTCGGGAAGGTCTCCATGTCCTTCACGGTAGCGTTGATCTGACGGTCCGTCAGCTGTCAGGGCGGTGCCGGCTCGCCCGGCGGCGGTACTGCGGCCCACCCGATGCTGACGGGCCCCTCCGGACAAGGCAGACTGTCCTGGGCGAAACCAGCGGTACGGGCAGGGGGAGCGATGGACCGTGAGAACGGGCCGCGAGTTCCGGTGCAGCGGGCTCCGAAGACGGGCCCGGCGGCCACGGACGCGGCGACCGCGGACGCGGACGCGTCCCCGGGTGCGACCACACCGGCCGGCGGGACGACGGCCGCGGACACCACGACGGCCGGGGAACCGGCCCCCGGCCGGCTCCGGTTCGCCGTGCTCGGACCCGTGCGGGCCTGGCGGGACGGCGAGCCCGTGCCCACCGGATCACCCCAGCAGCGCGCCCTGCTCGCCGCCCTCCTCCTGCGCGGCGGCCGGACCGCCACCGCCCACGAACTGATCGACGCGCTCTGGGGAGAGGAGTCCCCCTCCCAGGCGCTCGCGGCCGTGCGGACCTACGCCTCGCGCCTGCGCAAGGCCCTCGACCCCGACGTCCTGGTCAGCGAGTCCGGCGGCTACGCCCTGCGCACCCCAGCCGCCGCCCTCGACGTCACCACCGCCCGGCAACTCGCCGCCGAGGCCGAGAAGCTGAGGGCCGGCGGCGACCGGGCCGGCGCCCGGGCCCGGCTCGCCGAGGCCCTGGACCTGTGGGACGGCGAGGTGCTCGCCTCCGTGCCCGGCCCGTACGCCGACACCCAGCGCACCCGCCTGGAGGAGTGGCGGCTCACCCTCCTGGAGACCCGGCTGGACATCGACCTGGAGGTCGGCGCCCACGCCGAGGCCGTCGCCGAACTGACCGCGCTCACCGCCGCGCACCCGCTGCGCGAGCGGCTCCGCGAGCTGCTCATGCTCGCCCTCTACCGCAGCGGACGACAGGCCGAGGCGCTCGCCGTCTACGCCGACACGCGCCGGCTCCTCGCCGACGAACTCGGCGTCGACCCCACCCCCGAACTCGCCCGGCTCCAGCAGCGCATCCTCCAGGCCGACGCCGAACTCGCCCGCCCCGTCGAGGAGGCCGCCCCGGCCGCCGCGCCCGTCGCCCGCCCCGCCCAGCTGCCCGCGACCGTCCCCGACTTCACCGGCCGCGCCTCCTTCGTCCGCGAGCTCGGCAGCAGGCTCGCCACCGCCGAGGGCCACGTCATGGCGGTCTCGGCCCTCGCCGGCATCGGCGGCGTCGGCAAGACCACGCTCGCCGTGCACGTCGCCCACGAGGCCCGGCCGCACTTCCCGGACGGCCAGCTCTACGTCGACCTCCAGGGCGCCGGAAACCGCGCCGCCGCGCCCGAGACGGTCCTCGGCTCCTTCCTCCGCGCCCTCGGCACCCCGGACGGGGCCATCCCCGCCTCCCTCGACGAACGGGCCGCGCTCTACCGCTCCACCCTCGACGGACGCCGCGTCCTCGTCCTCCTGGACAACGCCCGCGACGCCGCCCAGATCCGGCCCCTGCTCCCCGGCACGGCGGGCTGCGCCGCGCTGGTCACCAGCCGGATCCGGATGGTCGACCTGGCGGGCGCCCACCTCGTCGACCTCGACGTGATGTCCCCGGAGGAGGCGCTCCAGCTCTTCACCCGGATCGTCGGCGAGGAGCGGGTCCACTCCGAGCGGGAGGCCGCGCTCGACGTCGTCGCCGCCTGCGGCTTCCTGCCCCTCGCCATCCGCATCGCCGCGTCCCGCCTGGCGGCCCGCCGCACCTGGACGGTCTCCGTCCTCGCCGCCAAGCTCGCCGACGAGCGCCGGCGCCTCGACGAGCTCCAGGCGGGCGACCTGGCCGTCAAGGCCACCTTCGAGCTCGGCTACGGCCAGCTCGAACCGGCCCAGGCCCGCGCCTTCCGCCTGCTCGGCCTCGCCGACGGCCCGGACATCTCCCTCGCCGCCGCGGCCGCCGTCCTCGACCTTCCCCTCCGGGACACCGAGGACCTCCTGGAGGCACTCGTCGACACCTCCCTCGTCGAGTCCGCCGCCCCCGGCCGCTACCGCTACCACGACCTCGTCCGCCTCTACGCGCGTGCGTGCGCGGACCGCGACGAGCAGCCGCCCTCGGAGAAGGAGGCCGCGCTCTCCCGCCTCCTCGACTTCTACCTCTCGACGGCCGCCCGGGTGTACGCCATCGAGCGCCCCGGCGACCGCCTCGTCGACCACCTCGCCCCCACCGCCTACCAGGGCCTCGCCTTCACCGACCGCCACACGGCCGAGGACTGGCTGTACGCCGAGGCGAACTGCCTCCTGGCCGCCGTCCGCCAGTCCGCGTCCTCCCCGGCCACCCTGCGCCGCGGGGTGGACCTGCTGTGGGCCTCGCTCGACCTGGCGGAGTCGGGCGCCAACTCCCGGGAGTACGAGGCGGTCGCGCGGGCGCTGCGGAAGGCGGCGGACGCGGCCGGCGACGTCCGCGCGGAGGGCCGCGCGGCGCTGACCCTGGCCTACGTCCACCACCACCAGGGCCGCTTCGACCAGGCGGAGCAGGAGGCCGAGGACGTCGTCCGGATGGCCCGGTCCGTCGACGACCCGCTGCCCACCTGCTGGGCCTCGAACGCCCGGGGGGCCATCGCGCTCTACCAGACGCGCTACGAGGACGGGGACCGACATCTCACCCTGGCCATAGACGAGTTCCGCCGGGCCGGCGACCGGGCCGGCGAGGCCGCGGCCCTCTGCAACCTCTCCCGCATCCGGCTGGCCACCGGCCGGCAGGAGGACGCCGCGCGGATGGCGCAGCAGGGCGTCGACATGTACGACGAGATGGGGCACGCCCTGCGGGGAGCGAACGGGCGGTACGCCCTGGGTCTCGCGCTCACCCAGAGCGGACAGCTCGCGGCGGCCGGGGAGCGGCTGCGCGAGGCGCTCGCCGTCTTCATGGACTGCCGCCAGCGGCTGTGGGAGGGCATGAGCCTCTTCCGCATCGCCGAGGTGGACATCGCGGCCCGGCGCTACGGGGCGGCGGCGGCGTGCGCCGAGAAGGCGCTGACGGTGCTCCGGGGCATCGGCGGCGACTGGCGCAGGGGCCAGGTCCTCACCGTGCTCGGCCGGGCGCTCGCGGGCATCGGGCAGTCGGGCCGCGCCCAGGTGTGCTGGCAGGAGGCGCTGGACATCTACGAGGAGCTGGCGGTGCCGGAGGCGTCCGAGGTCAGGGCGCTGCTGGCGGCGCGGGCGGCGGCCTGAACCCGGGTGCCTCCGGGGGCCGTTCATCATTCGTTTATCGCGGCCCGGCAGAGTTCTCCTCATCGATCCGTCGCGTCGGGGGGCAGGCGGGTCGCCGGTGAGGTCATCACCCAGGGGCACTAGGGTGAGCGGCCCAGCGGAGCCCGCCCGACCGTCCACGGGGGAACAGCCGGGCGGGCTCCACCCACCAGCACGCGAAGCCACGATTCAGGAGGGGACCGCCATGGGCGACTTCGACGCCAAGGACCCGATCATCAAGCCGCAGGACCTGCACGCCACGGGCGGCGGCGAGCAGATCGTCACCAAGGACCTGCACGCCACGTCCGAGCCCGCGAACGCGATCGCGGACAAGATCCTCACCCGCGAGCAGAAGCCGCCGGTGGCCACCACGGACGACCTGCACGCCACGTCCGAGCCGGCCAACTAAGCCATTCCCGACGGGGAGAGGCCGCGGCGGCGCCATCGGGGGAGCCGCCGGGGCCGACCGGGGAGGTCCGGCCGACGGGGGAGCACACGGGCTCGGGGGACGCCCGGCGGAACCAGGGGGGATCCGTCCGGGCAGGGCCCGTGCGCGACGCGGTCGGACCACCGCACGAGGAGGGGCCGGGCATCTGCCCGGCCCCTCCTCCCCGTGTGCCCGCCGGGCGCCTCAGCGGGCCGCGCGGGCCCGCAGTTCGCCCTTGACGACCTTGCCGCCGGCGTTCCTGGGGAGTTCGGTGACGAACTCGACCTGGCGGGGGACCTTGTAGTTGGCCATCTCGCGCCGTGACCAGGCGATGAGGTCGTCGGCGGTGACCCGGGCGCCGGGGCGGCGGACGGCGAACGCCTTGCCGACCTCGCCGAGGCGCGGGTCGGGGACGCCGATGACGGCGACGTCGGCGATGTCCGGGTGGAGGCCGAGGAGCTGCTCTATCTCTGCCGGGTAGGCGTTGAAGCCGCCGACGATGAACATGTCCTTGAGGCGGTCGGTGATGCGCAGGTTCCCGGCCTCGTCGAGGACGCCGACGTCGCCGGTGCGGAGCCAGCCGTCGGCGTCGATCGCCGCGGCGGTCGCCTCGTCGTCCTCGAAGTAGCCGCGCGTCACGTGGTGGCCGCGGACGAGGACCTCGCCGCTCGGGGAGAGCCGGACCTCGGTGTCGGGGATGGGGCGGCCCGAGGTGGTGGCGACGGTCGCGTCCGGGTCGTCGCGGCGGCACATGGTGACGATGCCGCTGGCCTCGGAGAGGCCGTACGCGGTGAGGACCGTGCCGACGCCGAGGTCGGTGCGGAGGCGTTCGACGAGCCGGAGGGGGACGACGGCCGCTCCCGTGACGACGAGCCGGAGCGAGGTGAGGTCGTGGGCGGACCGGGCGGGGTGGTCGAGGAGCGACTGGTGGAGGGTGGGCGGTCCGGGCAGGACGGTGATGCGCTCGGCGGCGATGTGGGCGAGGACGGTGTCGACGGTGAAGACGGGCTGGGGGACGATCACGGCGCCGCGCATGAGGCAGGCGAGGATGCCGGCCTTGTAGCCGAAGGTGTGGAAGAAGGGGTTGACCACGAGGTAGCGGTCGCCTTCGCGGAGGCCGGCGAGGTCGGACCAGACCTCGTAGCAGCGCAGGCTCTGGGCGTGGCTGATGACGGCGCCCTTGGGGAGGCCGGTGGTGCCCGAGGTGTAGACGATGTCGGAGGGGGCGTCGGGGTCGAGGGCGTCGGCGCGGGCGCGGACCCGGGCGGCCGGGATCCGGTCGCCTTCGGCGAGGAACGCCTTCCAGGTGGTCCACTCCGGGGCGTCGGGGGCGGTGTCGCCGAGGACGACGGCCTTCTCCAGGTGGGGCAGGTCGACGCCGGAGCGGCGCAGCGAGGCCACGTAGGAGGTGCCGAGGAAGGTGCCGGTGACGAAGAGCAGTCGGGCCCGGGAGCGCTGGAGGACGTAGGCCGCCTCGGTGCCCTTGAAGCGGGTGTTGAGGGGGACGAGGACGGCGCCGGCGGTGACGGCGCCGAGGGCGGCGACGATCCAGTCGAGGGTGTTGGGGGCCCAGATCGCGACCCGGTCGCCGACGCGGAGGCCGGTGGCGAGACAGGCCGCGGCGGCGCGTTCGACGCGCGCGCCGAGTTCGGCGTAGGTGACGCGGACACGGCCGTCGACGACGGCCTCCCGAGCTCCGTGGCGCTCGGCCGCCGCCCGTACGAGACCGGGGATCGTGCCCCACTCCAGGTCGCCGCGCATACCCACCCTCCCTTTAGCTGACTATCCGTCAGATTAGAGGTAACCTGACGCGCTGTCAGCAGTACCGCCCCTGCCTGTCGTTGCTGTCGTACGCGGAGGTCGACGTGCTCAAGGACGCCACAGCGATCGTCGGAATAGGACAGACGGCCTTCGCCAGACACCTGCCCGAGACCGAGAAGGCCCTCGCCTGCCGGGCGATCCTCGCCGCGCTCGACGACGCCGGGATCGACCCCGGCGAGGTCGACGGCTTCGCCTCTTACACGATGGAGGAGACCGACGAGGTCGAGGTCGCCAAGTCCATCGGCGCCGGCGACGTCACCTTCTTCTCCAAGGTCGGCTACGGCGGAGGCGGCTCCTGCGCCACCGTCGGCCACCTCGCCGCCGCCGTCGCCACCGGGCAGGCGAGCGTCGGCGTCGCGTGGCGGTCCCGGAAGCGGGGCTCGGGCCCCCGCCCCTGGAAGAACACCGCCGTGCAGCTCCCCACCCCCGGCCAGTGGACCCGCCCCTACGGGCTGCTCCGCCCCGCCGACGAGATCGGCATGCTCGCCCGCCGCTACATGCACGAGTACGGCGCCACCCGCGACCACCTCTTCAACGTCGCCCTCGCCTGCCGCAACCGGGCCAACCAGAACCCCGCCGCGATCATGTACGAGCGCCCGCTGACCCGCGAGATGTACATGACCGCCCGCTGGATCAGCGAGCCCCTCTGCCTCTTCGACAACTGCCTGGAGACCGACGGGGCGCTGGCCTGCGTCATCGTCTCCGCCGAACGGGCCCGGGACTGCCGGCAGAAGCCCGTGTACGTCCACTCCGCCGCCCAGGGCCTGCCCGCCCAGCACCACGGCATGGTCAACTACTGGAACGACGACCCGCTCTCCGGACCCGCCTGGACCGCCGCCCGGCACCTGTGGAAGCAGGCCGACTTCGGCCCCCAGGACGTCGACGTCGCCCAGATCTACGACGCCTTCACCGCGCTCGTGCCGCTCTCCCTGGAGGGCTACGGCTTCTGCGGTCGCGGCGAGGGGGGCGCCTTCACCGAGGGAGGGGCCCTGGAGATCGGCGGGCGACTCCCCCTCAACACCGGCGGCGGCGGCCTCTCGGAGGCGTACGTCCACGGCTTCAACCTCATCAACGAGGGCGTGAAGCAGCTCCGCGGCACCTCCACCGCCCAGGTCCCCGACGCCGCCACCTGCCTGGTCACGGCGGGCGAGGGCGTCCCCACATCGGCCATCCTGCTGAGGAGCTGATCCCAGATGCTGACACCGGTCACCGACGAGGACGGCGCTCCCTTCTGGGAGTACACCGCCCGGGGCGAGCTCCGCGTCCAGGGCTGCGCGGCCCCCGACTGCGGCGCCCTCCGCTTCCCGCCCCGCCCCTGCTGCCCGCACTGCCGCTCCTTCGACAGCGAGTGGCGGCTGATGTCCGGCCGGGGCCGGATCTGGTCGTACGTGCTCCCCCACCCGCCCCTGCTGCCCGACTACGCCGCCCAGGCCCCGTACAACGCGGTGCTCGTGGAGCTCGCCGAGGCCCCGCACATCCGCCTCGTCGGCAACGTCGTCGCCGCCCCGGACGCACCGCTGAACTCGGTCGACCCGACCCGGCTGCGGATCGGCGCCGCGGTGCGGGTGGCCTTCACGGAGATCGACGGCGTCGCCGTCCCGCGCTGGCTCCTGGAGCGCGGGTGAGCATCCGGGTCGAGCGCGACAAGGAGTCCGGGGTCGCGGTGGTCACCCTCGACCGGCCCGCCCGGCACAACGCCCTCACCCTGGAGATGGCCCGCGAGCTCGGCGCCGTCTGGCGCGGCTTCCGCTACGAGGACGACGTCCGCGCGATCGTCGTCACCGGCGCCGGCGGGCGGGCCTTCTGCACCGGGATCGACCGGGCGGACGCCGGAAACGTGCCGCAGCCCTCCTCGCCGTACACGATCGACGACCCGCTCCTCACGATCGGCCCCAAGGCGAACGACCTGTGGAAACCGGTGGTCGCCGCCGTCGAGGGCATGGCCTGCGGCGGGGCCTTCTACCTGCTCGGCGAGGCCGAGTTCCTGGTCGCCGGGGAGGGCGCGGAGTTCTTCGACCCGCACACCACCTACGGGATGGTCAGCGCCTTCGAGACCGTCCACATGGCCCAGCGGATGCCGTTCGGGGAGGTCGCCCGGATGGTCCTGATGGGCGGCGCGGAGCGGATCTCGGCCCGGCGGGCGTACGAGACGGGGCTCGTCAGCGAGGTCACCCCGGACGGCGCGGCGCTGGCCGCGGCGTGCGGGGCGGCCGCCGTCATCGCCGGCCAGCCGACGGAGGCCGTGCAGGGGACGGTCCGCGCGCTCTGGTCCACCCGTGAGGCGACCCGCGCGCAGGCCCTCGCGCAGGCGCCGCATCTGGTGAGCCTCGGGAACCTGCCGGCGGACCGGCAGGCCGGCCTGTTCACGACGAGGGCGAAGGGGCACCGGACGCGGTAGGGGTCGCGGTGGCGTCCTGGCGCACGTCGTAGACCCAGCAGTTCTTCACCCGGTCGACGGCCTTCGGGTTCCTCATCGCGATCTCGAAGGTCTTCGTGTCCCCGCCCCCGACGGTGACGACGGTCTCGGCGGAGTCCACCGCCGAGCCCGAGGCGCCCTTGAACTCCAGGGTGACCCGGAACGTCGTCGTGTCGTAGGCCCTCGACGTGATGCGCAGGGTCGCCGTGGTGTCCGCCGAGCGGGCCGGCTTGCCCTTGCGCTTCTTCCGCGCCGGCTCCACGCAGTCGAGGACCTCGACCTTGGCCTCGGCCCGGGACGGCGAGGGGCTCGCCGTCGCCGTGGAGCCGCTGCCGGAGCCGCCGTAGTCGTCGTTGCTCTTCTCGTCGCTGGAGCAGCCGCCGCCCGAGTCGTCGTCGGACCCCGAATGGCTGCGGCTCTTGCCGCTCTTGCTCTTGCCGCTGCCGCCGCCGCTCCCGTGGCCGCTCTTGCCGGTGTGGAAGCCGGTCAGCGCGAGCACCACCACCGTCAGCGTCGCCGCGAGCTTCAGACGCGTCCGTACCATCGCCGCCCACCGTCCTTCTGTCGTGTCCGCGCCACCCTAGGGGATGGCCCGGTGCCACATGGCGGGCCCCCCACACCCGGCGTAGCGTCGGGAGCGAGAGCCGGAGCGACAGGAGGCCGCAGCGATGATCCGCAACGTCGTCGGCTCCGTCCTGGCTCTCGCCGGAGCGACGGCCGCCGTCTGGAGCCCCTTCCGTGCCTGGTACGACGGCCGTCACGGGCGGGACTACGCCCTCGACGAGCTGTTCACCGGCATCACCGGCACCACGTCCGACCTGCTCGGCTCGATCCTGCTGCCGTTCGCCTTCGCGGCCCTCCTCGCCCTCGTCGGCGTGGTGCTCCGCTCCCGGCTGCTCGTCGCCCTCGCCGGCGTCGTCGTGCTCGGCTTCACCGTCCTCTGGATGGTCCGGGTCGGGCAGGCCGAGGGCAGCCTCGTGGTCTCCGGCGACGGCCGCGGGCTCGGCGACGGCGTCGCGAACGCCTTCGGCGGCGGGATCCTGCTGCTCCTCGGCGCGCTCGTCATGTCGGGCAGAGGCCACCGCGAGCACCGGATCGACCCGGCGTACCGGCCCACCCACCCGACCCTCGACGGCCCGCCGCCCGTGACCGACGCGGCCCCGGACGCGCCGGGCCCGCACCCGCACCCCTCCGCCCCGTACGCGGCGACGCAGACCTTCGACGTGCCGCCCCCGGACCCGGAACGGGAGAACCCGCCGCCGGGGGCCTGGCCCCCGGGCGGCGGGTCCTCCGGTCGTTCCTAGCGTCCGGAGCCGCGGCCGGTGGCCGTGCCCTTCACCGCGTCGAGCGCGTACACGCAGCGGTCCTTGCTGCAGGCGTACACGACCCCGCCCTTCGCCACCGGCGAGCCGGTGATCTCGCCGCCGGTGGCGAGCTTCCAGCGGAGCTGGCCGCCGTTCGCGTCCAGCGTGTAGAGGACGTGGTCGGCCGAACCGAAGTGGACCCGGCCGTCGGCGACGACCGGCGAGCCGACGAGCTCCCCGCCCGCCGCGAACCGCCACCGGGGGGTGCCGGTGACCGCGTCGAGCGTGTAGAGCGCGCTGCCGCTGCCGACGTGGACGTTGCCGTCCGCGACGAGCACCGGCTCCGCCGACTGGCGCGGCTCCGTCGCGATCCGCCAGCGGTCCTGGCCGGTGGTGGCGTCCAGCGCGTACACCGTGCCGAGGTGGTCGGAGAGGTACACCCCGCCGCCCGTGACCGCCGGTCCCGGCGCGAACGCCGGGGGCGAGAGGAAGACCGCGGGCGCCTCGAAGTGCCAGCGCACGTGCCCGGCCGCGATGTCGATCGACAGGACCCGGGTGCCGGCGGAGACGTACACGCAGCCGTCCTCGGCCGGGGCGACCCGGACCGGCACGTTGGCGCAGGAGGCCGCGTCGCCGATCGGGTACGACCAGCGCTCCACACCGGTCCGGGCGTCGAGCGCCTGGAGCCGGGCCTCCCGCCACACGTACACGGTGTCGCCGTGCACGGCGGGCCCCGCCTCCGGGGTCTCGAAGTCCGTCTGCGCCCCGGTGATCTCCCACAGCTTGGCGCCGTTGGACGCCTCCCAGCCCTGGACGCCGCCGCCGCGCGTGCCGGTGACGACCGTGCCCCGGTCGACCTGGAGCGAGTACACCCAGGCGTCCGTGTGCAGGCGCCACCGCTCGCCGCCGTCGGTGGCGTCCAGCGCGTACAGCGTGGGGCCGTCGGAGGCGTGGATGCGGCCGGCGGCCACCGCCATCGACCAGGCCACGTCCCGCGTCTTGAACTGGCGCCGGCCGCTGCCCGTGTCCAGGGCGTGGACCTCGAAGGAGGTCACGTACAGCAGGTCGCCGTCGACGACCGGCGTCCCCCACACGTCGTTCGACATGCGGAAGCGCCACGGACGCCAGGGGCCGGGCTCCGGCGGGTGCGCGGCGGTGCTCTGGTCGGTGCCCTGCGCGGGCACGTTCAGCGGACGGGAGCCGGGCGGCGGTCCGGGCTCGGCGCCGTGCGGGCCGCCGCCGGGCGGACGGATCCAGCCGGTGGCCGGGCCCGCGTCGGCGCCCCGGCCGACGGCGAGCGCGGCACGGGTGTCGGCGACCCGGGGGCCGGGGCCGATCGGCACCGTCGCCCCGCCGAGCCGCACGGGGCCGCCCGCGCTCTCGGCGGGACCCGCGTGCCGGCCGGCGACGGGCTCGGGGTGACGGCCGCCGCCGACGGGGGCCGGCGGGCGGGAGCCGCCCGGGGACCGGTCGGGGAACCGCGGGTCGGGGAACCGCTCCGGCGGGTCCGCCGGAACCGGCGGGACCGGTGTACGGCCGCCGCCGCGGCGGCGCTCGATCATCGCCGTGGCACTGTGCGGGAGCCACGCCGACGCCGTACCGCTGTCGTCGCTGCCGGGGCCGAAGAGGTGCGGGGCCAGCTGCGCCTGGAGGTCCGCCGGGGTGGGCCGGCGGGTGACGTCCATCTGCATGCAGGACTCGATGAGGGGCCGCAGCTCGTCCGGCAGGCCCTCCAGGTCCGGGCCCTCGCGGAGCAGCATGAACACGGTCTCGACCGGGTTGGCCCCGTGGTACGGGGCGTGGCCGGTGGCGGCGAAGACCAGCATCGAGCCCAGCGAGAAGACGTCGCTGGCGCCGGTGACGCTCCGCGAGTCCCTGGCCTGCTCGGGCGACATGTAGGCCGGGGTGCCGACGGCGACGTTGGTCATGGTCAGGCGCGTGTTGGAGACGCCAGACGCGATGCCGAAGTCGATCACCCGGGGGCCGTCCTCGACGACCAGGACGTTGGAGGGCTTCAGGTCGCGGTGGACCAGGCCCGCGCCGTGGATGGACTGCAGGGCCTCGGCCACGCCGGCGGCGAGCCAGCGCACGGCCTGGGCCGGCAGCGGCCCGCACTCGTTCACTATCTCTTCGAGGGAGGGCGCCGGCACGTACGCGGTGGCCAGCCAGGGCACCGCCGCACGCGGGTCGGCGTCGACGACGGCCGCCGTGTAGAAGCCGGAGACCGCCCGGGCGGCCTCCACCTCACGGGTGAAGCGGACCCGGAACAGCTGGTCCTCAGCGAGCTCCGTGCGCACGGTCTTGATCGCCACGCGCCGACCCGAGGCCGACCGCGCCAGATAGACCAGGCCCATTCCGCCCGCGCCGAGCCGGCCCAGCACCTCGAAGGGCCCGATACGTCTCGGGTCGTGCTGCGTCAGCTGTTCCACTTGCCTGCCACCTCCCCGTACGGGCCATGAGGGTACGGCCCCGTGGCCCTGATTCTTCCTGTCCGGGGCCCCGGTTGCGAACCCGGGGGCGGATCGGGGTGTCACAGGTCATTTCGGCAGCGGGGGGTCAGCTCCCGTGGGCGGGTTCCGCGGGGGTCCTGGGCTCGGCGAGTACGGCGAAACGGGCGCCCTGGTTGTCGTGGAGGACGGCGATGCGGCCGTGCGGCGTGTCGAAGGGCGGGGTGGCGACCCGGCCGCCGAGGCGCTCGGTGACGGCGCACGCCTCGTCGCAGTCGTGGACGGCGAAGTACACGAGGACGTGGCCGGGCATCTCGGCGGGGAAGTCGTCGGTGATGACGGCGCGGCCGCCGAAGGCGCTGTCGTCGCCCGGGCGGGAGCCGGGGGGTGACCAGACGCGGTAGTCGAAGGAGGCGTCCCTGCCCTCCTCGGCGGCGTCGGCCTGGCGGCCGAGGTAGCCGAAGACGGTGGCGTAGAAGGTGTCCACGGCGTCCGGCCTGCGGGTGTACACCTCCATCCAGCAGAAGGCACCCGGTTCATTGGTGACGGCGAAGCCGTCGTCGTCGCCGGCCTGGCGGAGGCCGAAGACGGCGCCGCCGGGGTCGGCGGCGAGCGCCAGGACGCCGAAGGGGCCGACGGGGTAGGGCTCCATGACCATCTGCCCGCCGGCCGTCTTGATCCGGGCGGACAGGGTGCCGGCGTCCTCGGTGGCGAGGTACAGGGTCCAGGTGGTGGGCATGCGGCCGTCCCGCTTGGGGACGAGTCCGGCGGCGCGGCGCCCGTCGAGGAGGGCCTCGTCGCGGTCGGCGTCGAAGGTCCAGCCGAAGAGCTCGCCGTAGAAGCGCTTGCCCGCTTCCAGGTCGGGGAGCTGTGCGTCCACCCAGCACGGGGTGCCCTCAATGCGTACGGCCATGACTCCACGCTAGGACGGAGGGGGCACCCCCGCACGGTCCGCACCTCGCGAAATGCGAACAAAGTGGCGATTTATCGGGCCTTTATGCCCGCCCGACCCTTGGGATACCTGGGTTGTCCACCGAAGTTGTCCACAGGCTGTTCATAAGCCTATTCGGGTGCGGGGCCGCCTCGACCTGCTCGCGAACGACGACAAAGTGGCTTGAACCCGCCCCTCCACCCCGGCCCGCGGACCCGCGCCGACCTCGTAGAACGCCCCGGGAACGGGCCCGCACCCCATTTGCACTCGGCCGAATCGCGCGCCGATCGCCCCTCGGTAAGCTGACGGCATGACAGGACAAGTACGCACCGTCGACGGCCGCGTGGCCGGACGACGCGGCCAGGCGACGCGGCAGAAGCTGCTCGACTGCCTCGGTGAGATGCTCAGCTCCTCGCCCTACCGGGACGTCAAGGTCATCGATGTGGCCCGGAAGGCGGGTACTTCACCCGCGACGTTCTATCAGTACTTCCCGGACGTCGAGGGAGCGGTCCTCGAGATCGCGGAGGAAATGGCGAAGGAGGGCGCCGCGTTGACCGAACTGGTCTCCGGCCGCTCCTGGGTCGGCAAGGCCGGCTGGCAGACCTCCGAGGAACTCGTCGAAGGCTTCCTGGACTTCTGGCGGAAGCACGACGCGATCCTGCGGGTCGTGGACCTCGGCGCCGCCGAGGGGGACAAGCGGTTCTACAAGATCCGCATGAAGATCCTGAACTCGGTCACCAACTCCCTCACGGACGCGGTGAAGGAGCTCCAGGCCAAGGGCAAGGTCGACAAGGACGTCAGCCCCGCCGCCATGGCCGGCTCCCTGGTGGCGATGCTGGCCTCGGTCGCCGGCCACCAGAAGGGCTTCCAGACCTGGGGCGTCAAGCAGGCCGAACTCAAGCCCAACCTGGCCCTGTTGGTGCATCTGGGCATCACCGGCAAGAAGCCGACCAGATAGCACCGCCCACCCCTTCACCCGTCCTGTCGTCGACGCCGGCGGCGGCCCGTCCCCACGGACCGCCGTCGGCGTCGCCGTGTCCGGAGCCGGCGGCCCCGCGGGGCCTCACCTCCGGGTCAGCCGGAAGAGCCGGATCTCGCGCTCCACCCGCGCCTGGTACGTGGCGTACGGCGGCCAGAACTCCAGCGCCGACCGCCAGGCGGCCGCCCGCGTCTCCCCGGTGAGCAGTTCCGCCCGGACCGGCACGTCCTCGCCGTGCCAGTTGACCTCCGCCTCCGGATGGGCCAGGAGGTTCGCCGTCCAGGCGGGATGGCCGGGCCGGCCGAAGTTGGAGCCGATCAGCAGCCAGCCGCCGTCCGGCTCGGGCATGCAGGCCAGCGGGGTCACCCGGGGCAGCCCCGACCGCGCGCCGCGGGCGGTGAGGATCACCCCGGGCAGCATCCGCGCGCTGAGCAGCACCTTTCCCCGGGTGAGCCGGTGCACGGTCCGGTCCATGGCCGGGATGACGTGCGGGGCGACCCTGGCGAAGGCCCGGGTCGAGGACACCTTCTGCATCAGTTTCACTCCGACGGGCATCTACGCCGCCACCTCTCCGAAGAGTCCGGTCCGTTCCGCGGCCCGGGCGCGCAGCCGCCGGACCGGCCCGAAGAGCAGTTCGTCGGAGGCGGCCCGCTTGAAGTACAGGTGCGCGTCGTGCTCCCAGGTGAAGCCGATGCCGCCGTGGAGCTGGATGCCCTCCCCCGCGGTGGCGCGCAGCGCCTCCAGGGCGTGGGCGAGGGCGAGGGGCCCGCTCTCCGGCCCCGGGCCCGGTTCGCGCGCCGCGCAGTGGGTCAGCGAGCGGGCCGCCTCGACCTGGACGTAGAGGTCGGCGAGGCGGTGTTTGACCGCCTGGAAGGAGCCGACGGGGCGGCCGAACTGCTCGCGGGAGCCGACGTGGGCGACCGTCCGGTCCAGGGCCTCCCGGGCCGAGCCCACGGCCTCGGCGGCCAGCATGACGGCGGCGCCGCGGCCGGCGGTGGCGAGGGCGCCGAGGACGTCGGCCGGTTCCGTGCCGAGGAGTTCGGCGGCGGTGTCGCGGAACTGGACGGTGGCCTGGGTGCGGGTTCCGTCCAGGGTGGGCTGCCGGGTGCGGACGAGTCCGGGGGTGCCGGGCTCGGCCCGGACGAGGAAGAGCAGGGTGCGGCTGCGGGCGAAGCCGCCGGTGTGGGCGGCGACGAGGAGGAGTCCGGCGCTGTGGCCGTCGACGACCTGGGCGGCCTCGCCGTACAGCCGCCAGCCGTCGTCGGCGGGGCGGGCCTGGATGCCGCCGGCCCGGCCGCCGCCCGACCAGCCGTCCGCCGCGTTGTCGCCGGTCAGGCCGAGGGCGAGGGCGAGGGAGCCGCCGGGGACCGCGAGGGCGCAGGTCAGGCCGCCGTCGGCGAGGGACGGGAGGAGTTCGGCGCGCTGGTCGGGGGTGCCGAGGGCGGCCAGGAGCGGGGCGACGAGGACGGCGGTGGCGAGGAGCGGGGAGGGGGCGAGGGCGCGGCCGGTCTCCTCGCAGGCGAGGGCGAGTTCGGCGGGGCCGCAGCCGACGCCGCCGTACTCCTCGGGGAGGGCGAGGCCGGGGAGGCCGAGGGTGCCGGACATCCGGTCCCACAGGGCGGTGTCGTACCCCTCGGGGGTGGCGGCGGCCGCGCGGTTCTCGTGCGGTCCGGCCCGGTCGGCGAGGAGGTCGCGCAGGGTGCGGCGGATCTCCTGCTGCTCCTCGGTGAGCGGGGCCGCGAGCGGGGCGGCGGGCGGCGCGAAGAGCGGGCCGCCGGTGGGCGGTCCGGCCTCGTGCGGGCCGCTGTCGGACGGGGTGTTGCCGGGCGCGTCCATGGGGGCTCCCTCCGTATCTGACGGTGCGTCATGCTAGGGGCGTGCGGGGCGGGTTGCCCAGAGCGACGCCGGTCCGGATTCCCCGGATCTGATGTACCGTCAGATTCATGACCACCGCCTCCAGCACCCCCCGCGGCCCGCGCCGCGTCGCCGTCGCCGGGGTCTCCCTCTCCGACTGCGGCCGCGTCGACGAGGCCACTCCCTACGCCCTGCACGCCCAGGCCGCCCGCCGCGCCCTCGCGGACAGCGGCCTGGACCGCTCGCTGATCGACGGCCTGGCCTCGGCGGGGCTCGGCACCCTCGCCCCGGTGGAGGTCGCCGAGTACCTGGGACTGCGCCCCCGCTGGGTGGACTCGACCGCCGTCGGCGGCGCCACCTGGGAGGTGATGGCGGCGCACGCGGCCGACGCGATCGCCGCGGGCCGCGCCAACGCCGTCCTGCTCGTGTACGGCTCCACCGCCCGCGCCGACATCCGGGCCCGGCGCCGCACGGCGAACCTCTCCTTCGGCGCGCGCGGCCCCCTCCAGTTCGAGGCCCCGTACGGACACACGCTGATCTCCAAGTACGCGATGGCGGCCCGCCGCCACATGCACGAGTACGGGACCACCCTGGAGCAGCTCGCCGAGGTCGCCGTCCAGGCGCGGGCGAACGCGGCGCTCAACCCGGAGGCGATGTTCCGGGACCCGGTCACCGTGGACGAGGTGCTCGGCGGCCCCATGATCGCGGACCCCTTCACCAAGCTGCACTGCTGCCTGCGCAGCGACGGCGGCTGCGCGGTGCTGCTGGTCGCCGAGGAGTACGTCCAGGACTGCCGCACGGCCCCGGTCTGGGTGCTGGGCGCGGGCGAGCACGTCTCGCACACCACGATGTCGGAGTGGGAGGACTTCACGGTCTCCCCGGCGGCGGTCAGCGGCCGGCTGGCGTTCGAGCGGGCCGGGGTCACGCCGGCGGACATCGACGTCGCCGAGGTCTACGACGCCTTCACCTACATGACCCTGGTGACCCTGGAGGACCTGGGGTTCTGCGCGAAGGGCGAGGGCGGGGCGTTCTTCGCACAGAAGGACCGGCTGCCGGTGAACACGGACGGCGGCGGCCTGTCGGCCTGCCATCCGGGGATGCGCGGACTGTTCCTGCTGGTGGAGGCGGTCCGGCAGTTGCGGGGCGAGGCCCCGGGGCTCCAGGTGAGGCGGCCGGACGGCTCGCTGCCGGAGCTGGCGGTGGCGTCGGGGACGGGCGGCTGGTTCTGCTCCTCGGGGACGGTGGTGCTGGGGCGCGGCTGAGCCCTCGCCGAAGATCTATACAACCGTCATAGACAAGCGTGTAGGACATCCGTATAGTCATGTCCGCGGGCAGGGGAACGGCCCGCAGACACCCGACAAGGAGTCCTGCCGTGAACACCACCACCTCCGCCAAGACCGTCCTGATCTCCGGCGCCTCGATCGCCGGCCCCGCCCTCGCCCTCTGGCTCCACCGCCACGGCTTCGTCCCCACCGTCGTCGAGCGCGCCCCCGAGCTCCGCACCGGCGGCTACAAGGTCGACATCCGCGGCACCGCCATCGAGGTCTGCCGCCGGATGGGCATCCTCGACGAGGTCCGGGCCCACTCCACCGACATGCGCGGCGGCTCCTACGTCGACTCCGCCGGCCGCACCGTCGGCGAACTGCCCGCCGACATCTTCGGCGGACGCGTCGAGGAGGACGACGAGATCATGCGCGGCGAACTCGCCCGCATCCTCCACGAGCGGACCCGCGACGACGTCGAGTACGTCTTCGGCGACTCGATCGCCGCCCTCGCCGAGGACACCGACGGCGTCACCGTCACCTTCGACAGCGGCACCGTCCGCCGCTTCGACCTGGTCGTCGGCGCCGACGGCCTCCACTCGAACACCCGCAGGCTCGCCTTCGGCCCCGAGGAGCGCTACAAGCGCCACCTCGGCGCGTACATCTCCATCTTCACCGCCCCCAACCACCTCGGCCTCGACCGCTGGGAGACCTACCACGCGCTCCCCGGCAAGCTGGTCTGCGTCTACAGCTCCGCCGGCGAGAGCGACGCCAAGAACCTCTTCGTCTTCTCCTCGCCCGAACTCCCCCACGACCCCCGCGACGCCACCGCCCAGAAGCGCGCCCTCGCCCGCGCCTTCGCCGGCGACGCCTGGGAGATCCCCCGCCTCCTCGGCCACGCGGCCGACGCCGACGACTTCTACCTGGACTCCATCTCCCTCGTCGAGATGGACCGCTGGTCCAAGGGGCGCGTCGTCCTCCTCGGCGACGCCGCCCACTGCGCCTCCCCCGCCTCCGGCCAGGGCACCGGCCTCGCCCTCACCGGCGCGTACGTCCTCGCCGGCGAACTGGCCCGGGCCCACGGCGACCACACCGTCGCCTTCGCCCGCTACGAGGAGCGCATGCGGCCCGGCGTCGAGCAGAACCAGCGGATGGCCGAGGGCTTCGTCAAGGAGATGACCGTCGGCTCCCGGTGGAAGATCGCCCTGCGCATGTTCATGGTGCGGACCCTGCCGAAGACCCCCTGGAAGAACCTCATCGCCAGGAAGATCCGCGACGGCATCCAGTCGGCCGCGAACGCCGTCCCGATCGAGGACTACGCCCTGCCGGCCACCGGCGCCGCCGCTCTGCGCCCTACCGTGGCGGCATGACCGACTTCCACGCCGCCCTCCGCTCCCTGCGGGTCTGGGACACCGAACTGCCCTCCTTCGACCCGGCGGACGCCCCGGCCGCGCCCCTCGCCCTCTTCCACGACTGGTTCACCGAGGCGGTCGCGGCCGGCCAGACCGAGCCGCACACCCTCTCCCTGGCCACCGTGGACGAGGACGGCAGGCCCGACGTCCGCACGGTGATGCTGCACGACGCCGACGCGCGCGGCTGGCACTTCGCCTCGCACGCCACCAGCGCCAAGGGCCGCCAGCTCGCCGCCCGCCCCGAGGCCGCGATCGGCTTCTACTGGCCGGACCGCGGCCGCCAGGTCCGCGTCCGCGGCCACGTCACCACCGGCACCCCCGAGGAGGCGTACGAAGACCTCCACGCCCGCACCACCGGAGCCCTGGCCGCCGCTCTCGTCGGCCGCCAGAGCGAGGTCCTGGACTCCCCCGGGACGCTCGCCGCCGCGAGCGAGGCCGCCTGGCACCGGGCCGAGACCGAACCGGACGCCGCCGCCCCCACCTGGACGCTGTACGTCCTCGACCCCGTCGAGGTGGAGTTCTTCCAGGGCGACGCCCGCCGGCGCCACCTCCGGCTCCGCTACCGCCGCACACCCGACGGCTGGACCCGCGAACTCCTCTGGCCCTGACGGTCATTCGGCCCCGGCGGCGTACATCTCCTCGATCTCGCGGGCGAAGTCCCGCAGCACCGCGCGCCGTTTGAGCTTCAGCGAGGGGGTCAGATGGCCGGAGGTCTCGGAGAACTCGGTGGTCAGGACCCGGAAGGCGCGGATCGACTCGGCCCGTGACACCAGCCGGTTGGCGTCGTCGACCGCCCGCTGGAGCGCGGCCAGCAGCTCCTCGTCCCGGGTCAGCTCCCAGAGCGCCAGATGGTCCTTGCGGCGCATCCGCCGCCAGTGCGTCAGCCCCTCGTGGTCCAGCGTGACGAGGGCCGAGACGTAGGGCCGGTTGTCGCCGAGGACGATGCACTGGGCGACCAGCGGGTGGGCCCGCAGCCAGTCCTCCAGCGGGGCCGGGGCCACGTTCTTCCCCGCCGAGGTGATGACGATGTCCTTCTTGCGGCCGGTGATCCGCAGATAGCCGTCGTCGTCCAGCGAGCCGAGGTCGCCGGTGGGGAACCAGCCGTCGTCGGTGTACGGCAGGGCCGCCCCGCGCTGCGCGTCCCAGTACCCGGCGAAGACGTGGCCGCCCTTCAGCCACACCTCGCCGTCGTCGGCGATCCGGACGGAGGTCCCCGGCAGCGGCCAGCCGACGGTGCCGGTCCGCGGCCGCTGCGGCGGGGTGACCGTGGAGGCGGCCGTGGTCTCCGTCAGGCCGTACCCCTCGAAGACCTCGACGCCGGCCCCCGCGAAGAACTCCGCGAGCGGGGCGCCGAGCGGGGAACCGCCGCAGATCACGTACTTCACCCGGCCGCCGAGCGCGTTCCGTATCCGCCGGTAGACCAGCGGGTCGTACAGCGCCCGGGCGGCCCGCACGCCGAGCGAGGGCGAGGCGGCCCGCCCGTACCGGCGGGCGATCCGGGCGGCCCGGTCGAAGGCGGCGGCCTTCCCGCCACGCTCGGCGGTGGCGCGGGCGGTGTTGAAGACCTTCTCCAGGACGTACGGGATGGCGAGGAGGAACGTCGGCCGGAAGCCCGCCAGGTCGGTGAGGAGCTCCTCGCCCTCGACCGAGGGCGCGTGCCCGACCCTGACCCTGGCGCGGACGCAGCCGACCGACACCATCCGCCCGAAGACGTGGGAGAGCGGCAGGAAGAGCAGGGTGGCGGCGGGCTCCTTGCTCTCGGAGACGAAGACGGGGTGGAGGAGCCGGACGGCGTTGTCGACCTCGGCGAAGAAGTTGGCATGGGTGAGGGCGCACCCCTTGGGCCGGCCGGTGGTGCCGGAGGTGTAGATGAGGGTGGCCAGGGTCTGCGGGGTGAGCAGGCCCCGGCGGGCGGTGACGGCCTCGTCGGCGACCCGCGCACCGGCCCTGCGGAGCTGGTCGACGGCGCCCGTGTCCAGCACCCAGAGGTGGGCGAGGCCGGGCAGCTGGCGCCGTTCGGCGGAGACGAGCCGGGCCTGCCCGGGGTCCTCCACCACACAGGCGGCGGCGCCGGAGTCCTGAAGGATCCAGCGGGCCTGGAAGGCGGAGGAGGTCGGGTAGACGGGGACGGTGACCAGCCCGGCGGCCCAGGCGGCGAAGTCCAGGAGGGTCCACTCGTAGGTGGTCCTGGCCATGAGGGCGAGCCGGTCACCGGGCCGCAGGCCGTGGGCGATCAGCCCCTTGGCGACGGAGTGGACCTCGGCGGCGAACGCGGAGGCGGTCACGTCGTGCCACTCCCCGTCGGGGCCCTTGCGGGAGAAGAGCGGGGTGTCCGGGTCCTGGCGGGCGTTGTCGTACGGCAGGTCGGCGAGGGAGCCGCGCCGCACCGGGGGCACGAGCGGGGCGGCGGACACCTCCCGCACCCGCCCGTCCACCCGTGTCTTGCGCGGTTCGACCGGCTCGGTCCCGGATGCGGCGGTGGCGACGGACACGTGCGGCTCCTCGGTTAGCGCGATGAACTGAGGTCGTGCGTCGGTGCGTTGCGCCCTGCGGGGCCATGACTAGCCGGTAACCTTACTGCGCGGTAAGCCTCAACGGGGAGACCAGCGCTCGCTTTTCATGAGGTTTCCCAGACCTGACCATGCGAAGTTCATGAGCGTCGCGGCCGCCTCCCGGGCCGTCACCCCCGGCGTCTCGTTCGCCCAGCTCGCCAGCGACTCGGCCGACCCGACCAGCGCCTGCGCCAGCGCGGCCACGTCCCGTCCCGTGATCTCCGCGCCCCCCTCGGCGTCCCGGGCGGCCTCCCCGATCAGCCCGGCGACGAAGTCCGCGATCTCGTCCCGCATCCGCGCCGCCTCGGTGGCGAACGGCTCGCCCTGCGTCCGCGCCTGCCGGCTGAGCACCGCCCACGAGTCCGGGTTCTCGGCCGCGTACGTGAAGAACGCCAGCAGCCCCGCCCACAGCCGCTCGTCCACCGGCACGCTCCGGTCCTCGACGCCCGCCGCGACCGCCGCGAGCAGCACCCCCGCCTCCCGCCGGATACAGGCGGTGAACAACTCCTCCTTGGAGTTCAGATAGAGGTACACCAGCGGCTTCGACACCCCCGCCAGCTCCGCGATCTCGTCCATCGACGCCGCCTGGTAGCCGTGCCGCGCGAAGCACCGCACCGCCGCGTCCATCATCTGCCGCTCCCGCACGGCCCGCGGCAACCGCCGCGCCCTCGCCCCACCGGCCATGGCGCCCACCCGTCCCCAAGATCCTCTGGAAGCCCCGCGAAAGCGTACGCCTCGACGGACACCCCGCCGGAGACGGTCGTAACCGTAGGGCTCATATGCCTGTTTATCAGCACACAGATACATCGTCGTCCGTGACCAGGGGTGGGACATGGCCAAGCCGAGGCGCGTGGGGATCTACGTGCGGATCAGCAAGGACCGCAAGGGCCGGGAGCTCGGCATCCAGCGGCAGGAGGAGGCGTGCCGCGCGTTGTGCGGACGACTGGGGTGGGACGTCCTCAAGGTCTACGCGGACAACGACGTCTCGGCGTCGACCACCAGCCGGCGGCGACGGCCGGCGTACTCCGCACTGCTCCACGACGCCCGCGACGGGTTCGTCGACGGCATCGTCGTCCACTCCATCGACCGCCTGACGCGACGGATCAGTGAGCTGAGCAGCTTTCTGGAGGATCAGAGGCGGCACGGCTTCGCGTTCGCCACGACGGAGGGCGAGGACACCTCCACCGCCGCCGGGCGCCTGATCCTCACGATCAAGGGAGCGGTGGCCCAAGAGGAGACCGAGCGCATGTCGGAACGGATCGGTGCCTCTCTGCTGCAGCGCAGGGAACAGGGGAAGCCGCACGCGGGCGGAAAGAGGCAGTTCGGCTTCAAGGCGGGATCCCACTTCCAGGAGCTCGACGAGGCCGAGGCCGAGCTCATCCACCTGGGCTGGACGATGCTCACCGCCCTCCACCCGAAGACCCCCGGCGACGTCGCGCGTCACTGGAACGCCGAAGGGTCCACGACCCCGCAGGGTGGCGCCTGGACCATCCAGTCGGTGAAGCGCGTCTACCGGTCCGAACGGACCGGCGGCATCATCACCTACAAGGGCGAGGACATCGGGGACAGCGTCCACGGCGCTCCCCTGACCCGGGAGCAGTGGGATCGCGTCCAGAAGGTCCTCGACAGCCGTGCCACTCCGGCCGCCCAGGGTTCGGGCAAGCGCAAGCACCTCTACTCCGGCTTCCTGCGCTGCGGGAGTTGCGGCGCCGTGATGCGGGTCCAGTGGGCGACGATCCAGGGCCGGACCTTCCGCCGGACGTACTGCCACTCCGGCCAGCGCGGCAAGGACGGCCGGCTCGCCTGCGGGAAGGTCAGCCGCTCGTACGACTGGATCGCGGAGCAGCTCGACGCGACGGTCGAGGAGACCCTCCTGTCCCGGCCGCCCCGTCGGGCGGCCGCCCCCGCCGAGGATCTGGCCGGCGAGATCGGCGTTCTGAAGCGCCGGGTCCAGGCCCTTCGGATCCGCTGGAAGGAGGGCCGGATGGAGGACGACGACTTCTTCGACGCCCTGGGTCACCTGCGCGCCGAACTCGGCACCCTGCAGGCGAGGGAGGAGGAGGCGGTCGTCCGCAGGTCACATGCCGAGACCGACACGCTCGCGACCTGGAGGAACGACGACCCCGAGAACCTGGAAGGGCGCCGCGCCATCGTCGCGACCGCCATCGGTCATGTCGATGTGTTCAGCGTCGGCCGGGGCAGGCGCAAGCCGCCTGAGGCGACGTCGATCGCGATCACCCGGGCGTGACCGACCGCCCCGCCGAACGGCACGTGCCCCCGTCCGGGGCGCGGAGGGGGGCACGTGGTGGAACGAGCGACCGTCAGGCGGCCAGCACGGGCTCGGGCTCGGGCTCGTCCACCGGGGACGTCGTCACCGCGTTGTACTTGTCGACGTCGAGGATCTTCTCCCGCGAGGCCACGATGACCGGTGCGACGACTTGGCCGGCCACATTGGTCGCCGTCCTCATCATGTCGAGGATCGGGTCGATCGCCATGAGGAGGCCGACGCCCTCCAGCGGGAGGCCGAGGGTGGAGAGGGTCAGGGTGAGCATGACCGTGGCGCCGGTGAGACCGGCGGTGGCGGCGGAGCCGATCACCGAGACGAAGGCGATGAGGAGGTAGTCGCCGATGCCGAGCTGCACGTCGAAGATCTGCGCGATGAAGATCGCGGCGAGCGCCGGGTAGATCGCGGCGCAGCCGTCCATCTTGGTGGTGGCGCCGAACGGGACGGCGAAGGAGGCGTACTCCTTCGGGACGCCGAGGCGCTCGGTGACCTTCTGGGTGACCGGCATGGTGCCGACCGAGGAGCGGGAGACGAAGGCCAGCTGGATGGCGGGCCAGGCGCCCTTGAAGAAGTGGAGCGGGTTGACCTTGGCGACCGTGGCGAGCAGCAGCGGGTAGACGCCGAAGAGGACCAGGGCGCAGCCGACGTAGATGTCGGCGGTGAAGGTCGCGTACTTGCCGATCAGGTCCCAGCCGTAGTCGGCGATGGCGAAGCCGATGAGGCCGACGGTGCCGAGCGGGGCGAGGCGGATGACCCACCACAGGGCCTTCTGGAGCAGCTCCAGGATCGACTCGGAGAGGGTGAGGATCGGCTTGGCGCGGTCGCCGAGCTTGAGGGCGGCGATGCCGGCGACGGCGGCCATGAAGACGATCTGCAGGACGTTCAGCTCGGTGAAGGGCGTGATGACGTCCGTCGGGATGATGCCGGTGAGGAAGTCGATCCAGGAGCCCTCGCGCTTCGGCAGCTTGCCGTCCTGCGGGGTGAGGCCGGTGCCCGAGCCCGGGTTGGTGATCAGGCCGATCGCGAGGCCGATGCCGACCGCGATCAGGGAGGTGATCATGAACCAGAGCAGGGTGCGGGTGGCGAGCCGGGCGGCGTTGTTCACCTTCCGCAGGTTGGTGATCGAGACCAGGATCGCGAAGAAGACGAGCGGGGCGACGGCCAGCTTGAGCAGCTGGACGAAGATGTCGCCGACCTGGCCGAGGGTCTCCTTCAGCCAGGAGACGTCCTGGCTGCGGGCGATCCAGCCGAGCAGGGCGCCGAGGACCAGACCGGCGATGATCTGGACCCAGAAGGGGACCTTCGGTATGCGGGAGGAGGCCGGGGACTTCGCCTCGGGCGTCGCGGACGCGGACACAGACACACTCCACAGGTGCGTATCGGGGCACTACGGGGACGGGGGTGCGGCGCGCACGCGCTCGGGCGCGGGCCGCTGCATGATGCCGGGGAGGTCAGAGCTCGCGGCAACAGACCGCGGACATACAGCGGCAGAGATCGACGTGCAGGCGCGCCACGAGCGGGGTGCTCGCGGCATGAGAGGGGCGCACTGCTGTCGTCATGTCGAACACGTTAACACTTGAACTTTGAGAACCTCAAAGCCATTCTTTGGGGCGCGAGATCCGCTCTCCGCCTCCGAAACGCAGAACACCCCAGGCGGGAGCCTTGGAAGCTCCGGCTGGGGTGTCCGGGGTGGTGCGGTCCGCGGTGTGGTCTGTGAGGAAGCTTACGCAGCCTTTACACAGCTCCCGCACGGGTCGCCCACGGGTCGTGCGGGGTCAGGGCGCGGTCAGAGCGCGTCCTCCTGGGAGCGGTTCGCGGCGAGCCGGTCCTTGGCGCGGTCGACCCTCGCCACGACCTCCTCGCTCGCCCGGTCACGCGCGCCGCGCAGGAGGACGAAGCTGAGCGGGGCGGAGATGACGAGGGAGAGGACGAGGACCCAGAGCAGGTTCGAGTCGCCGAGGCCGCGCGGCAGCACGCCGGCGTAGACGAGGCCCCACAGGGCGAGGAAGCACCCGGCGAAGATCCCGAGCCGCAGCAGGGTGTAGCGCAGCATGTCAGTCCACTCTTCCGTTCCGAAAGATCCCATACAGGACGAGTCCCTCCAGTGAAGCACGGGCGGGGGTGCCCGCCGGGAGCGGGGTTGCCGCCCGCCCCCGCGGACCGCGCGGCCAGGGTCCCGGAACCCTTGAGGAGCCTGGCGAGTAATAGATAATATTCAGCCATGACCCTTACCTTCGAGGTGGACCCCGCCGTCGACACCGCCCTGCGCGACGGCGTGCTCGCCCTGTGGGCCGACGTCTCCGACGCCGGCGGCGCCGTCGGCTTCGTCCCTCCCGTGACGCCGGACGAGATCCGCCCCGCACTGCTCAGGCACCTCGTCGCGATGGCCCGGGGCGACACCCGTCTGCTCGTCGGCCGCGACGAGGAGGGTGCGGTCGCCGCCACCGCGTTCTTCACCTTCAACGACCACCCCCTCATGACGCACTGGGTGTGGCTCTACACCGTCATGGTCCACCCCTCCCACCAGGGCAAGGGGTACGGCGCCGACCTGATGGCCGCCGTCGAGCACACCGCCCGCACCGCCGACGGCTTCTCCGCGATCGAGGCCGTCCGGCTGACCTGCCGCGGCGGCACCGGCGTCGACGCCTTCTACGCCAAGTGCGGCTACAAGGAGGTCGGCCGCGTCCCCGACGCCATCCGCGTCGCCCCCGGCGACGACCGTGACGACATCATCATGCTGCTGCCGCTGCGGTGACCCGACCGGAACGGGCACGGATTGCCGGGTCCGCGGGGCACCGGCCTTCCTACGGTGAGGACACGGAACAGGAAGGACGGACCACGTGCTGGAGCGGCTGAACGAGGCACTCGACCATGTCGAGGAGCACCTCCGCGGCGACCTCGACCCGGCCGTGCTCGCCCGGATCGCGACCACCTCGGAGTACCACTTCCGGCGGCTGTTCTCGGCGCTGGCGGGGATGCCCCTGTCGGAGTACGTCCGGCGCCGGCGGCTGACCGTCGCGGGCGCCGAGGTGCTCGCCGGGGAGCGGACGCTGCTGGAGATCGCGGTCCGCTACGGCTACGGCTCCGGGGAGGCGTTCGCCCGCGCGTTCCGCGCGGTGCACGGCGTCGGCCCCGGGGAGGCCCGCCGCACTGGTGCGGCGCTGCGCTCCCAGCCGCGGATGTCCTTCCGCCTCGTCGTCGAAGGGAACAGCACCATGCGGTACAGGGTCGTGGAGAAGGAAGCCTTCCGGATCGTCGGGCGCGGGGCCAGGGTCCCCCTGGTCCACGAGGGGGAGAACCCGGCGATCGCCGCGCACATCCGGTCCATCGGGCAGGAGGCCCTGGACCGCCTCGCCCTCCTCTCGGACGGGCGGCCGGCCGGGGTGATCTCGGCGGTCACGCACCTCACGGAGAGCCGGGAGGAGGGGGCCGAGCTGGACTACTGGCACGGGGCCGTCAGCGCCGCCCCGGTCCCGGCGGAGTTCGACGCGCTCGACGTGCCGGCCGGCACGTGGGCCGTCTTCGAGGACGACGGGCCGTTCCCGCAGTCGCTCCAGTACCTCTGGCGGGACGTCTTCACCCAGTGGTTCCCGTCCAACCCGTACGCGAGCCGGCCGGGCCCGGAGCTGTTGAGCGTCCTGCCCTCGGCGGACTGGACGACGGCGCGGGCGGAGCTCTGGATCCCGGTCGAGCGCACGGAGTCGTGAGGGGCTCCCCGGGGCGCGGCCGGGGGGCGGACACGGCGAAGGGCCGGCGGGGGGTGTCCCCGCCGGCCCTTCGCCGTACGTCTCAGAACCGCATGAGCTGCGGCGACTCGCGCCGCTCCGGGTCGGGGCCCGGGTACTCGCGGATGATCTCGTAGCGCGTGTTGCGCTCGACGGGCCGGAAGCCGGCGTCGCGGATGAGTTCGAGCAGGTCCTCACGGCCGAGCTTGTTCGGGGTGCCGTAGTTGTCGGCGTCGTGAGTGATCTTGTACTCGACGACCGAGCCGTCCATGTCGTCGGCGCCGTGCTGGAGCGCGAGCTGCGCCGTCTGGACGCCGTGCATGACCCAGAAGACCTTGACGTGCGGGACGTTGTCGAAGAGCAGCCGGGAGACCGCGAAGGTCTTCAGCGCCTCGGCTCCGGTCGCCATCGTGGTGCGCGCCTGGAGCTTGTTGCGGACCTTGCCGTCCTGCATGTCGACGAAGTCGTGCTGGTAGCGCAGGGGGATGAAGACCTGGAAGCCGCCGGTCTCGTCCTGGAGCTCGCGCAGCCGCAGCACGTGGTCCACGCGGTGGCGCGGCTCCTCGATGTGCCCGTACAGCATGGTCGAGGGGGTCTTGAGCCCCTTCGCGTGCGCGAGGCGGTGGATCCGGGACCAGTCCTCCCAGTGGGTGCGGTGGTCCACGATGTGCTGGCGGACCTCCCAGTCGAAGATCTCGGCGCCGCCGCCGGTCAGGGACTCCAGACCGGCCTCGATGAGCTCGTCGAGGATGTCGGAGGCGGACATCCCGGAGATCGTCTCGAAGTGGTGGATCTCGGTGGCCGTGAACGCCTTGAGGGAGACGTTCGGCAGGGCCTTCTTGAGCTCGGAGAGGGAGCGGGGGTAGTAGCGCCAGGGCAGGTTGGGGTGGAGCCCGTTGACGATGTGGAGCTCGGTGAGGTTCTCGTTCTCCATCGCCTTCGCGAGGCGCACGGCCTCTTCGATGCGCATGGTGTACGCGTCCTTCTCGCCCGGCTTGCGCTGGAAGGAGCAGTAGGCGCAGGAGGCGGTGCAGACGTTGGTCATGTTCAGATGCCGGTTGACATTGAAGTGCACCACGTCGCCGTTCTTGCGGGTCCGGACCTCGTGGGCCAGACCGCCGAGCCAGGCGAGGTCGTCGGACTCGTACAGCGCGACGCCGTCCTCACGGCTCAGCCGCTCACCGTCCCGGACCTTCTGCTCAAGTTCGCGCTTGAGTCCCGCGTCCATGTACGGCCGCCTCCCTTTATCTCCGAATTCAGGCTTGACCACCGTACTCCCCACCCTCCGGGCGGGAGGTACCCCCATCGCCGCTGCGCGTCACTCCTCCTCGGGCAGCTCCCCGACGCGGTTCTCCCACTTGGTGGAGAGCACGATCGTCGTGCGGGTGCGGGAGACGCCCTTGGTGCCGGAGAGCCGGCGGATCGTCTTCTCCAGGCCGTCGACGTCGTTGACGCGGACCTTGAGCATGAAGGAGTCGTCGCCGGCGATGAACCAGCAGTCCTCGATCTCGGCCAGGTCCTTGAGCCGGCGGGCCACGTCCTCGTGGTCGGCGGCGTCGGAGAGGGAGATGCCGATCAGCGCCGTGACGCCGAGGCCGAGCGAGGCGGCGTCGACGGTGGCGCGGTAGCCGGTGATGACTCCGGCCGCCTCAAGGCGGTTGATGCGGTCGGTGACCGAGGGGCCGGAGAGCCCCACGAGGCGGCCGAGCTCGGCGTACGAGGCACGGCCGTTCTCGCGCAGGGCCTGGATGAGCTGCCTGTCCACGGCGTCCATAGGGAAGAACCTTCCATTGTCCAGCGATACCGCGAGTTTAGGTATAGAATCTAAGGTACACAGGGAAGACGCCCTGTGAATCTTTCAGCAGATCAAAGACGATCTTTCAGGAGTGGTGTTCACCGTGTACACGATCGAGATGGCCTACGCACGCATGCGCGAGCTTCAGGACCTGGCCAACCGCTCGCGTGCCCACCTGCCGTCCGCCGCCTCGAAGCGCGCCGCGAAGAAGCACGCCAAGAAGCGCTGATCACGACCGGGAGCCCCCCTCGGTCCGCTGGGAAGCACTCCCACGACCGAGCTCTCCCTCCCAACGGCGGTACAGCCGGTGCGGCACCCCTGCCGCGTCCAGCACCCGCCCGGCGACGAAGTCCACCAGATCCTGGATGTGCGTCGCCCCCGCGTAGAACGCCGGAGAGGCGGGCAGCACCACGGCGCCCGCCTCGTCCAGCGCCACCATGTGCTTGAGCGTCTGACCGTTCAGCGGGGTCTCCCGCACGGCGACCACCAGCGGCCGCCGCTCCTTCAGCGTCACGCTCGCCACCCGCTGGAGCAGGTCCTTCGAGAGTCCGAGCGCCACACCCGCCACCGCGGCGGTCGAGGCCGGGACCACCAGCATCCCCTTCGCCGGGTACGAACCCGAGGACGGCCCCGCGGCCAGGTCGCCGGCCGCCCAGTACCGCACGTCGTCGAGCGCGCCGGAGAGATCGAAGGCGTCCGGCTTCCCGTCGGCGCCCCGCGCCAGCCAGGCCGCCAGGTCCTCGCGCCAGTGGGCGTCACGGAAGGCGATCCCCGTCTCGTCCAGCAGCGTGAGCCGCGAGGCCCGCGACACGACGAGATCGACGCTCTCCCCCGCGTCGAGCAACCCCCTCAGCACGGCGGCGGCGTACGGCGTACCCGACGCCCCCGAAACCCCCACCACCCAGGGCCGACGACTCTTCATCTCCTGCGACTCCACGATGGTGAGCCTATCCGGCCGGGGAATGCCAGGCCGGGGCAAGGGCGGACGACCGGCTCCCCCGAGCCCGCCGGACCCGTCAGACCCGGCCTCCCACCGCCTTGCTCCGCACGTCCCGGCCGACCCGGCGGGCGACCGTGCCGAGGAAGCGGAACGCCTCGGCCACGGCCGGCAGCGGGTCGTCGCCACTGAGCCAGGCGCGCTCGGTCCCCGCCGACGGCAGCAGCCCCGTCGGCACCCGGTGCTCCTCGCGCAGGGAGGCCAGCGCCGACGGCAGGTCGAGCTGTCCGGCCACGAACACCCGCCCGTCGGCCTGGGGGCCCGCGGGCACGTCACGGCCTGTCAGGTCGAGGTGCAGGGCCTGGACGACGTCCACCGCGTGCACGTTCTCGAACAGCCGGAACTGGGCTCCGGTCCGCGGGTTGAAGTCCACCAGCTTGTAGCGCCGGTCTCGGCCGTCGTAACGCCAGTCGAGGTCCGCCACGCCGCAGTAGCCGATCCGGCGGCAGAGATCCGCGGCGAGGGCCCCGAGGGCGGGGTTGTCCATGGCCACGGCCCGGGTCGTGACCCCGGCGTGCGGCGGCCAGGACCGCAGTTTCAGGCCGGTGAAGACGACCCGGGGCGCGCCGCCCGCGCCGCAGTAGAGGTGGGTGATCCAGTCCTCGGCGTCCTCGCGGGGGATGTACTCCTGCACCAGGACGGGCGGCAGGGCGCCCGGCGGGAACCGGGCCAGGAGCGTGCGCTCGTCACGGATCGCGGTGGTGGCGCCCACGGCGGGGGTGCGCAGCCTGGTCCACGCGTCGCGGTTCTTGAGGACGACGGGGAAGCCCAGCTCCCGGCCCGCGTCGAGAAGTTCGTCGCGGTCGGCGGGTGCCCGGCTTCGGGGCGAGCCGACACCCAGCTCCTCGCAGATGGCGTGCAGGGTCGCCTTCCCGGCCAGGCGCCGCGGGAGCCCGGGGGGCACGGGAGGGAGCAGGAAGCATTCGGAGAGGACGTCGGCGTGCTCGGCGAACAGGATCGCGGCCTCGTCGTCGGTGGGCACCGGGACGCAGGGGGCGGCGACGGAGCGGCCGATGGCGAGCAGGACGGCGACGAGCGCGTCGGGTTCCTCAAGGCCGGTGGTCGGCCGGACGAACGCGCGGGACAGGTGGCGGGAGAGCGCCACCGGGGTGAGTCGGTCCTCGACGACCGCGTGCACGGTGACCCCCGACCGGCCGAGGGTGCGTACGACTCCCAGCCCGCCGTGGTGCTGCGGGTACCGGCCGACCTTGGCGAGCAGCGCGGGTACCGCCGGGTCGAGAGGCATTCCGTCCGAGACGTGTCCCACGGTTCTCCCTTCGCCCGCACGCGCGGGCGGGCCGCGGGCCGACGACCCCCCTTCGCCATACATATTGTCCCATAAGGCGGCGAAATAGAGGGTGTTCTAAAGTTGGTACCGCTATGTCCGTCTTGTGGAGAGTCGACGAGCACGCTCCCGCCCAACAGGCCGCGAGCGCCACGCACCCTGCGGAGCATTGGGGCACCGACAGCCCTCGCCGGCCGCGCCACACGCCGGAAATCCCGCGCGGGACCCGGAAGTTCGGCCGGACCCACCGCCGGCCGCACGTCACCGTCGCACCCGCGCCGTGCGCGACCGCCCGATGTCCGGGCGTGCCATGACGGGCATGCGGGACGGGCCGCGCGACGGCACCGGGGTGACCGCCGGCCACGACCGGGATCGCGACGACGCCCGGGCGGCGGCCGCCCCGGGAGGAACACGCGATCGCACCGGGGCGAGGGCCGGGCCGTCGCCGGGCGACCGCTCCCGCGCGGCCCGACACTGGGCCGTGCGCGGCCTGCTCCCCCTCGCCCTCGTCCTGTGGCTGCTGTCCCTGCGCTCGGTCCCGCTCGACGAGATGCGCGACCTCGGGCTCCTCCAGGTACTGCCCGCGCTCTTCTGGGTCGCGCTCCTCCTGCTCACCCTGGGCTTCTGCCTCGCACTGAGCGACCGCCGCACGCACGGCGCCTGGCTGACCGGGTACCTGCTCGGTCTGATCGCCCTGATCCACGCCACCCCCACGCTGCTGTACCCGACGCTGCGCTATTCCTGGGCCTGGAAACACCTGGCGGTCGTCGACGCGATGATGCGCCACGGCGGCGAGGTGCCGAACGCGAACAAGTTCTCCGTCTACAACGACTGGCCGGGCTTCTTCCAGCTCAACGCGCTGTTCCTGCGGGCCACCGGCCTGGATTCGGCCGTCGGCTACGCCGCCTGGACGCCCGCGTTCGCCAACGCCCTGCTGCTCGCCCCGCTGCTCCTGCTGTACCGGTGCGTGACCCGCGACCGGAGGCTCGTGTGGGGCGCGGCCTGGATCTTCTACAGCTGCTCCTGGGTGGGCCAGGACTACTTCGCGCCGCAGACCTTCGCCTTCCTGCTCTTCCTGGCCGTGATCGCCCTGGTCTTCCGACAGCTGCCGTCGTCGGCCCTTCCCCGGCCCGACCCACGCCGCCGGGGCGGCTGGCCGCCGACGCTGCTCGCGGCCGTCGTGGTGCTCGTTGCCGCGGTCGTGGTCTCCCATCCCCTCACCCCGCTGATGCTGATCAGTGCCCTGGTGGCGCTGTCGTTCCCGCGCCGGAACCGCCCCGTGGTGCTGCCCCTGCTCGGCGCCACGGTCGCCCTCACCGCCGTCTGGGACACCACCGTGGCCCGCTCGTACATCTCCGAGCACATCGGCAATCTGACGCAGTCCCTCGTCCAGCCCGACCGGAACGTCACGGCCGGGCTGGCCCCGCTGGGGGACGCCGCGCCGGGGCAGATCCTGCTCTCCTGGATCGACCGCGGGCTGTCCGCGACGGTCGTCGTCCTGGCCGTGGCGGGATTCCTGGTCCGCCCCTGGACCCGACGCACGGGCCTGCCGCTGCTGGCCGTCGCCCCGATCCCGCTGCTCGCCGTCAACGCCTACGGCGGCGAGATGCTCTTCCGGGCCTACCTGTTCGCGCTGCCCGCCGCGGCGTTCCTGGTGGCGGCCCTCCTGCTGCCGTCGGACGGGCGGCGGTTCGCCCCGCGCACGCTCGTCGTCTACCCCGTGTTCCTGGCCCTGCTCGGCGGCCTGGTCTTCGGCTACTACGGCAAGGAGGCCGTGAACCGCTTCACTCCCGGCGAGGTGGCCGCCGCCCGCTACGTGACCGAACACGCCCCGCCGGACTCGACGATCATCATGCTCACCTCGGACGTCCCCGGCATCGACATGGGCTACGACCGGCACCCCAGGATCGAGCTGGCCTACCAGGACCCCCACGACACCCGGAGGCTGGTGGACCACCCGGTGGCCGGAGTGACCGCCTTCGCCTACGGCGCCACCGAGGAGCGGCCCGCGTATCTCATCCTCAGCCGGGCCCAGGACATGAACGGCTACCTCACCGGCTCCTTGCCGGCCGACACCTCGGAGCGGCTGAAGTCCGCACTCGCGGACGCGCCGGGCTTCACCCGGGTCTTCGCCGACGAGGACGCCGTCGTCTACCGCTATGTGACCCCACGGTCCGCCGGAGGCGTGCCGTGACCGGGACGGCCCCCCGCCCGGGGCCTCCCGCGACCGGGGAACTCCCCCGGTGGGGGCTGGCCGCCTCGGGATGGCTCGCCCTGATCGCCACCCTGCTGCCGGAAGGGTCGCCGGTGCGGGTGACGGCCGTGACCGCGTTCCTGCTCGTCTGCCCCGGACTCGCGGCCGTCCTCGCCCTGCGCCCCGCCGCCGCGGGGCGCGACGCCCGCCGGTACGCGCTCCTGGAGGCCGCCCTGCTCGCCGTGACGCTCGGCCTCGCCCTGGCCACCCTCGTGGCCGTGGGCCTGTTCCTCGTGGAGCTCTTCACCGCCACTCGGGCCCTGCTCGTGCTGGCCGGGCTGACCTCCGTGCTGGCACTGCTGCCCCTCGGTTCCCGCGCGCGGGATCGGGACGACGCGGTGCAATCTGGTTGAGGGGGACGCAGGGGGGCGAGAGGAGTTCTGAGATGGCCCCGGAGCCTGGCAGCACCGGCCGCGGGCGGCTGCCCGCAGTCGTCGTCGGAGCCGGTCCCTACGGACTCGCCACGGCCGCCTGGCTGGGAGCGGCCGGCGTCCCCACACGGGTCTTCGGCGAGCCGATGAAGAGCTGGGAGGCACACATGCCCGACGGCATGTACCTCAAGTCCGTCCCGACTGCTTCGTCGATCTCCGCCCCCGAGAAGAACCACCGGTTCGCCGACTTCCGCGCCGTCCACGGCAGGCCGCCGGTGGGCGACACGTACCCGATCCCGGTCGACGAGTTCGTCGCGTACGGCCGCTGGTTCCAGGAGTGCCGGGTGCCTGCGGTGGAGCGCACGACGGTCCGCGACGTACGGGCCGTGGACGGCGCGTTCGGCGTCACCCTGGACTCCGGTGAGCAGATCACCGCGGGCTCCGTGGTGGTGGCCAGCGGTCTCGTCCCGTACGCCCACCGGCCCGCCGGGCTGGCCCCGCTCTTCCCCGCGGGCCTCGCGTCCCATCCGTGCGAGCACGGCGACCTCGCCCGGTTCGCCGGCCGCCGGGTCGTGGTCGTGGGGGCCGGCCAGTCCGCGCTGGAGAGCGCGGCGCTGCTGTACGAGGCGGGGGCCCGGCCCACGGTGATCGCGCGTACCGGGTCACTCCTGTTCGGCACGCCGCCGGAGACGGACCTGCCGTCGTCCCGCCCCCGGTCGACCCGGCTGCTCAAACCGGCCTCCCCGCTGGGCCCCGGCTGGTCCCACGCCGCCGTCAGCCGCGCCGCGGGTCCCTACCGCCGCCTGCCGCTCCCCGTGCGCAACCACTTCCTGCGGACCGTTCTCGGACCCTCGGGCGCCTGGTGGCTGCGGGACCGGGTGGACGGCCGTTTCCCCGTGATGTGCGGCCACCGGGTCGTCTCGGCCCGGGCCCGGGGTCAGGAGGACGACGGGACGGTCCGGCTGGAGCTGGCGGACCGCGCTGGAGCGACCGAGGTCGTGGACGCCGACCACGTCCTGGCGGCCACGGGCTACCGCGTGGACGTGGACCGGCTCGCCCTCCTGGAGCCGTCCCTGCGGCGGTCGGTGCGCACCCTGCCCGGCGGCGCGCCCGTGCTGTCGGCGGGGTTCGAGTCGTCCGTACCCGGCCTGTACTTCACCAGCCTGGCGGCGGCCCCCACCTTCGGTCCCCTCATGCGCTTCGTCTGCGGTACGGACTTCGCGGCCCGCCGGGTCGCCGGGTCCGTCGCGGGCAGAGCGCGGTGACCGGGGGCCACACGCCCCGGTCCCGCCGGCGGACGGCGGCGCTGGCCCTGGCCTCCGCCCTGCTGGCGCTCAGCGCCTGCAACGGCCCGGCGGGCAGCGGGGAGGGCGCCGCCACCCCGCTGCCCGTCGCGTCCGAACCGGTGCCCCTCGGGCCCTGGAGGCTCGTGCTGGACGAGGAGTTCGACGGCACGGCTCTGGACACCTCGCGGTGGGCCACCTGCTACGACTGGAACCGGGACGGCTGCACCAACAGCGGCAACAACGAGCTCCAGTGGTACCTGCCGCAGCAGGTCTCCGTCCGGGGCGGCGAGCTCACCCTCACCGCGCAGCGCCACGACACGCGCGGGAGCGACGGCAAGACCTACCCCTGGCGGTCCGGCATGGTCTCCACCGGGCGGGACCAGTGGTACGGCGAGCCCCGCCGGACCTTCACCTACGGGTACGTCGAGGCATCGGTCCGCATCCCGGCCGAGGCGGGCATGTTCCCGGCGTTCTGGATGATGCCGGCATCCCGCTTCACCCCGCCGGAGATCGACATCATGGAGTTCCTCGGCTCCACGAGCACGGTCCACATGTACGTGCACTGGATCGAGCCCGACGGCGAACGGGCCCGGCAGCGGGGCACGTTCGGCCCCGCCGACTTCTCGGGACGGTTCCACGTCTACGGAGTGCTGTGGGAGCCCTACGCGCTGGTCTGGTACGTCGACGGCGTCGAGCGGCTCCGCGTGACGAATCCGGAGCGGATCCCGGACGTTCCGATGGAGGTGCTGCTCAACCTGGCGGTCGGCGTGCCCGAGGCACCGCCCGCGGCGGTCGACGAGGCCCGGATGCAGGTGGACTGGGTACGGGTGTGGCAGCACTGACCCTCCGGGCACGGCGGTGGCCCGACGGGTCCGACTCTCAGGACAGGGCCTGATAGGGCACGTTGAGCCGGGCCCGCAGCCGCCGGTAGGCGCGCCAGCCCCGGGTCCGGGCGCTCTCGGGGAACGGCGCGACCGGCGCCGCGTCCCCTCGGGTCCACCGCAGGAACCGGTCCCGGTCGGTGTCGGCGCGGACCATCAGCCGGGCGATGCGCAGCGGGTCGTCGTCCGCCGAGCTGAACGCGTCGCGCACGGCCGCCGCCGAGGTCCACCCCGCCTCGCGCACCTGGGCCCGCACCGCGCGGCTGGAGTAGCCGTGGGGGTAGGCGAAGGCGTCCACCGGATGCCCCAGGAGGTCCTCCAGGTGGCGTCCGCATCCCCGCACCTCGTCCCGCAGCCGGCCGGCCGGGAGGGTGTCGAGCTGCGGGTGGGTGCGGGTGTGGCCGCCGATCTCCACGCCGAGCGCGTCCAGTTCGCCGAGCTGGGCCCGGCTCAGCATCCGCGACCCCGACGGGAAGGGACCCTGGTCCGTGTCGTCCAGCACGCCGGTGGTGACGTAGAGGGTGGAGGGCAGGCCCAGGGAGGCCAGCAGCGGGAGGACGGTCGCGCGGAAGTCGGCGAAGCCGTCGTCGAAGGTGAGGACCGCCGACCGGGCCGGCAGCGGCGGGCCTCCGCGCTGCGCGGCGACGAGCCGCCGCAGGGGCACGACCCGCAGTCCGCTGTCGGCGATCACGGCCAGCTGCTCGGCGAAGGTCCGGGGAGTCACGGTGAACGGCGCGATCCAGGACGGCGGGTCGTCCGCCACCGAGTGGTAGAGGAAGACGGGGACGGGGCTGCGCGCGACGTCCGCCGCCGGGCCGGCGCTCACGGTCGTCCTCCTCCGGCCGCCGGGGCCGGCCGGCCGACGGCCGGCGCGTCCGTCCCGGTGGCGGGGCCCGTGCGGGGCGCGGGGGCGAGGCGCCGGGCGCGGCCCCTCGCGTACCCCGCGACCGTCACCCCGACGCCGCCCGCGAGGGCGCCTGCCGTGCGCAGGCCGGCCGGGCGGCCGGGCCGCAGGGCGCGGGCGAAGGCGCGGGGGACCGTCGACCGCAGGTAGGCGCGCTCGCTGGCCAGGGCGGCGTGGCTGCCGCCGAGCCGGGCGACCTGCGCCTTGGACAGGCCCTCCGCGTAGCAGCGGGAGACGAAGTAGGCCCAGGTGGCGCGGGCGGCGGGGACCCGGTGGCGGACCGCCGCGGCGGGCTCGTGGAGCAGGACGGCGTCCGGGCGGCGGGCCGCGATGCGCAGGCAGAGCTCGGTCTCCTCGCAGCCGAGCGGGCGGGTGCCGACCCGTCCGAGGTCGGCGCGGAACCCTCCGGCGGCGAGCACGTCGGAGCGGCGGAAGGACATGTTGGCGCCGATGAAGTTCCTTACCGGGGCGAGGTGTTCGGGCAGGCCGTGGTACGAGCAGCCGACCACCCAGTCGAACTCGGGCGGGAACCAGGCGGGCCGCCGGGTGGTCCACCGCGGCCGGACGAGGCCGCCGACCCCGGCGACGTCGGGGCCGGTGTAGTGGGCGAGCAGCCGGGCGGACCAGTCGGGTTCGGCGGCCGCGTCGTCGTCGAGGAAGGCGACGACCTCGCAACGGGCGGCCTGGACTCCGGTGTTGCGGGCTCCGGAGAGTCCGCGGCGTCCGGTGTTCGTGAGGATCCGGATGCCGTCGAAGGTGGCGGTGGCCCGCGCGTGCAGCTCGGGGCAGTGGTCGACGACGAGGACGATCTCGTCCACGGGGTGCCGCTGGGCGTGCAGGGACCCGATCGCCGCCCGGATGTCGTCCCACCGGTCCAGGGTGTAGGCGCAGACGACGACGGTGACGCTCGGCAGGGTGTTCACGAGGACCTCCGGGTTCCGGCCGTGAGCCAGTGCGTGCGGCAGATCAGCAGCAGTGCGGCGAGCAGGGACGTGGTCGCCAGCCAGGCGACGCCGGCCCCGGTGATCCCCATGACCGGCAGCAGCAGCTTGGTGAGTCCGAGCACCAGCACGCACTCCGCGATCTGCAGTCCGACGGCCCAGCGCAGCCTGCGGCGGGCCCGCGACACGTCGATGGCGATGCTGACGACGATGTTCGGCAGCGCGGACAGGGCCAGCAGCCGCAGCAGGGTGGTGGCCTCCTCGGCGTAGGCGGTCCCGAAGACGGAGAGGATCAGGGGCGCCAGGGCGAGCACGAGGACGACGCCCGCCCCGAGGAGGAGGCCCGTGTGGCGCAGGACCCTCCTCGCGTGGTCGACCAGGTGCGCCGGGTCCCGCACGGCTTCCACCACCAGGGAGCTGCCCAGGTTGCGGGTGACCAGGTAGAGGACGTAGCCGACGACCCAGGTGAGGGAGAAGTAGGCGCTCTGGTCGGCGCCCAGGTTGTTCAGGACGATCAGCGGGACGAGGGTGTACGCCGCCATCCGGAACAGCGAGCCGGTGTAGTCGGCGGCCGCGTACCGCAGGGCCCGCTCGGGGCGCTGGGCCACCGTCGACGTCCGTACGTGGTCGGGCACGGCCCGGCGCAGCAGCAGGTAGTTGGTGACGAGGAGGGAGACGGCGAGCGCCCCCGCCCAGGAGAGCAGGATGCCGGACTCGAAGGCCAGCACCGCGCCCATGCCGAGCAGCCCGATCTTCACGACGGCGAAGACCGTGTTCTCGGCGACCACCCAGCCGGGTCGGCGCACCGCGGTGAGCGCGCCGTCCTGCATCACGAAGACGGCGTATCCGGCGGTGGCGGCGACGAACCACACGGCGGCCACGGGGTTGAGCAGGAAGTCCAGGTCGGGGGCGACGGTGGGCACGAGCAGCAGGAAGACGGAGGCCGCCAGGGCGCTGACGCCGGCGCTCACGGCGTAGCAGGTGAGGATCAGCCGGCGGGTGTGGTGGCCGGCGGAGGGGACGAAGCGGATGAGGAAGTCGTTCAGGTTGAGCTGTCCGACGCCGGCGAGCAGCAGTGCCATGGAGAGCGCGGAGAAGCTGACGCCCACCACCTCGTCCTCGTACCAGCGCGTGGCGAGGACCCAGAAGACCGATCCGAGACCGGCGTTGACGAGGGAGCTGATCGCGAGGAGGTGTCCGTTGCGCAGCAGCGGGTCGCGGGAGAACACCGAGCGGACGCCGGACCTGACCGTCGCGCCGAGGGCGCCGCGCGGGGCCGGGGGCGGCCCGTCGCCGGTGGGCGCGGGGGACGTCCGGGCGTGCCGCGCGGGGTGGGGGGTGGGGGCGGCGTGGAAGGCGGACACGGAGGGTCCCCGCCGGGGTGACTGGTCGGTCATCGTGCTGCGCCCCGCCTCCGGGTGTCGGGGTGGGCGCGGCCGCCGGGGCGGTGCGCGGACCGCCGCTGCAGCCGCCGTTCCTCGCGGCGGCTGCGCAGGTAGCCCACCGGGCCGTAGAGCAGGCCGCGGAGCTCCAGGCGGGCGATCCGCGTCGACGGCTCGCCGGTGGGGGCGTCCGCTCCGGCGCGTTCCCGGCTCCTGGCCAGGGCGTACCGGACCCCGCCGGGCAGCCGTCGCAGCAGCGCGGGCAGCATGCGGGGTTCGTGGACGAGCGCCCCGGCCAGGTAGGCGCCGAGGCCCGCGCCGTAGCCGAACGCCTGCGCCTCCAGGGCCTCGGGGGTCCTCCGGTGCCGGTGCCAGACGATCGCGCCGGGCTCGTAGGCGAGGGAGCGGCCGCGGGCCAGCACCCGGAAGAACGACAGCAGGTCGTCTCCGCCGCGTGCGGGGGTGCCGACGCCGGTGGCGGGGTCGAATCCGCCGAGCTCGCGCAGGAGCCGTGTGCGGAACGCCATGTTCGCGCCGGAGCCGAACCGGCCCGCGGTGAAGGGGAAGAGGGGGTCGGCGGGCGGGGCCCGCAGCGACCAGGTCCTCGGGGTGTATCCCTTGGCGAACGCGCCGTGCCGCTCCAGCGCGACCTGCGCCTCGGTGTCCAGTTCGGCCGGGACGATGAGACCGGTGACGCACCCGGTCCTGGGGTCGGACAGGAAGGGCTCGGCGAGCGCGGTCAGCCAGCGCGGGTCGACGAGCGTGTCGTCGTCGGTGAAGGCGACGATCGGGCCGCGGGCGGCGGCGAGCCCGCGGTTGTGGGCGCGGGCCAGCCCGGGCACGGGCTCGTGCAGGTAGCGGACGGCGGGGCCGTCGGACCGGCCGGACGCGGCGTACCGACGGCCGACCAGGTCGCGGGCGGACGTGTCCGCCGGGGCGTTGTCCACCACGAGGATCTCGAACCGCGGGTACTCCAGCGCCAGCAGCGAGTCCAGGCAGTCGCGCAGCATTCCCGCCCGGTTCCGCGTCGCGACGACGACGCTGATCTCGGGTGCTCCGCCGCGCACGGGGGGTCCGTCGCCGGGCCGGGGGCGGTGGCCGCGGGCGGCGTCGGGGAACTCGCGCAGCGCCGCCGTCTCGAAGGCCCGCCACAGCTCCGCGGGTTCGAGGCCGGACGCCTCGGTCATGCCCAGCGGGCGTCCGTGGAGCCGTACGAGGCCCAGCGCGCGGCCGGTCGGCGCGTTCCGGGTCCGGCCGCCGGGGCGCCGGAAGGCTCCGGGCTCGGCGAGGTCGATGTCCACGACGGGCATCGGCGCGGCCGGCCCGGGCGGCACCGGGGTCACGGCGTGCTCCCCTCCCGCGGGGCGGCCGCGGCCATGGCGCCGGGGCGCTCGGACAGCAGCGTCCGGAGCACCCGGCGGCCGTCGGAGATCGCGTGCAGGTTGGAGCGGCCGTTGCGCCGGGGCAGTTCGAGGCTGGGGACCTCGGCGATCCGCAGCCCGGAGCGCAGTGCGTGCACGATCATCTCGGCCTCGATCTCGAACCCGGTGGCGTGCAGGTCGAGTTGGTCGAGGAAGGTGCGGCGGAAGGCGCAGAAGCCGTAGCAGAGGTCGGTGAGCGAGGCGTCGTAGAGCCGATTCACCAGGGCGAGCAGGGCGTGGTTGCCGAGCCGGCGGAAGCGGGTGATGTCGAGGGAGCCGCCGCCTTCGACGAAGCGGGAGCCCTTGACGAAGTCGTACCCGTTCTCCAGGAAGTGCACGAAGTGCGGGATCTCGGCGGGGGACATGCTGCCGTCGGCGTCGATCATGACGACGTAGTCGCCGCGGGCTTCCAGGAAGCCGGTGCGCAGGGCGTTGCCCTTGCCCTTGCCCTGCTGCTTGATGCTGCGGACGGTGGGCAGGATCTGGGTCGCCACGCGGACGGTGGCGTCGTGGGAGTCGCCGTCGACCAGGAGGACCTCGCCGACGCAGTCCGGGATCTGTTCGAAGACCCAGGGGATGTTGCGCGCCTCGTTGAGGGCCGGGACCACCAGGCTGACGGCGGGCCGGGTCGGCACCTTGTCGCCGGCGCGTCGCATCGGGTGCGGCGGCGGGTCGGTGGAGCGGCGTACGGGGTGGTCGTCGACGGGCCGGGAGTCGGTGCTCGGCGACAGGGTCGGGTGCGTGGTCATGATGGCTCCGGATCGAATCGGTGCACGGTTCGGTGTCCGTGCTGCGGAGGCCGTCCGCCGGAACGCGGTGCGAGGCGGTTCGCCTGTCGGATGCACCGTACGTTTACGACGTATATGTACACTTTATCCCTGGATGGTCTCCGGTCAAGGCGGGCACATGGCGAGCGAGAAGGAGCCCCCGCAGGGGCGCAGGGCGCCGGGTCGGCGCGCCGGCGACCACGGGCGCTACGGCAGGCTGAGCCGCGAGAAGGTGCTGGCCGCCGCCCTGGCCCTGGTCGACCGCGAGGGGCTGTCCGCGCTGAGCATGCGCCGGACCGGCGCCGAGCTCGGGGTGGAGGCCATGGCGCTGTACCGGTACGCCGCCGGGAAGGACGCGCTGCTCGACGGCCTGGTCGAGGCGCTCTGCGCCGAACTGGAGGAACGGCTCGCGGCCTCCCCGGAGGCACCCGGATGGCGGGAAGAGCTTCACCGGGTCGCCCGGGAGACCTACCGGGTCGCGTTCGCACACCCCCACGTGGCCCCGCTGCTGGCCACCCGCATGCTGGCGGTGCCGCTCGCCCGCCGCGCCCCGGCCGTCCTCCGGGCCCACGAGCGGCTCCTGGCCCTGCTCGGCCGGGCCGGGCTGGACGAGGAGCCCACGGTGATGGCCTTCCGGGCCGTGAGCAGCTGGGTCCTCGGCTACGTCCTGGGGGACCTGCGGGCCATGGTCGACAATCCCGACGAGCCCGACCCCGCGTTCCGGCTCGGTCTGCACCGCATGCCGGCCGACGAGTTCCCCCGCCTGCGGGCCGCGGCGCCGACGCTCGCCCGGCACGGCGGCCCCGAGGGCCTGGCGGCCGGTCTCGACGCGCTCCTGGACAGCTTCACCGGCGGGGCCTGACGGCCCCGCGGTCCGCCCGTCAGACCGACAGCCCGCGGACCAGCAGGTCCAGCAGGGCGCAGACGAACAGGCTGATGCCGATGAAGCCGTTCGTCGTGAAGAACGCCCGGTTGAGCCGGGACAGGTCGTGCGGCGTGACGATCGTGTGCTCGTAGCAGAAGGCGGCCACGACGATCACCAGGCCGACCCAGAAGAAGAGCCCGGCGTCCGTCGCCACCGCGTACCAGACGAGCAGCGCGGTGGTGACGACCGCGGAGACGCGGGCGCCCCACAGCGCGGCCGGCACGCCGAAGCGGGCCGGTACGGACATCACGCCGTGCGCCCGGTCGGCCTGGACGTCCTGGCAGGCGAAGATCAGGTCGAAGCCGCCGATCCAGACGCCGACCGCGAGGCCGAGGATCACCGCCTCCCAGGACCACTCGCCGGTCACCGCGAGCCAGGCCCCGATGGGCCCGATCGCCTGGGCGAGTCCCAGGATGGCGTGCGGGAAGTTCGTGAACCGCTTGCCGTAGGGGTAGACGACCATGGGGATCACGGCGAGCGGCGCGAGGGCCAGGCACAGCGGGTTGAGCAGGGCCGCGGCGCCGAGGAAGACGACGACGGCGATGCCGGCCCCGGTCCACGCCGACCGCACCGAGACCGCGCCGGTGACCAGCTCGCGCTGGGCGGTGCGCGGATTGCGGGCGTCGATCTCGCGGTCGATGATCCGGTTGCAGGCCATGGCGAAGGTGCGCAGGCCCACCATGCAGACGGTGACGAGGAAGAGCGTCCACCAGTGGATGTTCCGGTCGAGCCGGAACATCGCGGTGAGGGACGCGATGTAGGCGAAGGGCAGCGCGAAGACCGAGTGCTCGATCATCACGAGGCGCAGGAACGACTTCGTGCGCCCCGGTGTGGCGCCCGGTACGGCGGCCGTGGTCACAGCCCGTACTCCTTCCAGCGGCGGTCCACCAGGGCCGCCGTCGCGGGGTCCGACTCCACCATGTCCGGCCAGCCGCCGTCCCGGGTGTAGCCCTCCTCGGGCAGCTTCTTCGTGGCGTCGATGCCCGCCTTGCCGCCCCAGAACTGCTGGTAGGAGGCGTGGTCGAGGTGGTCGACGGGACCCTCGACGACCGTGAGGTCGCGGGCGTAGTCGGTGTTGCCGAGGGCCCGCCAGGACACCTCGTGCAGGTCGTGGACGTCGCAGTCCTTGTCGACCACGATGATCAGCTTGGTCAGCGACATCATGTGCGCGCCCCAGATGGCGTGCATGACCTTCTGCGCGTGCTTCGGGTACTTCTTGTCGATCGAGACGATCGCGCAGTTGTGGAAGCCGCCCGACTCCGGCAGGTGGTAGTCGACGATGTCCGGCACGATGATCTTGAGCAGGGGGAGGAAGAACCGCTCCGTCGCCCGCCCCAGCGGCCCGTCCTCGGTCGGCGGCCGGCCGACGACGATCGACTGGAGCAGCGGACGCTTCCGCATGGTGATGCAGTCGATCGTCAGGGCGGGGAAGGGCTCCTGCGGCGTGTAGAAGCCGGTGTGGTCGCCGAAGGGGCCCTCCGGGAGCATCTCGCCCGGCTCCAGCCAGCCCTCGACGACGACCTCGGCGTTGGCCGGGACCTGGAGGGGGACGGTCTTGCAGTCGACCATCTCGATCCGCTTGCCCTGCACGAAGCCGGCGAAGAGGTACTCGTCGATGTCGCCCGGCAGCGGGGCCGTCGAGGCGTACGTGACGGCCGGCGGGCAGCCGAAGGCGATCGCGACCGGCAGCCGCTCGCCCTTCGCCGCCGCCACCGCGTAGTGGTTGCGGCTGTCCTTGTGGATCTGCCAGTGCATGCCGATGGTGCGCTTGTCGTGCCGCTGGAGGCGGTAGAGGCCGAGGTTCCGCACACCCGTCTCGGGGTGCTTGGTGTGGGTGAGCCCCAGGTTGAAGAAGGAGCCGCCGTCCTTCGGCCAGGTGAACAGCGCCGGGAGCAGGTCCAGGTCGACGTCGTCGCCGGTGAGCACGACCTCGTGCACGGGCGCCCCGTCGGACTTCACCTTCTTCGGCGGCACGTGGACCATCGAGCCGAGCTTGCCGAACGCCTCCCGGACGCCGACGAAGCCGTGCGGGAGCTCGGGCTTGAGCAGCCCGCCGATCTTCTCGCTGATCTCGCCGTACGACTTCAGGCCGAGCGCCTTGAGCAGGCGGCGGTCCGTCCCGAAGACGTTCATCGCGAGCGGCATGGCGGAGCCCTTGACGTTCTCGAAGAGCAGCGCCGGGCCCCCCGCCTTGTTCACCCGGTCGACGATCTCCCCGACCTCCAGGTACGGGTCGACTTCGGCCTTGATGCGCTTGAGGTCGCCTTCGCGCTCCAGGGCCCTGAGCAGCGAGCGGAGATCGTCGTAAGCCATAGGGGCCAGTATCCGCCACCGGCTAGGCTTGACTCGTCACCGGGGCCGTCGAACCGGCCTCCGCCGTTGCTTCCAGGGGGCTCTCCCACATGCTCAGGGCACTGATGTACATCCTGCCGCTGGCGCTGACGATCTACGCCTTCATCGACTGCCTCAACACCCCCGAGGACGAGGTCAAGCACCTGCCCAAGGTCGTCTGGGTCATCATCGTCCTGCTCTTCTGGATCGTCGGCCCGATCGTCTGGCTCGTCGCGGGCAAGCAGCGCCGCGCCCGCGCCGGCGGCCGTGCGTCCTCCGGGTGGGTCGCCCCCGACGACAACCCCGAGTTCCTGAAGTCCCTCCGCGAGGAGGGCGCCGCCGACCGGAAGCCGGCCGCCGACGATTCCCGCCTGGAGGACTGGGAGGCGGACCTGCGCCGCCGCGAGGAGGAGCTGAGGAAGCGGGAGCGCGGCGACGACACCGACCGCGGCAAGGCGCGCGGCGAGGAGACCGAGAGCTGATGGAGCTGCGGCTCCTCGCCACCTTCGAGAAGGTGGCCGACGTCCTCTCCTTCACCCGGGCCGCCGCAGACCTCGGGTACGCGCAGTCCAGCGTCACCGGGCAGATCCGCACCCTGGAGTCCTCGCTCGGCGTGGAGCTCTTCGAGCGGCTCGGCAGCCGCATCCGGCTGACCGAGGCCGGGGAGCGCCTCCTGCCGTACGCCCGCGGCATGGCCGAGCTGGCGGAGGAGGCCCGGACGGCCGTCGCGGCCTCGGCGGAGCCCTCCGGCCCGATCGCCGTCGGCACCATGGAGTCGCTCACCTCCTACCGGCTGCCGCCGCTCCTGGAGTACTTCCACCACCGCTATCCGAAGGTCCGGCTGACCCTGCGGCCCACCCTCGGCGACGAGACCCGCCAGGCCCTGCGGCAGGGCACGTACGACGTCGGCTTCCTGATGGAGCCGGAGACGGAGCACGAGGGCCTGGAGTCGGAGGTCCTCGCGCCCGAGCCGCTGGTCCTGGTGGCCGGCCCGGACCACCCGCTGGCCGGCCGTACCGGGCTGACCGGCGCCGACCTCGCCGGGGCGCAGCTGGTGGGCACCGAGCCGGGCTGCCCGTACCGCGACCTCTTCGAGCGGGAGCTGCGGGAGTGGGCCCCGCCGTTCATGGAGTTCGGCACGATCGAGGCGACCAAGCGCGGCGTGGCCTCGGGCCTCGGGGTCGCCCTGCTGCCCCGGGTCGCCGTCTCCGGGGAGCTGGCGTCCGGGGCGCTGGTCGCGCTGGACTGGGAGGCGCCCTTCACGCTCTTCACGCAGCTCGCGTGGCGACGGGGGAAGCGGCTTCCGGCGCACGTCCGGCTGTTCGTGGAGCAGGCGCGTCGCCTCGTGTCCGAGCAGCGAGGGTGACCCTCAGGCTCGCCAGGACGATCAGCGGGACCCCGAGCGCCTGCACGAGCCCGATGTGGTGGCCGTAGACCGCCCAGTCGACCCCCATGGCGACCGCCGGGTAGGTGAAGGCCAGGACGGCGATCTTGGCGGTCGGCAGCTTGGCGTAGGCCGCGTACATCAGCACGTACATGAGCCCGGTGTGGATCAGTCCGAGCCCGACGAGCCAGGCCCACCCGGCGCCCAGCCCCGCGGTCGCCCCCAGGTCGGTGAAGGGCAGCAGCAGCGGGATGCCGACGAGCACCTGGACGAGCGCGATCAGATGGGGCCGTACGCCGGTGATGCGCTTGGTGACGAAGGTCGACAGGGCGTAGAGCACGGCCGCGGCGAGCGCGAACCCGAGCCCCTTCAGCGACGCGGTGTCCCCCGGCCGCACCCCCGACACCAGCACGAGCCCGGCGAAGGCGACGGCCAGCCAGCCCAGCTTCCCGGCGGAGATCCGCTCCCTCGTGAGGACCGCTCCCAGCAGCACCAGGAAGAACGGCTGCGTGTGGTAGACGACGGTCGCGAGGGAGATCGAGCTGGCCTCGTACGCCTCGAAGAGGAACACCCAGTTGAAGACGATGAACACCCCGCCGAGCGCGGCGAGCCCCAGCTTCCCCGGAGTGAACCCGTGGCCGGTGAAGAAGCCCCGCGCCAGGCTGTACGCGCCGAGGGCCGCGGCCCCGAAGAGGCACCGGAAGAACACCACCTCGAAGGGCGAGGCGCCCGACTCGACGACGAAGACGCCGAGGGTGCCCGAGAGCACCATGGCGAGGGTGAGTTCGACGGTTCCCCTGGTCTCGTTTCTCATGCCGACGACGCTACGAGCGGGACCGCGGGCCGGTCCACGGGCCAGTGGGGGGTCCTGCCGATGGGGGCGATCGGCGCAGCCGATGGGCGCCCCGCCCGCGGCCGGCGTCCGATGTGACGCGTACGCGGAATACCCTCGGGCGAGGCGTAGTTGGCACCCGGTACCCGACGAGACCGGAGCAGACAGACATGACCTTCGACGCCGCGCCCGCAGCGGACCGCACCGACCGCTCGTTCCTCTTCGTCCTCGGCAGCTCCCGCTCCGACGGCAACTCCGAGATCCTGGCCCGCGCCGCCGCCGCGCACCTGCCCGCCGACGTCCCGCAGCGCTGGGTGGACCTCAACCGGCTGACGCTCCCCGACTTCCAGGACGGGCGGCACGAGGTCGCCGGCCGGGAGCCCGGGGAGACCGAGGAACTGCTGCGCCGGGCGACCGTGGAGGCCACCGACGTCGTCATCGTCTCGCCCCTGTACTGGTACAGCCTCTCGGCGCAGACCAAGCGCTACCTGGATTACTGGTCGGGCTGGCTGAACGTGCCGGGCTCGGACTTCAAGGAGCGGATGGCCGGCGGCACCCTGTGGGGCGTCTCGGTCATGGCCGACGACGACCACCGGGTCGCGGACGGCCTGGGGACCACTCTGAACCACTCCGCCGCCTACCTGCGGATGCGGTTCGGCGGCGTCCTCACCGGCACCGGCTCCCGCGCCGGCCGGGTCCGCGCCGACGAGGGGGCGATGCTCCGCGCCCGGACCTTCTTCGAGGGCGCCACGCCGCTGGCCCTGTTCCCCTACGAGGAGGCGGCCGGCGCGGTCGCCTGACGCCCCCGGTCGGGCGCCCCGGGGAGCGGCTCCCCGGGGCGCGGTGACGGACCCGAGCGGTCAGTTGTCGGAGCCGACCGTGTTGTCGTGGCCGGCGTTGAACACGTCGTCCTTGGCGAACTGGAGCCAGTCGCCGAAGACGACCGTGTACGAGCCCTCCGGCTCGACGTCGACGTTCACGTCGGCACTCGCGACGCCGGCGGCGCCGAGGACGAAGACACCCGTGGCGAGGGCGGTCAGCAGGGAACGCATGGCGGGACCTCTCGGTGGAACGGCGGAGCACCCCGCGGAACGGCGGAGCGCTCCGCCAGCCAACACCGGCCGCCGCCCGCCGTCCCCGCACCTGGCCGGTGCGGCCTTGCGCCTCAGCCGATCGGCGGCGAGGTGGACCGGTTCGGCCGGTACCGACCACCGGGCGGCGATCACCCCTTCGGCGGAACCCCGCATCCCGGCGGCGCCGGATGACAGGGGCACCCGCACACGAGGGGGACGACTCCCTCCACGCCGCTGTCCCGGCGCACATGGTCCCGGCAGCGGTCGTGGCGGCCGACGACGCAGCGCGGCGAGGTGAACTCCGGCGGCTCGGCCACGGCGCCGAGCCCGTGGCTCAGCAGCGACAGACTCACCGCGTCGGCGATCTCCGGCGTCACCCACCAGCCGTCACCCGCCCGATCGCGGTGGTGCCCGTCGTGCCCCACGGCGAGCACGCAGACCGAACCGCCCCACACCGCCCTCACCACCTCCGCAACGGCGAACACGGACCTCCGCGCCCCGCAGCGGCTCATCGGGCACTCCCGGCGTGGATGTTCCGCTGGTCGACGTCGACCCCGACCGTCGCCAACCACAGCGCCCGCCGTCGCCGTCGCTGCTCGTCCCGCGGCGATGCCGCCGCGAGGTAGGGCCGCTCCAGGGGCGACCGGGCACCGTCCAGGAGCATCGCCTGCTCCCGGGCGTAGGGGGATCGCCGGGCCGGGAGACGGTGGCGGGGCCCGGGGGCCGCGGAGCGGCGGGGCCGGGGCGAGCGGTGGGCGACCGGCCGAGTCCGGGGCCGGTGCCGGCCGGTGGGCGGCAGGGTGAGCATCAGCAGCCAGAGGAGGAGCGGGATCCAGGCCCGCCCCAGGACCCGCGCGATAGGGTTCCGCACGTCATCAACTCCGTTGGTAGTTGGTGGCCATGCCCCGGGGCCGGTAGGACGGTCGCCGGGGTCTTCCGTTGGCGCCCACCGTAGTCCGTGATGCACAGTGCTACATCACTCTGTAGCTAGAGTCAGCCAAACGTGTCTTTGTATGACTATCTAGCCTGGAAGCATGAGCCTTGATCCGCAGTCGGGACGCCCGCTGTACATGCAGCTGGCCGACGTGATCGCAGCGAAGATCGCGTCCGGGGAGTTCGCCCCTGACCGCATGATCCCGACACCGGGACGCCTCTCCGAGGAGCACGGCATCGCCGTACTCACCGCCCGCCGGGCCATGCGTGAACTCCGCGAGCGTGGCCTGATCGTCACCGTGCCCGGCAAGGGCTCCTACGTCACCCCGGCCGCCGGAAAGAGCAGCCCTCCCCCGGAGGCGTGAGGTCGACGGCCCGGCGGGGAAGGCTCCCCGCATGGACCAGGAACAAGCCCACCGGTGGCTCGCCACCGCCCTCGCCGAGGCCCGGGCGGGAGGGGACGAGGGCGGGATCCCGATCGGGGCCGCGCTGTACGGCGCGGACGGCGCACTGCTCGGGCGCGGGCACAACCGCCGCGTACAGGACGGGGACCCGTCGACGCACGCGGAGACCGCCGCCTTCCGGGCCGCCGGCCGGCAGCGCTCGTACCGGGGCACGACGATGGTGACGACCCTCTCGCCCTGCTGGTACTGCTCCGGACTGGTGCGGCAGTTCGGGATCTCGCGGGTGGTCGTCGGGGAAGCGGAGACGTTCCACGGCGGGCACGACTGGCTGGCGGAGCACGGGGTCGAGGTCCTGGTGCTCGACGATCCCGAATGCACCGCGCTGATGCGGAGGTTCGTCGCCGAGCGGCCGGAGCTGTGGAACGAGGACATCGGCGACGAGTGAGCCGGCCCTCCCGGCGGACGCCCTCGCCACGGAGCGGCGACGTCCCGGCGACAACCCGGCAACAGAGTGGAAAGCCGTGGCGAAAGCCCGAGGCTTTCCCAACACCCCGTCGATATCCTTGAGTTGACTGTGACGGGGGTGACGGGGCGTGGACAGGGAACTGTACGGCCGCGAGGCGGTCCTGGACGACGGCGGGCTGGTGGCACGGCTCTGCGGGGTCACCCGGTACGGGGCGGCCCGGGTGGCGTACGAGCACGGGGACGACCCGCCGGTCGCGGTCTTCACCGGCGGGCGCGGCATGGGGAAGACCGCCCTGCTCAAGGAGGTCCGCAACCGCTACAAGGGGTACACGCCGCTGGCCCTGCTCGACTGCGCCCACATCGAGCCGCCCGCCGACCACGGACCCGGCTGGACGCCGGTCACCGGCGCGCTCGCCGAGCTCGCCGTCCAGATGTCCCCCAAGGTGCTCGGCGCCCGCCCCGTGCGCTTCCCCCGGCTCTCCTTGGGGCTGGTGGCCGTCGCCTCCCTCGGCTGGTCCCGGGAGGACGACGAGCGGGCCCGCCACGACCTCCAGCGGCTCGGGCCGCTGCTCGCCACCGTCGACGCGACCCGGGGCGCCGCCACGAACTGGGTCGGCAAGGTCCTCGCCAAACTCGCCGCGACCTTCGCCGAGGCCACCGTCCCGCTCGCCGGACTCCTCGCCGAGGCGACCGTGGAGACCGTCCTGGAGGAGGTCTTCGGCCGCCTCCAGCGCGCCTCCGAGAGCTGGTACGGCAGCTACCGCAACGCGGGCGGCCGAGGCAAGGCCGGTCTCCAGCAGCTCGCCGTCGACTTCGAGCAGGGCGGCCGACGGCGCCGCGAGGCCGAGGACTTCCTCGTCGGCGCCCTCACCGAGGACCTCGTCCACGCCTACACCGGAATCCGGCGCGGCAGCCGCCTCGGCCGGCCCCTGCTCCTCCTCGACAACGCCCACGAGCCGCTCGGCCGGCAGCTCGTCGAACCGATCCTGCGCGCCCGCTCCGCCGAGGGCCGCCGCGACCGGGTCGTCGTCCTCGCCACCTCCCGCGTCCACGACCACGAAGGGCTGCGGCAGGCCACCAGGACCCGGCTGCCGGAGACCGCCCACCGGGCGCCCTGCCCGCGCGGCGCGAGCGTCGGCTCCGGCATCCTCGCCGTCGCCCTCACCCCGCTCTCCCCCGCCCAGACCCGCACCGCCTTCGACCGCCACGACCCGGCCGGCCGCGCCCCCTCCGAACTCGCCCGCGCCGTGCACCGGCTGACCGGCGGCCGCCCGCTCGGCGTGGCCCTCCTGGGCCGGGCCGCCGGCGAGGCGCCCGCCGCCGTCCGCGCCCGGCTGACCCCGGGCGCCCTGCTCGACCTGACCGTGGAGCTCCGCGAGGACACCCCGCCGGTGCCCGTCGCCCCCGCCCTCCTCGGAGAGCTGCTCCCGGTGCGCAGACCCGGGCCGTACGCCGTGCTCGCCGCCACCCACGACGAGGAGTCCGCCCGGATGCTCGCCCACGCCCGGCTCCAGGGCGAGTCCCTCGACGGGGACGTGGCGCTGCGCGTCCGCGACACGCTGCGCTCCGAGGACTGGCCCGAGGGCCCCGGCCACTTCGTCGCCGACCCCCTGCTGCGCGCCCTGCTCCTGCACCGGCTCCGCTTCGAGGACGGCGACCACCCGCGCTACGCCGCCTGGCACGCCGTCCACGAGACCCTGCACCGGCACTACGGGCCCGAGCCCGGCCCGTACCGCCTCCACCACGACCTGGCGCTCGGCCGCACCGAGGAGGCCGTCGCCCACCTGCGGGCCACCTTCCCGGAGCAGGACGTCCTCGGCTGGCTCGGGCGGCTGCGGTTCGTCGCCGCCGCCCCCTACCCGCGCGAACGGGACCGGCCGGGCCCCGACCCGCGCCGGGCCGTCGCGCTCGGCCAGGACCCGGTCGACGCCCTGCCGACCGGCCTCGACGCCGACGGCGTCGAACTCCACCTCTCCGTACGGCGGCTGCTGCACGCCGTATGGCTGCTCACCGATCCGCTCGCGCTGCCCGACGACGAGGTGGCCGACCGGCTGGCGCACGAGCTGCGCCGGCTCTCCGGCCGCCATCTGACGGGCAGCGGTTCGCTCTGGGACGCGGCCACCCACTGGCCGCGCGACATCCTTGCCTGGCGGGAGCCCTCGCTCCCGCCGGGCCGCGAGGACGGAGTCTGACGCCATGCCCGACCGTCTGACCGACCGGCTGCGCCGCCGCGTCCGCACACCCCGCCAGAGGCTCGTCGCCTCCCTCGTCACCGCCGCCGTCGTCCTCGGCCTCGGCGGATACGGCCTCGCCCGCCTCACCGCCCCGGAGGACCGGTCCTGCGCGGCGGGCGTCGACCGCCCGGCCGGCAGCACCGAGTGCGTCGGCGTCAACGGCGACGGCCATGACTTCGGCATCGCCGAACTCGCCGACGCCGCCCGGGCCATCGGCCGGGAGAACGCCACCCTCAAGGCCGGCGAGTACGTGACCGTGGCCGTGCTCCTGCCCCTGACCTCCACCGACGGCGGCATGCGGGCCAAGGTCGTGCACGAGGTGCAGGGCGCGTACGCCTACCAGGTCAGGGCCAACCAGCGGTCCAACGGACAGCGGCCCACGATCCGGCTCGTCCTCGCCAACACCGGCCGGGGCAACGCCCACTGGCGCGCCACCGTGGACCGGCTCGTCGCGATGGCCGACGGCCCCGAGCGGCTGCGGGCCGTCTCCGGCATCGCGACCTCCTCCACCGAGATGCGCGAGGCGGTCACCGCCCTGACGAAGGCCAGGATCGCCGTCGTCGGCACGACCATCACCGCCGACGACATCGCCAACGGCCCCGGCCGCAAGCCCTTCCCCGGGCTCGCCCGCGTCTCCCCCACCAACAGCGACGAGGCCAGGGCGCTGGCGAACTTCGGCCGGGTCGACGCCGCCAAGGCGCTCCTCGTCCAGGACACCCGCGGCGGCGACCACTACGTCGACACCCTGAAGGCCGCCTTCGCCGCGTCCCTGAAGAAGGCGCCGCTGGAGCCGCAGGAGTTCACCTCCTCCGCCGACCCCACCCAGGAGGGCACCACCGCCAACACCTTCCGCAACATCACCCACCTGATCTGCGACACCCGCACCGAGACCGTCTTCTTCGCCGGGCGCCACACCCAGCTGCGCCAGTTCATCAACGCGCTCGGCGACCGCGGCTGCGTCGACCGCGCCTTCACCGTCCTGACCGGCGACGAGGGCTCGTACCTGGGAGCGGACGAGAAGCTGGACCGGAACGCCCTGAAGACGAGGCTGACCGTGCGGTACGCGGCGCTCGCCCACCCCGACGCCTGGCAGCCGGCACCCGGCCGCAGGCTCCCCGCGACCGGCGGCTCCCCGCGGGCGTACGCGGACTTCGTCACGGACATCGCCCGGGCTGCCCCGAAGGACCGGCCGGTGGCGCTCGCGGACGGCCAGGCGATCATCGCCTACGACGCGATGGCGACGGCGGTCCACGCGATCCGCCAGGCGACCCCGGAGGGCGCGACCTACCCGGCGAAGGAGGACGTCGGGACCCAGTGGCCGCAGGTCAAGGGCTCGCTGCGGGTGGAGGGCGCGAGCGGCTGGATCTGCCTCGACAACCACGGCAACCCCTACAACAAGGCGGTCCCCATCGTGGAACTCGCCCAGGACGGCACCCAGCGCTTCGTCCAGACGGCGTGGCCGGAGGGCGGGCCCCCGACGGCGGCCTGCCTGCCGCCGAAGCGGGACTGAGCCCGTCAGGTCACGGCACCCACTTCGGCCAGGGCTCGTCGTCCCGCGCGTACAGCTCGCGCAGATGGCGCCACCGCTCGGGCGTCCAGTCCCGCCAGTCCGTGGGGCGCCCGTCCAGCGCGGCGGCGAGCCGTTCGAAGTGGTCGTGCCAGCCGGCGAGGCAGTCGAGGCGGTACCCGCGGGAGCCCTGGAACTCGTTGGTGAAACGCAGCACGGTCGCCCCGGCGCCCCCGGGCCCGGGTTCCAGATGGAACCGGATCCGGCCGTGCGTCGGTTCGACCGTGTACTCGGCGACGCAGTCGGGGTCCCAGGCGGTCACCCGCCCCGAGACCTCGGTGTCGCCGTTCAGCCAGCGGAGCGTGACCCTCCCGCCCAGCCGCGGTTCCAGCGGATCCGCCTCGCAGAGCCACCCCGGCAGGCCCTCGGGCGAGGCGACGGCCGCCCAGACCACCGGCACCGGGTGCGGGAGGTCCATCACGAACCGCACCAGATGGGTGTCGCCGTCCTGCGTCTCGCACCTGCCCCGGGTTATCTCGCTCATGACTCCAGCGTGGCCCCGGGGCCCGCCACCCGCTAGCGCAGCCGGTCAGACGCCCGCGTAGGAGTGCTTGCTGCTGACGAAGATGTTGACGCCGTAGTAGTTGAAGAGGAAGCAGGCGAAGGCGATGAGCGCGATGTACGCGGCCTTGCGCCCCTTCCACCCGGCCGTCGCGCGCGCGTGCAGGTACGCCGCGTAACCGACCCAGGTGATGAAGGACCAGACCTCCTTGGCGTCCCAGCCCCAGTAGCGGCCCCAGGCGTCGCCGGCCCAGATCGCGCCCGCGATGATCGTGAAGGTCCACAGCGGGAAGACGGCCGCGTTGACCCGGTAGGAGAACTTGTCCAGGGAGGCGGCGGAGGGCAGCCGCTCCATGACCGAGCGGGCGAAGGCGCCCGGGTTGCCGCCGGTCGCGAGCTTGTTCTCGTACGAGTCGCGGAAGAGGTAGAGCAGGGTCCCGACGGCGCCGATGTAGAAGACGGCGCCGCAGAAGATCGCGGTGGAGACGTGGATCCACAGCCAGTACGAGTCCAGCGCCGGGACCAGCTGGTCGCTGGGGGTCTTCAGCCAGGTGGTGGCCATGCCCAGGTCCAGCAGGACGGTCGTCACCAGGGGCAGGCCCATCCAGCGGATGTTCTTCTTCGCGAGGAGGAAGCCGAGGTAGGCGCCGACCGCCACCGTGGAGAAGGTGGTGGAGAACTCGTACATGTTGCCCCAGGGGGCACGCTGCACGGAGAGCGCGCGGGCGACCACGCCCGCGGCCTCGACCGCGAAGGCGAGGACGGTGAGCGAGACGGCGATCCGGCCGTACAGGTCGCCCTTGGCCGTGCCGCCGGCCGCGCCGGGGCCGTCCGGGACGTCCCGGGTGCCGGCCGACGAGCGGGTGACGACCTTCGGCTTGTCGAGCACGGCGGTACCGCCGGCCTGCTTGACCTGGACGGTCACGGCCGCGGCGGCGGCCTGGCCCCGCTGCGTGAGGGCGGCGGCGGTGCGGCCGACCTTGCTGCGGCTGCCGAACACCCACTCGGCGATGTGGGCGAAGAACGCGAGGGTGTAGACGGCCATCGAGGAGTAGATGAGCAGGTCGCTCATCCGCGCCAGGCTCTCGTTGGTCGTGGCGGCGAGGATCACTTGTCGGCCTCTCCAGACGGGGCAGGGTCGTCCGCGGGTTCGCCCGCGGATTCCGGTACGGCTTCCGGATCGGCCTCCGGATCGGCTTGCGGTGCGGCGTCCGCCGTCGGCGGCGCCTGGGCCGTGAGGGCGACGGCGAGGTCGGCCAGCTCCTCCGGCAGCTTCGCGGACTCGCTGCGGCCGAGCCCGGCCATCTCCACGACGGTGACGCCGTCCTCACCGCGGACGGCGCGGACCCAGACCCGGCGGCGCTGGATGAAGAGCGAGCCGGTCAGACCGGCGATCGCGGCGACCGCGCCCGCGAGGGCGAGACCGTTCCCCGGCTGCTGCGAGATCTGGAAGCTCGCCCACTCCTTGATGTCCTTCTCGAAGGTGATCGAGCCGGCCCCGTCGGGGAGCGTCATCGTCTCGCCGGGCAGCATGCGCTGGGCGACGCCGGTCCCCTTGTCGACCTTGAACTGGGTCATCTTGGAGGTGTTCAGCTGGTACACGTTCTGCGGCAGACCGGAGTTGACGCGCAGGTCCCCGTGGTAGCCGCTGAGCGCGAGGACCGGGAAGTCCAGCGCCGGGAACTGCGAGAACATCGTGCCCTTGCCGGCGCCCGCGAAGGTCGGCACGAACAGGGCCGTGAAGCCGAGCTGCTCCTTCTTGCCGTTCTTGTCGCGGTAGCCGTCCATGACCTTGATCGCGCCGGTCGACGTGATGTTGTTGTCGATGGGCAGCATCGGCACGGCGCCGTGGAAGACGACCTTGCCGCGGCCGTCCTTGACGGTGACGACCGGCGCGTAGCCGTGGGCGATCAGGTAGACCTTGGAGTCGCCGACCTTCAGCGGCTCGTTGACCCGGATGACCGCCTTCTTCTCCGCGCCGCCCCGCGAGTAGCTGACGTCCGCCTCGAAGGTGCGCGGGGTGCCGCGCTGCGGGCCGCCCTTCTCGTAGGTGCCGGTGAAGGAGTTCAGGGTGAAGCCGAAGGGCTCCAGCTCGTCGGTGCCGAACTGGGAGCCGGACTTGAAGTCGTCGTACTGGGTGAGCGTGTTGGAGAACCCGTCGCCCTCGACGATCAGCTTGCCGCCCTCGGACTTGAAGAGCTGGCCCCAGGCGAAGGCGACGAGCATGACGATGAGGGCCACGTGGAAGGCCAGGTTCCCGGCCTCGCGCAGATAGCCCTTCTCGGCGGCGACCGCGTCGCCCGCCTCGTGGGCGCGGAACCGGCGTCCCCGCAGGACGGAGAGGGCGGCCTCGTGGACCTGCTCGGGCTCGGCCTCGGTGCGCCAGGTGGTGTACGCGGGGAGCCGGGTCAGGCGCCGGGGGGCGCCCGGCGGGCGGCTGCGGAGCTGGCCGACGAACTGCCAGGTCCGCGGCACGATGCAGCCGATGAGGGAGACGAACAGCAGGATGTAGATCGCGGAGAACCACACCGAGCTGTAGACGTCGAAGAACTGGAGCTTCTCGTAGAGCGGCGTCAGGGTGGGGTGGGCCGCCTTGAACGTCTGCACCTTGAGCTCGTCCGCGCTGGTCTGCGGGACGAGGGAGCCGGGGACGGCGCCCAGGGAGAGCATGAAGAGGAGGATCAGCGCGACCCGCATGGAGGTCAGCTGCCGCCAGAACCAGCGGACCCAGCCGACGACCCCGAGGGTGGGTCCGCCGACGGCGGTCTCCTCCACGGGGGCGGTCGACAGCTGGGCGCCGGCGGCCTCGTCGCCGGCCCGCTCGGTCTCCGTCGTATCGGTCTTGCTCATGGAACTCAGATCCCCACCGTGAAACCGCTGGACCAGCCCTGCATCGTGGCGACCATGGTGTCCCACGCACCCGTGAGGAGCAGGACACCGGTGACGATCATCATGCCGCCGCCGATCCGCATGACCCAGGCGTAGTGCTTCTTGACCCATCCGAACGTGCCGAGCGCCTTGCGGAACGCGATGGCCGCGAGCACGAACGGTACGCCGAGGCCGACGCAGTACGCGAAGGCGAGTATCGCGCCGCGCCCCGCGCTGGCCTCCTGGAAGGCGAGCGCCTGGACCGAGGCGAGCGTCGGGCCGATGCACGGGGTCCAGCCGATGCCGAAGAGCGCGCCGAGCAGCGGGGCGCCGACCAGACCGGCGACGGGCTTCCTGTGGAAGCGGAACTCGCGCTGCGTCATCCAGGGCATCAGGCCCATGAAGAACACGCCCATGAGGATCATGAGCACGCCGAGGACCGTGGTGAGCGTCTCGCGGTACTCCTGGAGCGTCGCGCCGAAGTAGCCGAAGAGCGCGCCGCCGGAGACGAAGACGGCGGTGAAGCCGGCGACGAAGAGGACGGCGCCGGCGGTCATCCGGCCGCGGCGGCTCTCCGCGAGGTCGGTGCCGGTGACGCCGGTGACGTACGAGAGGTAGCCCGGGACGAGCGGGAGCACGCACGGCGAGAAGAAGGAGACCAGTCCGCCGAGGACCGCGATGGGGAGGGCGAGCAGCAGGGCTCCGCTGGTGACCGTCTCGTTCACCGGCTCACTTCTCCTTGAGGAGCGGCTCGATCATCGACCGGAGCTTCTTCTCGTCGAGCGCCATGAGGGAACGGGCGGCGATCTTGCCCTCCTTGTCGAGGACGACGGTGGAGGGGATGCCCTGGAGGCTGAGGGTGCCCTTGGGGAAGCCGAAGAGGATCAGCTTGCCCTGCGGGTCGTAGAGGCTCGGGTAGGGAACCCCGTAGTCCTCCTCGAAGGCGAGGGCGGGCTGCTTGTTGGGGTCGCGGGTGTTGAGGCCGACGAACTCGACGCCCTGGTCCTTGAGGTCCGCGGCGACCTTCGCGAAGTGGGGGGCCTCGGCGCGGCACGGGCCGCACCAGGAGCCCCAGGCGTTGAGGACGACGACCTTGCCCTTGAAGTCGGCGACGTCGAGCTGCTTGCCGTCGAGGGTCTCGCCCGCGAGCTTCCCGGTGGCCGCGCGCTCGCCCTTGGCGGCGGTGGAGATGCCACCGGTGTTGGTCACGAAGTTGGTGTTGCCGCCGCCGCCGGACTTGCCGCTGTCGTCGCCACTGCAGGCCGAGAGCGTGAGGGCGGCGGTCAGCGCTCCGACGGCGAGCAGGGCGCGGCGAGGGGCACGGCTAAGGCTCATGTGAAAAGTTTCGCATGGGCGTTTGGGGGATCTTGGGCACCCCCCTACGTGCCCGTAAAGCCCCTTGTCAAGACTGCTTAAGCGGCCTTGAGGTAGGTGTTCCAGCCGCCTGTGGGCTTCTGTCCCACTTCGAGCGAGCGCAGCTTGTCGAGGATCAGCGGGTCCTGGACGTCGAGCCAGTCCACGAACTGCCGGAAGGAGACCAGCCTGACGTCCTTCTTCCCGGCCATCCCCTTGAGCGCGTCCTCGACGGCGTCCATGTAGATGCCGCCGTTCCACTGCTCGAAGTGGTTGCCGATGAAGAAGGGCGCCCGGTTCGACTCGTACGCGCGCGTGAAGCCGCCGAGGAGCGCCTCGGTGGCCTGCCTGCGCCAGCCCGGGTAGCGGGAGGGCATGCCCTTGGTCGTGTTGTTCGACTGGTTGGCGAGCATGTTGTAGTCCATCGAGAGGACTTCGAAGCTGTGGCCGGGGAAGGGCACGGCCTGGAGCGGCAGGTCCCAGATGCCCTGGCGCTTGTCGGGCCAGGTCTGCCGGCCGCCGGGCGAGCTGGCGTCGTAGCGCCAGCCGAGCCGCTTGGCGGTGGGCAGCAGGTTGTCCTGGCCGAGGAGGCAGGGGGTGCGGCCGCCGACGAGCTCCTTGGAGTAGTCGAAGGGCAGCGGGTCGAGGTCGGTCCAGCCGCTGTTCGTCTTCCACTCGGTGACGAACTTCACGGCCTGGTCGATCTCGCTCTGCCACTGGGCCGGGGTCCAGTTGCCGACGGACCCGGAGCCGCCGCAGAAGTGCCCGTTGAAGTGGGTGCCGATCTCGTGGCCGTCCAGCCACGCCTGCCGGACGTACTTCAGGGTGTCCTTGATGTGGGCGTCGGTGAGGTAGCCGATGTCGGAGGCGCCGACGCGGTTGTTCGGCGGGCGGTAGAGGTCCTTCTTCGATTCGGGCAGGAGGTAGATCCCGGAGAGGAAGAAGGTCATCGCCGCGTCGTGGTTCCTGGCGAGTTCCAGGAAGCGGGGGAAGAGACCGTTGCCGACCTCTCCGGCGCCGTCCCAGGAGAAGATCACGAACTGCGGCGGTGTCTGGCCGGGTTCGAGCGGCACGGGCGTGTCGGGCTGGTGCGGCTGCTTGCCGGTGTCGGCGGTGGAACCGTCGCCGATGGGCCTTGCGTCGTCCTTGGTCGGGGTGGGCGCGGTCGGGTCCGTCGTGACGTCGCCCCCCTTGCCTGGTCCGGAACGCCCCGGCTTGTCCTGGTTGTTGGTACCGCACCCGGCGATGCCGACTGCCGCCGCAGCCCCGACACCCGCCCCGAGCAGCCTCCTTCGACTGATACCGCTGATCCCGCGCATGACATCCCCATTCGCGCTGACGTATGAACTGAACGTCATCCAAACCGACAATGAGTGAGATGCAGGGAGGAACACGGAGGTTCCGGGAAATAGCACAAAAATTTAAGGACGTTCGGATGACATGAACATCATCGAACGCCCTGAACTGTGGACCTTCACCCGCGCGCTGTCCAGTGAAGCGGCGCACGCACGCGAAAGGCGCCCCGGAGAACCGGGGCGCCTCCTTCCGGGAACTACGCCCCGAACGCCTTCGACTTCCCCTTGACCGGCTTCGCGCCCGCCAGGAGATGCGCCGGGACCAGGTCCCGGGCCGGCTCGCTGTACCCGACCGAGACGATCTCGTCGCCCCGGTAGGTGAACGAGGTCAGCGAGGCCAGCGTGCACTGCCGGCGCCGCGGGTCGTGCCACAGCCGCCGCTTCTCCACGAAGCTGCGGACGATCCAGATCGGCAGCTGGTGGCTGACGCAGACCGCCTCGTGGCCCCGGGCCGCGTCCTTCGCCGCGTCGAGCGCGCCCATCATCCGCACGACCTGCTCGATGTACGGCTCGCCCCACGACGGCTGGAACGGGTTGGTGAGGTGCTTCCAGTTCGCCGGCTTGCGCAGCGCCCCGTCGCCGACCCCGAAGGTCTTGCCCTCGAAGACGTTCGCCGCCTCGATCAGACGCCCGTCGGTGGCCAGGTCCAGGCCGTGGGCCTTGGCGACCGGCGTCGCCGTCTCCTGCGCCCGCTCCAGCGGGGAGGCGACGACATGGGTGATGTCGCGGTCGGCCAGGTGCTCGGCGACCCGGTCGGCCATCTGCCGGCCCAGCTCGGAGAGGTGGTAGCCGGCGCGGCGCCCGTAGAGCACGCCGTCCGGGTTGTGCACCTCGCCGTGGCGCATCAGGTGGACGACGGTGATGTCCTGGTCGCTCTTCGGAAGGCTCGTGGCGTCGCTCATGCCGTCGCCTCCGCGGCGGCGCGGGCGGCGGCCGGCAGGGCGGCGGCGACGCGCTCGATCGCCCGCTCGTCGTGCGCGGTCGACACGAACCAGGACTCGAACGCGGACGGCGGCAGGTACACGCCGTCGGCGAGCATCGAGTGGAAGAAGGCGTTGAACCGGAACGCCTCCTGCTTCCGGGCGTCGTCGTAGTTCGTCACCTCGTCCTCCGTGAAGAACACCGAGAACATGTTGGACGCGGTCTGCAGCCGGTGCGCCACGCCCTCCTTCGCCAGCGCGCCGGTCACCAGACCCCGGATCTCCGCCGAGACGGCGTCGACCTTCTCGTACGCCGGCTCGTCGAGCAGCCGCAGCTGCGCGAGGCCGGCGGCGGTCGCGACCGGGTTACCGGAGAGGGTGCCCGCCTGGTAGACCGGTCCGGCCGGGGCCAGGTGCCCCATGACGTCGGCGCGGCCGCCGAACGCGGCGGCCGGGAAGCCGCCGCCCATGACCTTGCCGAAGGTCATCAGGTCGGGCTTCACGCCGTCGACGCCGTACCAGCCGGCCCGGCTCGTACGGAAACCGGTCATCACCTCGTCGGAGATGTACAGCGCGCCGTTCTCCCGGCACAGGTCCGCCAGGCCCTGGTTGAAGCCGGCCGCCGGCGGGACGACGCCCATGTTGCCGGGCGATGCCTCGGTGATGACGCAGGCGATCTCGCCCGGGTGGGCCGCGAACGCCTCCCGCACCGCCGCCAGGTCGTTGTAGGGCAGCACGATGGTGTCGCCGGCCTGGGCGCCGGTCACACCGGGCGTGTCGGGGAGGCCGAGGGTCGCCACACCGGAACCGGCGGCGGCCAGCAGCGCGTCCACGTGGCCGTGGTAGCAGCCCGCGAACTTGACGACCTTGGCGCGCCCGGTGAACCCGCGGGCGAGCCGGATCGCGGACATCGTCGCCTCCGTACCGGAGGAGACCAGACGCACCTGCTCGACCGGCTCGATCCGCGCGACGATCTCCTCGCCGAGCGCGACCTCGCCCTCGCCGGGCGTGCCGAACGAGGTGCCGCGGGCCACGGCGGCCTGCACCGCGGCGGTGACCTCCGGGTGCGCGTGGCCGAGAATCATCGGCCCCCACGAGCAGACCAGGTCGACGTACTCACGACCGTCCGCGTCGGTGAGGTACGGACCGGAACCGGACACCATGAACCGGGGCGTTCCGCCCACGGCCCGGAAGGCACGCACCGGTGAGTTCACGCCGCCGGGCGTCACGAGGGAAGCGCGGTCGAAAAGCGTCTGTGAGACTGGGGCTTCGTATGAATACGGCACTGTGATCCTGACCTGCGAGAACGACTTCGGGCACGACATCGGGAACGGAGGGACGGCGTGGACATCCTGGGTACGACGCCGGGGCGCCCGCCTTCTACGTCTGCGAAACTGGGGCGTCATAGGGATGACTCACGGAATCCATGGTGTCAGAGGCCACGGCGTTCTTGCGGACAGGTGTTTCACCGTACGAACGCGGGGGAGGTCACTGACACGATGATCGGGTTGCGCGGCACCGTCGTGTTGCCGAGAAAAAGCAGTCGGGTGGAGATATGCATCGCGGTGGCGGACCGGGCGAGGGGACGGACGACCTGGGTCCGGAGTCTGCCCGGCGGGGGAGGCACCGGCGCCGGCGGCGGGAGGATCCGGCCGGGTCGGAGGGCCGGGCGACCCCGGAACCCGCTGCGGAACCGCCCCCTGTCGGCGGGAGCCGGAGCTTGGGGGTGACGTACAAGTACTTCGGCGCGCCCAACAGCGCGACGGCGGCCCAGGTCCCCATCTCGATGCGCCCCGAGGAGCTCGGCGGCGACGAACTCGGCATGGGCGGCATGTTCACCAAGATCAAGCCCGAGACCATAGCGGCCATGGTCCTGACCGGCATCCAGGGCATGCCCCTGAACAAGGTGCCCCCGCTGGAGCTGGTCGTGCTCCACCCCGACTACGCCGTGGTGAAGCTGCCCATGACCGTCGTCGACCCGCTGCGCGGCATCGGCGAGGAGTCGGTCGGCGCCGCCGCCTTCATCTGGTCGACGGTCCCCGACCGCGGCGGGCCGCGCGACGCCTTCGACGTGTACCAGCTGCTCCACGAGTGGCAGGACTTCTCCGTCCGCCTCCACGAGGCCGGTCACCAGCCGTACTGCCTGGTCTGGCCCTGACCCGCCGAGAGACGCCTCACCGCGTCCGGCGGACCCCGGGCACGGGGACCGGGACGCCGGCCCCGGTGGCCCCGCCGGAGGGGAGACCGGAAGAATCGACCCCGTGAGTGTGGCGCACGCACAGCGGCTGGCCCTCCTCGACCGGTTCCCGGCGGCGGAGGTCGCCGCCGAGTCCGCCGCCTGGCTGGTGCGCAGGGCCCCGGCCTACGCCGACCGCGACGAGGACTCCCTGCGCCGCGAGCTGCTCGCCGTCATCGGACCCGCGCTGACCGCCCTCCGCGCGGGCACGGAGCTGTCGGCGTCGGAGATCGGCCGGTGCGAGGAGTTCGGCGCCCTCCGCGCGGCGCAGGGCATCGCCCTGGAACCCCTCCTCGAAGCCTTCCGGGCGACGACCAGACGGGCCTTCGACGCGCTGTACGCGACCGTGCGGGGAGAGGGCGGCGCCACCGGACCGGCGGGGCCCGCCGACGCCGTCGTCGCCCTGGAGCTGACCAGCGCGTTCTGGGCGTGCTGCGACACCGTGTCCCTCGCCGTGGTGCGCGGCCACCGCGCCCACGAGGCGGAACGGGTGAGGGCCGACCAGGAGCACCGGACGCTGCTGCTGCGGCAGCTGCTCCACGGCGAGCTCTCCGCCGACTGGGTGCCGACCGCGGCCACCGTCCTCGGGCTCGACCTGCGGGCCGAGTACCGCGTCTGTTACGCGGTGCCCGCCCCCGGCCGGGACGTCGCCGAGCTGGAGCGCGCCCTCCGGCCCCACCTCGTCGCCCATCTGACCGAGCCGGGCGCGCAGCGGCTCGTCGGGCTGGCCGCGGCCCCTCCCCGGGACACGGCCGGCCTCCCGGTGGGGGTCGGCCCGCCCCGTCCGCCGGGCCGCCTCCACGAGTCGCTGGCCGCCGCCCGGCGAGGCAGCGAGCTGGCCGTCGCCTTCGGCCTTGCCCGCCCCGTCTCCGGTGACGAACTCCCGCTGCACAGCGCGGTGCTGGGCCGGCCGGAGACCGGGGCGGTGCTCGCGGCACGCTGCTTCGGCCACACCGAGGGCGCCCGCCGCACCACCCTGATGACCACCCTGGACGCCTACCTCGCGGCCGACGGCAACGCCGAGGAGGCCGCCGCCGCCCTCTTCGTCCACCCCAACACCCTCCGCTACCGCCTCCGTTCCTTCACGGCGGCCACCGGCCTCGACCCGTCCCGCACCGAGGACCTGGTGACGGTCTGGTGGGCGCTGCGCCACGCGGAGGCGACGGGCGGCCCGACATGACGGTGCGCCTTGTCGGCCCCGACAAGGCGCACCGGCCGGAACCTGTCGGCCGTTCCATGGTCCGGCCCGCCCCCGGGCGGCACCCTGGTCCCCGGTGCCACGACCGAGAAGGAGCAGCACAGTGACCCAGCAGTTCGGGGAGTACCAGAACGAGATCTACTTCGACGGCCTCTTCGGCGTGCAGCCGAAGTACCCGATGGCGTTCGCGGAGCTGGAGTCGACGGCCCGGGCCGCCCTCCCGCCGTCCGTCTGGTCGTACGTCGCGGGCGGTGCGGGCGACGAGCACACCCAGCGGGCCAACGTCCGGGCGTTCGAGCGCTGGGGCCTCGTCCCCCGGATGATGGTCGGCGCCGCGCGGCGCGACCTCTCCGTCGAGCTCTTCGGGCTCACGCTGCCCTCCCCGCTCTTCATGGCGCCCGTCGGCGTGATCGGCCTGTGCGCGCAGGACGGCCACGGCGACCTGGCCACCGCTCGCGCCGCGGCCCGTACCGGAGTGCCGATGGTGGCGTCCACGCTCTCCGTCGACCCCCTGGAGGAGGTGGCGGGCGGGTTCGGCACGACGCCCGGCTTCTTCCAGCTCTACACGCCGACCGACCGCGAGCTGGCCGCGAGCCTCGTGCGGCGCGCCGAGGCCGCCGGATTCCGCGGCATCGTCGTCACCCTCGACACCTGGATCACCGGATGGCGGCCGCGGGACCTGAGCACCGGCAACTTCCCGCAGCTGCGCGGCCACGCGCTGGCCAACTACACCTCCGACCCGGTCTTCCGGGCCCGGCTCGCGAAGGCGCCCGAGGAGGATCCGGGGGCGGTGGTACGCGAGTGGACGCAGATCTTCGGGAACCCGCTGACCTGGGAGGACCTCCCGTGGCTGCGCTCGCTCACCGATCTTCCGCTGATCCTCAAGGGCATCTGCCACCCGGAGGACGTCCGCCGGGCCAGGGACGGCGGCGTGGACGCCGTGTACTGCTCCAACCACGGCGGACGGCAGGCCAACGGCGGCCTCGCCGCCCTGGACGCGCTCCCCGGCGTCGTCGAGGCCGCCGAGGGCCTGCCGGTGCTCTTCGACTCCGGGGTGCGCGGCGGCGCGGACGTGGTGAAGGCGCTGGCGCTCGGCGCGACGGCGGTGGGCGTCGGACGCCCGTACGCCTACGGACTCGCGGCCGGCGGCGAGGACGGCGTGGTCCACGTCCTGCGGTCCCTGCTCGCCGAGGCCGATCTGATCATGGCGGTGGACGGCTATCCCTCCCTCGCCGACCTGCGGGCGGACGGCGCGCTCGTCAGGGTCTGACCGCGCACGCCGCCGGGCTCAGCGCACGCCGCGACCGTCCCCGCCGGCCCCCGGCCCGTCCCCGCCGCCCTGCGCGGGCTGTGCGCTCGCCGCCGCCTTCGCGGCCGCGGCGAGCTCGCGGGCGGAGGCGAGCCGGTAGGGCACGTCGATGACCACGACGTTCTTCATGAACAGCAGCCGGCTCTTGAGCCGCAGCGCGCTCTGGTTGTGCAGCGGCTGCTCCCACCAGTGCCCCACCACGTACTCGGGGATCACCACCGAGACGACCGCGTCCGCCTTCCGCTCGGGCGCCTCCCGGACGTGCCGCAGCACCGGCTGGACGATCGAGCGGTACGGCGAGTGGAGCACCCGCAGCGGTACGTCGATGCCGTGCGCCTCCCAGGAGGCGCGGAGCACCTCCGCCTCCGCCGGGTCCTCGGCGACGGTGACCGCCGAGAGCGAGGCCGGGCGCAGCGTCTTCGCGTACGACAGCGCCCGCAGGCTCGGCGCGTTGACGGAGGCCACCAGGACCAGGACGTGGTTCTCGGCGAGGGCGTGCGGCCGCTCCCCCGGGCCGACGGCGACCTCGGCGGCGACCGCCTCGTAGTGCCGCCGCACCCCCTTCATCCCGGCGTACAGCACCGGCATCGCGAGGACGACGATCCAGGCCCCGTGGGTGAACTTGGTGATGAGCACGATGACGAGGACGACCGCCGTGAGGCAGGCGCCGAAGGCGTTGATCGCGAGCCGGCGCCGGATGCCGTGGCGGTCGGCGGCGCCGGCGGGGGTGGCGAGCTCCCGCCGCCAGTGCTTGACCATCCCGGCCTGGGACAGGGTGAAGGAGACGAAGACGCCGATGATGTAGAGCTGGATGAGGCGGGTCAGCTGGGCGTCGAAGGCGACGATGAGGACGATCGCGGCGAGTGCGAGGAGGACGATGCCGTTCGAGTAGACGAGCCGGTCGCCGCGGTGGAAGAGCTGGCGCGGCGCGTAGCGGTCGCGGCCGAGGACCGAGGCGAGCATCGGGAAGCCGTTGAAGGCGGTGTTGGCCGCCAGGATCAGGACGCCCGCGGTGACGGCCTGGAGCGCGTAGAAGAGGAAGTGCCAGTCGCCGAAGGTGGCCCGTCCGATCTGGGCGAGCGCGGTGGACATCGGGGTGCCGGGCGGGAGGCCGAGCTCGGTGGGGTCCTCGGCGACGTGGACCTCGTAGACCATGGCGAGCACGGTGATCCCGGAGAACATGGCCGCGGAGAGCACCCCCATGATCGCGAGCGTCATGGCCGCGTTGCGGCTCTTGGGCTTGGCGAAGGCGGGCACGCCGTTGCTGACGGCCTCGACACCGGTCAGCGCGGTGCAGCCGGAGGCGAAGGCGCGCAGGCCGAGCAGGACGAGCGCGAGCCCCGAGTAGACGGAGACCTCCTCCACCGGCAGCGCGGCGGACTCGGCGCGGATCGTCGCCCCCGTCGCCATGCGCACCGCCGCCACGGCGAACATCAGGAAGACGACGGCGATGAACGCGTACGTGGGGATGGCGAACCAGCGGCCCGACTCGCGCACCCCGCGCAGGTTCATCCAGGCCAGCACCACGACGAAGAACACCGACAGCGCCACGGCGTGCCCGTCGAGCGAGGGGACGGCCGAGGTGATGGCGGCGACCCCGGAGACGACGGAGACCGCGACGGTCATCACGTAGTCGATGAGCAGGGCCGAGGCCGCGGTGAGCGCCGCGCGCTGACCGAGGTTCTCGGCGGAGACCACGTAGGCCCCGCCGCCGCCCGGGTAGGCGTAGCAGGTCTGCCGGTAGGAGGCGACGACGACGAGCAGCAGGATCACGATGCCGACCGCCGCGTACCAGGCCAGATGGAGCACGGCGAGCCCGCCCAGGGCGAGGATCAGCAGGATCTCCTCGGTGGCGTAGGCGACCGAGGAGAGGGGGTCGCTGCAGAAGACCGGCAGGGCCACCCGCTTCGGCAGCAGCGTCTCGCCGAGCCGACCGCTGTCCAACGGACGACCGACCAGCAGGCGTTTCGCCGCACTTCCAGCTCTCATAAGTGATGAAGTTAGGACGAATGGGATGTAATGCGCGGAAGCCGCGCCCTGGGGCAGCCCCGTACGAGGAAGGACCTGACGCGTGAGCGGAGTACGAATGGCCGGCGGACCCATGCAGATCGGCGAGGTCGCCGCACGGACCGAACTGTCCCTGCGGACCATCCGCCAGTACGAGGACAGCGGCCTGGTCGTACCGTCCGCCGCCTCCCCCGGCGGCTTCCCCCTCTACACCGACGCGGACGTCTCCCGGCTGATGGTCGTCCGCCGCATGAAGCCGCTCGGCTTCACCCTCGACGAGACCCGGGAACTCCTCACCGCCGTCGACCGCCTCGCCGCCGACCGCGCCGACACGGCCGACGCACTCGAACCCGACGAGCGTGCCGCCCTCACCGCCCGCGTCCGCCGGTACGAGCAGGCCGCGGCGGAACGCGTCGCCGAACTCCGGGCGCAGCTCGCCCGCGCCGAGGAGTTCGCCGACTCGCTGCGCACCCGTCTCACGACCACCCGGGCCTGACCGGCGCGGCCCGCGCCCTCAGCCGGTCAGCGCCTCGGCGAGCTCGCGGAAGAAGCGGGCGTACGCGGCGGGGCTGGGCGGCGTCTCCGGGTTCCACGGGGCGAGCCGGGCTCCGGACGGGACCTCGTGCGGCGGCGTGGCGTGCTCCCGGCTGTCGAAGAGGACCAGGCCGGGGCGGAGCTCGGCGGCGCGGTCCCAGTCGGCGGTGAGCCAGTTGGCCCCGGGCCCCGGGCCGGGATCGAGCAGCCGGACCCCGAGCTCCGCGAGCCGCGCCAGCTCGGGCCACGCCGACGGGCGGGCCAGATGCACCTGCTCCGGCCCGGCGCCCGAGAGGGCCAGCACCCCGAGCCCGGTCCGGGCCGCGGCCTCCCGGAGCGCGGCCTCCGCGGCGCCCAGCCCGGCCGGCTCCGGCGGGGCGGCCCCCAGGGAGACGGCCAGCGCGCCGAAGCGGTCCAGGATCGCCGGCAGCGTGAGCTCGTTGCCGACGGAGAGCGCGGCGAGGGGCACCCCGAGCGCCTCGGGCAGCGCCTCGTCCAGCGCGTACGGGCTCTTGCCGTCATAGGTGACGTCCACGACCACGTCCGGCCGCAGCTCCCGCAGCAGCCCCTCGTCCAGCGCCCGCCCCGGCCCGACGTAGGGGACCCCCACGGCCGCGAGTCCGCCCGCCTTCGCCGGGTCGAGCACCTCGCCGTCGTGCCCGGAGCCGTAGACCCCGACCGGCGTGACCCCCAGGTCGTGGAGGGCCGCACCGGCCCGTACGTACGCGACCACCCTGCGCGGCACGCCCTCCGCGCCCAGCTCCGCGCCCCTGTCGTCCGTGAATCCCCATGCCTGTGCTCCGGACATGCGGCTGCTCCCTCCCCGGCCGGAATCTCCCTCTTCGCCACCTTGGAACGGTTCCCCGGCCCGCACAAGAGGGCCTGCCTCCCCCCGGCGGACGCCCAGGGGAGCCCGCCGGGACTTTGGTCCCGGACCCCCTGCCGAAAGTCCCCCAGGGTGGTGTTAACTGAACAGGTCGGGAGGAAGCAGTAGGAATCACCAGCGCCGACGCGCACGCGCGCCACCTGCCGGGGCGCGCCGGGCGCGGGCGGCCCGCACGTCCTGGAGCCAGCCATGTCCTTGCCCGGCCAGTTGTCCGACCCCCGTGTCCTCACACTCTTCGGCCTCCTCGCCGTCTCGACGGTGGTGTGGCTGACCGCGGGCCTGCGGGCCCGCGCCCGTGACCGCCGCTACCGGGCGGGCATCCCGCTGGAGCGCGTCTGGCACCCGCAGGAGTCCGTGGCCCTGACCCCGGCCGAGGAGCACGCCTTCGGCCAGGTCGTCTCCCGGCTCACCCCCGGCTCACCCGGCCGCCTGCGCTGAACCCTCGGGCGCCGGGGACACCGGGGCGCGGGTCGCGGCCCTGTCCCCGCGCCCGTGCGCGCGGGTCCTGCCCGTCAGTCCGGGGCGGCGCCGACGGCGCAGGCGCCCTCAGGCCCTCAAGTCCTCAGGCCCAGGCGCGCGGGTCGCGGCCCGTCGTCGCGAGGAGGCGGTCGAAGGCGGTGGCCCGCCCGGACAGCTCGACGGCCTCGCCGAAGACGCTCATCTTCCGTGCCGTCGGCGCCATCCGCGCCACCTCCTCCGCAAGCCCCTCGACCACGGCCGGGTCCGGTTCGAAGGTCCGCCCGGTGGCGCGCGCCAGGTCCCAGGCGTGCACGGTCAGGTCGAGCAGCACCATGGAGCCGACGGTCCGCGCGGGCAGCCCCATCGCGCCGGTGGTGCCCTCGTCGGCGCCGGGCGCCGCCCAGGCCGCGACGAGTTCCCCGGTCTCCGCGCCGAAGCGGGCGCGCCAGCCGGCCTCCCCCACCCGGTCGGGGGTCTCGGAGAAGTCGGCCGGCCGCTTGGCCGCGAGGGCCTGGAAGTTCACGACGACCGCGAACAGGTGGTTCAGGAGGGCGCGCACGTCGTAGTCGGCGCAGGGGGTGGGCGCACCGAGCGCGGCGTCGTCGACGCCCTCGACCAGGGGGACGGCCTGCGCGGCGGCGGTCTGCAGCAGGTCGGCGATGCGGGGCGGGGCCTGGTTCGTCATGGCACCGACGCTACGGAGCCGGCCCGCCCCGGGTCTTGAAGAAACACGCCAGGAACGCCCCGCCGACCACGCGCCGCGAGCCCGGCCTGACCGGCAGGGCAGCCCCTAGCATCGGAGCATGGCTGCCTCCGCTCCCCGCCGGGACACCCGAGGGATCGTCGACCCCGCCGAGCTGCTCTCCCGTGTGCGCTTCCGGCGGCACAGCCCGGCGCCGGAGCTGCGGCCCTACCTGGAGCACTACTGGCTGATCGACTGGGAGCTGCCGGAGCCGTACGCGTCGCACGTCGTCCCGCACCCCTCGGTGAACGTCGTCTTCCAGCGGTACGGTCCGCTCGACGGGCCGGAGGAGGCCGCCGAGTCGTCCGCCGAGGTCGCCGGGGTCGGCCTCGGCCTCTTCACCCGGAAGCTGGCCGGCACGGGCCGGGTCTGCGGCGTCCAGTTCCGGCCCGGCGGCTTCCGGCCCTTCGCGCCCGCGTGGCCGGTGTCGGAGTGGACGGGCCGCCGCGTCCCCCTCGCCGAGGTGTTCCCGCAGGAGCCGGCGGACGCCGCCGACCCCCTCTCCGCCGTGCTGTCCCCGGAGCCGGACCACGCGCGCGTGGCGGCGCTCGACGCCTTCCTGCTGGCCCGCGGACCGGCGCCCGACCCGGCCGCCGCGCAGGCCATGGAGCTGGTGGAGCTGGCCCGTGGGGACCGGGCGGTCCGCACGGTGGCGCGGCTGGCCGCCGCCTCGGGCCTCTCCGCCCGCTCGCTGCAGCGGCTGTTCTCCTCGCACGTGGGCGTGGGCCCGAAGTGGGTGATCCTGCGCTACCGGATCCACGAGGCCCTGGAGCGGGCCGAGTCGGCGGGGGCCGCGGGCACCCCGGACTGGGCCGCCCTGGCGGCCGAGCTGGGCTACAGCGACCAGGCCCATCTCGTACGGGACTTCACGGCGACGATCGGGGTGCCCCCGACGGCGTACGCCCGCGGACTGTCAGTGCCCTGACCTAGCGTACGAAGATGGACGACACCACACGCGTACGCCTGGAGCCCTGGTCCGAGGAGGACGCCGATCTTCTGCGCGCCCTCAACACGCCGGAGGCGATGCACCACCTCGGGGGTCCTGAGACCGAGGAGCAGCTGGTCCGGCGCCACCGCCGGTACGTGGACATGAGTTCCGGCGACACGGGCGCGGGGCGGATGTTCCGGATCGTGCTGCTGCCCGAGGCGGTCGTGGCCGGCAGCATCGGCTACTGGGCGCAGACCTGGGACGGGGAGCCGGTGTACGAGACGGGGTGGTCCGTCCTGCCGGGCTTCCAGGGCCGCGGCGCGGCGACGTCCGCCACGCGCGCGGTGGCGCGTCAGGCCCGGGAGGCGGGAGGCCGGCGCCATCTGCACGCGTTCCCCTCCACGGACAACGCCGCGTCGAACGCGGTCTGCCGCAAGGCGGGGTTCGAGCTGCTCGGCGAGCGTGACTTCGAGTACCCCCCGGGGCGGCCGATGCGCTGCAACGACTGGCGGCTCGACCTGGGGGACACCCCCTAGGAGGCATCCTCCGGCGCGGACAGCGGCCGGGTGAAGTGGAAGGCCACGATGTCGAAGCGCTCGCGCAGGTAGAAGCGGTGGGCTCCGGTGCGGTGGGTGCCGGAGTCCAGGTTGAGCTCGTGACAGCCGGCCGCGCGGGCGTGGGTCTCCAGGTGGGCGACGAGCGCGTGGCCGACGCCGGTCGAGCGCTCGGCGGCGGCGGTCACCAGGTCGTCGACGTAGAGCTTGCGCAGGGAGCTGGTGTTGTCGATGATCCGCCAGCCGGCCGCGCCGACGCACCGGCCGTCGTCGGCGTAGGCGGCGCTGAACCGCAGCCCCTGGGGGTGCCCGGCCTCGTACACCTCGCGGAAGAGGTCCGGGGTGAGGTGCGGGCGGAGCTCGGCAAGGACCGGAAGAAGGTCGCTCTCCAGCCGCGGGTCGCCGGGTTCGAGGTCGGTGATCTTCATGCCGGGACGGTACCCCAGGATGTGTCGGGGTTGACGGGAGTGGCACCCTCGCGGATATTTATCTGCACAACGCAGATGATGCGCGGCGCAGTCATGCTGCGCCGCCCTCCGGAAGGACACCCCATGACCGTTCTCGTCACCGGCAGCCGCGGCCGCGTCGCCTCCGCCCTCCTCGGCCTGCTCGACGCCGCGGGCATCGAGGCCAGGGCCGCCTCCAAGGACCCCGCCGGCCTCTCCCCACCCCGCGGCATGGACACCGTGCGCTGCGACCTCGCCGACCCGGCCACCTTCGACACCGCCCTGGACGGCGTCGACGCCGTCTTCCTCTACGCCGAGGCCGCGCACACCGCGGCCTTCGCCGACCGGGCCCGCGCCGCCGGCGTCCGGCACGTCGTCCTGCTCTCCTCCAGCTCCGTCCTCGCCCCCGACGCCGCCGAGAACCCGATCGCCGCCTCCCACCTCGCGGCCGAGCGCGCCCTCTCCGCCGCCGCGGCCGCCGGCGCCTTCGAGGCCACCCACCTGCGGCCCGGCGCCTTCGCCGCCAACGCCCTGCAGTGGGCGCCGGCGCTGCGGACGGGCCGGGGGCCGGCCCTGCCCCACCCCCGGACGCACGGCGACCCGATCCACGAGCGGGACGTCGCCGAGGCCGCCCTCGCGGTGCTGACCCGGCCCCGGCTGCGCGGCTCGTCGTACGTGCTGACCGGCCCCCAGTCGCTGACCTTCACGGAGCAGCTGGCGGTCGTCGCCGAGGTGACCGGCCGACCCGCGCCCCACACCGTCGTCACCCCGGAGCGGTGGAAGGAGTCGGTCGCGGACTTCCTGCCCGAGGCGTTCGCGGACGCCCTGCTCTCCTACTGGGCCGCACACGACGGCCGGCCGGTGCCCCTGACCCCTGACGTCGAGGAGCTGACCGGGCATCCGGCCCGCCCCTTCGCCGCATGGGTCGCCGACCATGCCGAGGCGTTCCGCCCCTGACCGGACCCGTCACGACGCCCCCGCGCGCTCCCCGCCGCGAATTGCCTGGCCGCGGCCCTCGCCCCGGTGCCATCCTGTCCCCGTGAACGGACCGGAGATCCAGATCAGTTTCGCCCCCGGCCTGAGGGTGTTCGTCCCCTCGGAGCGGCGCTCGGGCCGCACCGCGGTGACCACCGACGGCAGCTCCTCGCTCGGCCATGTCGTGGAGTCCCTGGGAGTGCCGCTCACCGAGGCCGGGCGCCTCCTGGTCGGCGGGCGGCCGGTCGACACCTCGTACGTCCCGGCCCAGGGCGACACCGTCGAGGTCGAGGACGTCAGCCGCCCGCAGCCGGTCCCGGGCGCCCCGCTCCGGTTCCTGCTCGACGTCCACCTGGGCACGCTGGCCCGCCGGCTGCGGCTGCTGGGCGTGGACGCGGCGTACGAGAGCGAGGACATCGGCGACCCCGCGCTCGCCACGCTCTCGGCCCGGGAGCAGCGCGTCATGCTCTCGCGGGACCGCGGCCTGCTGCGCCGCCGCGAACTCTGGGCGGGCGCCTACGTCTACAGCGACCGGCCCGACGACCAGCTCCGTGACGTCCTGGAGCGGTTCGCTCCCCCGCTCGCGCCCTGGACCCGCTGCACGGCGTGCAACGGCGAACTGACCGAGGCGGACAAGGACACGGTCCGCGAGCGCCTGGAGCACGGCACCGAGAAGACCTACGACGTGTTCGCCCAGTGCGCCGCCTGCGGCCGGGTCTACTGGCGCGGCGCCCACCACGCCCGCCTGGAGGCGATCGTCTCCGACGCGGTCCGGGAGTTCGGCGGCACGCCGACCGTCTAGGTCGCCTCTTGGACCACGCGCCACGCCCCGGCCTCTCAGTCGAGGTCGCCGCCGCGCAGCCGCTCGATCTGGGTGGCGCTCACCTCGACGGTGCGCCGCATATGGGCGATGAGCAGGCCGAGTTCGGCGTCGCTGTAGACGTCGAACATGGTGCCCCAGGTCCGGTTCAACTTCCGCCACAGGGCGCCGAGCTCCGCGGTCCGGGCGGGCACGAGCGCCACGAGCACCCGCCGCCGGTCCTCGGTGTCGCGCTCGCGCGTCACGTATCCGGAGCGCTCCAGGCGGTCGACGAGCCGGGTCGCCGAGCCCGTGGTGAGCCCGGTCAGCTCGGCGATCCGCCCGGTGGTCACCGGACCCTCCTCCAGGCTGAGCAGGTTCAGGCACTGCACGTCGGTCGGGTGGAGCCCCAGGTGGTCGGCGACGGCCTGGTTGAACAGGGCGTAGGCGGCCATGTAGCGCCGCGCCTCCCCGTACAGCTCGGTCATCAGGGCGTCGCGCCGCACGGAACTCTTCTGCGTCATGCAGGAATAGTACGGTCCGGGGGCCCGCCGGCTCAGGGGGCCTCGGCCGTCAGATAGCGCTGCACGGTCGGGCCCAGCCAGGCGACGATCTCGTCGGTGGTCATCTCCACGGCCGGCGGCAGCCGCAGGACGTAGCGGGTGAGCGCCATCCCGAGGATCTGGGACGCGACGAGCGCCGCCCGGCGCGGGGCCTCCTCCGGATCGGGGCACACGCCGCGCGTGACGGGACCGAGCTGCCGGGCGAAGACCGCCTGCATCCGGGCCGCCCCGGCCTCGTTGGTGACCCCCACCCGCAGCATCCCGGTCAGGACGTCGTCCCGCTCCCAGCGCTCCAGGAAGTGGGTGACGAGGACCGCCCCGATGTGGCGCGCCGGCAGCATCCCGAGCTCGGGCAGGTCGAGCTCGATCTCGGAGGCGGCCGCGAAGAGCCCCTCCTTGTTGCCGTAGTAGCGCATGACCATCGACGGGTCGATCCCGGCGTCGCGGGCGATCGCCCGGATGGTGGCGCGCTCGTACCCGTCGGAGGCGAAGCGCTCGCGGGCGGCCTCCAGGATGGCGGCCCGGGTGACGTCGGAGCGGCGGACGGTCGTCATACCAACGACTGTAGGCCAACAGGTGTTGACATGTCATCCGAGCCACCCCTACCGTGGTCAACGAGCGTTGGCAAACAACCGTTGGCCAACGGGCGTGGGCACCCTGGAGGCCGCCATGAGCACCACCACGGACACGGACGTACTCGTCATCGGCGCGGGCCCCACCGGCCTGCTCCTCGCCGGCGACCTCGCCGCCGCCGGCATCCGCGTCACCCTCGTCGAGCGCCGCGCGCACGACCTCGGCAACCTGACCCGGGCCTTCGGCGTCCACGCCCGCACCCTGGAGCAGCTCGACGCCCGCGGCCTCGCGGACGAGCTCCTCGCCACCGGCACGACCCTCGCCCACGCCAGGCTCTTCGGCCGCCTCGACCTCGACCTGACCCGGCTGCCCACCCGCTTCAACCACCTGCTCGTCACCCCGCAGTACGAGGTGGAGCGCCTCCTGGAGCGCCGGGCCGCGGCCGCCGGCGTCACCTTCCGCCACGACACCGAGCTGCGCGGACTGCGCCAGGACGTCGACTCCGTCACGGCCGACCTCGCCGGCCCCGACGGCCCCCTCACCCTCAGCGCCCGCCACCTGGTCGGCACCGACGGCGTCCGCAGCGCCGTCCGCTCCGCCCTCGGGCTGCCCTTCCCGGGCCGCTCGGCCATCCGCTCCATCGTCCTCGCCGACGTCCGCCTCGCCGAGGAGCCCGCCGAGTCCTTCACCGTCAGCGGTTCCGGGAGCGCCTTCGTGTTCCTCGCGCCCTTCGGCGACGGCTGGTACCGGGCGATGGGCTGGGACCGCACCCGCCAGGTCCCCGACAGCGAGCCCGTCGACCTCGACGAGCTCCGCGGCATCGCCCGCACCGCCCTCGGCACCGACCTCGGCATGCACGACGCCCGCTGGATCTCCCGCTTCCACAGCGACGAGCGCCAGGCCCCCGCCTACCGGGTCGGCCGGGTCTTCCTCGCCGGAGACGCCGCCCACGTCCACTCCCCCGCGGGCGGCCAGGGCATGAACACCGGCCTCCAGGACGCCGCCAACCTCTCCTGGAAGCTCGTCGCCGCCCTCCGCGGCGAGGCACCCGACCCCGAGGCCCTCCTCGACAGCTACCAGTCCGAGCGCCACCCCGTCGGCGCCGCGGTCCTGCGCAGCAGCGGCGCCATCGTCCGCCTCGCCATGGCCCACACCCCGCTCACCCGCGCCGCGCGCTCCCTCGCCGTCCGCCTCCTGAGCGCCGTCCGGCCCGCCGGCCTCCGGGCCATGGGCATGATCAGCGGCATCGGCATCGCGTACGCGCCGGAACCGGGCGCCGGGCGTCCCTCGGGCCGCCGCGCGCCCGACGTCCGCCTGCGCGAAGGCCGGCTCTACGAACTGCTCCGCGCCGGCGAGTTCGTCCTCATCGCCCCGGCCGGCGCACCGCCCGTGCTCCCGAAGACCGCCCCCGTCACCCCGGAGCGCCTCGTCCACGCCACCTGGACCGACCCGGCCCGCCGCGCCACGGTGCTCGTCCGCCCCGACGGCTACGTCTTCCGGGCCGACCGCTGACCGCCCGCCCCCTCACCTCAGAAGACGTACGGGTCCCCCGTGGCGAGCACCAGGACCCGGTGGCGGTCGTTCCCGGGGTTCCGGTCGGCCACCCCGTCCCGCCACGCCGTCGTGACCTCCACCGTCATCTCCTCCGGCAGACCCGCCGTCCGCAGATCGAGCGCCAGCTCCCCGAAGCCCCCCTCGGCCCGCAGCTCGCCGGTCCGGCACGACACCACCCGGTCGCTGCTCCACAGACACGCCGGCGGCAGCTCCCGACCACCCGCCATCGGCTCGGAGAAGGCCAGCCGGACCGTCGCCTGCGACAGGTCGGAAGGCCCGTGGTTCTCGCTCACCAGCCAGACCCCGACCCTCCCGTCCCAGAGGGAGACATGACCGTGATGGGACAGGTCCGCCTCGGGCCCGGCCGACGGCCCCACGGCACCGGCACTCCCGCCCACGCCCATCACCACCACGGCCGCGAGAGCGACCCCGAGCACACCCTTCCGCAATCCACGCATAGCCACAAAATACCGACGGATCATCACATCTTGTGACAACCCATCGGCCCGCGTGTCCCGGCGGCACCCACGGCCGCCCCCGCCCCGCGAAGCCGCCGCGCCCCGCTCCCACCTATCCTGACCGGGCGATCGACGTAATCGACCACCTGCGCGAGGAGCACGTCATGACCGGCCCCGGTACCCCCATCGCCGTCATCACCGGAGCGAGCAGCGGAATCGGCGCCGCCACGGCCAGGCAGCTCGCCGCCGCCGGCTACCGCGTGGTCCTCACCGCCCGCCGCAAGGACCGCATCGAGGCCCTGGCCGCCGAGATCAACGACGCCGGCCACCAGGCCGCGGCCTACGCCCTCGACGTCACCGACCGCGCCGCCGTCGACGAGTTCGCCACCGCCTTCCGCACCCTCGCCGTCCTCGTGAACAACGCCGGCGGCGCCCTCGGCGCCGACCCCGTCGCCACCGGCGACCCCGAGGACTGGCGCCGCATGTACGAGGTCAACGTCCTCGGCACCCTCCACATGACCCAGGCCCTGCTCCCCGCCCTCACCGCGAGCGGCGACGGCACGGTCGTCGTCCTCTCCTCCACCGCGGGCCACTCCACCTACGAGGGCGGCGCGGGCTACGTCGCCGCCAAGAACGGCGCCCGCGTCCTCGCCGAGACCCTCCGCCTGGAGATCGTCGGCACCCCCGTCCGCGTCATCGAGATCGCCCCCGGCATGGTCAAGACCGACGAGTTCGCCACCACCCGCTTCCGCGGCGACACCGACAAGGCCGCCAAGGTCTACGCCGGCGTCGAGGCCCCCCTCACCGCCGACGACGTCGCCGACACCATCACCTGGGCCTGCACCCGCCCCCCGCACGTCAACATCGACCTCCTCGTCGTCCGCCCCCGCGCCCAGGCTTCCAACACCAAGGTCCACCGCGAGCTCTGACACGTCCGGGTGAATCCCCCGACCACCCGCACGTCGATCGAAAGCCCGACCTACTGTCGGCGACAACTGCATACAGAACGGCCCCCGGCAGGGATTGCAGTCCCAGCCGGGGGCCTCACCAGAAGGAAGACAGGACTTCCCATGGCTGAACAGGACCCTAGCGCGCCCGCACTGTTCGACATCAGCGCGCTCACCCCCACCGCGCCCACCTTCATGAACCTCGAAGCACCCGAGTACGCCTACATGTTCGGCTTCCTCCAGGCAGATGGGCACCTGGCACAGGGCAGGGGGCGGAAGGGCAAGTTGAGCCTCGAGCTCAACGCGCGAGACTGCCACATCCTCTACGAGTTCCAGCGGCTGACCCCGTACTACAGCTCCGTCACGGAGCGGGTCCGCGCGACGAACTTCGCCGAACAGCACCACTCGGCCACATGGACGCTGTGCGCCCTCGAAGGCAGAACGGTCGTCAACGAGCTCGGCATCCCCTACGGCAAGAAGTCGCGGACCATCCGGCCACCCCGGGTCGAGTTCTCCAGGCCGGACTACCTCCGCGGCTTGATCGACGCCGACGGCTCGCTCGGCTGGACGGCCGAGGGCCTTCCGTTCCTCTCCCTCACATCGGCCAGCACGGCCGCGGCCGCATACCTGTGTCACTACGCGAAGAAGATCACGGGCGCCGAACGCATCGCCCGCCGCAACACCCGTGACCAGGTCTACGTCATCACCTACTACAAGGAGCAGGCGCAGCACCTCGCCAGGCACCTCTACTACTCCGGCTGCCTGGGCCTGGAGCACAAGAAGGCCAATGCCGCGTCGATCCAGTCCTGGGTACGCCCGGCAGGCATGAGATTCGCCCCGCCCCGCCGACGCTGGACCGCGGTGGACGACCGCGAACTGCTACGGCTCGGCGACCCCGCTGCCGCGGCCACCGCGCTCGGCCGCACCGAGCAGAGCTGCTCCACGCGCCTGTGGCGACTCCGCACCGGCCGGACATCCCTGCCCGCCCAGTAGCCCGGCACGAGACGCGGGACGGGGTGCCGCCCCGACAGCGCCCCCATCCCGTTCTCTCGGGGTCAACCCTTCACGCAGATGACCTGCTTCAGCTTCGCGACGACCTCCACCAGGTCGCGCTGCTGGTCGATGACCTTCTCGATCGGCTTGTAGGCGCCCGGGATCTCGTCGACGACACCGGAGTCCTTGCGGCACTCCACGCCCCGCGTCTGCTCCTCCAGGTCCCGCGTCGAGAAGCGCCGCTTCGCCTCGCTCCGGCTCATCCTCCGGCCGGCACCGTGCGAGGCCGAGTTGAAGGAGGCCGCGTTCCCCAGCCCCTTCACGATGTACGAGCCCGTGCCCATCGAGCCCGGGATGATCCCGAACTCCCCGGAGCCGGCCCGGATCGCGCCCTTGCGGGTGACGAGCATGTCCATGCCCTCGTACCGCTCCTCCGCCACGTAGTTGTGGTGGCAGGAGATGACCGGGTCGAAGGTCACCCGCGCCTTGCGGAACTCCCGGCGGACGACCTCCTGGAACAGGGCCATCATGATCGCGCGGTTGTACTTCGCGTACTCCTGCGCCCAGAACAGGTCGTGCCGGTAGGCCGCCATCTGCGGGGTGTCCGCGACGAAGACCGCGAGGTCGCGGTCGACGAGGCCCTGGTTGTGCGGCAGCTTCTGGGCCACTCCGATGTGGTACTCGGCCAGCTCCTTGCCGATGTTCCGGGACCCGGAGTGCAGCATGAGCCAGACGGCACCGGATGAATCAATACAGAACTCAACAAAATGGTTTCCCTGTCCGAGGGTTCCCATCTGCTGCCCCGCGCGCTCGCGGCGGAACTTCACCGCGTCCGCCACCCCGTCGAACCGTGACCAGAAGTCGTCCCAGCCTGCCGTCGGGAACTGGAAGAGCCGCTTGGGGTCGACGGCCTCGCGGTGGAGGCCCCGGCCCACCGGGATCGCCTGCTCGATCTTCGAGCGGAGCCGGGAGAGGTCGCCGGGCAGGTCGTTCTCGGTGAGGGAGGTCTTGACCGCGGACATGCCGCAGCCGATGTCGACGCCCACGGCGGCGGGGCAGACCGCGTCCTGCATGGCGATCACGGAACCCACCGTGGCGCCCTTGCCGTAGTGGACGTCGGGCATGACGGCGAGGCCCCTGATCCACGGCAGCGTCGCCACGTTGTGCAGCTGCTGCATGGCGCCGCCCTCGACGGTGGAGGGATCGGCCCACATCCGGATCGGCACCTTCGCGCCGGGTACCTCTACGTACGACATACTTCCTCGATTCCCCCGAAAAGTCTGATAACGCAAAAACCGGAGCCAAAGCCCGTACAGGTGACAGCGGACCGGCATCAACGGCTGCGTGTGCGATAGACATTGTGTCCACCGGCCGGGTTCGCGCGGCAAACAGTTTTCGGGAAAGACTTCGGGAGAAGGGAGCCTGGGACCGTGCAGCGAAAGAGGTACGCCCCCGGCCGCACCAGGCCCACGGCTCGTACCGCCGTCGTCCTCACCAGCGTCCTCGGCCTGGGCCTCGGGCTCGGACTGACCGGCTGCTCATCCGGCGCTCCGGCCGACGACATCGCCGTCGACGCGAAGGCGGGGCCGGCGGCCCCCGTCGCGCCGCCCGGCCGCTACCGCACCCTCTTCGAGCCGTGCGGCGCGATCCCGCAGGCCGCCCTCAAGGACCTGCTCCCCGGCGCGGCCGCACTGCCGGACACCGAGCGCGCCAAGGCGTACCGCGGGATCGCCGCCGTCACGTACGACACCGACCGGCGCGTGGGCTGCACCTGGCGGGCGGACGGCCCCGACACCTCCCACCGGCTCACCCTCGACATCGAGCGGGTCGTCTCGTACGACACCACCGTCAGCGACGCCGACCGCGCGCAGGAGGTGTTCACCGGCAAGCAGCTCGGCGCGGGCATCCCGCTCGCGCCCACCACCCCGCCGACGCCCACCGCCCCCGCCACCACCGCGCCCGCGACGACGAGCCCGGTGGGAACCCCGTTCTCGGCGCAGGGCAAGAACCCGGCCGCCAAGCCGACGGCGACCACGGCCGCCCCGACCCCGACCGGCTCCGGCTCCCCGGATCCGGCCTCCACCGGGCTCGAACCGCGCCTGCTCGACGGCCTCGGCGACATCGCCTTCCTCGACGACGTCCTCGGCAAGGTCGGCGCGAACGTCCACCAACGGTCCGTCAGCGTGGTGTTCCGCACATCGAACGTCATCGTGACGGTGTCCTACCGGGAGCAGTCGACGGGTTCCGGCGAGGCCCCGGACAGCCGGGAACTGCAGGAAAAGGCCCGGAATCTGGCCCGGCTGCTGGCCGATCGGCTGGAGGAGTAGCCGTCCGCATCCGCTCCGTGAGCGGACGGCGACCACGTAACGTGTCGGCGTACCCGTGACCGCCCCGTGGCCACGGCCACGGCCGTCACCCGGACCGCCGGCCGGACCGTACGACAAGCGACTGAAGGAACCATGCAGCGATCTGCCTCGCGACTCACCCGCATACTCGCCTGCGCAGCCGTCCCGGTGATGCTCGTCGCCGCCGGCTGCTCCTCGGACTCCGGCGACTCCGGGGGCTCCGGCACGCCGAAGGGGCAGGACAAGGCGTCCGCGTCGGCGACCCCCTCGCCCTCGCAGACGACGAAGGCGGTCGAGCCCGCGAGGTTCGCGAAGCTTCCGGACGTCTGCAAGTCGATCTCGGCGAGGACGACCGCCGCCCTGGTGCCCAAGGCGAAGACGAAGAACGGCACGCCCGCCGCGTCGAGCGACCTGGCCCAGCGGGGCGGCTGCTCGTGGAACGGTCTGGACGACAAGGGCGTGAAGGGTTCGCACTACCGCTGGCTGGACGTGTCCTTCTACCGGTACGAGTCGGACGCGGCGCTCGGCAGCGGGCAGGAGCGCGCGAAGGAGAACCTGGGCAAGGAGCTCGCCAAGGTCCAGCAGACGCCGGGCGCGACGAAGCTCCGCACGCTGGCGGCGCCGGGCATCGGCGACGAGGCGCAGGCCGTGGCCTACCAGGTGCGCAAGACGGACGAGGACTTCGTGTACGCGTCGATCGTGGCGCGGACCGGCAACGTGCTGGTGCTGCTGTCGTACAACGGCGCCGGTTACGCGGGTGCCGCGGCTCCCACGGACAAGGCCATCGTGGACGGCGCCGTGGCGGCGGCGAAGGAGGCCGTGGCGGCGGTCGCGGCGGCAAACAAGTAGTCACAAACCCGCGCAGGGTGTCACATTCATGCGGAGCCCGTCCCTCCCCCGGAGGGCGGGCTCCGCGCGCATGTGCCACTCTGTGCGCGCCGGATGTCGTTTGACGGGAGGGGATCGCGGGTGGCCGCGATGCAGCTGACACGCACACACCGAATACTCATCGGCCTCGTCATCGCCGGTGCGCTGGTCATCGCCGGGATCGGCTTCGCCGGCTCGTACGCCGCCGTGCGTGAGCTCGCCCTGCAAAAGGGATTCGGCGACTTCTCGTACTTCTTCCCCATCGGCATCGACGCCGGCATCTGTGTGCTGCTCGCGCTCGACCTGCTGCTGACGTGGCTGCGGATCCCGTTCCCGCTGCTGCGCCAGACGGCCTGGGTGCTGACCGCGGCGACGATCGCGTTCAACGGTGCGGCCGCCTGGCCCGACCCGCTGGGCGTCGGCATGCACGCGGTGATCCCCGTCCTGTTCGTGGTGGCCGTCGAGGCCGCCCGGCACGCGGTGGGCCGGATCGCGGACATCACGGCCGACAAGCACATGGAGGGCGTGCGCATCACGCGCTGGCTGCTCTCCCCGGTGCCGACGTTCCGGCTGTGGCGCCGGATGAAGCTCTGGGAGCTCCGCTCCTACGAGCAGGTGATCAAGCTGGAGCAGGAACGGCTGATCTACCAGGCCCGGCTCCAGGCGCGGTACGGCCGCAGCTGGCGCCGGAAGGCGCCGGTGGAGGCGCTGATGCCGCTCCGCCTGGCCCGCTACGGCGTCCCCCTGGCCGAGACGGCCCCCGCAGGACTGGCGGCGGCCGGCATCGAGCCGGCGGTGCTGCCTCCGCAGCAGCAGCCGGTGGCGCTCGTGCCGGGCCCGCAGGCGGCACTGCCGGGCGAGCTCCCGGGCCAGGGCCCCGTGCAGGGGCAGCTCACGGGGCAGTTCCCCGCGCCGGGGCAGTTCACCGCGCCGGGCCAGGTCCCGGCCCAGGGCCAGATCCCGGCCCAGCCGCAGCCGCAGTTCCCCGCCCAGGGGCAGCCGCAGGCCCCCGGGCAGCCGCAGGGCCCGGCGGACGGGCAGCAGTACCCCGGCGCTCCGGTGAACCAGGAGAGCCAGTGGTTCGCGGCGCAGACGTCCCCGGAGACGTACGAGGGCACGTACAACCCGCAGATCGTGGAGGGCCTGGAGCCCATGCCGGTCCCGGTCCCGCAGGGGCCGGAGGACGTGCCTCCGCCGGGTCCCGAGGAGTTCGTCGAGTACCCCGAGTACGTCGAGGAGGCGCAGCCTCCGGTGAACGAGTTCGAGGAGGACGTCTTCAAGCTGATGTGGTCGTACGTCCAGGACAACGACCGCTTCCCGGCCGACGCCGAGCTGGCGCAGCTGGTCGCCGCGCACTACGGCATGCAGGAGTTCCCGGCCGCGGACACCGACCTGCTGTACCGGATCATCCCCGCGACCCAGCAGCGGGTCTCGGACGCGATGGCCGAGCTCGACACCGCCTGACCCCCGTCGGCGCCGACCGCACCGCGTCGCGCCCGGCGCACGGCAGGTGAAAGGGCCGCCACCCGGATCCCCGGGTGGCGGCCCTCTCGCGTACCGTGCGCGCCCTTAGGCGGCGAGCAGCTTCCTCACCCGGTCCGCGCCCACGGCCAGGAGCAGCGTGGGCAGACGCGGTCCCGTCTCCCGGCTCACGAGGAGCTTGTAGAGCAGGGCGAAGAAGGCCCGCTGGGCGAGCTTCAGCTCGGGCGTCGGCTTGGCCTCGGCGTCGAGACCGGCCATGACCTTCGGGACGCCGTAGACGAGGGTGGTGAGCCCGTCGAGCGACCAGTGGGTGTCGAGGCCGGCCAGGAGCAGCCGGAGCGACTCGCGGCCCTCGTCGTCGAGGGAGCCGAGCAGCTCGGCGTCGGGCTCCTCGCGGACGATGGTGCGCTGGTCGGCCGGGACCTGGTTGGTGATCCAGTTCTCGGCGCGGTCGAGACGGGGACGGACCTCGTCGAGCGAGGTGACCGGGTTCTCCGGGTCGAGCTCGGTCAGGATCCGCAGGGTCTGCTCGTCGTGGCCGGCGGTGATGTCCATGACCGAGGCGAGCGTCCGGTACGGCAGCGGGCGGGGCGTGCGGGGCAGCTCGCCGGCGGCCGTGCGGGCGGCGCGGGTGTGCGCGGCGGCGTCGGCGGGCAGCACCGTGCCGTCGGCGACCTTGGCCTCCAGCTTGTCCCACTCGTCGTAGAGCCGCTGGATCTCCTGGTCGAAGGCGATCTTGAAGGACTGGTTGGGCTTGCGGCGGGCGTAGAGCCAGCGCAGCAGCGGCGCTTCCATGATCTTCAGGGCGTCGGCGGCGGTCGGCACCCCGCCGCGCGAGGAGGACATCTTGGCCATGCCGCTGATGCCGACGAAGGCGTACATCGGTCCGATGGGCTGGACGCCGTCGAAGATCTCGCGGACGATCTGGCCGCCGACGACGAAGGACGAGCCGGGCGAGGAGTGGTCGACGCCGGAGGGCTCGAACACGACGCCCTCGAAGGCCCAGCGCATCGGCCAGTCGACCTTCCAGACCAGCTTGCCGCGGTTGAACTCGCTGAGCTTGACGGTCTCGGAGAAGCCGCAGTTCGTGCAGGTGTAGGCCAGCTCGGTCGTCTCGTCGTCGTAGGACGTGACGGTCGTGAGGTCCTTGTCGCACTGCCCGCAGTACGGCTTGTACGGGAAGTAGCCGGAGGAGCCGCCGGAGCCGTCGTCCTCACCGGCCGCGCCGGAGCCCTCCTCGGCCTCAAGCTCGGCCGCGTCGACCGGCTTCTGCGACTGCTTCTTCGGGGCCTTCTTCGTCCGGTACTGGTCGAGGATGGCGTCGATGTCGGCGCGGTGCCGCATCGCGTGCAGGATCTGCTCGCGGTAGGTGCCCGCGGTGTACTGCTCGGTCTGGCTGATGGGGTCGTACTCGACGCCCAGCTCCGCGAGCGACTCGACCATCGCGGCCTTGAAGTGCTCGGCCCAGTTGGCGTGGGGCGAGCCGGCGGGGGCCGGGACGGAGGTCAGGGGCTTGCCGATGTGCTCGGCCCACGACGTGTCGATGCCCTCGATGCCGTTCGGCACCTTGCGGAAGCGGTCGTAGTCGTCCCAGGAGATCAGGTGCCTGACCTCGTGCCCGCGACGGCGGATCTCGTCGGCGACCAGGTGCGGGGTCATGACCTCGCGGAGGTTGCCGAGGTGGATCGGGCCGGACGGGGAGAGGCCGGAGGCGACGACGACCGGTTTGCCAGGCGCACGTCGCTCCGACTCGGCGATGACCTCGTCCGCGAAACGGGAGACCCAGTCGGTCTCGGTGCTGCTCTGAGCCACGGTCGGTACGTCCTTCTTCCTGAGGGGGTTCTGCCTGACAGCCCTTGCGTGAGCCATTCTCCCAGACGGAAGAGCGCACTCCGAGGTTGTCCACAGCCGGAGATCGCCCGCTTCCCCCGTTCGTCCACAGGCCGGGAAATCACGTTGCGCTCCCGTGGGACACTTGACAAGCGAATTAGACCTGACGGACTCAACAGGAACGGAAGCTCATGGCCTCGGTCCCTTCCCTCGCTTCGACCGTGCAGCAGCGCCTCGCGGACGGCCTCTCGGCAGCCCTGCCGGACGCCGCGTCCGCCGACCCGCTGCTGCGACGAAGCGACCGGGCCGACTTCCAGGCCAACGGCATCCTGGCGCTGGCCAAGCAGCTCAAGGGCAACCCGCGCGAGCTGGCGACGAAGGTCGTCGAGGCGATCCCGGCGAACGACGTGCTGAAGGAGATCGAGGTCTCCGGCCCCGGCTTCCTGAACATCACGGTGACGGACGCGGCGATCGTCGAGACGCTGGCGGCCCGTGCCGCCGACGCGCGCCTGGGCGTTCCGTTCAACGAGTCGGCCGGCACCACGGTGATCGACTACGCCCAGCCGAACGTGGCCAAGGAGATGCACGTCGGGCACCTGCGCTCCGCCGTGATCGGCGCGGCGATGGTCGAGATCCTGGAGTTCACGGGCGAGACGGTGGTCCGCCGCCACCACATCGGCGACTGGGGCACCCAGTTCGGCATGCTCATCCAGTTCCTGATCGAGCACCCGCACGAGCTGGACCACTCCTCGGAGGCCGAGGTCTCCGGCGAGGAGGCCATGTCGAACCTGAACCGGCTCTACAAGGCGTCGCGCGCCCTCTTCGACTCCGACGAGGAGTTCAAGACGCGGGCCCGGGCCCGGGTGGTCGACCTGCAGGCCGGCGACGCGGAGACCCTCGCGCTCTGGCAGCGGTTCGTCGACGAGTCGAAGATCTACTTCTACTCGGTCTTCGACAAGCTCGACATGGACATCCGGGACGGCGACGTCGTAGGCGAGTCCGGCTACAACGACATGCTGGTGGAGACCTGCCGCATCCTGGAGGAGTCGGGCGTCGCCGTCCGCTCCGAGGGTGCGCTGTGCGTCTTCTTCGACGACGTGAAGGGCCCGGACGGCAACCCGACCCCGCTGATCGTCCAGAAGTCCGACGGCGGCTTCGGGTACGCGGCGACGGACCTGTCCGCGATCCGCGACCGGGTGCAGAACCTCAAGGCGTCGTCCCTGCTGTACGTGGTGGACGCCCGCCAGTCGCTCCACTTCAAGATGGTCTTCGAGACGGCCCGCCGGGCCGGCTGGCTGAACGACGAGGTCAAGGCCGTCCAGCTGGCCTTCGGCACGGTCCTCGGCAAGGACGGCAAGCCGTTCAAGACCCGTGAGGGCGAGACGGTCCGGCTGGTGGACCTCCTCGACGAGGCGGTCGACCGGGCGACGGCCGTCGTCCGCGAGAAGGCCGAGAAGGTCGGCCTGACCGAGACGGAGATCGTCGAGAACGGCCGGTACGTCGGCATCGGCGCCGTGAAGTACGCCGACCTGTCGACGTCCGCGGCCCGGGACTACAAGTTCGACCTGGACCAGATGGTGTCGCTCAACGGCGACACGTCGGTGTACCTGCAGTACGCCTACGCCCGGATCAGGTCGATCTTCGGCAAGGCCGGCGACCGCCGTCCCGTCGCCCACCCGGAGCTGGAGCTGGCCCCGGCCGAGCGCGCGCTCGGCCTCCACCTGGACCGGTTCGCCGAGACGGTCGCCGAGGCCGCCTCGGAGTACGCCCCGCACAAGCTGACGGCGTACCTCTACCAGCTCGCCTCGCTGTACACGACGTTCTACGACCAGTGCCCGGTCATCAAGCCGGAGCCGGCGCAGGAGGTCGCGGAGAACCGCCTCTTCCTCTGCGACCTGACCGGCCGGACCCTGCACCAGGGCATGGCCCTGCTCGGCATCCGGACGCCCGAGCGCCTCTGACGGCCCGAGGCGAAGCCCCCGGCGCGGACACCCGTGCCGGGGGCTTCGTCGTCAACGGATGCTGTGCGAGGTACGGCCCGACACCTGGTCGATCTCCGTGTGGGCCTTCTGGAGCAGCTGCGAGGCCAGATCCATCAGGGCCCGCGCCCCGGCGATCTCCTCGCCCACCCGCAGCTGGTCCGGGTCCGAGGGGTGGCGGTTCGCGGTGCCGTGCGCCCGGAACTCCGTTCCGTCCGTCAGCCGGACCATCGCCGCGGCGCGCGTCCGGTCGCCCTCCTCCTTGAACTCCATCTCCACATGCCATCCGACAAGCGTGTGCATCATGAGGACCACCTCCACCGAGGTACCTGTCGGCTACCCCTCCAGGGTGCGCCGCCCCGCCCCGCCCCACCACTCGCCCACGCGCTAGGGCCTGTCGTCAAATTCCCCTCTGCCCCGCGACGCCTGGCACGCGCTCTCGCCGCACCGGGCGAAAGCGCGAGTACGCCCAGTACGAGCAC